>NZ_JBICVH010000029.1:0-129701 GCF_043198905.1 Kitasatospora sp. NPDC048715 | reverse complement strand
CCCGACCCACCACCCCACCCCGACACGATCAGCTCACGCTCACCACCCACCAGCACATCCACCGACCCGACCAACCGCTCCGGATCCGCAACCATCGCGGCCAGCACCAGGCGCAGGCGCTCAGCCAGCGTGGCGACGGTTCCTTGGTCGAAGAGCTGGGCGGCGTAGAGGAGTTCGGCCCGTATGCCGGCGGGGTTGTTGGCGGCGTCGCGGCCTTCGGAGAAGATCAGGTTGAGGTCGAACCTGGCCGGGGCATCGGCGAAGGTCTCCGCTTCCAGCGTGACGCCCGGGAGCTGAAGCACCCCCTCGCTGTTGTTCTGCAGGACCAGCATCACCTGGAACAGCGGATGCACGGAGGCCGAACGGACCGGGTTCAGCTCCTCCACCAGCCGCTCGAACGGCACGTCCTGGTTGGTGAACGCCGCCAGATCCGTGTCACGGACCCGGCCCAACAACTCGCCGAAGGTCGGCTCACCCGACACATCCGTCCGCAGCACCAGCGTGTTCACGAAGAACCCGACCAGCTCGTCCAACGCCTGGTCCGAACGCCCCGCCACCACCGTCCCGATCGGAACATCCGTCCCCGCACCCAGACGCGACAACAGGGCCGCCAACGCCGCATGCAGCACCATGAACAGCGTCACCCCGTGCCGACGCGCCAACCCCTCCAGCTCGGCATGCAGTTCGGCATCCAGCCCGAACTCCACCCGACCACCCGCACGCGTCACCACCCCCGTCCGAGGCCGGTCCAACGGCAACGCCACCTCCTGCGGCGAATCCCGCAGCGCCTCCGACCAGTACGCCAACTGCTGGTCCACCACCCCGCCCAGCAGCTCCTGCTGCCACAGCGAGTAGTCCGCGTACTGAACGGCCAACGGCTCCCATTCCGGCGCCAGACCCGCCAACCGCGCCCGATAGGCCGACGCCACCCCCTCCCACAACGGCCTCATCGACCAACCGTCACTCGCGATGTGGTGCAAGGTCAGCACCAACACGGACTCGCCCTCGCCCTCGCCGAGGGTGAACAGCGCCACCCGCAAAGGAAGTTCGGTCGAGAGGTCGAAGGCGGCGAACGCCTCGGCCGAGATCCGTTCCGCCACCTCCTCCGCCGTGCTCGACTCGACCCGGAACGGCACCTCGACGTCGCCGGCGGGCAGCACCAGCTGGCGGGGCTGACCATCGACCGCCGGGTAGACCGTGCGCAGGGCCTCGTGCCGGCCGACCACGTCACCGATCGCCGCCCGCAGAGCCTCCACGTCCACCGCACCGTGCAGCCGGAACGCGAACGGACTGTTGTAGGCCGCCGACGCTCCCTCCAACTGGTCGAGGAACCACAGCCGCTGCTGCGCGAACGACAGCGGCAGCACCTCCGGCCGCACGCCCGCCACCAGCGCCGGACGCGCCGGGCCACCGTCCTTCAGCTTCTCCGCCACCTTGGCGACGGTCGGGTTCCGGAACAGTTCACGGATGCCGAGCTCCGCGCCGAGCGTGCCGCGGATGCGACTGATCAGCCGGGTCGCGAGTACGGAGTGACCGCCCAGCGCGAAGAAGTTGTCGTCGATCCCCACCGACGGCACATCGAGGACCTCAGCGAAAAGGCCGCACAGGATCTCCTCCTGCACCGATCCGGGACCGCGGCCGTCCTCGGCCATGACCTTCTGCCCGACCGTCGGTTCCTTCTGCTGAGCCATGACATCTCCCTCTGGTGCCTATCCGGCGGTGATCGATGTGCGTGACCGGACGCCCCGGCCGGGTGCTTCGTCACCTGGCCGGGGCCGTACGCGGGTGTGCGAAAGGAATGGGAAAAAGGGAATCGGGTCCGCGGGTCAGCCGACCGCGGTCGGGCGCGGCGCCAGGTCGGTCCAGTTCTGCTCGATGTACTCCAGGCAGGCCTGGCGGTCGTTCTCGCCGAAGGCCGTGGCCCAGCCGGCCGGGACCTCGATCGCGTTCGGCCACAGGGAGTGCTGGTTCTGGTCGTTGACCAGGACCACGTAGCGGCCGTCGGCGTCCTCGAACGGATTCGTCACAGCGGTGCTCCTTCTTCGCGGGGTGGATGTTCGTGGCAGGGAAATGGACCGGGCCCCGGTGGGGCGGGGTCCGGCGTGCTACGGGTGGAGGTGCGGGCCGACCGTTCCCGGGAGCCAGACGTCCTCCGGGCCCAGTGCGGCGGGCGTGTACTTGCCCAGCGCGCTGATCAGCAGCCGCAGTTCGAAGGCCAGGCAGGAGACCAGCCGGGCGATTCCGTCCTGCGGGTCCTCGTCCGCCGCGAGCAGGGCCGCCCGGCCCAGTCCGACGGCGCGGGCACCCAGGGCCAGGGCCTTGACGGCCCTGGCGCCCTCCCACATCCGGCCCGAGACCAGCAGGCAGTCGGAGGAGGAGGAGGAGGAGGAGCGCGGCTCCAGCCGGCGCAGGCACTCGCCCAGCGGCAGACCGACCTGGTCGAGGAAGCTGCTGGGCGCCCAGCCGCTGCCGCCCTCGGCGCCGTCCACGGTCACCGAGTCCGCGCCGCTCTCCCGGGCCACGGCCGCCGCCTCGCGGATGTCGCGCCCGGGCGGGAGTTTCACCCAGATCCGCGCGCGCGGGTAGTTGTTGCGCATGAACCGGATCTGCTGACGCAGGATCTCCGCGGTGAACGTGCCCGGGCTGCTGGACCGCAGCACCCGGTCGTGCCCGCCGCCGAAGACGTTCTCGTCGGTGCTGTACCGGTCGGCCAGCTGGTCGGCCACGGAGCGTTTCAGCACCGTCATCCCGCCGAGGCCGGGCTTGGCGCCCTGTCCCACCTTCAGCTCGAACGCCAGCCGGCCGGACTCCAGCAGGGCCTTCGCGGCCGGGGCGCTGTAGATCTGGTTCCACACCTCGGCGTCGGCGTCCTCGGTGCTCTGCTGGAACGCCAGCCCGCCCATGCCCTCGGGGAGTTCCTGCTCGTAGGCGCGCAGTCGGGCGAGCATGCTGTCGCCGGTGTCGGCGGTGTCGGCGGACCGGCCCTCGGGGCTGCCGGTGGACCGGTCCCCGAGGCTGCCGGCGGGGCCGTCGGCGAAGCCGTTGGTCGGCACCACGTTCTCGCCGATGACCAGCGGGATGCCCAGGCGTCCGGCCTGGCGGCTGGCCGCCAGGCCCAGCCCGGAGGAGGCCACCTGGGTGGAGCCGAAGGCCGAGACGTACACCGGCAGCGACGACCGGAACCCGCCGATGTCGGTGGCGAGTTCGACGTCGCCGTAGAGCGGCTCGCGGGCCAGGTCGGTGAGCTTCTCCAGCCGCTGGGGCATGAAGACCGGCGGGACCAGGCGCATCGCGTCCAGCACGTCCGCGCCGTGGGGCGCCGCCGGCTGCGGGACGCCGCCCGTGCCGCCGGCGCCGAACAGCGTCAGGCCGTAGCCGTCCATCGGCGGGAACGCCCCGGCGGCGCCCTCCCTGGCCCGCGACCGGATCGCGGCCTCCGGGAAGCCCGGGGCGCTGAGCACCCCGCTCACGGCGAGACCACCCCGGGGATCTTCGGGAACGGGGTGGCCTGCCAGACGGCGTCCAGCCCGGCCACGTAGCGGGTGAGCCGCTCGATGCCGATCCCGAAGCCGGCGCTGCCCGGGATCCCGTCGCGGACCATCTTCAGGTACCACTCGTACTTGGCCGGGTTCTCGCCGCTCTCCCGCATCCGGGCGATGATCCGCGCGTAGTCGAACTCCCGCTCGCTGCCGCTGATCAGCTCGCCGAAGCCCTCGGGGGCGATGAGGTCGAAGTTGCGCAGGACCTCCGGGCGCCGCGGGTCCTCGCGGTCGTAGAAGCCGCGCGAGCCCTTGGGGTAGTCGATGATGAAGAACGGCGAGTCCGACTTGTGCGAGAGCAGGCCCTCCCCCTGCCAGTCGATCTCGGCGTCGTGGTTCTGCTCGTGGCCCAGCCGGGCGAGCTCGGCCATCGCGTCGCCGTGGCTGATCCGCTCGAACGGGGCGTCGCGGGTGAGCAGCGGGGTGAAGGCGTCCGCGTCGCGGCCCAGGAGGTCCAGCTCGGCGCCCATCGTCCGCACCACGCGCTCGATCGCCGCGGTCACGATGGACTGTGCCACGCCCATCGCGTCCTCCTGCGTGGCGCCGGCGATCTCCACGTCGAACTGGTGGAACTCCGCCAGGTGGCGGCCGATGTTCGCGGTCTCCAGCGGTTCGAGCCGGACGTTCGGCGCGACGTAGAACACCTTGTCGAAGGCGAGCAGCGACGCCTGCTTGTAGAGGATCGCGCTGGTCATCAGCTTGTAGCGGTGGCCGTAGAAGTCGACGTCCACCTGCTTGGCACCACGGCCGCCCGGGTCCGTCACCGGTCCGATGACCGGCGGCAGCAGCTCCACGAACCCCTCGCCGAGGAGTAGTTCGCGGCCCGCCTGGACGATCTGGTTCTGGATCCGCAGCACGGACCGGGTCACGGGGTTCTTGAGGTGGTCCGGCAGTGCACCGGGCCGTGCAGACTCGAACTCGCTGGTCAAGGGGTCTCTTCCTTCGGTTCTCTGGTCCTGCGGTTCTGGCAGGGGGTTCAGCTGGGGATCCCGGGCAGCCGGTCCAGCGTGGTGGCGGCGCGCTCGTCGAACGACCGCGCGACGTGGGACAGGGCCCGGAGCAGGTCCGCCGCGCTCATCGAGCGGTTGCCGGTGGAGCGCCCGTTCGGCCGTACGGGCAGGGAGCCGGTGTGCGACCAGCGCAGCCGCCCGTCGGAGTCGATGTAGCTCCTGGCCCGCCCGGCGTTGTCCGGGTGCAGGCAGTACGGGACGTCCAGCAGCCCCCGGTTGAACGCCTCGACCAGGGCGGCGCCCACGTCCGTGTTGAGGCCGAGGACGGTCTCCACGAGCGCGGTCGCCTCCGCCAGGACCTCGCTGTCCGCGCCGGTGTCCGGCGGCGCCGATCCGCCCGCGTTCTGGGCGGCCAGCGCCGCGATCTCCAGCGCCTCGACGTTCTCCCGGACCGTCGGGATCCGGTGCGCCTCGGCCGCCGTCTTGACGATGAGCCGTTCCGCTCCGGTGCGGACGGCCAGTTCGGCGGCCTGCTCCAGCAGCAGCAGGGCGCCCGAGCGGGTGCTGGGGTAGACCCCCATGTAGTTGTAGATCACGATGTGCCAGTCGACGTCCGGCAGCAGCGCACCGGCGAGCCGGCGCAGGGCCAGCACCGCCTCCCGGTCCTGCTCGGCGTTGGTCTGCTGGGCGTAGCTCAGCGAGATGCTGCGCAGCCCGTGCCGGCGGAAGAACACGCCTTCCAGGAGGCTGATCGCCACCAGCAGGCTGGGCGGGCAGAGCTGGCCGAGCATGCAGCCGCCGAAGGTCTCGACGTGCGGTTCGATGCCGTGGTCACGGGCCCTGACCATCAGCTCGCAGGACCGTTCCCAGTTCCGCACCGCCTGGCGCAGCGGGAGGCGCCCGTACGGCAGGCAGTAGGAGACCGGGCCGCCTTCGGTGGTGTCGAGCCCCGCTTCCAGCGAGGCCGCGATGATGCCGTAGGGGCTCGCCGACCCGTGCCGCACCTGGACCGGGAAGTCGCGCTCGCGCACGCCGTCCAGCACCCCCCGGTTGGTGTCCGGGGGGTGGGTCCTGATCGGGTAGCCGTTGAGGTCGCCGCCCTCGTCGACGGCCCGCCGGGCGTCGGCGAGCTTGCCGAGCCGGGTGTAGCTGTCCAGGGTGATCGTGCCGACCGTGGTGGCGTTGGCCCCCTTGACGGCGATCAGCCCGTCCCGCATGGCCCGCGGGTCGCCGAAGCCCATCCGGGGCTGCACCACCAGGTTGCCCTGTTCGTGCGACCGTCCGACGAAGTCCGCGAACGCGTTGACCGGCCCGTCGTTCATGGGGTCGGGGCGGCGCGGAGCTCCTCCAGGACGCGGCCGGCCCGCCTCGCCTTCTCGGCGCTGAGGGCGGCGACGTACCTCTCGAACTCCGGTAGTCCGGACGACTCGTGGAAGACCGCGGAGAATCCCGCGGACAGCAGGCGGCGCGTCATCCCGCCGCCGGCGGCCCCGCCCGCACCGGCCCGCAGCTGCTTGCCGGTGCCGAGCTTCCCGCCGATGACGATCGGTGTGTCGGCGAGCTCCGGGTCGGCGCGCAGCGCCGCGACGGCGGACAGTCCGTCGCTCTCGCCGTGGCCGTTGACGCTGCTGAGCACGATGAGGTCGGGGGCGCCGCGCCGGCACTCCGCCGCCAGTTCCCCGCCCGGCAGGCACGGGCCGAGGTTCTGCACCCGGTGTCCCCAGTCCTCCAGCTGGAGCTGGAGGAAGACCAGGTTCCAGGTGTGCGAGTCCGACTCGGTGCCGCTGACGATCACGTCCAGCGTGGCGTCCGTTCTCATCGTCGGCTCCTCTCGCGGGGATCGAGGGCGGCGATCCTGGAGGGCAGGGTCCGCCAGACCTCCGGGGTGTAGAAGTGGCCGCCGGGGAGGACGTCGTGGCGGTACTCGCCCAGCGCCAGCGTGCGCCACTGCTCGCCCGCGTTCGCCTCGATGACGTCGTCGTCGGCGCCCGACAGCATCTGCACCGGCATGCTGACGGTGGCGCCCTCGGTGTACCGGAAGGTGTCCCGGACCCGGATGTCGGCGCGCATCAGCTCGACGCTCATCTCCTGGAGTTCGGGGTCCTCCAGGACGTGTGCCGGCATCAGGCCGTGGGTCTTCATCCAGAGCAGCAGACCGTCGTCGTCGTCCTGCTGGGACGGGAACATGTCCCGGGGCGTGAGCCCGCGGGCCGGCGCGTTGGCCGAGGAGACGACCAGGTTCCGCGGCAGCGGCCCGCCGCCGCTCTCGATCCGCGCGGCGACGTCGAACGCCATCCAGCCGCCCATGCTGTGCCCGAAGAGCACGTAGGGGCCGTCGACGGCGGACAGCACCGCCGCGGTGGCGTCCTGGGCCAGTTCCTCCCAGTCGGTGGCGAAGTCCTCCAGGAACCTGCCCTCCCGGCCCGGGTAGCAGATCGCCGACAGGGCGATGTCGTCCGGCACGGCGTCGCCCCACAGGTGGTAGGAGGCCGTGCCGCCCCCGCAGAAGCCCAGGCAGATCAGCGTCAGGGCGGCGTCCTTGGGGCGCCGGATGCTGATGACGGTGGTGTCCTGTGCGGTGTTCACTTGCCCTCCGTCCGACGGGACGCCACGAACTCCGCCAGCGACCGCAGTTCGGGGTGCCGGTAGACCTCCTTCGTGGACACGGTGATGCCGAACTGCTTCTTCAGCCGGCCGATGACGCGCAGCGCGATGAGCGAATGGCCGCCCAGCGAGAAGAAGTTGTCGGTGGGGCTGATCCGCTGGCGGCCGAGCACCTCGGCCCACACGCCGGCGATCAGGGTCTCGAACTCGCCCTGCGGCTCGTCCCCCGGCTCCTGTTCGCCGTCGGCCCACAGGGCCTCGTCCACGGCGGGCAGGGCCCGGTGGTCCACCTTGCCGTTCACGCTCAGCGGCATGGCGTCGAGCGTGACGAACGCCGAGGGGACCATGAACGACGGCAGCACGCCGCCGAGGTGCTCCTGGAGTTCCCGGGCGCGCGGGGCGCTCTCGCCCTCCGGGACGACGTAGCCGACCAGTTGGTCGCCGGCGGTCTCGGTGGCGTGCAGGACGACGGCGGCGGTCCTGACCTCCGGGTGCGCGGCGAGCGCCGCCTCGATCTCGCCGAGTTCCACCCGGTAGCCGCGGATCTTGATCTGCCGGTCGACCCGGCCCAGGTAGTCGATGGTGCCGTCGGGGCGCAGCCGCACCCGGTCGCCGGTGCGGTACATCCGGCGGCCGGTACCGGCCGGGTCGGCGACGAAGCGCTGAGCGGTCAGCGCGGGCCGGCCGACGTAGCCGATGGTCACGGAGGGCCCGGCCAGGTAGAGCTCGCCAGGTTCGCCGGCGGCCGCGGGGCGCAGCCCTTCGTCGAGCACGTGGGCGGTGAACCCGGGCAGCGCGCGGCCGATGTGCGGGCCCGCGCCGGTGATCCAGGCCGCGGTGGCGTCCACCGTGCACTCGGTGGGGCCGTACAGGTTGATCGCCTCGACCGTCCCGGCGTCGCGGGCTTCGCCCAGCTCGCGCCAGACCTCCGCCGGTACCGGCTCGCCGCCCATGAACAGCCGCAGGACGCGGCCGTCGGCGGTGGGGGCGAGGAGGGCCTCGCGCAGCACCTCCCAGTGCGAGGGCGTCAGGTCCAGGTCGTCGACGGCGTGCTCGTCGAGCAGGGCGCGCAGCACGGCCGGGTCGGTGCGCTCGTTCTCGCCGATCACCACGATGCTGTCGCCCCGGCAGATCCGGGCCCACTGCTGGACGGAGGCGTCGAAGGAGATGCTCGCGTTCCAGGCCACCGTGCGCGGCCGGTCGGCGTAGAAGCCCGCCGCTTCGAGGTCGGCGGCGAGCGCGGCCACGCCGCCCCGGGTGGCCTCCACGCCCTTCGGCGTTCCGGTCGAGCCGGAGGTGTAGATCACGTACGCCGGGTCCGCCGGGGAGGTCTCCGCCGCCGGCGCGTCCGGGGCCGCGGTCGGCGCGGCGAGGGCGTCGGCGAGGGTGATGACGTCGACGCCGGTGGGCCACGTCGGCCCGTTGCCGGGCTCCGCCAGGACGGTCCGCAGGTCGGCGCCGGCCACCATGTGGGCGAGGCGGTCCTGCGGGTAGGCGGGGTCCAGCGGCACGTAGGCGGCGCCGACGTGCCACACGGCGAGCAGGGCGACGACGAGGTCCGCGCCGCGGTGCATGCTGACGCCCACCCGGGCGCCGCGCCCGAGGCCGCGCTCGGCCAGCTGTGCGGCCAACCGGCGTACGTCGTGGTCGAGTTCGGCGAAGGTCAGGGTGCGGTCGGTTCCGCGTACGGCCAGCCGGTCCGGGGTGGACGCGACGGCCTGCCGGAACCGGGCGATCGGGTCGACCGTCACGGTCGGGGCCGCCGGGGCCAGGGGCTCCTCGGTGATGCTCACGCGGCACCGCCGTCGCCCGCCGCGGCCGGCACGGTGGGCCGGCACTCGTCGAGGTCGACCGGGTTGCCCATGGCGACGACGATCTTGCGGTCGCCCCGGAACGGGTCGCGGCCGTGGGCCGTGAGCACGTTGTCGACGAGCATGACGTCGCCGGGCTGCCAGGTCTGACGCACCGTCGCCTCGGCGTAGGCGGTGTTGATGGTGTCGAGCTCGTCCCGGGTCAGGGGCTTCCCGTCGGCCACTCCGGTTTCGAACGGCAGGCCGTCCGCGCCGAATTCGTCCACGAGCGTCTCACGGAGTTCCTCGTCCAATGACCAGGAATTCCAGAAGGCCATGTGATTGAACCAGACCTCCTCGTCGGTCGCCGGGTGCCGGATGATTCCGGGCCGCCGCTGCGCGGTCCTCAGATTCCCCTCGTCGTCCCAGTGGCAGGAGATCAGGTTCTCCGAGCAGTACTGCTCGACGTCCTCCCGGCGCTCGGTCGCGAATGCCTTCTCCCAGCTCACGGAGATGTGCTCGGAGTAACTCCGGTGCAGGGTCCAGCCGTTGGCGCGGATCCGCTCGACGAGCGGGGCGGGCAGTTTCCGCAGCACCTCCCGGCAGTCCGCGACCGGCGTCGCCCCGCCCTCCTCCGGGGCGATCAGGCAGGCGAACATCAGCAGCCCGGGGAACGTGAGGGTGTAGCTGTTCTCGTTGTGCATCCGGATCGACTGGGCCGGCGGCAGATCGGTGGACGAGTAGACGTCGTTGCCGAAGCTGCTGCGCGGCGTCGCCTTCTCCCGGTAGGGCGTCCGCTGCGGGACGAGGACGTCCCGCACGAGCGCGAAGTCCTCGACGGAGGCGACCGGAAGCCCGCGCAGGTACAGCGCGCCGTACCTTTGAAGCGCGGTGCGGATGTCGGGCAGGAGCGCGTTCAGCCACGCGCAGGCCTCGTCGGTGCCTTCGAATCGAGGGACGACGAGGGTGGCCGGCTTGCCCTTCTCAAGGGTCCAGTCCAGCTCTTGTGGCGCAGTTCTTGCAGAAGACATGACTCGATGCACCTTCCTCATGACGGAGCGCGACGGCGTGGTGCCGCGGTCGCCCCAGGGCAGTTGGATCGCGATCAGAACCTCTGAACCGAGAACACGGTCATCGACCCCGCGGGGTCGTCGTGCCGGGTCGCCGGGAAATGCGTGCGGCCCGAATCCGGGGCCGGCCACTGAAGGGTTCGGCAGGGCAGCGGCTTCCGCTGCCGGCGGCGAATGGGCAGCACAAGGGCCCGGCCTTCCGACGCCTGTTCACGCGTCGACGAGCCGCTATCGCCGGGCCGTCACACCATCGGCCGCACCTGCGGGCCACCGGTGCCACGTGTCCGACCGGAGAACGGCGGGATGCCGTCCGGCACTCCCGCACACCGATCCATCCCCCCCTCCCGAGTGCTCACATTCGGGTACGCGGAATTCGCGTCCCCGGCGTCGTTCCCCCGAGTTCGCCGAGGCGGGTGTACTGATACCCATCGCCTCCGCTTGACCGTGCGCGGCCAATCAGATCACATCAACGCGCCGTCATGGAAGAAGTTGTGGAGGCAAGTTCGCAGCTTTCATACGGCATTCACGTCACCGACGGTGACGAATCCACCACCGTTTCAGGAGATTCCGGTGCTGGGGGCGGCCGTCGCCCGTACGGCAACACCGGCAACACCGGCACCAGGCAGCGGCCGGCCGGATCCCCGGGCGGGCGCGCTCAGGCCCGGCCGAGCACGCGGTCGACGGTGATCTCGATGACCACCCGGTCCGGGTTGACCCGCGGCTCCCGGTAGCGCTCGGCGTAGCGGCGCTCCGCCTCGGCGACCTGCTCGGGCTCGTCGCGGACCACCGCCACCCCCTCCAGGGTCGACCAACGGGCCCGGTCCACCTGGCAGACCGCGACCCGCTGGCCCCCGGGCCCGGCCTCGGCGACGTTGCGGGCCTTGCGACTGGTGCGGCTGGTGATCACCCGGGCGGTGCCCGTCTCCGGCTGGTACGTCACACCCACCGGCACCACGTGCGGCGTGCCGTCCGGGCGGGTGGTGGTCAGCGTGGAGATGTGCCGCTCCCGCCAGAAGGCGAGGAAGGAGTCGTCGAGGTCGCGCGGGTCATGGGCCATGATCGCGATGGTACGGCCCCCGGGGAACGGCCGTTCCCCGGGGGCGTACGGGCGGGGCGTCAGTGCCCGCGCGCGATCCACTCCGGCAGGGCCGGGGCCTCGGCGCCGATGGTGGTCGGGTCGCCGTGACCGGTGCGCACCACGGTCTCGGCCGGGAGCGTCAGCAGCCGCTCGCGGATCGAGTCGACGATCGTCGGGAAGTGCGAGAACGACCGGCCGGTGGCTCCCGGCCCCCCGTGGAACAGGGTGTCGCCGGTGAAGACGGTGCCCAGCCCGGGCGCGTACAGGCAGACCGCGCCCGGCGCGTGCCCCGGGGTGTGCAGCACGGTCAGCTCGGTGCCGGCCACCTCGATCCGCTGCCCGTCGGCCAGTTCGCCGTCCGGCAGCCGCTCGGGGTGGGTGAGCTTCCACAGCGGAAGGTCGTCCGGGTGCAGCAGGATCGGCGCACCGGTGCGGTCGGCGAGCGCCGGGGCCGCGTCGATGTGGTCGTTGTGCGCGTGGGTGGAGACGATCGCCAGCAGCCGGCGCCCGCCGAGCGCGGCCTCGATGGCCTCGGCGTCGTGCGCGGCGTCGATCACCACCGCCTCCTCGTCGTTCCCGACGATCCAGACGTTGTTCTCCACCTCCCAGCTGCCGCCGTCGAGCTCGAAGGTCCCGGCGGTCACCAGCCGGTCGATGCGGGCCGAGGTCACAGGACCACCACCGAACGCAGGACGTCGCCCTGGTGCATGCGCTCGAAGGCCTGCTCCACGGCGTCGAGCCCGATGGTCTCGGTGACGAAGGCGCCGAGGTCCAGGCGGCCCTGGAGGTAGAGGTCGATCAGCATCGGGAAGTCCCGCGACGGCAGGCAGTCGCCGTACCAGGAGGACTTCAGCGCGCCGCCGCGGCCGAAGACGTCGAGCAGCGGGAGCTCCAGCGTCATCTCCGGGGTCGGCACGCCGACCAGGACGACGGTGCCGGCCAGGTCCCGGGCGTAGAAGGCCTGCTTGTAGGTCTCCGGCCGGCCGACCGCCTCGACCACCACGTCCGCGCCGTTGCCGCCGGTCAGTTCGCGGATCGCCTCGACCGGGTCGGTGGTGCGGGAGTTGACGGTGTGGGTGGCGCCCAGCCCGCGGGCGGTCTCCAGCTTGCGGTCGTCGATGTCCACCGCGATGATCTTCGCCGCGCCCGCCAGCCGGGAGCCCATCACGGCCGCGCCGCCGACGCCGCCGCAGCCGATCACCGCGACCGAGTCGCCCCGGCCCACGTTGCCGGTGTTGATCGCGGCGCCGAGGCCCGCCATCACGCCGCAGCCCAGCAGGCCCGCGACGGCCGGGTCGGCCGCCGGGTCCACCTTGGTGCACTGGCCGGCCGCGACCAGGGTCTTCTCGGCGAACGCGCCGATGCCCAGGGCCGGGGACAGCTCGGTGCCGTCCAGCAGCGTCATCCGCTGCTTCGCGTTGTGGGTGTTGAAGCAGTACTGCGAGCGGCCCCGCTTGCACGCGCGGCACTGGCCGCACACCGCACGCCAGTTGAGGACCACGAAGTCACCGGGCTCGACCTCGGTGACGCCCTCGCCGACCGACTCCACGATGCCCGCGGCCTCGTGGCCGAGCAGGAACGGGAACTCGTCGTTGATGCCGCCCTCCCGGTAGTGGAGGTCGGTGTGGCAGACGCCGCACGCCTGGATCCGGACCACCGCCTCGCCCGGGCCAGGGTCCGGCACCACGATCGTGGTCACCTCCACGGGCGCGCCCTTGGCGCGCGCGATGACTGCCTTGACCTGCTGGGGCATCCGATTCCACCTCCGTCTGCCGGTGCGGCTCTGCACCGGCGTGACCTGCGACAACACGACTGCAAGACGAACTGCCCACGAAGCGTATCGCCCGCCCGGCCGGTCTCCGGCGGAGCGTCCCGGGCGATCCGGTGTGACGTGGTGTGATACGGCTCACCGGACCTGCCGACGGCGTGTCCGACACCGCCGCGCCGGCCCACGGGCCCTCCCCGCGGCATGTGCCGCCCGGGTATCCGCCGAGCGCCCGGGGACCGCCCGGCGCGGCCCTGCCAACAGGGGCGCACGGGCGTAGCCGAGCGCCTGTCAGCACGCCCCGAAGTGCCCGGAAAGCACCGGCGTTGGCTGGAAGTGCCGCAGACGGGCGCCCCGCCACCCACGTACGGTCGTAGCTGAGACGGTCCACTCGACCACGCTCAGCACACCCGCCCCACCCGTCGGCGCGCGACCGCGCACCGACCGCGCCGGGTGCGCACCGACCGTGCACCCGCGCACATTTCGCGCCACACCCCGTAGGAGCCCGACCGAACCCCGGCCCGTGTCGAGCCGCCAGCCGGCCGCATCACCCGTCCCCCGCACGATCCCCGGATTCACCCCCCGTCGGGTCGCGTCCCGCGGCCCACCGCCCTGGAGTCTGGAGTACGGATGTCCACCGAGAACAGTGCGACCAGCGCCGGCACCGCCCCGCTCCCCCCGCTGCACTGCATGCGCCAACTCGAACCCGGCCCGCCCCGCCTCGCCGCGCTGCCCACCGGCACGCCGGTCTGGCTGGTCAGCCGGCACGCCGACGTGCGCCAGGTGCTGACCGACCCGCGACTGGGCCGCGCCCCGCTCTACGCGCCGGACGCCCCGCCGATCACGGTCACGCCGAACATCCTCGACGACCCGCAGAGCATGCTGAACATCGACGGCACCGACCACCAGCGGCTGCGCCGCACCGTGCAGCGGGCCTTCACCCCGCGCGCGATCGAACGCTGGCGGCCCTGGGTGGCCTCGGTGGTCGAGTCGCTGATCGACGAGCTGATCGACCACGGCTCCCCCGCCGACATCATCGCCGGCTACTCCCGCCCGCTGCCCGTCGCCGTGATCAGCCGGCTGATGGGCCTGGACAACCTGGACAGCAAGCGGCTCGCGCACTGGAGCGACCACGCGCTCTCCACCACCGCCCACAGCGCCGAGGCGATCGTCACCGCGATGACCGAGTTCGCCGCCTTCGGCGCCGAGGTGATCGCCGAACGCCGGGCCGCCCCCGGCGAGGACCTGGTCAGCGGGCTGCTCGCGGCCGCCGCAGAGGACGGCTCGATCACCGAGGGCCAGCTCGTCGTCCTGGTCATCGGCCTGGTCGTGGCCGGCCACGAGACCACCATGACCAGCCTCGGCAACGCCCTGGTCTACCTGCTCCAGGACGGCCGCGACGCCTGGCAGCGGCTCTCCTCCGACGAGGCCAGCGCCGCCGCCGCGACCGAGCAGCTGCTGCGCGCCGTCCCGCTCGGCGACCGCCAGGAGCACATGCCCGGACTGATGCGCCGCACCGTCGAGGACGTCGAGATCGGCGGTGTGGTCATCCCGGCCGGCAGCGTGGTCGCCGCCGACGCGAACGCCGCCAACCACGACCCGGAGGCCTTCACCGGGGACCTGCGCACCGAGCTGTTCTCCCCGCTCGCCGCCCCCATGCTCACCTTCGGCGCCGGGCCGCACCACTGCCTGGGCGCCTGGCTGGCCCGGATGGAGCTGGAACTCGCCCTGCACCGGCTGGCCCGCCGGCTGCCCGCCCTGCGGCTGGCCGACCCGGTCGACCGGATCGACTGGCGGCGCGGCCTGCTCACCCGCAGCCCGAACTCCCTGCGGGTGGAGTGGTGACGGGCCGCGCGGACACCGAGCCGGTGGTCGTCCGGGTCGACCGCGACCGCTGCATCGGCTCCGGGATGTGCGCGCTCAGCGCCCCCGACTCGCTGGTCCTCGGCTCCGACGGGCTGGCCGCACCGCTGGCCGAGTACGCGGACGGCGGCGCGGAGCCGACGGACGGGCTGACCGAGGCGGTGGACTTCTGCCCGGTCGAGGCGCTCAGCCTCCACTCGGCGCGCGGCGGCTACCGGATCGCCCCCGCCGAGTGAACGCGCCCGGTGGTGCCCGCCGCGACGACCGCGACGGGCACCACCGGCGGTTCCGAGGGCCCGGGCGCCGGCGTCGGCCGTCGCACCCCGGCCGTCGCACCCCGGCCTGCTACCTCCGCCCGGAGACCGGGCCGCAGGCCAGCACGGCGCGCAGCTCGGCGGCCGGGTCGCCCTCGTGGTACGGGCGTTCGCTCGGCTCGATGTGGTCCAGGAACTCCTGGTAGCGCAGCGCGTAGGACAAGTGGTAAAGCGGCTCGGCGAGTTCGAGGGCCCGGCGCGGGTCCGAGCCGGGGGCGTGGCGCCGCCAGGCCTCCGCCCAGACCGCGGCGTGGTGCTGCCAGGCCTCCGGGCCGAGGTAGGCGCGGGGGCGCAGCCCGTCCAGGGCCGGATGGCCGAGGCAGGAGTCGGCGTAGTCGACGACCACCGTGCTCCCGCCGTCGGAACGCCAGTTGCCGGGGTGGAAGTCGCCGTGCAGCAGGGTCTCCGGCAGGCCGCAGGCGGCGAGTCGGTCCAGCAGCCCGGGCAGGTCGGCCGCGAAGCCGGCCAGGCGGTCCAGCTCCTCGGGGGTCAGGTCGGTCTCCTCCGCGAGCCGGTCCAGCAGGGCCGTCAGCTGGGCCGCCAGGGCGCGCGGGGTGCGGTCGCGCAGTGCGGCCAGGTCGTCCGGACGGCCGGCGAGCGCGGCCTGGGCGGCGACGAGCCGGGGGACGACGTCGGCGACGGTCCCGGCGGAGGGGTTCCAGCAGTCCTCGCCGGGGACGTGGTCGAGCAGCAGCCGCCCACCGGAGGGGTCGGCGGCGAGGACGGTCGGGACGAGCGTGCGGTCGACGCCGCCGAGCAGCGCGACGACCTCGCCCTCGTGGGCGTTGAACGCCGGCGTCGTGGTCTTCAGCCAGGCGTCCACGCCGGTCGCGGTGGGGAGGCGGAGGAGGCCGGAGAGGTTCCAGGTCCGGATCTGCCGGACGGGCCCGGCCGCCGGGCGGCCGACGGCGGCGAGTTCCGCCTCCGCCCAGCCCAGCGCCGACCGCAGCCCTTCCGGCGTGGCCCAGGCGGCGCGGCGCTCGGCGGGGCCGAGCAGCGCGGCCGTCCCGGCTTCCGGGGGCCGGGGGTCGAGCGCCCTCGGCCGCTCGCTCGCCTCGGCGTGGTAGCGCACCCGCCCGCCGTGGCCCGGCTCCTCGCTCCGCCCGTCGACCAGCCGCGCCACCAGCACCGGCACCCCGGCCGACGCCGCCGCCCGCGCGACCACCTCGTCCACGGAGGACCACCAGCCGAGCTCCACCTCGAAGGGCCCCAGCTGCCCGAAGTACTCGTCGCCGTAGGTGAGATCGACCGTCACGGTCCGGTTGCTCGCTCGCTGCATCGGAGCAGCTTCGCCCACCGGGGCGGGCCCGTGCCAACGGTTTTCCGCCCGCACCGGCCGGGGCGGACGTTCGAGGAGCCCCGGGGCGAGGGCGAGCAGGTCCTGCTCCAGCCCCCGCCGTCCTGAGGGCCCGGAACCGCTAGCCGATCGCCACGGCCGTGCCGGAGACCCGCACCCGGGTGTCCTCCGTCCGCAGCTCGACCCGCAGGACGCCCGGGCGGCCCAGGTCCTCGCCCTGGTGGAGCGTCAGCACGGCCGGGGCCGTCACCGCGCCGAGCTCCCGCAGGTACGCGCCGAAGGCGGCAGCGGCGGCGCCGGTGGCCGGGTCCTCGACCACGCCGCCGACCGGGAACGGGGCGCGGACGTGGAAGACCTCGGGGGCCTCCCGCCAGGCGAGCTGCAGGGTGACCAGGTCGCGGGCGCGCATGTACGCGGCGAGGCCGTCGAAGTCGTAGTCGAGCCGGGCCTGCCGCTCGCGGGTGGCGACCGGCAGGACGAGGTGCCGGGCGCCCGCGTAGGCGACGCGGGGCGGCAGGGCCGGGTCGAGGTCGTCGGCGGACCAGCCGAGCAGGGCGAGCGCCTGCGCCACGTCGGCCGCCGGCACCTCCTCGACCTTCGGCTCGACGCTGGTGAGGGTGGCGCGCAGCAGCCCGTCGGCCCCGCGCTCGACCTCGACCGGGACGTCCCCGGCCGCGGTCACGAAGACGTACCGTCCGGGGCCGGTGTGCTCGGCGAGGGCGACGGCGGAGCCGACCGTCGCGTGCCCGCAGAACGGCACCTCGGCGAGCGGGCTGAAGTACCGCACCCGGTAGGTGCCTTCGGTCGGGCCGGCGGTCAGGAAGGCGGTCTCGGAGTACCCGACCTCGGCGGCGACGGCGAGCATCCGCTCGTCGGTCAGTCCGGTGGCGTCGAGCACCACGCCGGCCGGGTTGCCGCCCTCGGGGCGGGTGGCGAAGGCGGCGTAGCGGAGGATCTCGGGAGTGGCGTCGTCGATCATGACCGGACGAACGCGCCGGGTGCGCGGACTGTTCCCGCTCACCGCGGCGCTTCCCCGCGTCTCGGGTCCTCCTCCCACTGCGGCACCTCCGCTCACCGCAGCACCGCCTCCAGGAAGTCCGAGCCGAGCCGGGCGCTGCCCGCCAGGTCCAGCTCGTAGAGCATGTACCGCCCGCGCCGCCTGGTGGTGAGCAGCCCGGCCCTGCGCAGGACCGCCAGGTGCCGGGACACCTCGGGCGCGCTGAGCTGCCAGGCCGAGGCCAGTTCGCCGGTGGTGTGCGGGCCGCGGGCCATGGTGCGGGCGAGGCGCAGCCGCACGGGGTGGGCGAGCGCCTCCAGGCGCTGCTGGACGAGGGCGAGCGAGACGGGCTCGGGCAGGCCCGCCTCGGCGACGGGGTACTGGAGGACGGGCCGCCAGCCGCGCGCGTGCACCACCAGGAGGTGCGGGCGGCCGAAGGCGGTGGGGATGAAGGTGACGCCGCCGGCGTCGGTGCCGCTGGTGGCGTTGTCCTGGAGCTTGTCGATGACGATCCGGCGCCGGCCGTCCCCGCCCTGGTCGAGGGAGACGGAGGGCGAGACGTCGGCGAGCGCCTCGGCGAGGCCGCGGCGGGCGAGCAGGTCGGCCTTGCGCCGGGCGTCGGCGGCGAGGTCGGGCAGGACGCGCTGCCAGGCGTCGGCGAAGAACGCGGACCGGCAGTCCTCCAGCAACCGCCGCACCAGGCCCCGGACGGCCGGCGGGTCGGCGAGCAGCCGGTCGGCGAAGGCGGCCTGCCGGGGGCCGCGGGCGAGGGCGAGTTCCCGGGCCCGCTCGTTGGCCTCCGGGTCGGTGAGCGGGGAGCCCATCCGCCGGGTGAGCCGGGAGGAGCCGCAGGTGGTGATGAGGGCGGCGGCGACGTACAGCTCGTCGTCGATCCGGTCGACGGCGTCGAGCTCCTCGGCGAGGGTGGCGCCGGGCAGGCCGGGCACGAGGAAGTCGGCGCGCGAGGAGCGCCAGAGGAAGTCGGCCTCCAGCAGCCGCTCGGACAGCTCGGGCGGGATCACGGTGGCGGTGCAGCCGGCCCAGCCCTGCAGCGCGGGGTGGTGCGCGGGCTCGGCGAGCACGTGCAGCATGGCGTTCAGCTCGCCGAGCGGGGAGGGCGTGAAGAGCAGCCGCTCGTCGGGCAGGCCCGTGATGTCGATGGTCAAACTCACACCGGGGATCCTGCCACCCGCCGTCGACCGGGCTCCCGCGGATTGACGGGAAGCGTCAATCCGCGTGCCCCGCGGTCCGGCCCGGGCGGACGGTACTGGCCATGAGCCTGATCCGGGAGAAGTCCGTCCACGACCACGCCGCCGACCGCCGCGGCGGGCCGCCCGCCCTGCCGGCCGGCCCGGGCCGCCGGAGCCCGTCCGCGCTGCCGGGCCTGCTGACCGCGGCCGGCGGGCCCCGGTACGCCGTCGCGCTGGCGGTGGACGCGGTGGGCGGCGGCCTGCTGCGGCCGTTCCTGCTGCTGTACGGCGTCGGCATGCTGCACCTGGGCGCGGGTGCGGCCGGGCTGGCGCTCTCGGCCGGGATGCTGGCGGGCCTGCTGGTGGTGCCGCTGACCGGCCGGTGGATCGACCGCGGCGCCCGGACGCTGCCCGCCGCCGCCACCCTGCTGCTGCGGGCGGCGGGCGCGCTGACGCTGCTGCTCGCGGACGGCCTGCCGGGGTTCACGGCGGCGGCGGTGCTGTTCGGGGTGGGCAGCCAGTCCTGGCCGACCACCCACGCGGCGGTGGTGAGCACCCTGACCGAGGGCCGGCTGCGGGACGCCGCGCTGGCCGCCGGGAGGTCGCTGCGCAACGCCGGGATGGGTGCGGGCGCGCTGCTGGCCACGCTGGCGGTGAGCGGCGGGGCGGGCGCGATCCGGCTGCTGGCCGGGGTGACGGGCGCGGCCTGCCTGGGCGCGGCCGTCCTGGTGGGCTCGCTGCGGGTGCGGGCTCCGCGCCTGGACCGGCCGGCCGACGTGCCGGAGCGGGCGGAGCCGCTGCGCCGGATCACCCTGCTGGGCGTCGCCAACCTGCCGTACGCGTTCTGCTTCGACGTGCTGGAGGTGGCGCTGCCCGCGCTGCTGGTGCTGCGGCTGCACGCCTCGCCGGCCTGGTCCTCGGGCATCTTCGTCGGCAACACGGTGCTGGTGATCGCCCTGCAGCTGGCGCTGGTGCTGCGGCTGGCGGACCGTCCGCGGCACGTCGTGCTCGCCGCCTCGGGGGCGGTGCTGGCGGTGTCGTACCTGGGCTTCTGGGCGGTCGGTTCGCTGGGCGGCGTGCCGGGGTCGGTGGGCATCGCGGCGGTCTCGGTGCTGTACACGCTGGGCGAGATCCTCTACACCGGCTCGGGCACGGCGCTGGTGGCGTCCGTCGCCCCGCCGCACCTGCTGGGGCGGGCGCTGGCGCGCTGGGAGCTGTCGGCGGGGGTGGGCCGGGCGGCGGCCCCGGCCGTGCTGACGGCGCTGCTGGCGGGCGGTTCCGGGGAGCTGTGGGTGCCGCTGGCCGCGGCCACCGCGCTGGGGGCGCTGGCGGTGCTGCGGCTGGGTCCGGCCCACTGACCGGAGGGAGCGCCGGAGGAGGACCGGAGGAGGACCGGAGGAGCGCCGGAGGAGCGCCGCGCCGACGGGCCGGCGCGGCGGCAACGCCCCGGTGGGATGATCGGCTGCATGGCCCTGACCCCGCACCAGCAGCACCTCCGCGACCGGATCATGGCCGCCGGGGTGACCGCGCCGCCGGAGCCGTGGCGGCCGGTCGGCCGGGGGCTGATCGCGGTCGGCGGGCTGCTCGGCATCGGCTTCGCCGTCCACCCGGAGAGCGGGCACGACCTGGTGCTGACGGTCTCGCACGGCGGCCACGGCCTGTTCGACGCGGTGACCGGCCTCAAGCTGGCCCGCGACCACGAGCCCGCCGAGGACCCGGACGGCCTGGACCTCTCCTGCCCCGGCCTCGGCCAGGTCGCGGACGTGCGCATCCCGGTGGCGGGGACGTGGGGCGGCGGGCTGCACACGGCCGCCGAGGGCGGCTGGCACATCGAGGTGGCCGCCCCGGAGTGGCCGCACCACCGGGTGCTGCTCGCCAGCGGCCGCGGGCCGTGGCAGGGCGAGCACGGCGAGAGCTGGTGGCTGGTCCTCGACTCCGACCGGTCCACCTTCCGCGCGGCCGGATTCTCCCCGACCGGCCGGACCCTCGCGGTGGCCACCAGCAGCGACCTCACGCTCTGGAGCCGCCAGTAGGTGTTCCGGCTCCGGATGCGGACGGGCCGCGGACCGCCGATGCTGACGGCGAGGCGTGCCCGGCCCGAGGAAGGACACCGAACGTGAGCGAACGCAGTCAGCGGACCATCGAGCGGTGCGTGTTGCGCGAAGCGCCCGCCGAGCACAGCGAGGTGGGCGCATGAGTGCGCTCGACTTCGAGATCGTCGACACCCCCGACAGCTCGCTCAACAAGACCTCCGTCCTGGTCACCGGCCCGGACGACGCCCTGCTGGTGGACGCCGGGTTCACCCGTTCGGACGGGCGCCGCCTGGTGGAACGGATCGGGGCGAGCGGCAAGCGGTTGACCACCGTCTTCGTCAGCCACAGCGACCCGGACTTCTACTTCGGCGCCCAGGAGGTCCAGGACGCCTTCCCGCAGGCCCGCTTCCTGGCCACCGCCTCCACCGTCGAGCACATCCAGGAGACGTACGAGGCCAAGCTGCGCGCCTGGGCGCACCTGGGCCCGGAGCTGCCCACCCGGCTGGTGCGGCCCGAGGTGCTGCACGGGGACGAGCTGGTCTTCGAGGGCCACCGCTTCGAGCTGCGCGGCGCCGACTTCCACCTGCCGGACCGGCACTACCTCTGGCAGCACCACCACCGCGCCGTGCTGGGCGGGGTGCTGCTCTTCGAGGGCCTGCACGTGTGGACGGCGGACACCCCGACCTCCGCCCAACGGGCCGCCTGGATCGACCTGCTGGACGGCATCGAGGCGCTCCACCCGACCTGGGTGGCGGCCGGCCACCGGGTCGCCGGCGCGCCCACCGACCTGAACGCCGTCGACCACACCCGGGCCTACCTGCGCGCCTTCGAGACGGAGATCGGCCGGGCCCCGGACGCGGCCTCCGCCAAGGAGTCGCTGGAGCGGCGCTTCCCGAAGCTGGGGCTGCGGATCGCGGTGGACATCGGCACCAAGGTCGCCATGGGCGAGATGGCCTGGGGGTGAGCGGACGATGATCGAGATCCCCCGGGACGTCTCCTCCTTCGCCGAGTCGTCCGCCCCCGCCGACGTGGTGCGCCGCCAGTACCTGGCGTCCGCCCGGGGTGACCTGGCCGCGCTGCGCGCCACCCTGGCCGACGACGTGGAGTGGACCGAGATGGCCGGCTTCCCGCTGGCCGGCACCTACCGCACCCCGAAGGGCGTCACCACCCATGTGATGGAGCGGCTGGCAGCCGAGTGGGACGACTGGACGGCCCACGACGACACCTACGTGGTGGACGGCGAGACGGTGGTGGTGCTGGGCCGCTACACGGCGGTCCACAAGACCACCGGAAAACCGCTCGCGGTCCGGATCGCCCACCGCTTCACCGTGCGCGGCGGCCGGATCGTGCGCTTCGAGCAGTTCACCGACACCGCACTGGTCAGGGAGGCGATGACCGGCTGAGGCCCGCCCGGGGGGTCACATTCACTCGTACGGGCGAGCGCGGCGCGGCGCGCCAGGCGCGGTCTCGACAGACCACCCGCACGGCGGCAGGCTGACCCCGATCACGGCCGGAGAACGAGGAGTCGAGCATGGCGGGCACGGACACCGGGACCACCGGAGCGGACGGCGGGCGGCAGCGCCCGGTCGTCATCGTCGGGGCGTCCCTGGGCGGCGCGAAGGCGGCCGAGGCGCTGCGCGAGGCCGGGTACCGGGGCGGCATCGTCCTGATCGGCGACGAGCACGAGCGCCCGTACGAGCGGCCGCCGCTGTCCAAGGGCTACCTGCTGGGGAAGACGCCCCGGGAGAAGATCTACGTCCACCCGCCGCAGTGGTACGCGGAGCACGACGTCACGCTGCGCCTGGGCACGGCGGTGGCCTCGATCGACCCGGCCGGGCACACCGTGACGCTCGCCGACGACGGCCGGGTGGAGTACTCCAAACTGCTGCTGACCACCGGCTCGGTGCCGCGCCGGCTGCCGGTGCCCGGCGCGGACCAGGACGGGGTGCTCTACCTGCGCCGGGTCGAGGACAGCGACCGGATCAAGGCGGCGCTGCGGCCGGGGGCCCGGATCGCGGTGATCGGCGCGGGCTGGATCGGGCTGGAGGTGGCGGCCGCGGCCCGGGAGGCGGGCGCCGAGGTGACGGTGCTGGAGGCGCTCGAACTGCCGCTGCTGCGGGTGCTCGGCCGGGAGGTCGCCCAGGTCTTCGCCGACCTGCACCGGGAGCACGGCGTGGACCTGCGCTTCGGCGTCAAGGTGGCCGAACTGACCGGCGAGGGCGGCACGGTGAACGGCGTGCGGCTCGCGGACGGCACGACGGTGGCCGCCGACGCGGTGGTGGTCGGCATCGGCATCTCCCCCGCCACCGGCCTCGCCGAGGCGGCCGGGCTGGAGATCGACAACGGCGTCAGGACCGACCGGCACCTGCGCACCTCCGACCCGGACGTCTACGCGGCCGGCGACGTCGCCAACGCGTACCACCCGCTGTTCGAGCGGCACATCCGGGTCGAGCACTGGGCCAACGCCCTCAACCAGCCGCAGACGGCCGCCCGCGCCCTGCTCGGGCAGGAGGACGCCGTCTACGACCGCGTTCCCTACTTCTTCACGGACCAGTACGACCTCGGCGCCGAGTACGTCGGCTACGTCGAGCCGGACGGCTACGACCGGGTGGTGTTCCGCGGGGACCCTTCCACCCGCGAGTTCATCGCGTTCTGGCTGTCCGGCGGCCGGGTGCTCGCGGGGATGAACGTCAACGTCTGGGACGTCACCGACCCGATCCGCGAACTGGTGCGCTCGGGGCGGGTGGTGGACACCAAGGCGCTGGCCGACCCGAACGTGCCGCTCGGGGACGTGTGACCGATTGGCCGGCGATCACCCCACCGGGACGCCGGGGTTGACCAGGCCCCGGCCCCCGGTGACGGTGTTGCCCGCGCCGATCGTGACCTTGCACGTCGCCGCGTCGTAGTCGGTCACGTCGATCGCGTACCGGTTCGGGCCGGTGGCGCCGGTGAGGTCGGAGCGGTTGCCCCGGAAGACGGTGCCGCAGCCCCAGCCCGGCCGGAGGCTGTGGGTCTGGTAGCCGTCGTCGGTGGTGCGCCGGCCGGTGTTGTTCTCGATGACGTAGTCGTTGCCCTTCACGTCGACCCAGGAGTCGTCGGAGTTGCGCCCGGTGAGGCCGTCGCCGTCGAAGGTGTTGCCGGAGACCAGGCCGCCGGTGGTGCCCTCCTTGAGGTCGACGTTCTCGCCGCCGATGTTCGGGCCGAAGGTGTTGCCGGTGATCCGCACGTGGTCGCTGCGGTCGGTCAGGGTGTTGGCGGTGCCGACGTAGACGCCCTCGCCCATGCCGTCCCGGCCGAGGCCGGTGTCGTGGATGCGCGAGTTGCGCAGCGTGCCGTAGGCGCTGGAGTTGCGGAAGTGCACGCCCTCCATGGTGGTGTGGTGGACCGTCACGTCGTCGAGGACCACGTGGTCCGCGGAGTCGGCCATGATGCCCTTCTGGGCGCCGGTGACGGTCAGCCCCTGGACGGTCCAGTAGCTCGCGCCGTCGAGGTGGAGGCCGTAGCCGCCGCCGGTGGGGGTGGTGAGGACGGCCTTCGCCGAGCCGGTGAGGGTGATCGGGGCGGCGGCGGTGCCGGGGGCGGTGGCCTTGAAGTTGCCGGTGTAGGTGCCGTCGGCGAGCTGGATGGTCCGGCCGGGCACGGCGGCGGCGAGCGCGCTCTGGAGCTGCTTGGCGGTGCCGACCTTGACGACGGCCGCGACGGCCGCGGGGGCGGCCGGGTGGGCGGCCACGGCCGCGGGGGCGGCGCAGCCGAGGGTGAGGGCGGTGAGCGCGGCGAGGACGGCGGGGCGCTTGGTCACGGACGGTGCTCCTTGCGGTGGTCGGGGCCGGGCGGGGCGGCGGGCGGCCCGGTGGTGACAGGAACATGTCGGCTCTCAGCGTGGACTGGACCATTCCGGGACGTCAAGAGCGCCCCGGCAGCGTGATACTGGAGCCCTGGGGAGTCTCGGACAGGGAGGCGGCGGTGGGCGGAACGGCCGGGTTCGCCGTGGTGGTGTTCGGTGCGCTGGGCGGCGTGGTCGCCTACCTCGCCGGGGTGGTCGGCCTGCGCGAACTGCGGCGGCTGCGCCGGGTCGGCGTTCCGGTGCGGGCGCTGGTGCGCGAACGCGCCCCGGCACCGGAGGACCGCACGCTGCCGCCGCGGCCACTGCTCCAGTTCGAGACCGAGGACGGCCGGGTGGTCGAGGTCTTCTCGCCCGTCCCCTCCACCGCCCGCCACCCGCTGCCGGACGGCGGCTTCGTCCCGGTCCGCTACGACCCGGCGGACCCGCGGCAGGTGCTGGTGGACGGGCGGGAGCGGGCCGGGCTGGAGTACGGGTTCCTCGCGCTCGGGGTGCTGGTGGTGCTCGGCTCGATCACCCTCGGCGCCGCGGTGCTCTGAACGGTCCGAACGGGGCCGCGCACACGGGCGGGCGGCCCCACACGGGCGGGCGGGCCGCGCAGGGCTCCGCGGGCAGCCCGCCCGGCGTGCTCAGACGGTGGCGGCGGTGGTCGCCGCCACGGTGGCCGCGATGGAGACGGCGGCCATGGTGAGCTGCACGGCCCGGATCGCCTCGCGGACGGACTCGGCCGCCCCGTCACCGGCGGCGATCTCGGCGAAGCGCGGCTCGACCTGCTTGCGGGGCAGCTCGGGGAAGGCCAGCCGGTGCAGCCGGGAGCCGTGCAGCAGGGCCACCAGGGCGGCGGTGCGCAGGTCCGGTTCGGCGCCGTTCAGCACGACCGCGGCCAGCCGCCCGCGCAGCTCCCGCTCCACGCTGCCGTCCGCCTCCGGGTAGCGGCGGACCGGGAAGAGTCCCAGCGCCCGGCGCCGCTCCTCGACCACCAGGCCGCGCTCGCACAGCCGCCCGACCGTGTCGGCGACCGCCGTGGACCGGTCCTTGGTCAGCCAGTCGCCCGCCTTGGCCCTGCCGGAGCGGCGGCCGGCGGCCCACGCGTCGAGCCTGGCCAGCCGGCCGTCCACCAGGGGCTCCCCGGTCGGGGTCCGGTCGGTGACGGTGAGCCGGCCGTCCTCGATCGTGACCCGCCCGGCCAGCACCAGCTCGGCCAGGATGCCGCCCGCGGCCGCCCAGGCGGCGGTGGGGGCGTCCTTCGCCACGCCGGACTCGTCGTCCAGCGACAGCAGCATCAGCTCCTCGGCGAGGGTGACGAGCATCGGGTGTCCCTTCCTCTCTTCTCCGTGTCGCGGTTCACCGACCCGCCGGCGGCTCAGCCGCGCAGGGCTTCGACCAGACGCCGGGCCCGGGTGTCCTCATCCAGCAACGCCCGGACCAGCCGATCAGTGCCCTGACCTGCGATCTCGGTCAGGTAGGCCTCGACCGCGCGCGGGTCGGCGGGCAGCGTCACCCCACCGGAGTCGAGCGCGGCGTGCGCCCGGGCGTAGTCGAGGCCGAGCCCGGCGAGCAGCTCGCCGGCGCCGTCCTCCGCCGCCAACCCCGGCTCGTGGCGGGCCACTTCGTGCACGGCCAGCAGCGCGAGCAGGACGTGCTCGGTGCCGGGCGTCCGGCGGCCGAGGCGCTCGGCCTGGGCGTCGGCCTCCGGCCGGATCCAGGCCGCCGGGCCGGACGGGCCCGGCTGCAGCAGCCGCTTCCAGCGCGGGGCCCGGTGGCCGCGGCGGGCCAGCAGCGCCTCCCGGGTGGGGTGGAGCAGCGGGTCGAGGTCACCGCCCTGGCGCACGGCACCGTCGAGGCGGTCCAGGACGGCCTGCGGCGCGACGCCGGCCGCGCGCAGCAGCTCGGCGGCGCGGGTCCGGTCGCCGGGCCCGGCGCCGTTCGCGCCGTTCCCGTCGGCGAGCAGGGCGTTCCCGTCGGCGAGCAGGGCGCGCAGCAGGTGTGCGGCCGTGCAGGCGGGTTCGCCGTCCCGGCGGGCGTGCTCCGTCGCCACGGCGAGTGCCCGGGCGGCCGCCCCGCTCAGCGGCCGGCCGTCCGCCCCGACGGCGCCGGGCGCCTCCCGGTCGGGCACGGTGGCGGGCACAGTGGCGGGCCCGTCGTCGGCCGCCCAGCGCCCCTCCCGCTCCCGGACCAGGGCGCGCAGGGTGTCAGCCCCCGCCCCGGCCGCGGCGAGGGCCGCACCGGCGGGGCCCGTCTCCCCGGCCACGGCGACCAGGAGGTGCTCCGTCCCCAGCGGCCCGTCCCCCGGCCCACCGAGCGCGTGCCAGTCCGGCTCCAGCATGGTCGTGTCCATCGGCCCCTCCCACGACTGCGGCTTTGCTCGAACTATATTCCCGCTTTTCCTTCTCTTGGGAATTTTCCGCACGTCAAGAACGCGTCAGGACGGCACCTGCGCAAGAACGCGGAAGACCGGGCGCCCCGGCGTTGTTGCCACCTGGTGCCATCGTGAGAACCACGCCCGCGAGAGGGGTGAGCACCATGGCCGACACGCTCCCCGGGCCGGGCCCGGCCCCCGAGGCACAGGCCCCGCTGGACGCCTACTCCCTGATCGTCACCACCGTGGCCGCCACCCTGACCCCGCGGGTCGCCGCGCTGCAGGTCCCCCGGCGCGGCCGGGGCGGCTGGTTCAGCACGGCGCTGGGCTCCGCCGTGGTCTTCACCGAGGACGGATTCCTGCTCACCAACGCCCATGTCGTCGGCCACGCCGACGCCGGGACGCTCGCCTTCGCGGACGGCACCACCGCCCCGTTCCACACCATCGGCGCCGACCCGCTCTCCGACCTCGCCGTGCTGCACGCCGACGGGCCGACCCCGAAGCCGGTGGCACTCGGCGAGGCGACCGGCCTGCGGGTCGGACAGCTGGTCGTCGCCGTCGGCAACCCGCTGGGGCTGGCCGGGACGGTCACGGCGGGCGTGGTCAGCGCGCTCGGCCGCTCGATCCCGGCCCGCTCCGGCAGCACCGCGCGGGTGATCGACAACGTGATCCAGACCGACGCCGCACTCAACCCGGGCAACTCCGGCGGCGCGCTGGCCACCGCGAACGGCGAGGTCGTCGGCATCACCACGGCGGTGGCCGGGAACGGGCTCGGCCTGGCCGTCCCGATCGACGCCACCAGCCGCCGGATCGTCGCCGCCCTGCTCGCCGACGGCCGGATCCGCCGCGCCTACCTCGGCCTCGCCGGAGTGCCCGCGCCCCTGTCGCCCGCCCTGCGCCACCGCACCGGGCAGCCCACCGGCCTGCGGATCGTCGAGGTGGTGCCCGGCGCGCCCGCCGACCGCGCCGGGCTGCACGAGGGCGACCTGCTGCTCACCGCCGCCGACGAGCCGATGGGCAGCGCCCAGGCCCTCCAGCGCCTGATGCTGGCCGACGCCATCGGCCGCCCGCTGCCGCTGACCGTCCTGCGCGGCGAGGCCCTGGTCGACGTGCTCGCCGTCCCGACGGAGCTGCCCGTCGACGACTGACCGCGGCCCCGGACCCGGGCGGGAGCGGGGGCCGCGGCGACGATGGGCACTACACGCGGGCCGCACGCCGCATCACCCAGAGCGCCGGCCCGCCCTCCGGCAGCCGGACCTCCTCCAGCACCTCGAAGCCGAAGTGTCCGTAGACCGCCAGGTTCTCCTCCGTGGAGGACTCCAGGTAGACGGGCAGCCCGTCCGCGTCGGCCTTGGCCAGTCCGGAGCGCAGCAGGGCGCCGCCCTGCCCCCGGCCCCGGGCGACCGGGTCGGCGCCGATGACCGCCAGGTACCAGTAGGGCTCCTGCGGCAGGTTGGCGGCGGCCGCCCCGACGGAGCGCCGGAACGGTTCGGCCCGGTCGCCGAGGAGCCCCGCCAGCTCCCGGAGCGTCTCCTCGTCCGGGAGCACCTTGTCCTGCGCCTGCGGCGGCATCCAGAACGCGGCCGCGTCCGCGGTCCGCTCGCACACGCCGTGCCGGCCGAACTGCCGGGTGAACAGCGTGGTGAAGTAGCCGCCCAGCCCCGCCTGCCGGGTGGCCCGGTCGGGGAAGAACCAGCACATCACCGGGTCGTCGGCGAAGGCCAGGGCCAGTAATCGGCTGACGGCCGAAGCGTCGTCGGGGGTCGCCGGCCGCGGCACGTTGGTCATCTGCATACGGACATCGTGCGCGCCCTTATCCCCGTCGTGGCGGCGAGGGTCGGTGGCACGGAAATCCGTTGGCACGGAAATCCGTTGGCGCCCGTGCGACCGGTGTGGTTACGCTGACGCCGTTCCGTACCGACCGACCCGGGCCACCGCCCGACCGGAGAGGGTGTCTTGATGTCCCGCCTCGCGCCGAGTGCGCCTCGCCACGCCGGCTGACGACCACCACCCGACGAACCGTCGAGGCCACTCGGCCCGCTCTTGCTGCCATCGCAGAAACCCCTCAGCAAGGAGCACCCCGGGTGTCCAGCACCTCCAGCACGCCCCCCGTTCTGAAGACCTCCACCTTCGCCTGCACCTGGTGCGGTCTGACCGTCTCCACCCGTGCCGCCGACGGCACGCGGCGCAACCACTGCCCGTCCTGCCTGCATTCACGGCACGTCCTCGACCACGTCGAGGGCGGTCCCAGCGAGTGCCTGGGCCGGATGTCGCCGATCGCCATCGCCGTGCTGCGCACCGGGGACTGGACGGTCGTCCACCGGTGCGTGCGCTGCGACGAGCTGACGTCCACGCCCGTCCGCACGGACGACAACCAGCTCGTCCTGATGCGGATGGCCGTCCGGCCGCTCGCCCAACCGCCGTTCCCGCTCGAAGCGTTCGGCACCCTCTGAACCGCGCGGAGAAGAGGGAGCAGCGAACCGTGCCACGACACAGGAACACCGGCGGCCGGGGCCGGCGGGAACGCCGCCCGCAGCGGTACAAGGACGTCCTGCACGGACGGGGCGGCCACCGGGCGCACGCCTTCCGCTGCGTGGACTGCCGGTTGGACGTCCCGGTGGACGCCCCCGGCAGCGCCCACCGCAACCACTGCCCGAACTGCCTGGCCAGCCGTCATGTCGACGGCCGGACACCGGGTGACCGGGCGGCCGACTGCGGCGGCCGGATGACCGCGCTGAGCCTGTCGGTCCGCGCCGACGGCGAGTGGATGATCATCCATCAGTGCCTGTCCTGCGGCGAGTTGAGCGCCAATCGGATCGCCGGGGACGACAACGCCCTGACCCTGGTCCGGCTCGCCCTCAGGCCCCTGCGGGACACCACCCTGGCCCACCGCACCCTGCTCACCCTGTAGGCGCGCGCCCCGCGACGGTCCGTCCGAACGGGCGGACCGTCGCGGGCGGCGCCTCAGCGCGGGCCGTCGAGGCGCGGCGGGAACGCCCCTACGGTGCGGCGCGGAAGGGCGGCGGACAGCGCCGCCAGCAGCGCGGCGGCGGTGAACAGCGCGTAGTGCCCGGCCTCCGGCCCGGGGCCCGCCCAGCCGAGTTCGCCGTGGCGGTGTTCGGAGAAGGCGTTGTGGCAGAGCCAAGCGGCCAGGCCGATCAGCGGTGCGTCAACCGGCCGGGAACGACGGCCGACCAGGGCGCACAGCGCCAGGTGGGCGAGGTACGGCAGCGGGCCGGCGCGCAGTTCACCGACGGCACCGAGGGCGAGCGCCAGAGCGCCGCCGGCGAGCAGCGCGACGGCGCCGGAGGTGCCGTCCGGGAACCGGTCGAGCACCGGGCGGCAGCGCCGCCCGCCGGGCCGGGCCGAGTACATCCGCACCGCGGACTACCGCTGCATCGAGGCGAGTTCGCGCTCGGTGGCGACCGGCAGGTGCCATCGGGTGCGCCGGTGCAGGGCCTCCAGGTCGTGCAGCAGCTCGGGCACCGGGACGGTCAGCACCGGACAGCCCGCCCGCCGGGCGCAGTGGCCGGGCACCGATCGCCGCAGCCGGCGGTGCAGCGGGCCGCCGCTGCGCCCGAGGACCAGCAGGTCGTCCGGGCGGTCGGCGATGTGCAGCAGGGCCGGTCCGGTCTCGCCGCGGACCACGACCGGGCTCAGCGGCACGCCGGGGTCGGCGCCGCCGAAGGCCTCGTCGAGGGCGTCCCGCAGCCGCCGTTCGGCGGCCTCCCGGACGGCGGCGAGCAGCGGCGGGCAGGGCGAGCGCCGGTAGCCGTGTTCGCCGCCGGGCGGCTCCCAGGCGAGCACCGGCACCAGGACGGCGCCGCGGTCGCGGGCCTCGGCGACGCCGCGGTGCAGGGCGGCCAGGCTTCCCAGCGACCCGCTGACCCCGACCACCACCCTGGGGGCGGCCTTCGAACTCCCGTTGCCGTGCATGATCCGTCCTCGTGTGGTCGTGTTCGCCGTCGTCCTCCACCCAACCGCCGCGACGGGGCTGACCTGCTCTCCTTGACGGCTTCCTGACGTTCCGGCCGGTGTTCCCAACGCGCTCCATACGCGGCCCGCCGGGTGTCCGGACCGTCCGGATCGTCCGGGCCTCACCCGTTCGGCGTACTCAACAGGCGAGGGTCACCGCCGGATGGGTGGATGGAGACGGCCCGCCGGGATGCGGCATGCCCGACGGGCGGTTCTGTCGAACGTTCTAGGGAGCACGGGCTTGTACTACAGCAGCGGCAACTACGAGGCGTTCGCCCGGCCGAGGAAGCCCGAGGGGGCCGAGCGCAAGCGGGCGTGGTTCGTGGGGTCGGGGCTCGCGGCGCTGGCCGGGGCGGCCTTCCTGGTCCGGGACGGGCAGGTGCCCGGCGAGCGGATCACGATCCTGGAGCGGCTCAAGCTGGCCGGCGGCGCGCTGGACGGGATCGAGGTGCCCGAGAAGGGCTTCGTGGTCCGCGGCGGGCGCGAGCTGGAGGACCACATGGAGTGCCTGTGGGACCTCTTCCGCTCGGTGCCCTCGCTGGAGATCGAGGGCGCGTCCGTGCTGGACGAGTTCTACTGGCTCAACAAGGACGACCCGAACTTCTCCCTCCAGCGGGTCACCGAGCGCCGCGGCCAGGACGCCCGCACCGACGGCCTGTTCGCACTCGACGACAAGGCCCAGAAGGACCTGGTCCGGGTCTTCCTCGCGACCCGCGAGGAGCTGGAGGGCAAGCGGATCGACGAGGTCTTCTCGCGGCACTTCCTGGACAGCGACTTCTGGCTGTACTGGCGGACCATGTTCGCCTTCGAGGAGTGGCACGGCGCCCTGGAGATGAAGCTCTACCTGCACCGCTTCATCCACCACATCGGCGGCCTGCCGGACCTGTCCGCGCTGAAGTTCACCAAGTACAACCAGTACGAGTCGATGGTCCTGCCGCTGACCCACTGGCTGATGGACCAGGGCGTCCGGTTCCGGTACGAGGTCGAGGTCACCGACATCGACTTCGACGTCTCCCCCGCCACCCGGGACGCCCCCGGCCGCAAGCAGGCCACCCGGATCCGCTGGCGGGAGGCCGGCCGGGAGGGCGGGGTGGACCTCGGCCCGGACGACCTGGTGTTCACCACCATCGGCTCGCTCACCGAGAACTCCGACGACGGCGACCAGCACACCCCGGCCCGGCTGGACGAGGGCCCGGCCCCGGCCTGGGACCTGTGGCGCCGGATCGCCGCCAAGGACCCGGCCTTCGGCCGCCCCGAGGTGTTCTGCGGCAACATCGCCGAGAGCAAGTGGGAGTCGGCGACCGTCACCACCCTGGACCCGCGCATCCCGCACTACATCCAGAAGGTCGCCAAGCGCGACCCGTTCAGCGGCGGCGTGGTCACCGGCGGCATCGTGACCGCCCGGGACTCCTCCTGGCTGCTGAGCTGGACGGTCAACCGCCAGCCGCACTTCAAGCAGCAGCCCGCCGACCGGATCGTGGTCTGGGTCTACTCGCTGTTCGTCGACCGCCCGGGCGACTTCGTGCGCAAGCCCATGCAGGCGTGCACCGGCGAGGAGATCACCCAGGAGTGGCTGTACCACCTGGGCGTGCCGGTCGGCGAGATCCCCGACCTGGCCGCGAACGCCGCCCGCTGCGTGCCGGTGATGATGCCGTACGTGACGTCGTTCTTCCTGCCCCGGCACGCGGGCGACCGGCCGGACGTGGTGCCCGAGGGCGCCGTCAACTTCGCCTTCATCGGCCAGTTCGCGGAGACCACCCGGGACTGCGTCTTCACCACCGAGTACTCGGTGCGCACCGGCATGGAGGCCGTCTACCGGCTGCTCGACGTCGAGCGCGGCGTGCCCGAGGTGTTCAACTCCACCTACGACGTGCGCAAGCTGCTCGCCGCCACCACCCGGCTCCGCGACGGCGCCGAACTCGACCTGCCCGGGCCGGAGTTCCTGCGCAAGCGGCTGCTGCGGCGGCTGGAGGCCACCGAGATCGGCGAGCTGATGCAGGAGTTCGGCCTGATCGAGGACGAGCGGAGGTAGCCGACGAGCGGGGGGGTAGCCGACGAGCGGGGGTGGCCGCGGGCGGGGAGCACCGCCCGCGGCCAGTGGCAGTGGCAGTGACAGTGGCACAAGACATGGATGGTGCTATCGTCAGTAGCACTATGTTGCTGAAGCTGGACATCGGGGACACCCGACCGCTGCACGAACAGGTCGCCGGCGCGATCAGACGGGCCGTCGCCGAGGGCGAGTGCGCCCCCGGGGACAAGCTGCCCCCGGCGCGGGAGCTCTCCCGGGCGCTGGGGGTGAACACCAACACCGTCCTGCGCGGGCTGCGGACGCTGCGCGACGAGGGGGTGCTGGAGTTCCGCCGGGGCCGCGGCATCACGATCGCGACCGGCGCCGACACCCGCTCCGAACTGGTGGACCGCGTACGGCAGTTGGTCGAGGACGCGGCCCGGTTCGGCTACAGCAGGAACGATCTCGTGGACATGATCAGGGGGATGTCGTGACGGACGACGGCACAACGAAGGAAGCGACCACGGCGGAACGACCGGCGGCTCGCGGTGCCCTCTGGGCCGCGGCGGCCTGGTCCGTCGGCGTGCTGGCACTGCTGGTCGCCCTGCCGCTGGTGGCGCGCCACCGGCTGCCGGACCCGCTGGCCACCCACTGGGGCGGGCGGGAGCCGAACGGCTCGATGTCGCTGACGGCGGCCGCGCTGTTCCCGGCCGCGTTCTGGGCGGTCCTGGTGCTCACCTCGGTGGCCGTGCGGCGGTACTGGGCCGACCGGTCGCCCGGGGCGGCGGCGGCCACGCTGGCGGCCGGCGGGGTGCTGCTGACGGGGGCGCAGACCTCGATCGTGCACGCCAACCTCGACCGCGCCCGCCGGCAGGACGCCGCACCGATGGGCGTCGAGGTGGTCCTGATCCTGCTGGCCACCGGCCTCGCCGGGCTGCTGGCCCTGCTGGCCGGCCGCCGCTTCGGCGGCCGGCCCGAGCGGCTCCCGGCGGCCGGGGCGGATCCGCTGGAGATGCCCGCGGGCGAGCGGTTCGTCTGGCTCTCCCGGGCCGCCAACCCGTGGCTGCAGCTGGCCGCCGCGGTGTTCGCGCTGGTGACGGTGGCGGGAGTGCTGGCCGCCGCGAGCGGGGTCGCCGAGCTGGACTGGGCGCTGGTGGTGCCGTTCGCCGTCGTCTCCCTCGCGTGCCTCGCCTGCTCCTCGGTGCGGGCGCGGGTGACCGCCGGCGGCCTGACCGTCGGATTCGGCCCGTTCGGCCGGCCCGTGCGCCACTGGTCCCCCGCCGAGCTCGAATCCGCCCGCGCCGAGCAGCGCACCGCCGCGCAGGCGGGCGGCTGGGGCTACCGGATGAACCGGCTCGGCACCACCGTGATGCTGCGCGGGGGCGTCTGCCTGGTGGTCCGCACCCGTCAGGGCACGGACTTCGCGGTCAGCGTCGACGACGCCGAGCGCGGGGCCGCCCTGCTCAACGCGCTGATCGCGCGCACCGGGCAGCCGGCCGGCTGAACCGTCCCGGCGGAGGCGAAGGGGCGGTTCGGCCACCACGGCCGGACCGCCCCACCGCTTCCACTGCTCGCACCGCTCGCACGGATTGCACCGCTCGCACGGCTCGCACCGCTCGCACCGCTTCCGCCGCCGTCAGGACTCCCCCGCGCGCAGTTCGGTGGCGATCTGCCGCCGTCCCGCGACCAGCGTCTCCAGCACCACCCCGAGGCAGGCCACGAGCGCCAGTCCCGCCGTGGGCAGCAGCACCGGCAGCACCGCCGGGCCCAGGCCGTCGCGGGCCTCGGCGCCGATCAGGGTGGAGAGGTCGAAGGCCGGCCCGAGCAGGACGGCCGCCACCGCCGCGACCACCGCACCGCCGACGGCCGCCGCCAGCGTCCGCGGCAGTGCCTCGGCGACGATCAGCGCCAGCCCCTGACGGGGTCGCAGGCCCATGGTGCGCAGCCGGGCGAGCACCGCCGTCCGGTCGGGTGCGGCGCGCAGCAGCGTCAGCAGGACCGCGAGGACGGCGAATCCGGCACTGGCGGGCGCCGCGTACCAGAACAGCCGCCCGGCGGCCTGCTGCAGCGGGTCGGCGGCGAGCTGCGCGGCGTACTCGCGGCTGCTGCCCACCGCGTAGGCGGGCGGCAGCCCGTGGTCGCCCTTGCCGTCCGCCGCGGCGTTCTCCGAGATGAGCTTGGCGAGGCCGGTCGGCTCGACCAGGCCGCGTTCCAGGAGGAGCGACCTGATCCGCCCGGGGTCGAGGCCGTCGCCCACGGCCAGCCACCCGGTCCACCGGCCGAGCTCCGGCAGGCGTTCCACCGCCGGACCGCTGGGCACCACGACGAAGGGCAGGGCCGGCTCCGGCAGCGCCGGCGTCGCGGTGACGATCCCGGCGACGGTGGTGCGCAGCTCGCTCGCGGTGGACAGGTGCACCGTCGGCGCGCCGGCGCCCAGCCGCGCGGCCAGGTCGCTGCTGAACAGCGCGGGCACCGGGGTGTCCGGGCCGCCGGGGGTGCCGGCGAGCTTCGCCGGGTCGAACCCGCCGGCCCCGAGGGTGCGGGCGATCTCGGCGTACGCGGTCGGCTCGGCGACCACCAGGGTCACCTTGGTGTAGTTGTTCGCGTCGGCGCCGACGAACAGCGCCCGGGGGTCCACCCGGACCGCCGTCGCGCCCCGGGTCTGCGGAAGGTCGCCCGCGGCCTTGAGGAACGGTTCCGGCAGGGTCGCGTAGCCCGGGACGGAGACGGCGACGTCGCCGCCGGTCGCGAGGCGCGCGGCGCTCAGCCTGCCGCGGTCCACCGCGTCGAGCAGGGTGGCGCCGAAGCCGGTCGCGGTGACGGCGATCAGCAGGGCGAGCAGCGGCAGCGCGGAGGGCCGGCGCCGGCCGGAGTGGTCGCGGGAGGCCCGGGAGAGGCCGAGGAAGCCGATCAGGCCGCGGCCCCGGCGGGCCAGGGCGGCCAGTCGGCCGATCACCACGGGCTCGATCCGTGCCAGCAGCAGCCCGCCGGCGACGGCGAGCAGCAGCGGCGCGGCCACCAGCAGCGGATCCGCTCCCCGGCCGGGGTGGCCGACGCCGCGCCGGCGGACCTCGGCCACCGCCACCGCGGTGACGGCCAGCAGCGCGACTTCGCCGATCAGCCGGCGCCACGGCCCGGTCCGCCGGGGGTGCGTCCGGAGCAGGGCGGCGCGCACCGGGAAGGCGAGCAGGGCGAACAGGGTGGCGACCAGGCCGGCCGCCACCGCGAAGCCCCACCGGGGTGTGGGCAGCAGCACCAGGGCGAGCACCGCTCCGAGTACCGCGGCGGGCAGGACCGTCACCGCGCTCTCGCCGAGCAGCCGCAGCAGCACCCCGCCGCGCGAGCAGCCACGGGCCCGGAGCAGCCGCAGTTCGGCGGCGCGCCGGTCGGTGCCGAGCGCGGCGGCCAGGCAGAGCACCACGGCGGCGACGCCCGCGACGCCGGCCGGGCCGACCGCGCCCAGCGCCATCGCTGCCCGGTAGCGCTCGGCCGCCCAGGTGAGGACCACGGGCAGCGTCGAGACGACCCGCAGGTCGGCGCGCCCGGTCGCGGTGACCAGGGCGTCGGCCTCCGGCCCGGCCAGCAGGGGCGCGACGGCGGCGCGGGTCCGTTCCAGCCGGTCGGCGCGCAGCGGGGCGGGGTCGACGGAGACCCGCCAGAAGTTCTGGACGGACGGGCTCCAGGCGGTCAGCGCGCCCACGCTGCCGTCGTCGACGAAACCGGTGACCTCCTGCCAGTTGCCGTGCTCCGCGTCGAGCCCCAGGCAGGGGCGGTTCGGGCAGCCGATGCCGACCCAGAACGGGTCCGAGGGGTCGTTCTGCCGGTAGATGCCGGTCACCACGGTGGTCCGTCGGCTGTCGGGGCCGCTGCTGCCGTTGTCGAGGACGTCTCCGACCTTGATGCCGATCGCCTCGGCGGCCTCCCGGCTCACCACCGTCGGCACCGGGGCGCCGGCCGCGGCGGGGCCGGGCCAGCCGCCCTCGGTCAGGGTGACCCGGTCGGCGAGGCCCTGCAGCCGGATCAGCAGGATCCTGGGCGGGATGTCCTGGCTCACCCGGTGGTAGCCCGGGTTGTACACCGGGTTGGTCTCGGTCCTGGTGCCGTGCGCCAGGCGGTCCGGTGCCAGCGCCACCGTCGCGCCGACGCGCGCCACGATGTCCCGGTCGACGGCGTCGAGGGCGGCGGCGGTGTCGGTCGGGCGGGCCTTGGAGGCGAAGTGCAGGCTGGTCGCGTGGATGCCCTTCTGGCGCACGAAGTCCCGCAGCGCCGCGTCCGCGTTCCGGTCCGTGACGCGGGGGACGGCCACGGCCAGCAGGACGGTGACGAAGGCGAGGGCGGCCGTCAGCAGGGCCGCCGAGGGGCTGGCGCGCAGCCGGGTGCGGACCCAGCGGGCCGGACGGAGGGCGGTCCCGGCGGGGTCGGCCTTGGTGGTCACGGTTCCTCCACGAGGCGCAGCGGGACGGCGGCCGCCGATCGGCCGGGGTGGACACGGCGCACGGCGGCGCACGGGTCACCGGTGCGCGGGGCTCCGGCGACCGGACAGCGGACGATGCTGTCAGATCCGATCGCCGATCGGAAGGGAATCGCACGAATCAATTCCCGCTCGGTCGGTGAGGATTGGGCTGGTGGCAGCCGCCTTCCCGGTTCTCCGCGGGGGAGTTGAACCGGTGGAGCCGTCACGGCCGTGGTGGATGGTGACCCGAGGTTCTCCGGACGGTCATTGAGGGCGTAAACCGCTCAAATCGGTGGTGCTTCGAACGCCGATGCGGGTACACAAGGTGACGGTCGCTCAGGTGTGTGGCGGCGCCCGTCCGACGCCGCCCCACCCCGTCCCCCGCGACCGGAGGAACAGCGGGCCGAGGAGCCCGTGGAAAGGCAAGGAGGCGTCCGTGACGCACGACTCGCGCACGCAGAACTCCCCCGGTGTCCGGCGGAGCATCCAGGACGTTCGAACCATCGCGATCCTTCGCCTCGGCGTCGGCCTGATCGGCGTCCTGCTGCCGCCGGCCCTGCCGTTCGGCAACTGGCTGGCCGCCGAGGTGACGGGGCGCGGCACCGACGACTTCTGGCCGGGCTCGATGAGCGCCGCCTACTACACCGACACCCGGAACCTCTTCGTCGGCGGACTGTGCGCCCTCGGGGTGTTCCTGATCTGCTACCGCTTCGACCGCCGGGACGACCGCTGGAGCACGGCCGCCGGGTTCTTCGCGGTCGGGGTCGCGCTGTGCCCGACGGCCCCGGCGGGCGCCTCCGGCCTCCAGCGCACCGTCGGAGTGTTCCACCTCGTCTTCGCCGGCCTGCTGTTCGTCATGCTGGCGATGTTCTGCCTCCACTCCTTCCGCAATCCCCGCTCCACCCAGCCGGCCCGGGTGAGCACGGCCTACCTGGTGGCCGGGGTGGTGATCCTGGTCGCCCTGGCGCTCTCCGTCCTGGCCGGGGTGACGGGCCTCGGCTCGGGCTGGTCGGTACGGCCGCTGTACCTGTGCGAGTGGCTGGCGACGTGGGCCTTCGGCATCGCGTGGACAGGCGCCGCACTCGAACTGGCGGCGCACGGCCGGGGCGACGCCGGGTCCGCCGCCGTCCCCCGTCAGCCGGGCGCCGCCGCGCTCGACCCGGAGCACCCGGAGGCGCGGGCCTGAGACACCCGGAGGCGCGGGCCCGAAGCGCCCGGAGGCACGGGCCTGAGGGCCCGTCATTCCGCCGCACCGGTCGACCGTTACCATGCGCACCATGGGCCGCCACCTCGGCGGTCGCTGACGGACGCCCAGCAGCGGGAGAACGAGCATGGCGAACGAGATCCGGGCGGAGCGCGGTCCGCACGAGGATTACCCATCGGTGGACCTGCGGATGGACGTTCCGCACTCCGCCCGGGTCTACGACTACCTCATCGGCGGCAAGACCAACTTCGAGGCGGACCGGGTCGCGGCGCACGCCTCGGTGCAGGCCTGGCCGTCGCTGCCGATCTCGATGCGCACCACCCGCGACTTCATGCAGCGCTCGGTGCGCCGACTCGCCGAGCAGTACGGCGTGCGGCAGTTCCTGGACGTCGGCACCGGCATCCCGACCTCGCCGAACCTGCACGAGATCGCCCAGGCGATCGCCCCCGAGGCCCGGGTCGGGTACGTGGACAACGACCCGATCGTGCTGACCCACGCGCGGGCCCTGATGGACAGCACGCCCGAGGGCCGCACCTGTTACGTGGACGCCGACTTCCGCGACCCGGAGTCGATCATCAACAACCCCCGGCTGCGCGAGGTGCTCGACTTCTCGCAGCCGGTGGCGCTGTCGCTGATCGCGATCGTCCACTTCGTGCTGGACGAGGACGACCCGCAGGGCATCGTGCGCCGCTTCATGGACGCCCTGGCCCCCGGCAGCTTCCTCGCCCTGACGGTCTTCACGGGTGACACCGACCCGGTGGGCGTGGGTGGCGTCGGCCGCGAGTACAACGCGCGCGGCATCCCGCTCCAGATCCGCGACAAGGCCGAGGCCGAGGCGTTCTTCGAGGGCTACGAGCTGCTCGACCCGGGCGTCACGCTGGTGCACAACTGGCGGCCGGACGCCGACGCCCCGCCCGTCCGCGACCGGGACATCGCGATGTACGCGGGCGTGGCGGTCAAGCGCTGAGCCCCGGCTCCTCGTGATCGAGTGCCGAATCGTTTCTGCGATGGGCCCGGCCGACCGGCCGGGCCCGTTCCAGCAGGACCGTTGAAGGCAAGCCCGTTAGAGCAGGCCCGTTCCAGCAGGACCGTTCAAGCGGATACGGAGACCAGGCCCGCCTCGTAGGCCAGGATGACCAGCTGCACCCGGTCCCGGGCGTCGAGCTTGGCCAGCAGCCGTGTCATGTAGGTCTTGACGGTCGCGATGCTGAGCACCAGTTCGGCGGCGATCTCGGTGTTGGACAGACCCCGGCCGACCAGGGTGAGGATCTCCCGCTCGCGCCCGGTGATCGCCGCCAGCCGCTCGGCCGCCACCGCAGCGGCGGCGGGGGCGTGCCCACCGCCCCCGGGCCACTGCGGGCGGCCGGCGATGAACGCCCCGATCAGCCGCCGGGTGACGCCCGGCGCGATCAGCGCGTCCCCGGCGGCGACCACCCGCACCGCCCCGAGGATGTCGTCCAGCGCCATGTCCTTGACCAGGAAGCCGGACGCCCCCGCGTGCAGCGCCGCGTACACGTGCTCGTCCTCGTCGAAGGTGGTGAGCACCACCACCCGGGTCGGCCCGCCGTCGGCGGTCACCAGCCGGGTGGCCTCGATGCCGTCCATGCCTGGCATCCGGATGTCCATCACCACGACGTCCGGCCGCAGTTCGGCGGCCAGCCGGACGGCCTCCGCCCCGGTGCCCGCCTCACCCACCACCTCGACGTCGTCCGTCTCCGCGATCACCATCTCCAGCGCGGCGCGCACCAACGGCTGGTCGTCCACCAGCACCACCCGGATCACGCGCCCGCCCCCTCGACCGGGACCGGCCCGGGAACCGACACCGATACCGGCACCGGCAGCCGGGCGGCCACCCGGAAGCCGCCGCCGGGCAGCGGCCCGGCCTCGAACTCCCCGCGCAGCAGGACGGCCCGCTCCCGCAGCCCGGCCAGCCCGAACCCGGCCCCGGGCGCCCGGCCCCGGCCCCGGCCCCGGTCGGTGACCTCGACGGACAGCTCCCCCGCCGTGCGGTGGTCCACCGCCACCACGCAGGCGTCCACGTCCGCGTGCCGCACCACGTTGGTGACGGATTCCTGGACGATCCGGAAGGCCGCCAGGTCGACCTCCGGCGGCAGCGGCCCCGGCTCGCCGTGCCGCCGGACCTCCACCCGCACCCCCGCCGCCGTGGTCGCCCCGGCCAGCCGGTCGAGGTCGGCCAGGCCCTGCGACAGCGTCGCCGAGGCCTCGCCGTCGGCCCGCCGCAGCGCGACCAGCATCCGGCGCAGCGCGGCCAGGGTCTCCCGCCCGGCGGCCTCGATCTCGCCCAGCGCCTGCGCTGCCCGCTCCGGCCGACGGTCGATCACCCGGCGGGCCGCACCGGCCTGGAGGGCGACGATGCCGAGGCTGTGCGCGACGGTGTCGTGCATCTCGCGGGCGATCCGCAGCCGTTCGGCGGTGACCGCCTCCTCGGCCGCCCGGGCGCTGAGCGCCTCGGCGTGCTCCCGGTTCTGCCGCACCGAACGGCCGACCAGCCAGGCGACCAGCGCGAGCAGCGCGGCGCCGTCGGCCGAGCCGATGTGGGTGCCGGTGAAGATGCCCACCGTGCTGCCGCGCACCAGGCCGATGTGCAGCACCAGGAAGACCATGACCAGCGCGAACGCGGCCCGGGAGCTGCGCCGGGGCCGGTCGGCGGTGATCAGGCAGAGCGCGGTGTCCACGGCCAGCAGCGCACCGGGCGGCACCTGGGCGCCGCCGGCCCAGCCGTCGGTCTCGGTGAACGCGGCGACCAGCAGCAGGGCGACCGAGAGCACCGGCAGCCGCCGCACCAGCGCCGCGCCCGTGAAGGCGAGCACCGTGTCGGCCAGGGTGAACGCCCAGCCGCCGTGCGCGGCGGCGCCGGGGTGCTGCGCGGCGGCGCCGCCGAGCCGTACGGCGGGGTAGCCGGCGGCCGCGCACCAGGCGAGACCGACCCAGACCTCGGACGGGACGCGCCGGAACAGCGGCAGGGAGGGGGTCGTGGACATGGTTCGAGATCGTAGCGACGGCCGCCGCCCGCCGTCATCCAGCCCTGGTTGTACGACCGCGGGTGACCTGCGGTGTCGACGCCGGTCCGATGCGCCCGGCCGGTTCCCCCGGGCACCGTGGACCCCATGATCGAAGTTACCGAACTGACGAAGCGCTACGGCCGCGGCCGGCACGTCCGCACCGCCGTCGACCGCCTCTCCTTCACCGTCCGGCCGGGCCTGGTCACCGGCTTCCTCGGGCCCAACGGCGCGGGCAAGTCCACCACGCTGCGGATGATCCTGGGCCTCAGCACCCCCACCGCGGGCACCGCCACCGTGGCCGGCGTGCCCTTCGCCGACCGGCCGCGCGGACTGCGGCACGCCGGTGCGCTGCTCGACGCGGGCGACGCGCACGGCGGGCGCACCGGCCGGGCCCACCTGCGGGCGCTGGCCCGCGCCAACGCGATCCCGGCCGCGCGGGTCGATCAGGTGCTGGAGGAGGTCGGGCTCGCCGCGGCGGCCGGGCGCCGGATCGGCGGCTACTCGCTGGGGATGCGCCAGCGCCTGGGCATCGCCGGCGCGCTGCTCGGCGACCCGCCGGTGCTGCTGTTCGACGAGCCGCTGAACGGGCTCGACCCGGAGGGCGTGCTCTGGGTGCGCGGGCTGTTCCGGCGGCTCGCGGACGAGGGCCGCACGGTCTTCGTCTCCAGCCACATGATGGCCGAGATGGAGCACACCGCCGACCACCTGGTGGTGATCGGACGCGGGCGGCTGCTCGCCGACGAGAGCCTCACCGGGTTCGCCGCCCGGGCCGGCCGGGCCGCCGTCACCGTCCGGTCCGCCGAACCCGACCGGCTGGCGGCCGTGTTGACGGCGGCGGGCGCGGCCGTGCGGCCCGGCCCGGACGGCACCCTCGCGGTGAGCGGCCTGGACGCCACCCGGATCGGTGAAATCGCCCTGGAACAGCGCCTGTTGCTGCACGCCCTGACCACCCGGGGCGCCTCCCTGGAGGAGGCGTTCATGGACCTGACCGCCGACAGCGTCGAATACCTCGCCGGAGAGCCCCGATGAACACCCTGCCCACCCGCACCGCCGCCCTGCCCACCCGCGCCGCCATCGAGCCCACCGGCGCCGCCACCGAGCCGCGCGCCCGCTTCGGCGACCTGCTGGCCGCCGAGTGGATCAAGTTCTGGTCACTGCGCTCGATCCCCTGGGTGCTCGGCCTCGGCGCCCTGGCGAGCATCGCCGCCAACCTCAAGTCCGCGGTGTACACCCGCGACCACTGGACGCCGGGCGAGGGCGATCCGGCGGTCATGGCGCAGACCGCGCTGAACGACGCCTTCAACGTCGTCTCCGCCGACATCCTGATGCTGGTCGCGGGCGGCCTCGGCGCGATCGTCATCGCGGGCGAGTACGCGACCGGGCTGATCCGCACCACCCTGGCGGCCGTGCCCGACCGCCGGGCGGTGATCCTCGCCAAGGCCTGCGTGCTGGCCGCCGTGCTGTTCGGCTACGGGGTGCTCACCGTCGGCGTCTCCTTCGGCGGGAGCCAGGCGATCCTGGCCGGGACCGGCATCGGACATTCCGTCACCGACCCGGCCGCGCTGCGGTACGTCGCGGCGGCGGTGCTGTTCGGCCCGGTCTGCGCCCTGGTCGGGCTCGGCCTCGGCACTCTGATCCGGCACAGCGCGGGTGCCGTGGTGGGGACCGTCGTGGTGCTGTTCTTCCTCCCCTCGCTGGTCACCGAGCGCTACCGCTGGAGCGCCGACCTGCTGCACGCCCTGCCGATGCCCGCTTGGCAGCGGCTGGCCCGGACCACCCTGGCGGGAATGCGCCCGTCCGAGTACCCGGCCACCGTCACGGGCGCCTGGGTCACCTTCGCGGTGTGGTCGCTGGCCTCGGTGGCGGTCGCCGCGGCCGCGGTCCGCCGCCGGGACCACTGACGGCCGGGAGGGCGCCCGGAGCGGAAGGCCCGCAGCGGATGGGCCCGCTGTGGAGAGCCCCGCAGCGGATGGGCCCGCAGTGGAGAGCCCCGCACCGGAAGGCCCCGAGCGGAGGCGCTCAGAACGCCGCGATGCTCCCCGGCGCCCGCTCGGCCCGGCTGAGCGCCCGCAGCACCGCCGCCCGGCCGTGCCGCCGGGCGGCCAGCCGGGTCAGCAGGACGACGACGGACTCGAAGGCCTCCGGCGGGAGTTCGGGGCCCGGCACTCCGACGCTGACCGCCAGGTCGTCGCCGTGGACGGCCAGTTCCATCGTCCGGGTGGCCAGCAGGTCGTCCAGGGTGAGCGACCACGGGCCCCAGAACGGCAGCCGGACCGGCCGGGTGCCGTCCGCCGCCGCGAGCGTGCCCGCGAGCTCCGGCAGCACGGCGGCCAGCCGGCGGTGCAGCGCGGCCGGACCGTCGGCCGCGAAGGCCTCGCTGCCCTGCCGGATCCGCACGTTGGCGTCCGCGTCGAGCGCGGCGCCGACCCAGGCCGAGCGGGCGTAGTGCTCCAGCAGGCCGACCACCGGCTCGGCCGGCACGGCGGCGGCCAGCAGCTCCGGCAGGCAGAGGACCTGGTAGGCCAGGTGCCCGGCCAGCCCGCCGACGCTCCACCGCGCCAGCGCGCTCGGCCGCTGCCAGGCCCGGGCCACCTCCGGGCGGCGCAGGAGTTCCTCGGCCGTACCGGCGGCGGCCAGGAAGTCCCTCCGGGCGCCCGTCACGGCCCGTTCCCCACCCGCGGCCCGGCGGCCCGGAAGCCGCCCCGGCCCGAGGCCATGTCGGCGACCGCCACCAGCAGCGCCGTCAGCACCAGCCCGGCCGCCACCGTCACGCCCAGTTGGAAGGCCAGCGCCCAGTCCGGGCGGGGGCCGGCCGCGTGGGCGAAGAACACCGAGCCGACGACGGCGATGCCCACCGCCGAGCCGACCCGCTGCGCGGTCTGCATCACCCCGCCCGCGCTGCCCGCCCGGGCCACCGGCACCTGCTGGAGGGTCAGCGTCTGGTTCGGGGCGATCACCAGCCCGCTGCCCACCCCGGCGACCAGCAGCGGCAGCGCCGTCGTCCAGCCCACCCGGGGCCCCGACCACAGCTGCACCGCCAGCGCCGAGGCCAGCAGCCCGGCCAGCACCAGCACCAGTCCGGCCACCACCAGCCGCCGCCCCAGCCGGCTCACCAGGCGCCCGCCCACCGCCGCGGACACCCCCGAGCCGACCGCGAACGGCGTGATCGCCAGGCCCGCCGTCAGCGCCGAGTAGTGCAGGCCCGCCTGGAGGTAGAGCGTGAAGATGAAGAAGATCGCGGTGAACCCGGCGAAGTACACCAGCGACAGCAGCGTGCCCGCCGCGTACGGCCGCACCGCGAACAGCGCCATGCTCACCAGCGGTTCGCGCCGCCGCCCGTAGTGCAGTTCCCAGCCGACGAAGGCCGCGAGCAGCACCGCCGCCAGCGGCAGCAGCAGCCAGCGGGCCGAGCCGTGCCACTGCTGCGCCTGGACGAACGGCAGCAGCAGCGCGACCGTCCCGGCGCCGAGCAGCAGCACACCGACGGGGTCGAAGTCCCGGTGCCCGGCCCGCTGGTCGGCGGGCGGGGGCCCCGGGAGCAGCCGGCGGGCGATCGGCAGCACGGCGACCCCGATCGGCAGGTTGACCAGGAACACCCAGCGCCAGCCGTCCTGCGGGCCGACCAGGTGGATCAGCAGCCCGCCGAGCAGCGGCCCCACCGCGGTGGACAGTCCGATGGTGGCGCCGAGCGCGCCGAAGGCCCGGCCGCGCTCGGCGCCCTGGAACAGCACCTGGATGAAGCCGGACACCTGCGGCACCAGCACCCCGCCGGCCGCGCCCTGGAACAGCCGGGCCAGCACCAGCCACTCCTGGCTCTGCGCCGCCCCTGCGAGCGCGCTGGCCACCGTGAACAGTGCCAGCCCGGCGAGGAAGACGGCCCGTCGGCTGCGCGCGTCGCCGAGCCGCCCGGCGGGCACCAGAACCAGGCCGAAGGCCAGCGCGTAGCCGCTGAGCACCCACTGCAGACCGCTGTCGGACATGTGCAGCCCGGCCCGTACCGTCGGCAGGGCGACGTTGACGATGCTGACGTCCAGCAGGGTCATGAAGCCGGCGACCAGGCAGACGGCGAGCGCCCGCCAGCGCCGGGTGGCGGCCCGGGCGCCCACGGCGGTGGCGCCGGGCCGGGGCGGGTGCACGCTGCTGCGCGGGGGGTCGGCGTTCATGGGGAGCCTCTTCCCGGGGCCGGGGCGTCCGGGTCGGTGGATGATCGCCGGTCGGCTTCGTTCGGCCCGTCGTCGGTCGGCTTCGGTCGGCCTCGGTCGGCCTCGGTCGGCTTCGTTCGGCCCATCGTCGCCCGGGCCTCCCGGGGCCGCCACCCGGGCCACCGCCCGGGCCTGCACTCGGGGCTGCACTCGGACCTGCGCTCGGGGCGCCGCCCGAGTCGCCGCCCGTCCTCACCCGAACGGCCGAACCGGATCGCGACCGCCGCCCTCACCCCGGAGGCTGACGGCATGACCGTCGCCACCGAGACCCCGCCCTCCGCCCCTCCGGTGCTGGACGTCCGGCAGCGGAACGTCGTCTTCGCCACCATCGTGCTCGGCATGCTGCTGGCCGCCCTCGACCAGACCATCGTCGGCACCGCCCTGCCCACCATCGTCGCGGACCTCGGCGGGGCCGCGCACATGTCCTGGGTGGTGACGTCCTACCTGCTGGCCGAGACGGTGGCCACCGTGCTGGCCGGCAAGTTCGGCGACCTGTACGGGCGCAAGCTGCTGTTCCAGGCCTCGGCGATCGTCTTCGTCGGCGGCTCGTTCCTGTGCGGCCTGGCCACCGACATGACCCTGCTGATCGCCTGGCGCGCCGTGCAGGGCTTCGGCGCGGGCGGCCTGATGGTCACCTCCATGGCGCTGATCGCGGACGTCATCCCGCTGCGCGAGCGCGGCAAGTACCAGGGCGCGATCGGTGCGGTGTTCGGCGTGGCCACGGTGATCGGGCCGCTGCTGGGCGGGCTGTTCACCGACCACCTGTCCTGGCGCTGGGCGTTCTACGTCAACGTGCCGATCGCGGTCGTGGTAGTGGCCCTGGCCGCCCGGACCATCCCCTCGGTCCGCTCGGCGACCCGCCCGGTCGTCGACTACCTGGGCATCGTGCTGGTCGCGGTCGGCGCCGGCGCGCTGATCCTGGCGACCAGTTGGGGCGGCAACCAGTACGCCTGGAGCTCCGGGGTGATCATCGGCCTGTTCGTCGGCGGCGCGCTGGCGCTCGGCCTGTTCTGCTGGGTGGAGACCCGGGCCGTCGAACCGATGCTGCCGATGCGGCTGTTCCGCAACCCGGTGTTCACGGTCTGCTCGGTGCTCAGCTTCATCGTCGGCTTCGCCATGCTCGGCGCGCTGACCTTCCTGCCGACCTTCCTCCAGTACGTGGACGGCGACTCGGCGACCGTCTCCGGCGTGCGGACGCTGCCGATGGTGATCGGTCTGCTGATCGCCTCGATCGCCAGCGGCAACGCGGTCAGCAAGACCGGGAAGTACCGGGTGTTCCCGATCGTCGGCACGGCGGTGATGGCGCTCGGCCTCTACCTGCTGTCCCGGCTGGAGCCCGACACCGGATCCGCGCTGGCCTCGCTCTACATGTTCGTGCTCGGCGTCGGCATCGGGCTGAGCATGCAGGTGCTCACCATCGCCGTGCAGAACACCGTCGACTACGCCGACCTCGGCACCGCCACCTCCGGGGTGACCTTCTTCCGCACCATCGGCAGCTCCTTCGGCACCGCGGTGTTCGGCACCATCTACGCCAACAGCCTGCAGACCGAACTCGCCGACGGGATCGCCACCGCCGCCCGGCTGACCGGCGCCGACCCGGCCGTGCTCAGCCAGGCCGCGCAGAGCCCCCAGGGCCTGCACCAGCTGCCCGCCGACCAGGCCGCGCCGATCGTCCAGGCCTACTCCGACGCCCTGCACACCGTGTACCTGTGGACCATCCCGGTGGCCGTCATCGGCTTCGTGGTGTCCCTCTTCCTCAAACAGGTGCAGCTGCGCGACACCGCCCGGGCGGGCTCCACCGACATGGGCGAGGCCTTCGCCCAGCCGACCACCGCCGACTCCGACCCGCACCTGGAGTACTCGGTCTGCCGGATCGTGCGCGGGGTGGACCTCGACGCCGTCCGGACGATCGTCGCCGGCGCCGGCGCCCGGGTGGACCTGGCCGGGGCCTGGGCGCTGATGGAGGTGGCCGGCCACACCAGGGCCGTCGGCCACGCCTCGCTCGACCTCATCGCCGCCCGCAAGCGGGTGCCGCCCGAGGTGCTGGAGCCGGTCTTCGACCGGATGGCCGCCGAGGGCTACCTCCTGCGCGAGGGCGACGCCCTCTCCCCCACCGAGGCCGGCACCCACGAGGTCCGCACCCTCGCCCACGCCTGGTCCGACTGGCTCAACGCCCGCCTCGACGCCGACGCAGGCCGCCCCCGCAGTCCCCAACTGCGCGCCGCCGCCGACGCCATCGCCTGGCGCCTCCTGGTCGAGGACCTCGCCAACGGCCTCCCCGCCCACGCCCGCCCCAAGGACGACGCGAAGGTCTAGCCCTACAGCCGGGAGGTGTCGAGCTCCAGGTCGAAGGGCGCCGGGAGGAGAACGGGCGTGCCGAAGGGGTGCGGCCCGCTCTCCGCGGCGTAGCCGAGCCGGGTCGGCTCGCTGTACAGGGTGCAGCTGCGGTTCTGGCGGTCGACCAGGAGGTAGAGCGGAGCGCCGTACTGGCCGTAGCGACGGCGCTTGACGACGCGGTCGGTCTCCGCGTCGGACGGTGAACCGACCTCGACGATCAGGAGGGTCTGGTCGGGCAGCAGTGCGCCTTCGGTCTTCAGGGCGAGTTCGGCCGGCACGACGGCCAGGTCCGGGATGTACCAGTTCTCGCTGCCCGGCAGGTCGAGGTTGCCGGACCCGGACACCAGATCGAGCTGGTCCATGCGGGGGCCGAGCCGGCGGCGGACGATCCCGGCGGCGGACTCGTTCGCCCATGACGGCGACACGGGGGTGATGACTCCCTCGATGATCTCGGTACGGTCGCCCGCGATGTGCCGGATCGCGTACTTCAGTGCCCGCTCGGGGTCGCTGACGGTGCTGTAGTCACCGGGGACCTGGGGTGCCGTACTCACAGCGCGTCTCCTTCCGTCGTGCGATTCTCCCCCGGATCATGCGGTCGCCCCGCTCGTCGACCGACATTGGATGCACACTGACCGTTCGTGCTCGCAACAAGACCGGTTCGCAGAGCATCGTGCCTCCCCGCCCGGGAGCGGGCGGGGAGGCACGAGACCGACGGTCAGCGGGAGGCTTCGGCGGGGATCGGGGCGGGGGCGGTGCGGCGGGAGGAGAAGGCGATCACGGCGAGGCTGGCGAGGGCGAGGGCGGTCACCGCCGAGAGCATCACGGTGTAGGAGGCCACGGATGAGAGCGCCGCGAGCACGGCGGGCAGCAGGAAGCCGGAGTAGCAGAGGGCGTAGTAGACGCCGGTGATGCCGGCCAGGTCGTCGGGGGTGACGAGGCGCTGGATCTCCAGCAGCCCGGAGACGACGCCGATGCCGTAGGCGGCGCCGAGGAGGACCGCCCCGCCGAGGCCGAGCAGCGGGGAGCGCACCGCCGCGTCGCCGGCGCAGACGGCCATGCCGCAGGCCATCAGCACCATGGAGGCGACGACGCCGCGCGCCGAGTCCAGCGAGTCCAGGCGCTTGGCGAGGGGCTGGACCAGGGCGCCGGTGCCCAGGGTGAGGACGGTCAGCAGGGTCGCGTAGGCCAGCGACCAGTCGCCGAGCCGGTCGCCGACCAGCTGCGGGGTCACCGCGTACGCGACGCCGGCCGAGCCGAACACCCACGGGGCCATCGGCAGGACCACCCGCAGGAAGCGCCGGTGCCCGGCCGCCGGGACCTTGAGGTCGGCCCAGAGGCTGCGGACGGCGGCCGAGCGGGCCCGGGTCTCGACGGCCTTCGGGAGCAGGAACAGCGCGGGCAGGGTGACCAGCAGGTGGGCGAGGTACGGGGTGACCATCGGCCAGGGGCCCCACTGGGCGAGCGCGCCGGCCACGCCGGCGCCGAGGCCGAAGCCGACGGTGAGGGCGAGGGAGGCGCGGCGGGCGCCGGCGCCCTGGTCGGCGGACGGGTCGTGCGGAGCCCGGGAGAGCTCCTTGACCCAGCTGGTGCCGACGGCCATCGCGATGCCGACGGCTGTACCGGTGAGGAACCGACCGGCGTAGATGGGGAGTTCGCCCGTGACGCCGCCGCACAGCACGCCGCTGGCGGCGAGCGAGGCGACGACCGCGCCGATCATCAGCGGACGGCGCCCGTAGCGGTCCGAGGCCGCACCGCCGACCAGCAGTCCGGGGACCAGGCCGAGGACGTAGGCCCCCAGGAAGGCGTCGACGGTGACCTCGGAGTAGCCGCCGAGGTGGCGGTACATCAGCAGCAGCGGGGTGAACTGGTTGCCGCCCCAGCCGCAGCAGAGCATGGCCAGGGCCGCGACCAGCCAGGGCCTCCCCCGACCGGTGGGCGCGACGGGACCGGCGGACGGTGGCCGGGTGGTGCTCATGGTGGTGCTGCTCCTTGTCGGATGGTGGTCCCGGCGGTCCGTCGGGGTGCGCGGCCGTCGCCGCGCGGGAGGAGAGGGGAGGAGTTGCTCAGCGGTGCAGTGGCTCAGCGGTGCGCGTCCAGGTGGGCGCGCAGCGCCTCGGTGAAGCCGGCGGCGTCGCGGGCCGCGATGCGCTCGACCAGCGCGGTGTGCTCCTCGACCAGCGCGGCCAGCCGCTGCGGCCGCCGCTCCGGCCGCACCTGGAGCAGTTGCACGGCCATCCGCCGCTGGCGGTCGCGCAGCGTCTCGTAGAAGCGCTCGGCGAGCGCGTTGCCGGAGGCCGTCACGATGCCCCGGTGGAAGGCCTCGTCGGCGTCGGCGAAGGCGCCGAGGTCGGCCCGGCGGGCGGGTTCGCGCTGCTGGTCGATCAGGTCGGTCAGCTGCCGCAGCAGGTCGTCGAGCGGCTCGGCGCGGCGGGTGATCCGGCGTACCGCGGTGCTCTCCAGCGCCTCGCGCAGCTCCAGCACGTCCTCGGCCTCGCCGGGGCCGACCGGCACCACGACGGCTCCGCGCTTGGGGAAGAGCTGGAGCAGTCCTTCGGCCTGGAGCCGCAGGAAGGCCTCCCGGACCGGGGTGCGGCTGAGCGAGGTGCGCTCGGCGATCTCGCCCTCGCTGATCAGCGTCCCGCCGGGGAGGCCGCCGCCGAGGATGAGGTCCTTGGTCAGTTCGTACGCGCGGTCCGCGGCCGGGACGCGGGATGGGACCGGGACGCGGGCGGGAGGCGGGGTGTCGGCCATGGACCACACCGTAGCACCATAGATGCAAGCTTAGATGCAAGGCCCGGGACAGGGCCGCCCGCGGGACGGAGCATCGGTTTCCGTACTGCTCAGGGCCGGAAGAATGCGCTTTCTCACCCCCTCCGCAGGACCGAGGATGGGCGGGGCCAACCAGCTCCCCGGGAGGAAGCCGTGTCCCCTGTGTCGCCAGCCCTGTCGCCCGTCGACCCGGGCCTGCTGCCGCTCACCGCCGAGTTCCGCCCCGAGGGCCTGTCCGTCGGCGGGGTGCTCCTGGACGAGGCGGCCCGCCGGTACGGCACACCGCTGTTCGTCTACGACGAGGAGCACCTGCGCCGCCGCTGCCGCGAGGCGGTGGCCGCCTTCGGCCGGGGCAACGTCGCCTACGCCTCCAAGGCCTTCCTGTGCACCGCGATGGCCCGCCTGGCCGCCGAGGAGGGCCTGCTGCTGGACGTCGCCTCCGGCGGCGAACTGCGCACCGCCCTGTACGCCGGGGTCGACCCGGACCGGATCGTGCTGCACGGCAACAACAAGGACGAGGCCGAGCTGCGCACCGCGCTCACCGTCGGCCTGCGCCACATCGTGGTGGACAGCTTCGACGAACTGGACCGGATCGAACGGCTGCACCACGAGGAGGGCCTGCCCCCGGCCCGGATCCAGCTGCGGGTGGCGCCCGGGGTCGCGGCCGGCGCCCACCAGGCCATCCGGACCGGCGGCCACGACTCCAAGTTCGGCTTCGGCCTGGCCGGCGGCGCCGCCGCGGCCGCGGTGCACCGGGCCGGGACCTCCGCCGCCGTACGGCTGGAGGGCGTCCACGCCCACGTCGGGTCCCAGGTGCTGGACCCGGCCGAGCTGGCCGACGGCGCCGCCGCGGTGGCCCGGTTCGCGGTGGAGCACGGCCTGCGCCGGCTGACCGTCGGCGGCGGCCTGGGCGTGGCCTACCTGGGCGGGCAGACCGCCCCCTCCTTCGCGGACTGGGCCGAGCGGGTCCGCGCGGCGGTGCGCGGCGCCGGCTGGAGCGGCCCGGTGGGCGTCGAGCCCGGCCGGTCGATAGCCGCCCGGGCCGGGCTGACCCTGTACCGGGTCGGCACCGTCAAGCGGATCGAGGGCGTGCGCACCTACGTCAGCGTGGACGGCGGGATGAGCGACAACCTGCGCCCCGCCCTGTACGGCGCCCGCTACGAGGCCTTCCTGCCGCGCTGCCCCGAGGCGCCCCGCCCGCGGCGCGCCCGGCTGGTCGGCAAGCACTGCGAGAGCGGCGACGTGATCATCGACGACGCCGCGCTCCCCGTCGACCTCCGGGTCGGCGACCTGCTGGCCACCCCGGTCACCGGCGCCTACGGCTACGCCATGGCGTCCAACTACAACAAGCTGCCGCGGCCCGCCGTGGTCTTCGTCCGCGACGGCGAGGCCCGCCTGGTGGTGCGCCGGGAGACCGAGCACGACCTGCTCCGGTTGGACACCGCCGCCGACGGGACGGCGCGACCGACCGGGGAACCGGTGGCCGCACTCCCGGCGCACACGGCCTAACCTGGGCCGATGCTGAACAGCGCCCGACTGCACGTCCTCCTGGAGATCGCCCGCCGGGGCACCATCGTGGCCGCGGCACAGGCCCTGCACCTGAGCCCGTCCGCCATCTCGCACCAGCTCGCCCGTCTGGAGCAGGAGCTGGGCGTCGCGCTGGTGGAACGGGCCCCGCAGTCCCTCCGCCTGACGCCCGCGGGTGTCCGGCTGGCCGAGCACGCCCAGGCGATCGCCGATCTGATGGCCGTCGCCCAGGACGACCTGCGGGCGCACGCCCAGGCCGCGGCCGGCGTGCTGCGGATCGGCTTCTTCGCCTCCGCCGGGCTGGACCTGCTGCCCCGGGCGCTGGCCGCCTTCGCCGCCGGGCACCCGCAGGTGGAGCTGGAGCTCATCATGGGCCAGCCGCACGAGCTGGTCCCGGACCTGGAGGCCGGCCGGCTGGACGCGGCCGTCGTCTTCGAGCACCCGCTGGACCCGTGGTGCCGCCGGGCGGCGGTGGACGTGCGGATGTACTTCGACGAGCCGCAGCTGGTCGTGGTGCCGCTGCGGCACCGGCTCGGGCGGCGCTCGGTGGTGCGGCTGGCCGAGCTGGAGGGCGAGAGCTGGATCGGCACCCACGGCGGCAGCACCGGCGAACCGGTGCTCGAACGCGCCTGCGCCGCCGAGGGGTTCCGTCCCCGGGTGCGCTGCCGCAGCGACCACTACCAGGTGACCATCAACCTCGCGCGGGCCGGCATGGGCGTCGCGCTGATCCCGGCGCTCGGCCTGGCCGACAGCGCCGGGGTGCACGTGTGCCGGCTGGACCATCCGCAGCTGCACCGCCGGATCGGGGTGGCCACCCGGCCCACCAACCGCAATCCGGTGCTGCGCGCCTTCCTCGCCGAACTCGGCTCCGCCGCCGGGGAGATCAGGTCGCTGCTGGACATGCGGTGGGGCGACTGAGCTCCCCCACGGCCTGAGCCGGCCGGCCGTTGAGCCCACCGGCCGGCCGGCTCGGGCGGTTCGGCTCAGGCGGGTCGCTGGGCCCAGGCCGCGAGGGCGCGGCCGACGTCCCGGATCGCGTGCACGGCGGCCCGTTCGGTGCTGGGCCCGAGCGCCACGTCCCAGTGCGCGACGACCGCGTAGGCCACCCGGCGGGCGCCCACGATGACGCCCGCGTCGGCCCGCACCCCGGTGTCCGTTCCGGTCTTGTTCGCGACCAGCAGGCGGCCGGGCAGCGGCTCGGGGAAGCCGGGGGCGAACGGGTCGTGGTCGATCAGCGCGGGCACCAGGCCGTGGTCGGTGTTGGCGCGCATCCAGCCGAGCAGCCGGGCCGAGGCGGCCGGGCCGGCCATGGTGCCCCGGACCGCGAGGGCCACCAGCCGGGCCAGGTCGCGGGCGGTGCCGGTGGCGAAGACCGGCGGGACGTCCGGCCCGCGCTCGTCGCGCACCCGGTCGTGCAGGGTGAGCCGTTCCAGTCCGAGCTCGCGCGCCAGCCGGGCGGTGGCCGGCAGGCCGACCAGCCGCAGCAGGGCGTTGGTGGCGGTGTTGTCGCTGACCGCGGCGGTCAGCCAGGCCAGGTCCTCCACCGTCCAGTCGGGGCGGCTCAGCCGGCCGAGCAGGCCGGTGCCGCCGGTGACGTCCTCAGGGAGGATCTCCACCGGCTGTCCGGCCGTCAGTTCCCCGGATTCCAGCCGCCGGGCGACCTCGGCGAGCAGCAGCAGCTTGGATGCGCTGGCGACGGGCAGGACGACGGTGTCGTCCACCCCGACCGCGCCGGCGTCGACTCCGCGGTCCGCCTCGGCGGCGTCCACGTCGACGGCGGCCACCGCGAGGGTCAGCGGCAGGGCCGCGGAGCTGCGCGCGGCGGCGGCCACCTGGGCGAGGCTCATCGGACCCGCACCACCTCTCCGGCCCGGATCGCGGTCGGCCGGCCGCCGCGCACCGCGACCCGCCCGGCCACCACGACGGTCTCCACGCCCACCGGCGGCAGCAGCGGCCGCTCGAAGGTCGCGCCGTCCAGAACGGCCGCCGGGTCGAGCACCACCAGGTCCGCGACGGCGCCGTCCCGGACCACGCCGCGCCCGGCCAGCCGGAACCGTTCGGCGGGCAGGCCGGTCATCTTGTGCACCGCGAGCTCCAGCGGCAGCAGCCCCTGCTCGCGCCCGTAGTGACCGAGCACCCGGGCGAAGCTGCCCGCCCAGCGGGGGTGCGGGCGACCGGGTTTGGGCACCCCGTCCGAGCCGATCATCGACAGCGGGCTGGCCAGCACCCGGCGGACGTCGTCCTCGCGCATCGAGTGGCTGATGATGGTCACCTCGCCCTGCGCCTCCAGCAGCAGGTCGCAGACGAGGTCCACCGGGTCGGCGCCGCGCTCGGCGGCCAGGTCGGCGATCCGGCGGCCCTCGGCCGTACGGCGGGCGGGAGCGGCGGCCACCGAGATCAGGTCCCAGCCGCCGTTGCCGACGGTGTTCTCCCAGCCCTCGACGCCGTGCGCGATGTCCGCCCGGATCCGGTCCCGGACCTCCTTGCTGCGCAGCCGCTCCAGCAGCGCGGCCGGCCCGCCCTCGCTGGTCCACGGCGGCAGCATCGCGTGCAGCACGGTGCTGCCGGCGGTGTACGGGTAGACGTCGCAGAGCACGTCCACGCCCTCGGCGCGGGCCTGCTCCAGGCGCGGCAGGGTCCGCAGGGTGGCGCCCCAGGCGTGCCGTCCGGCGGTCTTGTGGTGGGAGACCTGGAGCGGGGCGCCGGAGCGCACCGCGATCTCCAGCGCCTCCTCCAGCGCCTTCTCCACCTGGGACATCTCGTCGCGCAGGTGCGTCACGTACGGCTTGCCGTGCCGCGCGGCGACCTTCGCCAGGGCCACGATCTCCTCGGTGTCCGCGTAGACGCCGGGCGGGTAGATCAGCCCGGTGGAGAGTCCGGCCGCGCCCTGGGTCAGCGCCCGGTCGAGCAGCCCGCACATGGCGGCCAGCTCCTGGTCGGTGGGCGGGCGGTCCTCGAAGCCCATCACTCCGGCGCGCAGCGTGCCGTGGCCGACCAGCGAGGTGATGTGGTTGCGGCGCAGTTCGGGCCGCTGGCCGGCGGCGAAGGCGTCGAAGTCCTCGGCGGGCAGCACCGGTCCGAGGCCGAAGGAGACCCGCAGGTGCTCGGCCAGTTCGGGCAGCCGCCCGGGCAGTGCCGGGAACAGGCTGATCCCGCAGTTGCCGCTGATCTCGGTGGTGACGCCCTGGAGCAGCGGGGCCAGCCGCAGCTCGTCCAGGGCGTCGCCGTCGGTGTGGGTGCCGCCGCCGAAGGGGGCGGCGAGCGCGTCCGAGTGGGTGTGGACGTCGATGAAGCCGGGGGTGACGACCCGCCCGGTCACGTCCAGGGTCTCGGCCGCGGTCACGGCGGTGCCGGGCGGCAGTACGGTGACCCGGCCGTCGGCGACGGCGAGGTCGGCCGGGCGGGCGGGCGCCCCGGTGCCGTCCACCAGGGTGGCGCCGCGCAGCAGCAGGTCGACCGGGGTCGTGGTCACGTCCGCTCCCATCAGTCCCATCGCTCCCATCAGAGCACCGTCGAGAGGAAGGCCCGGGTGCGGTCGTGCCGCGGGGCGGTGAACACCTCGGCCGGGCTGCCGGCCTCCACGACGGCGCCCTGGTCCATGAAGACGACCCGGTCGGCGACCTCGCGGGCGAAGCCCATCTCGTGGGTGACGACGATCATCGTCATGCCGCTGCGGGCGAGGTCGCGCATCACGCCGAGCACCTCGCCGACCAGCTCCGGGTCGAGCGCGGAGGTGGGCTCGTCGAAGAGCATCAGGGTCGGCTCCATGGCCAGTGCCCGGGCGATCGCGACCCGCTGCTGCTGGCCGCCGGAGAGCTGGGCCGGGTAGTGGTCGGCGCGGTCGGCCAGGCCGACCCGGGCGAGCAGTTCGCGGGCCCGGCGCTCGGCCTCCCCGCGGGGGCGGCCCTTGACCGCGATCGGACCCTCCATGACGTTCTGGAGCGCGGTGCGGTGCGGGAAGAGGTGGAAGCGCTGGAAGACCATGCCGATCCGCTCGCGCTGGTGGCGGATGTCGCGCGGCCGGCGCTCGCGCAGCCTGCTGCCGGAGGCGCCGTACGGCTCGTAGCCGACCGGTTCGCCGTCCACCTCGATCCGCCCGGCGTCGATCTTCTCCAGGTGGTTGAAGCAGCGCAGCAGGGTGGACTTGCCGGAGCCGGAGGGGCCGATCACGCAGAGCACCTCCCCCGCCCGGACCTCCAGGTCGATGCCGCGCAGCACCTCCAGGTCCCCGAACCGCTTGCGTACCTTCCGGGCCGACAGGACCACCTCGGCGGCAGCCTTCCCCAGGTCCGTGGTCGTCACTTGACCTCCCCCTTCTTCACGCGCTTTCCCGCTCCGCCGCGCCCGGGGCGCAGGTTGGCCAGCACTCGGCGGTGCAGCGCCGGCGGGGCGCCGGCCGGGTTGAACCTCCGCTCCACCGCGTGCTGGGCGACGCTCGCGATGGTGGTGAGCACCAGGTACCAGATGGACGCGACGATCAGCAGCGCGATCACCTCGAAGTTGGCGAGGTAGAGGTGCTGAGAGACGGTCATCAGGTCGGCGCCGGCGATGACGGAGACCAGCGAGGTGGTCTTCAGCATCGAGATGAACTGGTTGCCGAACGGCGGGATGATCACCCGCATCGCCTGCGGCAGCACCACCCGGGTGAGGATCTGCCGGTTGGACATGCCCAGCGAGGCGCCCGCCTCGCGCTGCCCGGGGTCGACGCTCTGGATGCCGGCCCGGACGATCTCGGACATGTAGGCGCCCTCGTTGATCGACAGGCCGAGCAGCGCCGCCACGAAGCCGGTGATCAGGGTGTTGGACTGCCAGCTGACCAGCTTGGGCCCGTCGAACGGGATGCCGATGCTGATCTCCGGGAAGAGCAGCGCCAGGTTGAACCAGAAGATCAGCTGGACCAGCAGCGGGGTGCCGCGGAAGAACCAGGTGTACGCGCCGGCGGTGGTCCGCAGCACCGGGCTGTCGGACAGTTGCATCACCGCGGCCACCACGCCGATGACGATGCCCACCACCTGGGAGATCAGGGTGAGTTGGACCGTCACCCAGAGCCCTTCCAGGATCACGCCGTCGAACTGGTACTTGGCGACGATGTCCCAGTGCAGGTTGGGGTTGACGATGACGGTCCAGGCGAGCCAGACGGCGACGAAGGCGGCCGCCAGCACGGCGAACCAGCGTGCCGGGCGGGGCCGGCCGGTCACCTCGAAGGCCAGGTCGTCGTTGACGGGGCCGGCGGCGGCCGTTCGGGGTGCCGGGGCGGGCGTCGCGGGGTCGGCGGGCGTCGCGGGCGCGGGCGTCGCGGGGTCGGCGGGGATCCCGGGGTCTCTCATGTCGGTGCTCATCTCGTCGGTGCCGCCGTTCTCACTGCGCCGCGTTGACGGTGGCGCGCTCCACCGCGCTGCCGCCGACCTGGTAGGTGTCCAGCACCTTGCGGTACTCGCCGCTCTCGATCAGCTCCTGGAGCGCCTTCTGCACCGCGTCGCGCAGCCCGGCGTCCTTCTTCGCGACCGCGATGCCCCACGGCGCGGTGCCGTACTGCTCCGGCAGCACCTCGTAGGAGCCGCTGTTCTGCACGAACATCTGCGCCACCGGGTAGTCCACGATCGTGGCGACGGCCCGCTCGCTGTCCAGCTGGAGCAGCCCGGTCGGGGCGTCCTCGCTCTGCGAGATCGCCATCCTGGTGGCGCACTTGGCGTTCTGCTGCTCGCCGATCTCCAGGTTGGAGCTGCCCTTGGCGAGGACCACCTTCTTGCCGCAGAGGTCCTCGATGGACTTGATGCCCTCGGGGTTGCCCTTCTTCGTCATGATCACGCCGCCGGTGCGGAAGTAGTCGACGAAGTCGACGGCCTGGCGGCGCTGCGCGCTGTCCGTCATGGAGGACATCACCAGGTCGTAGCGGCCGGCCTGGAGGCCGGGGATCAGGCCGTCGAAGGAGGAGTTGGCGAGCTCCAGCTTCAGCCCGAGCCTCCCGGCGACGGCGGCGGCGAGGTCCGGGTCGACCCCGGTCAGCTCGGTGGTGCCGGTCTTGTACATCTCCATCGGCGGGTAGCCGACGGAGGTGGCCACTCTGAGCACGCCGCTCTGCTTGTTCTTCGCCGGGAGCAGCTCGGCGGCGCTCTTCCCGGAGTTCTGTCCGGCCTGCGCCGCGCCGGCGGCCGGGGAGCCGCCCTGGTCGGAGCGCCCGCAGGCGGTGGCGGCCAGGACGACCAGGGACAGTGCGGCCAGACAGCGCAGGGAACGGGGGCGGTTCATCGGCTACTCCCTCGGGCGGTGACGGTGCGCCGATGCTGGCAGCCGGGTCCGGGTGAACGGAAGATGATGAAGCCATTGCTGCCTCACCAACGATTTTGGTACGGCTGACCGCCCTGTCCTGCGGGCTTCCGGCCGTACCCGGCCGTGCCCGGCCGGCCGGGTCAACCGGTCAGCCGTCAGCCGGTCAGCGGCGTCAGCCGGTCAGCGGCGTCAACCGGGTCAGCCGGTGAGCCACGGGGCCTCGGGCAGCTTGGCGTCCGCCTGCCGTCCGGTGAGCTCGACGGTGGTGGGGGTGCCCAGCCCCGGCATCCGCATCGTCACCCGGCGCAGCCCTCCGTCGCCGTCGACCCAGTAGGTCAGCGGCGAGCGGGCGCCGTCGGGCGCGGAGCCCTGGGCGCGCGGACCGGCGAAGCGGTCGTAGCCCTTGCCGTCGATCCGGTCCCGGCCCAGCCAGCGGGCCCCGGACTGGGCGAGCAGCAGCGGGTTGTCGGGGCGGTCCGCGCCGAGCTGGACCAGCAGGTTCAGTCCGGCGTCCAGCGGGTCCGCCGTGTAGGTCCGCGGTGACCAGCCCTGGCGCGGGATGCGCTCGGCCTGCTGCCAGGCCGGGGCATCGGTGGCGGGGGCGGTGGCGGTGTCGGTGCCGGCCCGGTCGGGGGCCAGCCCGAGGCCGCCGGTGTCCCAGACGATCAGGCCGTGGTCCAGCGGTCCGCTCGCGCCGGTGGTCCGGTAGCGGCCGACCCCCCGGTGGTTGCGGTAGTCGACGACCCCGTCGACCCGGATGGTGACGCCCCCGCCCTCCTCGGCCGTGAGCGTCACCGCCACCGGGCTCGCCTGGTAGAGGTTCAGGCGCGACAGGGCGAGCCGGCCGGCCTCGTCGGTGGTCACCGGGCGTTCGACGGCCTCGTCGGAGACCGTCCGGTAGACGGCCACGCCGCCCGCCGCGGCGCCGCACACCACGATCGCGATCAGGGCCTTGAGCCAGTGGGACCGCCGTGGTCCGCGGCCTTCGGCCTTCGTCCTGCGGGGCATGCAGCCGCTCCCTTTCCTCGGTCGGACACAACAGTCGGGCGGGCCCGGGGACCAACGGTCCCACGAACCCGCCCGATCGGGCCCGCTGCCGGGCCCCACTTCACGCACCCCGCGCGGGGCTAGCCGCGCCGGGCGGCCTTGCGCCTGCGGGCCATCAGCACCGTGGCGGTGCCGAGGGCGATCAGCGCCGCCGCGCTGGTCAACACGATCGGCATCCCTTCACCCGCACCGGTGTTGGGCAGGTGCCCGGACGCCGGGGGCACCGGGGCCGGGGGCACCGGAGCCGCCGACGTCGGCGCCGGGGTCGGCGTCTCGGTCGGGGTGGGTGTCGGGGTCGGCGTCGGGGTGGGGATCAGCTTGTTGACGGCCGTCACCTCCACACCGGCGTCGAGGTTCGCCGAGGTCAGCTTGAGCGGGCCGAGGACGGTGACCTCCGGCGCCGCGTAGCCGTCCGGCGGGCTCAGCTCCTGCCAGTAGTACGTCCCCGGCACGCCGGTGCCCTGGCAGATGCCGTCGGCGCCGGTCGTGCAGGGCTCACCGACCTTGGTGTCGGGCTTGTCGCCGGTCGGCTGGAGCCCGTCGGTCCCGTTGGTCTCGTGCCACAGCTGGAACTTGGCGCCGGCCAGCGGCTTGCCGTCCTGGTCGTGCTTGACCAGGCGCAGCGCACCCTCCTGCAGCCGGAAGCCGAAGTCGTAGGTGTGGTCGTTCTCGCCGGGGCCGCCGGTGGTCAGCGCCCGCTCCGGGAACCTGCCGTCCTTCGGAACGATGCCCTTGGAGTCGATGAAGTGGTTGTCACCGACGTCGTGGTCGGTCGGCACCCACTGGAAGAGGGGGCCGTCCTTGGCGTAGTCCGCCGGGTTGTCCAGCTTGATCGTGTACTTGGTCCTCGGCTTGAGGCCGCCCTCGACGTTGCTGTCGTCGAAGTAGTACTCGCCGCGCTTGGTCGTCTTGGTCGTACCGACGAGCTTCCCCGTCTCGTCGTACAGGTGGACGGTGGCACCCGGAACCGGCTTCTGGCCCGGCAGTTGGAGGCCGCTGCGCTCGGGGTCGTACCAGACCCGGTTGCCGATCTGGAGCGGAGCCTGGTCGCAGAGCACCTCCAGGTCGCCCATCGCGGCGCCCTTGCCGAACGGCGGGATGCCCGGGCCCGTGTTGAGCCGCACGCCGCCGTCCGCCTTGCCGTCGCGCTTCTGGAAGGCGCTGCCGTAACCGAAGGCCTGGCTGTCGCTGTCGTAGCCCGAGGTCACGATGGAGTCCTCGGCCTTCGAGAACGCCATCCCGGCGTTGGCGGGGTTGTTGTGGCCGATCCGGGCGTTGTCGAAGAACCGCTGGCCCCGGGCCTTGGACCCGCAGCCCAGGTTGGTGTCCAGCACGTAGGTGCCGTTCTCCGGGCAGGCCTTGAGGAGGTCACCGCCGGGCAGGACCTTGGACATCGCCCCGCCGGTCGGGCTGGCCGCCGACTGGTCGCCGAAGCGGTCCCGGAAGGCGAGCAGCATCGAGCCGTCGGTCTCGAAGGCGATCTCGGCGACCGCCGGCTCGGGGTTGGCCAGGTAGTTGGCCCCGCAGGCCTGGCCGTTCTGGGTGGTCGGGAAGGTGTCCTGCCACGGGAACCAGGCGGTGCCCGGGCACGGGGTGCCGACCGTGGTGCCGCGCGGGTAGTCGAGCGGCTGGTTCAGCACGGCCGGCTTGAACGCGCCCGTGGACAGGTCGAACGGCAGCACCACGGCGCGCAGGTCCGAGGCCTTGCCGGTGGACTCGCCCGAGCAGACGCCGCCGAGGAAGCCGGTGCCGTCCTGGATGCCGAGGCCGTACGGACGCCAGTCCCCCGGCGCCGGGCAGCCCGGGTCCGGGATGGCGTAGGCGGCCTTGGGCGCGGCCGCCGTCGCCGCGGTGGCGTCGTAGCGGTAGAGCTTGCGGTCGTTCAGGTTGACGACGAAGAGGTCCTTGCCGTCGTCGGTGATCTTGATGCCGCCGAGGCTCTCCTTGCCCACCGCGACCAGGAAGCCGTCGTCGTTGCCCGGGCTGTGCGGGGTGGTGCCCGCGTCCGGGACGGTGGCGAACAGCGTGGTCTTCTTCGTCGCCCAGTCGGTGACGTAGATCCCGCCCGGGCCGCCGGGGCCGTAGCCGGTGGTCCGCTTGGCCTGGGCCGAGGAGAACACCCGCCGGTCGGCCTTGTTCCAGGCGATGCCGTACAGGTTCCCGGTCTGCCCGGCCGTGGCCACGTCGGTCAGGGTGAAGCCGGTACCGGCCGTTCCGCGGGATTCGTACGGGAAGGACACCAGCGTGTGCTGGGCGTCCCCGTCCTGGGGCGGGTTCTGACAGGTCGACACCAGCGGCGCGTTCTTCTGGCAGTAGTCGCCCGGGCTCCAGAGCCCCGTGGTGATCTCCACCTTCTTGCCGCCGGAGAGGTCGACGAACTCCTCGTTGGAGCTCAGTTTGTTCGCCCCGCCGTCCAGGCCCTCGCGGGAGGCGAAGGCCGGGTAGAGCACGCCCGGCTTCGGATTCACCACCTGGACCCGGTACTTGCCGCCGGTCAGCTTGCTCGCGGCCGGTGCCAGCGTCACCGTGCCGTCCGCCGCCGTGGTGCCCTCGACGGAGACCCCGGCCTCGTCGGTGAGCGTCACCTTCACGCCCGCCATGCCCGATTCCAGCCCGGGCGTCCACACACCGTCGGTGTCCACGGCCCGGATCACGTGGACCGCCACCGTACCGTCACCGGTCTGGGGGAAGGCCGGAGGGGCCGCCGCCAGGGACCAGGAACCGGCCAGCACGGCCAGCGTCACCGCGCCGCCCGCGGTGCGAAGGCCCGCGGCACGGCGGCCGGGCGGGCCCGTCCGCCGCCCGCCGGGGCCGCGCGCGGCACCGGCGGTTCGTTCACTTGTCGTCGTCATCCCTGCTCTCATCGTCAAGTTGGGCCTGCCGCCCGACCTCATGAGCGAGTTCGAGAGTGGCGGAAAGCCGCCATTGTTAGCGGGAGCTTAAAGGGACTTCACACAAGTTCGCCGGGGAACAAGGAACTTTGACCCGTCATCAGGCGTTACGAGACCGTCGCGGCCGTTCGGCCGACCCCCGCCCGCACCCGGCTGACCAGCGGGGACCTTCCGGCCAGGCCTCTCCGCCGACGATCGTCGACCTCCCGCGCCGTTGACCGTCGAACACGCTTCCCGCCGGAACCCCGCACATCCGCCCCGACTCACCCACCCCACGCACAACTTGAGCAACGATCGCGCACCGATTGGCCCCGGTGCGGGGCGGGCTGGCACGATGTCCGAATGCGCATTCTGGTCATCGGCGGCACCCGCTTCATCGGCTTCCATTTCGCCGAGGCGGCCCTGGCCGCCGGGCACGAGGTCACGGTGCTGCACCGCGGCCGTTCCGGCGCCGGGCTGCTCCCGGACGCCACCCACCTGATCGCCGACCGCGACGCCGACCTGTCCGCGCTGCGCGGCCGCAGCTGGGACGCCACCGTCGACCTCTGCGCCTACTTCCCGCGCCAGGTAAGGGAGTTGGCCGCCGCCCTCGATCCCGGCGCGGCCGGGCGCTACCTGCTGGTCTCCTCGCTCTCGGTGTACGACGCCCCGGCCGCCCCGGGCTTCGCCGAGGACTCCCCGCTGCTCCCCGCCGACGGCCCGGAGGCCGCGGAGGTCACCGCCGAGAGCTACGGCGTCCTCAAGGTCCAGTGCGAGCGCGCCGCCCGGGAGGCCTTCGGCCCGCAGACGCTGCTGATCCGCCCGACGTACGTGATCGGCCCCCGCGACTACACCCACCGCTTCGACCACTGGGTGCAGCGGCTCGCCCGGGGCGGCGAGGTGCTCGCCCCCGGCCGGCCGGACGCGCCGCTCCAGGTGGTCGACGTCCGCGACCTCACCGCCTGGATGCTCGGCCTCCTCGCACAGGGCGCCCGCGGCGCCTACCACGCCGCCACGCCCCCGCCGTTCGGCATGGGCGACCTGCTGGACGCCGTCGCCGCCGCGGTCGCCCCGCCCGGCACCACCCTCACCTGGGTGTCCGAGGACTTCCTGCGCGCCGCCGGCGTCCCGGAGCGCGCCCTGCCGCTGTGGCCCGCCGACCCGGAGCTCCGCGCCACCAGCACCGCCGATCCGGCCGCCGCCCTCGCCACCGGCCTGACCCTCCGCCCGGTGGCCGAGACCGCCCGCGACATCCGGCCGTTCGAGCCCCTGCCGGACGCCCTGACCCCGGAGCGGGAGGCCGAACTCCTCGCCGCCTGGCACCGGCGGCAGGCCTGAGGGCCGCGGCCACAGCCGCCGCAGCCACCACCGCAGCCACCGGCGTGGGGCCGACCGCCGCCCCGCAGCAGCCGGTCCGGCCCCGGCCCGGACATCTCCCGGGCCGGGGCCCACGCGCCGCTCGCGCACCGCTTCGCCCCCGCGCCGCCCGGCCCGCGAGGCCGCTCAGCCCGCGACGGGCGGGTTGAGCCGGGCGAAGGCCTCCTGCCGGCGGTACGGGAAGTACGGGTACGGCGCGGTGCGCGTGCTCGCCGCGTCCAGCCGGGCCACCTGGTCCTCCGTCAGCGACCAGCCGACCGCGCCGAGGTTCTGGCGCAGCTGCTCCTCGTTGCGGGCGCCGATGATGACCGAGGAGACGGTCGGACGGCGCAGCAGCCAGTTGATCGCCACCTGGGGGACGGTGCGGCCGGTCTCGGCGGCGACCTCGTCCAGCGCGTCGACCACCCGGTACAGCAGCTCGTCCTCCACCGGCGGGCCGTAGTCGGCGGTGTCGTGCAGCCGGCTGCCGTCCGGGAGCGGCTGCCCGCGGCGGATCCTCCCGGTGAGCCGGCCCCAGCCGAGCGGGCTCCAGACCAGGGCCCCGACGCCCTCCTCCCGGGCGAGCGGCATCAGCTCCCACTCGTAGTCGCGGCCGACGAGCGAGTAGTAGACCTGGTGGGCGGCGTACCGCGGGCGGCCGTGCCGGTCGGCGAGGGCGAGGGACTTCATCAGCTGCCAGCCGGAGAAGTTGGAGACGCCGGTGTAGCGGATCTTGCCGGCCCGGACCAGGTCCTCCAGGGTCGCGAGCACCTCCTCGATCGGGGTGCCGGCGTCGTAGGCGTGCAGCTGGAAGAGGTCCAGGTGGTCGGTGCCGAGGCGGCGCAGCGCGTCGTCCACGCTCCGCACCAGCCGGGCGCGGGAGGTTCCGGCATCCTGCGGGCCGTCGCCGGTGGGCAGTCCGGCCTTGGTGGAGATCAGCACCTGGTCGCGGCGGCCGCGGATCGCCTGGCCGAGCACCTCCTCGGAGGCGCCGTCGGAGTAGACGTCGGCGGTGTCGAAGAGGGTGACACCGGCGTCGATGGCGATGTCGAGCAGCCGACGGGCCTCCTGGACGTCGGTGGTGCCCCAGGCGCCGAACAGCGGGCCGCGGCCGCCGAAGGTGCCGGTGCCGAGACTGAGCGCGGGCACCTTCAGCCCGGACGCGCCGAGCCTGCGGTACTCCATGTCGGTGGCGATGGTCATGACGGTTCTCCCCTCGGAGCCCTTAATGGGACTCCCGTTCCGTTAGGATGCCCTGAACCTAGCAGACCCCGCACTTCTAATGGAACAGGAATCCCGTTAATGGCCGTCGAGCCCTCCACGCCCGAGCCCTCCACGCCCGGCACGGTCCGCCCCGGCGGCCGGACCGCCCGGGTCCGCGCCGCCGTCCTGCGCGCCGCCGAGGACGCCCTGGTCGAGCACGGCTTCAGCGGCCTCGACCTCGGCGACATCGCCCAGCGGGCCGAGGTCGGCCGCACCACCGTCTACCGCCGCTGGGGCAGCACCACCGCCCTGGTCGCGGACCTGCTCGCGGACATGGCCGAGCAGTCGCTGCCGCGCACCGACAGCGGCTCCCTCGCCGGGGACCTGCGGGCCAACGCCCGGCTCGTCCAGCGCACCCTGGCCGACCCGCGGCAGGGCGCGCTCTTCCGCGCCGTCATCGTGGCGGCGACCTGCGACCCGGACGCGGCCGAGGCCCTGCGGCACTTCTACCGGCGCCGGGTCGAGGAGTGGGCGCCGTGCGTCACCGCGGCCGTCGAGCGCGGCGAACTCCCGCCGGACACCGACGGGTCCGAGGTCGTCCGGGCGGTCTCGGCGCCGCTCTACTACCGGATGCTCACCACCGCGGAGCCGCTGGACGAGGCGTCCGCCGACCGTGCGGCGGAGGCCGCCGAGGCGGCGGCCCGGGCCGGGGCGTACCGGCGCCGGGACGCGTAGGGCCGGTACGCCCCGGACGCGAACGGCCGGCCCCCAGGGACGCGAACGGCCGCACAGCGCCGAAGCGTTGTGCGGCCGTCGGGCCCGGGCGGGCCGGGGTGGGCCCGGAAAGGGCCGGGAAGGGCCGGAAAGGGCCCGGGGCGTCAGCCCTCGTCCAGGTCCTCGTACTCCTCGCGCAGGTTCTCCAGCAGGCCCACCCAGAGGTCCGACTCCTCCGGCCCCTGCCCCGCCGCGGCCACCAGCGCGGCGAACTCGTCCAGCGCGGCCCTGGCGTCCCCACCGCGGATCCGGCCCTCCAGGCGGGCCAGCAGCCCCAGCGCGCCGATCACCTCGGGCAGCGAGTCGGCCGCCCGGCCGCCGTAGCCGCTCCCGTGGTCCCAGCCGTTCGGGTCGTAGATCCGTACGGCGCCGGTGTCGCCGGCCACCATCAGGTGCTGGTCGTCGAACGTGCCGACGCAGTACCCCCAGTTGCTCGGCGGGGTGTCGTCGTCCGGGGTGCGCTCTCCGAACAGCTCGTCCAGATCCGCCTCCCACATCCCGCGCTCGGGCAGCTTCGTGGCGTCGAAGCCGAGGAATTCCAGTTCGACGGCCGGCACGCCGACCTCGGCCAGGAACGCCCGGGCCTCCTTCGACGTCAGCCGCTCGGGCAGCGCCGCGGGCTCGGGCCGCCACAGCGTGCCGGGGCCGAAGCAGGACTCCAGCCAGGCCGCGTCGGGGTTCCGGACGGCGGCCGTCAGCTCGGCGTCGGTCGTGGTCATCGGTGCGTCTCCCCCGGTCGGAACGGTACTCCGGCGCCATTCAAGCGCACCGCTCCGACAGCGGGGGCCGCCGGGGACGCCCCGACGGCCCTTCCGGGACTCCGGTAACGACGGCCTAGAAGAAGCCGTCGTCCTCGTAGTAGTTGTTGACGACGACCTGCGGGTCGTCGTCGAAGGCCTCGTTCAGCAGCGCGCCGCCGACCAGGCCGGCCGCGCCGGCGCCGATCAGCGCACCGGTGCCGAAGCGACGCCCGCCCTGGGCCTGCTGGCCGGGCACCTGCGGCTGGCCCTGCTGGACCGGCTGCTGGACCGGCTGCGGGTAGCCGGCCGGCTGCGGGGTGTAGAACGGCGGCACGTTGGTCTGCACCCGCTGGGCGCAGGCCACGCAGGCCTCGATCTGGCGCGGCACGCCCCACTGCGGCGACCAGTACACCGCCGTGGTGCCGGCGCCGTGCGAGGGGTCGAAGAAACACGTCACGGGGGAACTCCCTGGTCCTGGCGGGGTCGTCGGAACGACGGGTACGGCGGCGGGCAGCACGGCCGGCACCGCGGCCGCGACCGGAACGGGCGGCGCGACCGGCGGCGCGAGCGGGGCCACGGGCGGCACGGGCGGGGCGACCGGCGGCTTCACCGGGGCGGGCGCGGCGGCGGGTGCCGGCTGCAGGACGTCCACGCCGAAGTCGGCGGCGATGCCCGCGAGCCCCGCGGCGTACCCCTGCCCGACCGCGCGGAACTTCCAGTCCGCGCCGTGCCGGTACAGCTCGCCGAACACCATCGCCGTCTCGCTGCCGGCCTCCGGCGCCACGTCGTACCGGGCCACCTCGGCGCCGGTGTCCGGGTCGGCGACCCGGATGTGGGCGCCGCGGACCTGCCCGAAGGACTGCCGCCGCTGCGCCGCGTCGTAGATCGCCACCGCGAAGACGATCTTCTCCACCCCGGCGGAGACCTCCGCGAGCCGGACCTCGATCTGCTCGCGGTCGGGGCCGCCGCCGGACCCGCCCCGGTGCCGGACCGAGCCGTCCGGGCTCTGCAGGTTGTTGAAGAAGACGAAGTGCTGGTCCGAGGCGACCTTCCCGTCCGCCCCGCAGAGCAGCGCGCTGGCGTCCAGGTCGTACCCGGCTCCGGCCGTCCAGCCGAGGCCCACCCGGACCACCCCCAGCCCGGGGGCCCGCTTGCCCAGGGAGACGTTGCCGCCCTTCGTCAGGGCCACGCTCATGGAACTCCTCCACCACCGTACGAGTACCGCTGTTCGACCACGACAACGCTGTAGAAGTTGCCTCGGTTCCCGGTCGAACCATCAGTTTTCCGTCAAGGCCGGAATGTCGCCCCACCAGCGACGGAGCACCGTCCCACCAGCGGCGGAACACCGTCCGGGCGCCCCGGCGGCGGCCGGAGGAGCACCGCGGTGGGCGCGGTGGGCGCGGGCGCGGCCGCTCCCCCGGACGGGCGGAGCACCCGGCAGCGGGGACGCCGGGCCGGCACTCTGGCGGGCCGTCAGGTCCGGACCTATTGTCAGCGGGCATGACATATCTACGCCGCGCCGCCGGACTGGCCGCCGCGCTCACCGGAACGCTCGCCGCCCTGCTGGCCCCGGCCGCCGCCCAGGCCGCCCCGGCCGGCTGCCGCACCTCCGCCACGGTGCCGCTGGACGCCGAGCAGGCCCGCCTCCAGGACGCCCGCACGACCGGTTTCACCGAGCGCTCCGGCCTGGGCGAGCTGCCCGGCGGCTTCCCCTCCGCCCTGTGCGAGGCCCGCAACGCCCGGCAGGCCGAGCGGGTGGTGACCGCCTGGGGCCGGACCCTCTGGCAGGCCGGACTGGACCGCGCCCAGGGCCGGCGGCCGAGCGGCGAACTGCCCGCCCGGGACGACCGCCCGCTGTACTGGACCAGGCTCGCCATGACCGTCCAGCTCGCCCGCTGGCAGCCCCGGTTCGGCGTCGACCACGCCGCGCTGCGGTCCCGTTTCGAGGACGCCTCGCGCGGTCTGGACGACGGCTTCGACTCCGCCCGCGGCGTCCGGCGGATCTTCGTCAGCGGCTTCGACCCGTTCGGCCTGGACACCGAGCCGCGCCGCGCCAACCCCTCCGGCTCGGCCGTCCTGCAGTTGCACGGGCAGCGGATCACGCTCGCCGACGGCAGCACCGCGGAGGTCCGGGCGGTCGTGCTGCCGGTGCGCTACGGGGACTTCGACAGGGGGATCGTGGAGCGCGCCTTCGCCCCGCACCTGCGGCCGGGCCGGCAGTCCGCCGACCTGATCACCAGCATCAGCCAGGGCTACCCGGGCAAGTTCACCCTGGAGGAGTGGGCCGGGCGCGCCCGCTCCGCCGACCCGGCGACCGACAACGTCGCCGCGCTCTCCGGCGGCACCACCCAGCACCCGGTGGACGCACCGGGGCTGGCCCCCGGGCCGCAGTTCGTCCGCACCACCCTGCCGACCGACGCCATGAGGGCCGTCCAGCAGCCCTACCCGGTGCTGCTCAACACCTTCGTCACCGAGATCCCGGCGGGCGCCACCGCCCCCGTGTTCCGGCCGGACGGCCCCACCCCCGGTTCCCGCGCGGTCTCCGGTGGCGGCGGCGGGTACCTCTCCAACGAAGTCGCCTACCGCTCCAACCGGCTGCGCACGATCCTCGCCCCGGGCCTGCCCGGCGGCCATCTGCACACCCCGGTCCTGACCGGCCTGCCGGCCGACCCGAACCTGCTCACCGCACCGGAGTTCGAGCGGAACGAGGCCGCGATCGGCGACGAGGTGCGGGCGATCCTGAGCACCGCCCGGCTCTGACGGACCGTCCGGGGGCGGGCGCCGGCGCACCGGCCCGCCCCCGGGCGCCCGTTCAGACCGGGTCGGCGAAGCGGGTGCCCACCGCGCGGGCGCGCGACTCGGCGATCTCGGCGTAGGCGGCGTCGCGCCCCGCCCAGTGCGAGCCCTCGACGGACTTGCCGCGCTCCAGGTCCTTGTAGACCAGGAAGAAGTGGGTGATCTCCAGCAGGTCGAACCCGCGCAGGTCGTCGATGTCCCGCAGGTCCGCGTAGCGCGGGTCGCGGGCCGGGACGCAGAGCACCTTCTGGTCCGGGCCGCGCTCGTCGCGCATCACCCACATGGCCACCGCCCGGCAGGTCCGCACGCAGCCGGGGACGGCCGGCTCGCCGCCGAGCACCAGGGCGTCCAGCGGTTCGCCGTCGCCGCCGAGGGTGCCCTCGACGAAGCCGTAGTCGGCCGGGTAGCGGGTGGCCGTGAAGAGGGTGCGGTCCAGGCGGATCCGGCCCGCCGCGAAGTCCATCACGTACTTGTTCCGCGACCCCTGCGGGATCTCGATCATGACCTCGAACTCCACCGCGGCCTCCTCCTCGGCTCCTGGGGGAATTGTCCGCCGTCCGGACGGCCATCGAAAGCACCCCCGCCGTTCGACCGGCGCCGCCACCCTCCGGCGCGAACGCCCCCCGACCCGGACGGGCACCCGCGCCGCCCGCGCCCGGGCCCTCGACCCGCACCCGCACCTGCCGCGGCGGCGGCCCGTATCGGCCCAGGTCTCGATTGTGCGGCGGAACCGACGGCCCGACAGTTCTTCGTCCACGATTCCCCTACCGTGACGCCTGCAACAACCGTCACCACGCAAGAGGGGGCACGCCCATGTCCCGGAGCCGGAAGCTCCACCGCCTCAGCAACCCCGACGCCGACGAACGCCGCGCCCAGCGCGCGCTGTTCCGTCACCTCCGCGACGACACCAACGCCAACCGCGGCCGGATGGCCAGGCGCGTCCGCGAACTCCAACTCCTGCTGGCGATGGACCCGGTCGAGTTCGAGGGCCTCATCGGCCGGCTGATGGAGGCGATGGGCATGAAGGTCGAGCTCACCGCCCGGTCGCGGGACGGCGGCGTGGACGTCCGCGGCATCGACCCGGACCCGTTCCGGGGCGGCAACGTCATCGTGCAGGTGAAGCGGTACCGGGACACGGTGACGCCCTCCGCGGTGCGGGACCTGTACGGCACGCTGCGGCACGACCGGGACGCGACCAAGGCCGTCCTGGTCACCACCAGCAAGTTCGGCCCCAGCTCGCACCAGTTCGTCGCGGGCAAGCCGATCAGCCTGATCAACGGCTCCGAACTGGTCGGGCTGCTCAGGCACCACGGCTTCGACGAGGTGTTCGCGGACGCCCAGGACGGGGCCTCCGCCACGGCCGGCGCCCTGGACGACCTGCCCGCGATCGAGGTGGCCACCGAGCCCTCCCGGCTGCTCCTGCACTGGACCGGGGAGGAGGAGTACGACATCGCCGCGCTGGTCTGCACGGGCAACGCCGCGCTCTCCGACGACCACCTGGTCTTCTACAACAACGGCTCGACGCCCGACGGTTCGGTGCGGCTGGTGACCGGCTACGGCGACGCGAACGCCTGCCTGATGGTCGACTTCGACGCGCTGCCCGCCGAGGTCGACCGGCTGGTCGTCATCGCCGCCGCCGACACCGAGAACCACCCCGGGGGCACCATGGGCGGATTCGCCGGGCCGGCGCTGATCCTGGAGGCGGGCTCCGGGCAGGACGCGGCCGTGGTGCACCTGGCGGACGGCGCGGAGACCAACACCGCGATGCGGCTCGGTCGGTTCGACCGCGATCCCTCCGGGGACTGGGAGTTCACCCCGGCGCTCGCCGGGTACCCGGGCGGGCTGCGCCAGGCCGTGACCGCGTACGGGCTGGAGGTCGTGGACGCGTGACGGCGCGGGGCACCCGGCCGCCACCGGGTGCCCCGCGGTTCGACCCTCGGCGCAACTATCGGCGCAACTCTCAGTGCACGACGGGCAGTTCCAGCACCGACCCCCGGTCGCCGCCCCAGCCGATCCGGTAGCCCGCCTGCCCGTCGGCGGGGAGGAGCTGGAAGGAGTCGGGGTTGGCGGCGGCGACGGTGAGCCTGATCCGGTCGCCGGGCCGGAACAGCACCGAGACGGGCTGGAGGTCGATGGTGACGCGTTGGGCGCGGCCCTGCGGGAAGTCCTCGGCGTCCTCGGCCGCGTAGCTGCGCGGGGTGCGCAGCCGGCGCCAGTCCGGGTTGTCGTCGCGGTCGGCCACCGCCCGCTCGGTCAGGGCCAGTTGGCCTTCCGTCAGATAGGTGACCCGGCCGTCCGGGGAGACGTCCTCCAGGTAGACGTGCAGGGCGCCGCGCGCCGAGCCGGCCAGTCCGGTGACGTCGAGGGTGACCTTGCCGTTGCCGGTGACCCGGGTGTCGGCGGTCAGCGGTGCGGTGGTGTAGCTGAGCAGTTTGGCGTCGACGGCGGCGCGGTCGGGGTAACTGACCTCGTCTCCGCTGAGGTTGGTGTTCCAGCGGTCCAGCGGGCCGGTGCCCGCGGTCGGGTCGAGGCGCAGCAGGTCGGAGCCGCCGCGGCGGTCGTCCGCCAGGCCGCCGAGGGTGCCGCCCGCGCCGAGGGGGAACCGCTGGGTGCGGGTGCCGGGCACCGGCCAGCGGGTGGTGGTGCGCCAGACGCCCTCGTTGAAGGTGTAGTAGTGCACCTGCCGGCGGCCGTCGGGGCGGGCGTTCCCCCGGACGTAGCGGTCGAAGAAGTCGACCACGCGCCGGTCGTTCTCCTCGTGTTCCCGCGCGGTGAGCGGGCGGGCGGGCTGGAACGGGTCGGCGAGCCAGCCGGCGCCGTGGTTCCACGGGCCGATCCAGTCGTCCTGGGTGTTGGACAGGCCGGTGAACTGGGAGAGCACCCCGTTGGCGGTGCCCGCGTCGAGCCAGCCGGCGCGGGTGAGGACGGGCACCCGGCCGGCCTCGACGGCGTCGGTCCGCTCGCCGACGCTGCCGACCGTCCAGCTCTTCGGGCCGTCCCGGTAGTCGCGGTGGACGCCGGCGTGCGCCATCTCGACGAGGTTGGCGTTGTCCGTGTGCTCGGCGCGCGCGGCGGCGAGCAGGGCCGGGCCGTCGGGTCCGTCGACGGGCCGGGGCTGGAAGCCGGTGAGGCCGACGTCCGCGCAGAGCCTGCGGGTCTGCTCGTCGGTCTCGCAGGTGGTGCCGCCGGCCCCGTCGAGGATGCGCAGCAGCAGCGCGTACTGGGCGATCCGCGGTTCGATGAGCACGCCGCCGGGGCGCACCAGGTCCTCGTACGGGTCGAAGTCGTAGGAGATGGGGGCGGCGGCGGTGATGTGGTGGTTGCCGAGGGAGGTGGCGAGCATCGCGGTGTCGCCGCCGTAGGAGATGCCGGTGGTGCCGACCCGGCCGTTGGACCAGGGCTGGGCGGCGATCCAGTCGCTGAGCGGGCCGCTGTCGGCGGTCACGTCGGCGCCGAGTTCGGAGGTGAGGGTGCCGAAGGAGGCGCCGGTGCCGCGCAGGTCGGCGGTCACGAAGGCGTAGCCGCGGGCGGTCCACCGCTCGGCCTCGCCGCTGGTGCCACCGGGTTGGCCGGCCCGAACCCGGGCCCGCCAGTAACGCTGGGTGACCAGGACGGTGGGCAGGTGGGCGCCGGCCCGGGTGCCCTCGGGCAGGTAGACGTCGACGGCGAGGCGGACCCCGTCCGGCATCGCCACGTAGCGCGACCGCAGATGCGGCTCGGCGGGCCCGCCGGCCCCCGCGTCGGGCCCGGCGGCGGCCGCCGGGGCGACCGAGAGTCCGAGTGCGGCGGCAGCCGCGACCAGCGCCGCCAGCGGGCGGCGCGACATCTCCCGCCTCATCGGACGGTCGCCTTCCGGGGGCCTTCCTCCGGGCGTACCTCGGCGCCGTCCGGGACCGTCACCACGGCGGCGTCCCCGACGTCCGCGCTGTGGAAGGGCTGCCGACCTGCCTGAATGCTCATTGCGACGACCTGGCCTCTCTCGTACGAGCGAGTAGCGTGGTCCCGTCCCCCACCGTCGATGGGACCACGCGCGCCCGGCCGTCCACCAGAGCGCCCTACCCTGAGACGACCCCGATGCGGCCCTGACCCTCCCCGGAGTCCTGGACGTGTCCCGAGTCCTGGGCGTGTCCGCCGGCCCGGCCGTCGCCGAAGTCGCGCACCGCCTCGGTGACGATCGCCTCCAGCCGGGCGTGGTGGGCGCCGCGCCAGTAGGCCTGGCCGCAGTCGGCGCACTGGGCGAAGGCGTCGTAGGAGCGCTCGGTGCCGTCCCGCAGCTGCTCGCGCACCGAGGTCTTGGTGGCCGGGTGCAGGGTGCCGTTGCAGGTGGTGCAGCGGCTCCAGGGGGCGAGCGGCGGCGCGAAGCGGGAGAGCACGTCGCGCAGTTGCTCGGCGGGGCGGTGGCTGTAGACGTAGGCGCCGGCCCACAGTTCGCGCCGGCGCAGCAGTCCGCGGTCGCGGGAGAGCATGATCCGCTGTTCGGCGGCCGAGCGGGCGGCCAGGGCGGCGTCGCCGATGTCGGGGTTCTCGTACGCGGCGTCGACGCCGAGCAGGCGCAGCCGCCGGGCGAGGGTGCCGAGGTGGACGTCCAGCAGGAAGCGCGCCGGGCCGGGCACGGGCTGCGGCCTGGCCACGGCCAGGACGGCGATCTCCTCGCCGTCGGCCGGCACGTGGGTGTCGGGCACGGCCCGGCCGTCCACCCGCAGGCCGCCGACCTCGGTGAGCGGGACGCCCAACGACTCGACGACGTGGCCGAGGGTGGAGCTGCCGTCGGTGCGCAGCGCGGTGCGGCCGGCCCGCCGGGGCGCGGAGACGAAGAGGTGCAGCTCGGGGGCGAAGTCGAGCCGGATCTGAGGTCGGTCCACGCGGCCAGCATGCCAGCGGGCGGCGGGCCGGGGCCACCGGGTTTCCGGCCCGCCCCCGGGCCGCTCCCCCGGCCCCGCCGTCGTGGCCTCCCGGCTCGGGCCCGCCGTCGCGGCCTTCCGGATCGGACCCCGGGCCGACCTTCCCGGGTGGGCCGCCACCGCGGCGTTCGCCGTCAGGCCCCCGGCGGCGCGCCCGCGGCCACCGGCGACGGCGGTGGCACCGCGGGGCCGCGGTCCCGTGCCGCCCAGCGGGCGACCGGCCCCATCGCGTACCCCGCCGCGAGGAACACCCCGCCGAGGACCAGCCAGCCGGCCAGGCCCCCGTCCAGCAGCAGCGTCGTGAGCAGCAGCGGCCCGAGGGTGCGGGCGACGGCGACGCCGGTGCCGAAGAAGCCCTGGTACTGGCCGATCCGCCCGGCCGGGGCGAGGTCGAAGGCGATCTGCCAGCTGCCGGCCGACTGCTTCATCTCCCCGGCCACCTGCAGGACGGAGGCGGCGACCAGCAGCGCGCCGACCGCCCAGACCGGCACGTCCAGCGCGGACAGCCCGAAGACGGCGCAGGAGCCGAGCAGCAGCAGCCCGGCGGCGCGGACCGCCCGGGCGGCCGGGTCCAGTCCGGTGATGCCGTGTGCCGCCCGGACCTGGAAGGCCAGCACCGCGAGGGTGTTGAGCACGAACAGCGCCGAGCCGAGCCAGCCGATCCCGGGGGCGCGCGCGGCGATCCAGAGCGGGATGATCAGGCTGAGCAGGGGCATCCGCAGCAGCAGGACGGCGTTGACCGCGGTGACGGCGGCGTACCGGCGGTCGCGCAGCACGGCGAGCCGCGGCCCGGCGTCCGACGGCCCCGCCGGGGCCGGGGCCTCGGGCAGCCGCCGCAGGACCAGCGCGCTGAGCAGGAAGCCGAACGCGGTGACGGCGAAGGCCGAAAGGTAGGCGGCGCGGGTGCCGACGCCGAGCGCGATGCCGCCGATCGCCGCTCCAACGGCCAGTCCGCCGTTGAGGGTCGACTGGATGTGGGCGAGCAGGGCGGTGCGCTGCGCGGGCGGCACCAGGGCGGCGACCAGCGCCTGGCGGGCGGCGGTCAGGCCGGACTGCGCGGTGGCGTAGAGGCAGACCGCGAGCAGGAACAGCGGGTAGGAGCGGATCACCAGGAAGGCGGCGACCACGGCCGCCGTGCCGAGTGCGAGCGCCACCGAGGTGCGGCGCGGGCCGCGCCGGTCGGCGAGGTGGCCGAGCGGGACGCCGGCGACGGAGCCGAGTGCCCAGGCGAGGGTGAGGCCGAGCCCGAGGGCGGTCGGCGACATCCCGACGACCCGGGTGAAGTAGAGCGCGGAGCAGGTGTAGTAGGCGCCGTCGCCCACGGCGGCGGCCAACTGGGCGGCCGCGAGGGTCCGCTGGGGCCCGGCGGGCGGCAGGGCGTCCCAACGGGCGGCTCGGTCGGTCGGCATGCTCCTCCTTCTCCGGTGTGCGGTGTCACCCGCCGGACGCATCCGGGCGGTCACCCACACGCGTCCACCTGCGTAAACGTCTTCACGGACCGTCACCCCTGCCCGCGACCGCCGGACGGGCGGCGCGCGGAGCCGATCTCCGCGACCGCCGGTGCCGGCACGCCCCCACTCTAGGGAAAAACCGGCCCAGTGGAACGGTCCAGTGATCAAGGAATTCCCTGGGCCAATCCGTCGCGCCGCCGCACCGCCGACCGACCCCTGAACCCGCGTGCGAGAGGCGCCAGTTGGCGCCTCCGAGCCCTTCCGGGCGAGCTCGCCCCGGCCTCGCCCGCGCCTCCGAAGCGCCGTCCGTACCCGCTCCGAATCCGCTCCGGCCGCCCGCCGCGAAACCGCGATCGGGCAGACCAAGGGCCAACTTTGACCGTGTTGACCCGTCAGTAGCGCCCTTTTATGCTCAACGGCGTTCGCGATCCGGCACCGGGCCGGGGCCACGCCGCCCACCCGTTCCCGTCGCCGTCCCCGGCTCGAAGGGTGGCCCCCCATCAGCACCTCCACCGCCCCCTCGGACTCCCCCAGCCGACCCGGCGGCACCGGCCACCCGCACACCCGCGCCCTCCCCGGCGGCCCGGACACCGCCGCCCCGGACACCCCTACCGCCCCGGACACCGCGGCACCGAACGGGGCCACCCGCCGCCGGCGCTTCCTCACCTACCTGCTGGCCGCGCCCACCCTCACCGTCGCCGCCGGTCCCGGCCCCGACGCCGCCGCGCCCGCCCCCGCACGGGCCGCCGCCCCGACCCCCGTCCCGCGGCCCGCGGCGGCCGCCGTACCCGTCCGGGAGACGGCCCTCCCCCATCAGCTGATCGGCCTGCCCGGCATCCCCGACATCGTCGACCTCGGCGACGCGATGATCATCGCCGGCCTGCCGACCGCGCACCTGCTGGTCCTCGAAGTCACCCCCGCCGGCCGGGCCGCGCTGCACCTGCCCCGGCTGGAGGTCGGCCAGGGCCTCACCACCTCGATCGCCATGATCGTCGCCGAGGAGCTCGACGCCCGCCTCTCCGACGTCGACGTCCCGCTCTGCGACTCCCGCCCCGAGCTGCTCTTCAACCAGCTGACCGGCGGCTCCAACTCGATCCGCTCGCTGTACGACCCGGTGCGCGCCGCGGCCGCCGCCGCCCGCGCCCGGCTGGTGACCGCCGCCGCCAAGCGCTGGAACGTTCCCGCGGCCACCCTGCGCACCGCCGACTCCGCCGTCCTCGCCCCCGACGGCCGCCGCCTCGGCTACGGCGACCTCGCCGCCGAGGCGGCCAAAGTCGCCGTACCCGCCGTCCCGGCCGTCCCCAAGACCCCCGACCAGCTGCGCCTGGTGGGCAGGCCGACCGGCCGGATCGACGCCCGCGACATCGTCACCGGCCGCGCCAAGTACGCCGGGGACCTCCAGATCCCGGGCGCCGTGCCCACCGTGGTCGCCCGGCCGACCACCGTCAACGGCACCCTCAAGTCCCTGGACGCCTCCGCCGCCCGCGCCATGCCCGGGGTGCTCAACGTGGTGCGGATCCCGACCGGCGTCGCCGTCCTCGCCGAGACCTTCGACCAGGCGCTCAAGGCCCGCGACGCGCTGCGCACCACCTGGAACCCGGGCCCGGTCGCGGGCCTGTCCGACGCCGACGTCCGGTCCCGGCTGCGCGCCGCCCACCTGCCCTCGCTCCCGCCGCCGCTGCTCTCCCACCGGGTGCAGGCGGAGTTCGACTTCGCCTTCGTCAACCACGCCCCGATGGAGGTGCTCACCGCCGTCGCCGACGTCCGGCCGAACCGCGCCGAGCTCTGGTTCGCCTCGCAGAGCCCGATCCTCGCCCAGGGCACCATCGCCGCCGAACTCGGCCTGCCGGAGAACGCCGTCACCGTCCACGTGGTGCGCGGCGGCGGCTCGTTCGGCCGCCGGCTGTTCTTCGACGCCGCCCTGGAGGCCGCCCAGGTCTCCAAGGCCGCCGGCCGCCCGGTCAAGCTGATGTGGACCCGCAACGACGACATGCGCCACGGCCGGGTGCGCCCGGCCAGCCACCACGTCGTCCGGGCCACCTACGGCCTCGGCCAGGTGTTCAGCTGGGAGCACCACGTGGCCGGCGTCCGGACCGACCTCGGGCACGGCCTCGGCGACATGCTCACCGCCGCCGGCTACAACCTCCCGCTGGCCGGGCTCACCGCCTCCGAACTGTTCTTCCTGCTCACCGAGAAGATCCCGTACGACGTCGGAGTGCCCACCCAGCTGCTCGCCGAGGTGCCGCTGGAGCTGAACACCGGAAGCTGGCGCTCGGTCTACTCGGGCACCGTCCGGGTCACCGACGAGATCATGATGGACGAACTCGCCCGCCGGATGGGCCAGGACGAGCTGGGCTTCCGCCGCGACCGGATGCGCAGCGCCGCCGGGCGGGCGGTGCTGGACGAACTCGCCAAGCGCGGCGACTGGGGCCGCCCGATGCCTCCCGGCCAGGCCCAGGGCATCGGCTACCACGACGAGCACAGCGCCAGCGCCGGGTACCTGGTCGAGCTGGACGCCACCGACCGCGCCAACCCCCGGGTGACCAAGGCCGTCGTCGTCGCCGACGTCGGCCGGGTGATCAACCCCAGGGGCCTGGAGGCCCAACTGACCGGCGCGCTGGTCGACGGCATCTCGGTGATCCTGCAGGCCGGCAACCACCTGGACAACGGGGCCTTCCGGGAAGGAAGTTACGGCGACTTCCACTACGCCCGGCAGCGGCACACCCCGCCGGTGGTCGAGGTCCACCTGATGCCGCCGAGCGGACCGCCCGGCGGCGCGGGCGAGCTGGGCGTCCCGGCCGCCTCGGCCGCCGTCGCCAACGCCTACGCCCGCGCGACCGGCACCAGCCCCCGCTCCTTCCCGATCGCCTTCTGACCCCCGGCACCATCCGACCACCTGCTGAGGAATCCCGACTCCCCATGCCCACCCACACCTTCGTCCTCAACGGGCGGCCCGTCAGCGTCGAGGCCCCGGACGACATGCCGCTGCTCTGGGTCCTGCGCGACAAGCTCGGCGTCACCGGCCCCAAGTACGGCTGCGGGGTGGGCGTCTGCCGCGCCTGCACCAGCCACCTGGACGGCGAGGAGTTCCAGCCCTGCACCCGGTCCGTCAAGGACTGCGAGGGCCACACCGTCACCACCATCGAGGGCCTGGCCGACGGCGAGGTCCTCCACCCCGTCCAGGAGGCCTGGCTCGCCTGCGACGTCGCCCAGTGCGGCTTCTGCCAGCCCGGCCAGATCATGACCGCCGTCGCCCTGCTGCGCCGCACCCCGAACCCGACGGACGCGGACATCGACCGGATCCAGAACGTCTGCCGCTGCGGCACCTACCCGCGGATCCGCGAGGCGATCAAGCAGGCCGCCGCGCGGCAGGCCGCCAAGCCCTGAGCCGCCCGAGTCGGCTTGAACCGCCCTCGGCCGCCCTGGACCGCCCTGGGCCGCCCTGGGCCGATCGGCATCCCGCGGCCCCTGGCCCGGCCGGCCCGGAGCACCTAGGCTTGCCGGACCCAGTCGCCGAGCCGGCAAGGATGACGCATGATCAGGCGCCGTTCACTGCTCGCCCTCGCGGGCCTGGGCGGGTCCGCCGCCCTGCTGCCCGCCGGGCCCGCCCTCGCCGCCCCGCCGCGGACCGTCGACCTGCCCGCCCCGCCGCGCACCGTCGACCTGCCCGCGCCCACCGTCGGCCGGCCGGTCGGCACCACGAGCCTGCACCTGGTGGACCACGACCGACCCGACCCGTTCGCACCCGCCCCCGGCCCGCGCGAGCTGATGGTGCAGTTCTGGTACCCGGCGCGCGGCACCGCCGGCCGGCCCCGCGCGCCCTACACCACCCCCCGGGTCGCGGCCGCGATCGAGCGGATCCTGCCGCTGGACCCGGGCACCCTCGACCTGGTCCGCCCGACCGCCCGCGCCGACGCACCCGCCCACCCGGGCCCGCTCCCCCTGCTGCTGCTCGGCCACGGCCGCACGGGCGGACGCAGCAACTGCACCGCGCTGGCCGAGGAGTTGGCCGCGCACGGCTACCTCGTCGCGGCCGTCGACCACACCTACGACGCCGCCGCCGTCGAGTTCCCGGACGGCCGGCTGGTGCGCAGCGTCCTGCCGGAGGACCCGCCGGACTGGGACGCCGCCGAGCGCAAGGAGATCGCCGCGCGGGTCGGCGACCTGCGCTTCGTCACCGATGAACTGACCGACGGCCGACTGCCGTTCCGGGTCGACGAGGAGCGGATCGGCGTGCTCGGCCACTCCATGGGCGGAGCCGCGGCCGCCGAGGCACTGCGCCTGGACCCGCGCTTCCGCATCGGCCTCGACCTCGACGGCGGCCTGTTCGGCTCCCCTGTCCCGGAGCTCGGGCTGGACCGGCCGTTCCTGCTGCTCACCTCGATCGACGACCACGGCACCTGGCAGCGCTGGCGCGAGCACCACCACGCCTGGGGACGCCAACTGCGCACCCTGGGCGCGGGCCACCTCACTTTCACCGACCTGCCGCACGCCGCCGTCCCCGGCAACCTCCCGGCCCACCTGCCCCCCGAGGTCTATGCCACCCTGCTCGGCACCATCGCCCCCGCCCGCGCCACGGCGCTCACCCGCACCTACGTCCGGGCCTTCGCCGACCACTTCCTCCGCGGCCGCCCCGCCCCGCTCCTCGACGCCCCGTCCCCGCGCCACCCGGAGATCGAGTTCCGCTGGAGCCACTCGTAGGAGCCGCCGGCGCCGGTGCGCGGCCCGGGGTGCGGCGCCGGGGTGCGCGCCTCCCCGCGGCCGGGGGTCCGGAGGCAGGCTCTGCCTAACTCGTCGGGCCCGCCGCCGGGTCGCGGCCGAAGAAGGCGGCGAGCCGGTCGTACGCCGGGGCGTCGTCGGGGACGGCGACGGCGGGGCCGAAGGCGTGCCGCTCCTCCTCCGCGCCGCGGTACTCGGGCTTGAGCGCACCGCCGGCCCAGGCGAGCGCGGCGAGCGCGACCTCGTGGTCCAGGCCCTCGGTGGACTGGCCGGTGGCGTGGGCCAGGTCCCAGCCGTGGACGGCGAATTCGGCAGTCTGCTGGTCGACCGGGAAGCGGGCCGGCAGGGCGCCGAAGCCGGGGAGCTCCAGGGTGCCGCCGAGGTCGCCGGCCGCGCGCCAGGCGTCGACCAGTTCCTCCGCCCCGGCCTCGAAGGCGTGCAGCCAGTCCTCCTCGACCCGTTCGAAGGGCTGCGACCAGTCCGGCTGCCCGCCCTTCGCCCGTACGGTGAACTGCCGCAGGTCGTGCAGGAGGTGGCTGATCAGGTCGCCGACGTCCCAGGAGCGGCAGGGCGTCGGGTGGCCGGCCAGCTCGACGCCGGTGCCGTCGATCAGCCCGGCGGTCTGCGCGAGGGCCCGGGCGAGCAGCCCGATCGGGTCTTCCGCTGCGGTCATGGCACACCTCTCGGTACGGGGTCCCGGTACGGGAGCACGGGTCGTGCCGGGCGATCGTAAGCGCGGGCGCCGACAACCGCCCGGCACGACACCGTGCCCGCCGGGCCCCGCGCGTCAGGCGGCGAAGCCGCCGTCCACCGCCAGCTCGGCGCCGCTGACGTACCGGCCGTCCTCGCCCACCAGGTAGGCGACGGCGGCGGCGACGTCCGCGCCGGTGCCGAAGCGGCCGAGCGCGGTGAGCCCGCTCTGGAACTCCGCCGACGGGCCGTCGGCCGGGTTCATGTCGGTGTCGATCGGCCCCGGGTGGACCAGGTTGGCGGTGATCCCGCGCGGCCCGAGCTCCCGGGCCAGCGCCTTGGTCAGGCCGATCAGCGCGGCCTTGCTGGTCGCGTACAGCGTGGCGCCGGGGAAGGCGACGCGCTGGGCGATGCAGCTGCCGACGGTGACGATCCGTCCGCCCTCGGCCAGGTGCGCGGAGGCCGCCCGGGCGTAGAGGAAGGGTGCCCGGACGTTCACCTCCAGCACCCGGTCGACGTCCGCCAGGGTGAGGTCGCCGATCGGGCCGAGGACGCCGACCCCCGCGTTGTTCACCAGGACGTCCAGCTTCCCGAACCGCTCGACGACGGCCTCGACCACGCCCTCCACCGCCTGCGGGTCGGCGCTGTCCGCCCGTACGGCCCAGCCGGTCCGCCCCATCGCGGTGATCTTCACGGCGATCTCCTCGGCCCGCTCCGCACCGCCCTGGTAGGTCACCACCACGTCGGCGCCGTCCTCGGCCAGCCGCAGGGCGACCGCCGCCCCGATCCCCCGGCTGCCGCCGGTCACCAGGGCCACCTTGCCGTCGAGCACCATCGCACCGTTCATCGTCATATCTCCAGAACTCCTCGTTCCGATCTCGGACATGACTCGATCCTGGTCCGGCGGGCTTCAAACCTCCGGCGGTATTCGGACGTTGCGTTCAAGATTCAACAATGCCATGCGGCGCCCCCGCACCCCGGCGCACACCCATTAGTGGTAGTACGACCCGACCGCCGGCTGACCCGTCCAGTTGGGCCCGGCCGCCGGGTCGGCTCCGGCGTAGGCGAAGGGCAGCGCGACCTCCCGCCCGCCGTCCAGGAGCAGCAGGCGCCGGCGCGCCCGGTACTCGAAGCCGGCCGACCGCAGCGCCGCCACCACCGCGCGGGCCGCGCCGGAGCCGTCCGGGCGGCGCACCGACTCCGGGTCGAAGTGCGCGGCGAACCGGCCGTCCGGGGTCAGCCAGGAGGCGGCGCGGGTGATCGCGCCGAGCTGGTCGCCGAGGTAGTGCAGCCCGTGCACACAGGTGATCAGGTCGTAGGACCGCTCCGGCTCCCAGTCCGCCACCGCCGCCGTGACCAGGCGCAGGTGCGGCAGCTCCGCCAGGTCCGGCGGCGGGGCCGGCGGGCCGACCAGGTCCACACCGGTCAGCTCCACGACCGCCCCCGGGGTCCGGCTCCGGGCCGCCGCCAGCAGCGCCCGGCCCTCGCCGCTGCACAGGTCCAGCCACCCCGGCGTCGCACCCCCGTGCTCCGCCAGCCAGGCGAGCGGGTCGAAGCCGAGCTCGCGGGCGTAGCTGTTCACCCCGCTGAGCCCGCGCTCGCGGTTCATCGTGCTGTTGGCCACCACCGGGGAGGCGGTGAGCTCACTGTCATCGATCAGTCGGACCATCGGCCGACCCTACCGGCGAGGGGCGCGACGGCCGACCGCACGCGGAGGACGGGGCCCCGCAAGGGCCTGCCGGGGCCCACCAGGGCCCGCAGCGGCCCGTAACGGGCCGTTGACGGCCCGCGAACGCACCGGAACCGGCCGGAGCGGCCGCCCCGTCCAGGGCGGCCGCTCCGGCCGGTCGGCAAGGCTCCGTCGGGCGGCTCCCCGCCGGGCGGCCTCCCGTCGAAGGGTCAGACCGTCAGCGTCTGGCCCGGGAAGATCAGGTCCGGGTCGCCACCGATGGTGCGCACGTTCTTCCGGTAGAGGCTGTCCGTGTCGGTGCCGAACTTGGCCGCGATCTCGCTCAGGGTGTCACCGCTCCTGACGGTGTAGCCGCCCGCGGCGGTGTTCTTCGGCGCGACCGGCGCGGACTGCGCGGGCTTGGCCGAGGGCTGCCCCTGGGGCGCCTGCTGCGCGGCGGCGGCCTTGGGGGCGGCGGGCTTGGCGGGCTTGGCGGGCTTGGCCGCGGGCGCGGCGGCGGGCTTGGCGGGCTTGGCCGCCTTCGCGGCCGGCTTGGCCTCCGCGCCGCCCGAGGTGTCGACGGCGGCCGGGGCTCCGCCCCTGCCCAGGCCCGCCTTCTGCGAGCAGACGGGCCAGGCGCCCGGGCCCTGCGAGGCGAGGACCTTCTCCGCGACGGTGATCTGCTGCGCCCTGCTCGCCTTGTTGGCCTGGGAGGCGTACGCGGTCCCGCCGTACGCGGCCCAGGTGGACGGGGAGAACTGCAGACCGCCGTGGAAGCCGTTGCCGGTGCTGATGCTCCAGTTCCCGCCGCTCTCGCACTGGGCGACGGCGTCCCAGGTGGAGGCGGTAGCGGCGGAGGCCGAGGTGGCCGTGACGAGGCCGGCCACCGGCAGGGCCGCGACAGCGGCTCCCGCGACGACCGCCATCCGAACGCGGTGGCGCTTGGGGGTGGCGGTGGTGTCGGTGGCAGCGGCGGTCTCGTGACGGGGATTCATACAGGTCCTCTCGACAAGTCCCGGGTGGGCATGCGGAACCAGGCCCGGGACATGGGCCGGCAGTTTTTCGCTCACCTCACTCGACGGGCGGCCGGACACGTGTCGGACGTGCCGTGCCGCCCCGGTCACCTCCGCACGCCGACGGCCTGTTGGAGCCGGCCTCGTCGGCGGGCACCGCCCTCGCGCCGCTGGTCAGTCGGCGGGCAGTGCGTCGGGGTGGACCCGGGTGGCGCTCGTTGCGCCGCCAATGAAGCTAGGGGGCATCACCCGGACGCAGCAAGCAATTCTTGGACGTCGCAGGTCAGTTGACTGTTACCGGCGGTATTGATCAAGAAGCTGTGCCTGATTTGAATACTTTTGACCGAATTTCCAAGATCGAATGATCGAAATCCGTGCCCTCGCTCACACCTATCCCTCCGAGAAAGCTCACAGGCCATCCACGCGGAGGAATCGCCAGCTGACGCACCGTCACCATCCGGTCCGGAGTTCCCGGTTCCGCGCCGCCGCCGAGTGGCATCCGTCACGCCCGGCACGCACCGCGATCGGAAAGGGACTCTCAGTGACCGCCGTCGAGCTCCGCGTCCCGGGCCAACAACGCCGCCTGGACCCGGTTCTCGCAGCCCAGCTTGGCCAGGATCCGGCTGACGTAGGTCTTCACCGTCGCCTCGCTCATGTGGATCCGCGCCCCCGCGTCGGCATTGGACAGACCCTCTCCGAGCAGCGCCAACACCTCCAACTCGCGCTGGGTGAGCACCTCCAGCCGACGCCGCGCCGCCACCGCGCGGGCAGCCAGCGAGGCACTGCGGCCGGAGGCCAGCGAGTCGACGATGTGCCGGGTGGCGGCCGGCGAGAGGAAGGCGTTGCCGCCCGCCGCCGCCCGGACGGCCTGGATCAGCTCGTTCGGCGCGGTGTCCTTGAGCAGGAAGCCGGCGCCGCCCTCGGTCACGGCGCGCAGGACGTTCTCGCGCTCCCCGAAGGTGGTGAGGATCAGGGCCCGCGCGCCGGGGGCGACCCTCGCCAGCTCCCCGAGCGCCGTCAGCCCGTCCATCACCGGCATCTGAATGTCCAGCAGCACCACGTCCACCCGGTGCGCCCGCGCGAGCTCCAGCGCCTCGCGCCCGTCGGCGGCCTCCGCGACCACCTCGATGTCGGCGGCGGAGCCGAGGATCATCCTGATCCCGGCCCGGATCAGCGGCTCGTCGTCGGCGACGAGGACTCGGATCACGCTGGTCATTCCCCTCGAACGGTGCTTCGGCTGCGGCACCATCCTCACATCCCGGCAGGACCGCTCCGAACCACCCCGATCCGGACCACCGTGCTCCGAAACCGGCCCGGCCCGCCCCGCCGGGGCACCCGCCCGCGCACGGGGGCACTCAGCCCCTGGCGACGTACTCCTGCTTCTCCACCAACGCCCCGTCCCGGAAGCAGAATCGCGCCACGTGCTCCTCGTTCCAGCCGGCGCCGGGCGCACCGTTCAGGACGAACCAGCGGCAGTGCGCGCCCGCCGGCACCTCGGGCCCCGTCCCCTTATAGGTGTCGGTGAAGAAGTTGTTGCCGCGCGGCAGCGTCTGCAGCACCTCGGCCTCGGCGGTGCCGACCCTGATCTGGTCGTACATCGGCTTCTGCACGGTCGCGTCGTTGGTGCCCCGGACGAAGGCGATCACGCCCCAGACCACCAGGCCGAGCACGATCAGCGCGACCGCGACCACCCCGAGCGCGCAGCCCATCGCCGGGCTGCGCCGCCCGCGCTCCGGCTCCTCGACGGGCGGCAGGCCGTCCAGCATCCAGTCCTCGGCCCCGCCCGTCGCCGCCGCGTCCTGCTCCGCTCCCTCGTACGGGAGCACGGCCGCCAGCCGGAAGCCCTGCTCCGGCGTGGGCCCGGCGTGCACCATGCCGCCGACCAGCCTCGCGCGCTCCCGCAGGCCGGTCAGCCCCTGGCCGCCGCTGACCGCCGCGCCCGCGCCGCCGCGTGCGCCCACGAGTTCCGGCGCGCGGGTGTTGCTCACCTCCACCACCAGCGCGTCCGGCTCGTACCGCAGCGCGACGGCGATCGGCGCGCCCGGGGCGTGCTTGTGCGCGTTGGTGAGCGCCTCCTGCACGATCCGGTACGCCGCGTGGTCGACGGCGGCCGCCAGCGGACGCCGGCCGCCCTCCACGGTGAGGTCGACCTCCGCCCCGGCCGCCCGGGAGGACTCCACCAGGCCGCCGATCCCGTCCACCCCGCCCCGGGCCGGCGGGCCGGCGGCGGCCGTCCCGGCGGTCGGCGGCACCGCCGTCGACTCGTCGTGCAGCACCCCGACCACCTCGCGCAGCTCGCGCATCGCCGCGACCGCCGCCTGCCGCAGCACCCCGACCGCCTCGCGCTGCCGGTCGGTGAGCGTCCGGTCCACCTCCAGCGCACCGGAGTGCACCGAGATCAGCGCCAGCTGGTGGCCCAGGCTGTCGTGCATGTCCTGGGCGATCCGGTGCCGTTCGCGCAGCCGCGCCTGGTGCACCACCATGACCCGCTCGCGCAGCAGCTGCTCGTTGCGCTCGCGCAGCGCGTCCAGCAGGGCGCGGCGCTGCGCCCGGTAGCGGCCGTAGAGCGCCGGCAGCACGGCGATCACGAGGAAGAAGCCGAGCGACAGCGACAGCACCAGCTTCGGCGAGAGCGAGGCGACGTCCTTCACCACTCCCGTCACCGTGAACAGCACCCAGCCCACGACGAAGGCGCCGACCAGCGACCAGACCCGGCGGATCCGCGCGCCGGCCGTCCAGCCCGCGCACACCAGCAGCGGCATCGGTCCGACCGACCAGCCGGCCAGGGCCGCGGCGGCGAGCAGCACGGTGGCCGGCAGCCCCTTGCGCAGCACCCACAGCACCGCGACGGCGAGGCCGAGGGGCAGCGCCAGGCCGGTGTTGGCGAGCAGTTCCAACAGCGCGGCGAACCCGCCCATCAGCAGGGCGGCCACCGCCTCGCCCACCACCCGCCGGGGCCGCCAGGGCCCCGGCAGCGCCGTCCGTACCACCGTGTTCCAGGCCCGCGCGATCGCTTCCACGCGTCGAGGCTATCGGTCCGGCCGGGGCGTCCGCCGTCCTCCTTCGTCGCGGCCCCCGCCGACGAAAGTCGCCTGGTCGGCCCGGCGGACCACCCGCCGGAGCACCCGCCGGACCGACCGCCGGACCGACCGCCCGCCGGCCGCTCAGCCGAAGGCCGTGAGCAGCAGCGCCACGTCGTCCACCCGGCGGGTCGACCCGACCTCGCGCAGCAGCCGCTCGGCCGCCTGCTCCAGCCCCTCCCCCGCCGCGGCCCGGGCCAGCGCGGCCCGCAGCCGGTCCACGCCCTGGTCGATCGCCACCGCGGGGTCCTCGACCAGTCCGTCGGTGTAGAGGGCGAGCAGCGCCCCGCTGCCCAGCCGCAGGTCGCTGACCGGGTAGTCGGCCAGGTCGTCCACCCCGAGCAGCGGACCGCCCGGGACGTACAGCGCCTCGGCCCGCCCGCCGGGGTGGCGCAGCACCGGCGGGAGGTGTCCGGCCCGGGCGATCCGGGCGAGGCCGACGGCCGGGGTCAGCCGGACCAGGCAGCAGCTGGCGAGCAGCCCGGGGTCGAGGTCGAGCAGCAGCCGGTTGGTGCGGGCGAGCACCGCGTCGGGCGGGTCGCCGCCGGAGGCGAAGGCGCGCACGGCGCTGCGCAGCTGCCCCATCGTGGCGGCCGCGCCGACGCTGTGGCCCTCGACGTCGCCGATCACCAGGGTGACGTCCCCGCCGGTGACGATCGCGTCGTACCAGTCGCCGCCGATCTCCATGCCCTGGGTGCCGGGCAGGTAGCGGGCGGTGATCCGGATGCCGGGCACCTCGGGCAGCCGGTGCGGGAGCAGTGCCTGCTGCAGGCCGCGGGCCAGCACGAACTCGGCGTCGTACAGCCGGGCGCGCTCCAGGGCCTGGGCGATGAAGCCGCCGAGCGCGGTGAGCAGGGCGCGCTCCTCCACGGTGAACGGGCGCGGCCGGTCGAAGCCGATGATGCAGGTGCCGACCGGACGGCCGGAGGCGATCAGCGGCAGGAAGGCCCAGGCGCCCATCCCGTCCAGGGCCAGGCCGGGGTAGGTGGCGGCGAGTTCGCGCACCGACTCGAAGAAGACCGGGGTGCCGGTGCTGAGCGTCTCCGCGCCGGGCACCCGGGCATCGACCGGGGTGCCCTCGAAGGCCTCCAGGAAACCGTCCGGGTAGCCGGCCTGGGAGAGCAGGTGCAGCTGCTGGTCGCGCACCGCGTAGATGGCGAGCTCCTGGCCGCCGAAGGACGGCAGGACCTCCTCGGCCACCGCCCGGCAGACGTCCCGCACGGTGACCGCCTCGGTGAGGGCGCTGGCCAGCTGGAGCAGGTGGTGGGTGCCGCCGACCCCGGTGCGGCCGGCGGGCGGCGGGGTGGCGGGCGGTTCGGCGGCGCCCGGCGGCGGCTCGGCCGCGACCACCCGGGCGGTGACGCCGTGCGGGTCCGGGTAGAGCGAGAAGGCGAGCCAGCCGTCCGGCGGGCGGGCGGCCAGGAAGGCGGTGGGCCGCTGGGAGAACAGGGCGGCGCGGTAGCGGTTCTCGTAGACCGGGTCGGCGAGCCAGGGCAGCACGTCCCAGGGGTGGCGGCCGAGCAGGTCCTCGCGGCGGGCCCGGAGCAGCGGTTCGGTGGCGCGGTTGGCGTAGCTGATCCGGCCGTCGGGGTCGAGCGAGAGCACGCCCTCCTGCAGCCGCTCGACGGCGGCCGCGGCGGCGGTCAGGTCACGCACGTCCAGCACCGCGCCGACCAGGTGGGTCCGGCCGTCGGAGATCGCCACGGGCACCCGGGCCCACAGCTCCACCGGGTACGGCAGGCCCTCCGGCCCGAGCACCCGGACCCGGGCGGCCAGCACCTCGCCGCGCTCCAGCGCGACGCGGGCGGCGGCCCGGAACGCCGGCAGGTCACCGGGGGCGACCCGGTGGTTCAGCGCGGCCACCGTGCCGTCGAACTCGCCCGGGCCGAAGCCGAAGATCTCCCGGAACTGCTCGTCGGCGGCGAGCGCCCCGGTGGCCACGTCCCAGTCGAACAGCCCGACCCGGGTGGTCGGTACCGACGACGGCGGCGGCAGCTCCACCACGGCCACCTCGCCGCCCGGCTCCACCGACTGCCCGGTCCCGGCCAGCTCGGCCAGTTGCTCGCCCAGTCGGGCGGCCGCTTCGGCCAGCTGCCGGGCGGCCGGCTCCGGAAGCCCGTCGTCCGAGGCGGGCCACAACCCGCTCAGCACGCCGAAGCGCTCCTCGCCGTGCGCCACCGGCACGCAGACGGAGGCGAAGTCGTACGGCAGGCCGACCGCGAGCTGCGGGAAGCGCCGCATGGTGTCCTCGGTGTCGGTCAGGGTGATCACGTGCCCGGTCCGGAAGCAGACCGCGACCGGCAGCGGGCCGGCGGCGGCCACCCGCCGGAACGGGCTCATCACCGCCAGCGGCACGCCCGCGATCGTGCGCAGCACCAGCGAGCGGCGGTCCCGCGAGCGCAGGTACACCATCACTCCGTACACCCCGGTCGTCCCCAGCGCCCGGCGCACCGCGTCGGCCAGGAGCTCGTCCCGCCGCTGGTCCGTCTGCGGGGCCGGGTCCCGGACGGACGGCGGGAACGCCCGGTCCGCCTCCGCGCCGGCCCCGGGCTCCGGCGTCCGGTCCGGACCGGGCCGCGTACCAGGGGCCCCATCGGTCGCGTGCGGATGGCGCATGCTCTTTTGCTACGCCCGGCCCGCAACCGTGTCAAGGCGAGCCCGCACCGGCCCCGGGCTGCCCCGGGGCGCGGAGTGCACCAGCATGGACGGCATGCCGAGCCGATCCCGCCGCACCACCGTGGTCAACCTCAAGGGCCACCGCGACGACCCCGGGTACGCGGACGTCGTCTACGTCGGCCGCGCGATGCACCGCGGCGGCTGGCACCTCGCCGAGTCCCCGCTGCACTGCCCGTACCGTCCGGGCCCCGACCTCACCCGCGAGGAGATGGTCGTCAAGTACCGCGAGCACCTGCTCGCCCGCCCTGGCCTGCTCGCCCTCGTCCCGCCCCTGCGCGGCCACCGCCTCGGCTGCTGGTGCGCCCCGCTGCCCTGCCACGCCGACGTCCTCGCCGACCTCGCGGACCACCCGCCGGACTGAGGCCGGGCGGCTCAGAGTCCCGAGAGGTCCACCGTCGCGGGGTACGGCACCGCGACCTTGACCAGCCCGGTGAACGGTTCCCCCGGCCGGTACGCGGCCTCGGCCTCGTCCAGCACGTAGGTGTGGACGATCGGCACGCGGCCGGCGGCCTGCTCGACCCGCCAGTAGAACGGGATGCCCGCCTCGGCGTACTGGTCCGGCTCGACCGTCCGATCGGTGGTCTCCGAGCCCGGCGAGACCACCTCGACCACCAGCAGGACGTGGTCGGGCCTGGTCGGCGACTCGTCGATGGTGTCCGCGCGGTAGACCACCACGTCCGGCCGGCGGTTGTTCAGCGGCACGTCCTGAAGCCGGACGTCGAAGTCGGTGTCGGCGTTCCATTCGACGCCGCCCGCGTCGTCCAAGGCGTTCGCCAGGAGCCGGGCGAGCCGGTTGTGCCGCTTGGAAGCGCTTGGGGACACGACCACCATCCCGTCGACGATCTCGATGCCCGCGCACTGCTCCTCGGTCCAGGAGTCGTACTGCTCACTGGTGATCTGCCGGTGCATCCACTCGGGTGCGATCGACTCGGCCGTCACGGCGTACCTCCCCTGGGCTGCTGAGCGGGCCTCACTCTGTGTGCCACAGCCTAGTACGAGCCCTCGTACGAGCGTTGCGGCGGTTTCGGACGGTTCGGGGACTGTTCGATATTCTCCGGACGGGTGGCGGCGTGGGGCCGCCGGTGGGGAAGCGAGAGCCGTATGCAGTCGTCGTCCGGGGGGCCCGCGCGCGGAACGTCGTGGCAGTGGGACGAGGAGACGGACGGCGGCGGGGCCACCGAGGACGTGATCGCGGGCGGCGGGGAGCGCACCGGGCCGAGCCGGCGCCGGCTGCTGCTCGGGGCCGGGGCGCTAGCAGCGGGCGGGGCCGCCTGGGCGCTCGGCCGTTCGGGTGGCAGCGGGGCCCGTCCCACGCCGGGGCCGACCGGGCCGCCGCCGACCGCGCTGTCCGGCCCGACGCCGCTCTGGACCTACCGCGGACCGGAGGCGATGACCCCGGAGCGGCTGACCGACCCGCCCCGCCGCCCCGTCTTCCTCTCCCGGAAGGGTCTGCAGGTCCTCGACCCGGCGAAGGGCACCGCCGCCCGGCTCCTGGTCTTCGACCCGCCGACCAACCGCAGCTGGCCCAGCGACCTCGACATGCTCGGCAAGGTGGTGGTCGGGCCCGACCACCTCTTCACCGCCACCTACCAGGGCCACCTCGAAGCCCGCCACTTCACCGACCCCGCCGCCGACTGGAGCCTGCCGCTGCCCGACGAACTGCAGGGGCAGGTCCGCCTCGCCGGCTACGACCGCGACCCCGGCATCCTCTACGGCTACTCCTGGGGCCACCCGCGGGCCGACGGCAGTTCGACGGACAACCGCCTCTTCGCCCTGCGGGTCATCGACCGCGCCCTGCTCTGGTCCGTCCGCACCGAGCGGACGGAGCAGCCCGTCACGCCCGCCACCTTCGGCGGGGGCAGCCTCCTCGCCTGCATCCGATTCGTCGACGGCCGCACCGAGCTGGTGGCCCGGGCCGCCGCCACCGGCCGCGAGCTGTGGACCGCCCCCGGCGAGGAGGACCTGCGCTGGTGCGTCACCGGCGCGACGGGCGTCTACGTCCCCGACGGCAACGGCGGCGTGCGCATGCTGCTCCCCACCGGCGAGCCGGGCTGGACCCACTCGCCCCACCGGCGTGAGTCCTGGCGGGCGCTGCCGCCCGTCGCGCAGAACACCCGGGTGTACATCCCGTGGGACCAGGGCGTCGTCAGCTGCCTCGACGTGTCCAACGGCGCCGAGCTGTGGTCCTGCCGGCTGCCGTTCCCGCTGGACCGCCGCAGCCGTCCGCTGGTCGCCAACGGCACGCTGTTCGTCCCGGGTACGTCGGTCGGCGGGGTCAGCGCGATCCACCCGGCGACCGGCGAGCTGGGGTGGACCTTCCACGACTCCGGTCCGGGCAAGGACGTCTGGACCCTCGCCACCGACGCGACCCACCAGTACGACGGAACCCGCCTCTACGCGGGCCACGACGACGTCCTGCACGCCCTTCCGCTGAACTGAACGTCCCGATGACACTGAACGTCCCGACGACCCGACGACACTGAACGTCCCGACGACCCGGCAGGAGGGCCCGATGCAGGTACGCCCGATCTCCCCCGAGAAGCTGGCCGAGCTGCTCGCCGACCGCATCGCCGCCCTGCCCGGCGCCCGCGACCGGCGCCTGCGGGTGGCCGTGGACGGCGCGGCGGCGGCCCGCCCCGAGGCGCTCGCCGACGCGCTGGTGGAGCCGCTGCGGCTGCGCGGCCACCCGACGCTGCGGGTCTCGGCCTCCGGCTTCCTGCGTCCGGCCTCGGTCCGGCTGGAGTACGGCCACCAGGACGCGGACGCCTTCCACGACCTCTGGCTGGACGACGGCGCCCTGGCGCGCGAGGTGCTCGACCCCTTGGAGCCGGGCGGCAGCGGCCGTGTCCTGCCCTCGCTGCGCGACCCGGTCACCGACCGCTCGACCCGCGCCCCGTACACCGAACTCCCGCCCGGCGGCGTGCTGTTGCTGGACGGCGCGCTGCTGCTCGGCCGCTGGCTGCCGCTGGAGCTGTCCGTCCACCTGGCGCTCGGTCCGGCCGCGCTGGCCCGCCGCACCCCGGCCGACCAGCAGTGGACGCTGCCCGCCTTCGCCCGCTACGAGGCGCAGACCGTCCCCGCCGAGGCCGCCGACGTCACCGTCCGGGTGGACGACCCGCGCCACCCCGCGCTGGTCGAGCGGCCGTGACCTCCGGGGCCGGGCCGCGCTGGCAATAGGGGCACCAGAAGACCGCCCGGTCGCGCGGCGGCGAGCCCTGGCGGCCGGCGACCACGGGGGTCACGCAGCGCGGGCAGGGCCGTCCGGCCCGGCCGTACACCCAGTGCTGGTAGCCGGGCCGGGTGTCGCCGGTGGTGATGTGGCCGGGGCGCAGCTTGTTGGCCTCCAGCATCTGCCGGGCGCGCTCCACCAGCCGGTCGGGGTGCGGGAGTTCGCCGACCTCGGTCCAGGGGGTGACGCCCGCGACGAAGCACAGCTCGTTGGCGTAGACGTTGCCGATCCCGGCGAGGTTGCGCTGGTCGAGCAGGGCCTCGACGACCGGGCGGCCCGGGTGGGCGAGGAGCCGGCGGACGGCCTCGACCGCGTCCCAGTCGGGGCCGAGCAGGTCGGGGCCGAGGTGGCCGACGATCCGCCGTTCGTCGGCGGTGCGCAGCAGTTCGACGACGGGCAGCCGGTAGCCGACGGCGGTGCCCCGGTCGGTGCCGAGGACGGCGCGGATCTGCCGGTCGGGGCCGCCGGTCCACCGCTCGCCGGGGCGGTAGACCTCCCAGCGGCCGTCCATCCGCAGGTGGGTGTGCAGGGTGAGGCCGCCTTCGAGGCGGGTGAGCAGGTGCTTGCCGCGCGGGGCGACCTCCAGCACCCGGCGGCCGGTGAGGTCGGCGGTGGCGTGCGCGGGCACCCGCAGGTCGGCGCTGGTCAGCGGCTGTCCGGCGAGGGCCTCGCGCAAGTGGGCCGCCACGCGGTAGACGGAGTCACCTTCTGGCATGTCTCCATTCTGGTCCGCGCGGCGGCCCGGCGGGACACCGGCCCCGGTGCGTTACGCCGACTGCCCCGGGGCGGCCTGGCCCTCGCGCACCACGACCACCGGGCAGGGCGCGTGCTCGGTGAGGTGGCGGCTGACCGAGCCGAGCAGCACGCCGGAGAAGCCGCCCAGGCCGCGGCTGCCGACGACGAGCAGCGCGGCGCCCTTGGCGGCCTCCAGCAGCGCCTGGGCGGCGTTGCCGGGCATCACGCTCTCGGCGATCGCGACGCCGGCGTCGTCGCCGGCCACCTTGGCGATGGTCTCGCTGAGGGTCTTCCCGGCGAGCTCCTCGGGGTTGAAGGCCTCGACGGTCGGCACGCCCTGCCCGGCCCACCCGTAGAAGGCCGGGTACTCCCAGGCGGCGATCGCGTGGACCGTCCCGCCGACGGCCCGCGCGTAGTCGATCGCCCAGCGCAGCGCCTGCTCCGAGGCGGGCGAGCCGTCCACGCCGACGACGATCCGGGGATTGGCACTCATGGCCTTGCTCCTTCGGTTGCTCCTGATCGGTCCCGACCCTCCGAACATAGATCAAATCGGACAAACGCTCGGTATTGCCACGCCGAAAGCGACCCGCCGCATTCAATTCGATCGCGGCCGGGGTTCCAGGCCTGGGAGGATGCCCGGATGCCGAGCAAGCCCCGCCGCCGCACGGGCGGCTTCGCCGACGTCCTTGCCGCCCTGCCGTCGCAGGAGGAGCGCCAGTGCCGGAATCTCGACGACCCGCTCGCGTCGGGCGGCTTCGTGGACGCCGGGGGGCGCTACTGGCGGCTCGCCCGCGGCCCGGTGGACCGGCGGTTGGCGAAGCGGCTGGCGGTCGGCGCGGACGAGATGACGCTGGGTCTGCGGGGCGAGCTGGAGGAGGTCTCCCCGGGGGTCTTCGTGCCCGCCCTGCTCACCCCCGAGGAGCGTCCGGCCGTCTGGCGGGAGGCCTGCGAGCTGGACCACCTGGCCTACGAGTTCCGCGCCTCCGGCGGCCGGACGCTGCTCTACCTCGTGGTGTTCTGCTGAGCCCCGTGCCGTCCTGCCGCGCCGCCTCCGCTCAACTCCGGTAGGCGGCCCAGGCGTTGGCCATCCGCTGGACCTGCCCCCGGGTGAACCCGGTCATGCAGGAGTCGTAGCTGTAGTCCATGAAGTTGTGGATCGGGTCGAGCCCGGGGCCGGCGCAGGTGTCGCGGCCCTCGGGGCAGCCGGAGGCGGCGGTGCGCTCGGGCGGGGTGTCGTCCACGTAGTCGCCCGGGGCCCGGCAGCCGCCCTGGAAGGTGTGGAAGAGGCCGAGCCAGTGGCCGATCTCGTGGGTCGCGGTGTCGCCCTCGTCGTAGTGGGTGGCGGCGCCGCCGGGCAGGGAGGCGTCGAGCACCACCACACCGTCGTCGGTCGGGTTCGTCCGGTACGCGTCCGGGAACGTCGACCAGCCGAGCAGGGAGTCGCCGAGACGGGCCGTGTAGAGGTTGAGGGCGCCCTGGTCGCCCTTGCGCAGGGCGGTCTTCATGTCCTGCTCGGCCGACGAGCCCGGGGTCATGCCGGTGTACCAGGACGGGTTGTCGGTCCAGTCGGCGCCGACCAGCTCGAAGTGGAACGGGCTCGCGGCGTTGCCCTGCCCCCGGCCGCCGTAGCTCTCGTTGAGGTGGTCGATCTGGCCGGTGACGGCGGCCCGGTCCAGCCGTCCGGCGGCGCCGTCGTGGATCACGTGGAAGAACACCGGGACGGTGGTCGGGGCGGCGGCCCGGCGCCGGCCGGCGCCCAGTTCGGCGAGCCGCCGGTCGAGGTCGGCCTGCATCGCCCGGGCCTGCCCGGCGCCGACCGCGTTCGGGTCCCCGCCCGGCCGGCTGCCGGCGGGCCGCCGGGCGGCGGCACCGGCCGCCCCGGCCGCATCGGCGCCGCCGTCCGCGCACCCGGCCACCGCGGCGGCCGGAGCCGCGGTGGCGCGGTGTGCGGCCGGAGCGGCGAACTGGCTCAGGCCGGCCGCGGCGACCAGCGCGGCAGCGCAGGGGAACAGGCGGGGGGCACGCGAGCGCACCCGGGCAGTACGGCGCATCAGCGCTCCTGACGGGGGAGTTGACGTGGTCTCGGCCGCGTGCCGGGCCTGCTCCGGCCGGACCCGCCGGCGCCCGGCGCGGACTCGCCGAGACTACGACGCCGTGAAGTCGATCTCCCGCAGGGCGCGCGCGGCGGCCCGGTCGAGTACCACGGCCGACGCACAGCCGGCCGGCAGCCGGCCGGCCTCCAGGATCCGGTGGCGCAGCCGGGCGACCGCGGCCAGGTGCCGGGCGAAGGCGTAGCGCGAGACGCCGCGCCGGCGCCGCCGCTGCCCGTCCAGGGCCTCGGCCGGGTCGGCGTCGAGCAGCAGCAGGTGCACCCGGCGGCCCTGCCGGGCGGCGGCGCGGACCAGCCAGGCCCGCACCCAGGGCTGGGTGCCGCAGTCGTGCACGGCGAGCGGCCCGCCGTCCAGGACGGCGCGGCGCAGCCGCCGGTAGTGGGCGAGCCGGGCCAGCGGGCGGTAGAGCGCGTACGGCAGGCGGCCGGGCAGCCTGGCCGCGTACTCCTCTCGGACCAGCTGGGAGTCGATCAGCGGGGCGCGGACGCAGCGGCGCATCAGGGTGCTCTTGCCGCTGCCGGGCAGGCCGGTGACGACCAGCAGGTCCCCGGCGGGGTAGCGCAGGACCGCCGGCCCGGGCCCGCGCAGCTCGTGCCGGGCGGGCGGGTCGTGCGGCGCGGGCAGGACGACGCGCTCCCCGGCGGTGCGCGGCGGCGGCACCCTCGGCGCCGCCGCCGTCCGCACCGCTCTCGTCCCGCTCACCCGGTCTCCCCCCGCCGTTCCCGTCCAAGGAGCATGGCGCATTCCCAAGAACGAGTAAAGGGCGGAGGTCGGGGCGGGTACGGACGACCCCGGCCGGGTCCGGGCCGCCGGGCGTCCGGGCCGCCGGCGGGCCCGGGCGCGCCTCAGGCGAGCTGCGGGGCGATCCGGGAGGCGATCAGCTCCAGGTGGTCGAGGTCGTCCAGGTCGAGGATCTGGAGGTAGATCCGCTCGCTGCCGACGGCCGCGTACCGGCCGATCTTCTCGGCGACCTCGTCCGGGGTGCCGGCCAGCCCGTTCTCCTTGAGCTCGTCGACGTCGCGGCCGATCACGGCGGCGCGGCGGGCGACCTCGGCGTCGTCCCGGCCGACGCAGGCGACCAGGGCGCTGGAGTAGACCAGCTCGTCGGCCGCGCGCCCGGCGTGCTCGACGGCGGCGCGGACCCGGCCGAACTGGGCGGCGGTGTCGTCCACCGAGGCGAACGGCACGTTGAACTCGTCGGCGAAGCGGGCGGCCAGGGCCGGGGTCCGCCGGGGGCCGTGCCCGCCGACCAGCACCGGGATGTGCTCCTGGACGGGCTTGGGCAGCGCGGGCGAGTCGGTCAGCGTGTAGTACTCGCCGGCGAAGTCGAAGGTGTCGCCGAGCTTGGTCCGCCACAGCCCGGTGATGATCGCCAGCTGCTCCTCCAGCCGACCGAACTTCTCCTTCGGGAAGGGGATGCCGTACGCGGTGTGCTCGGCCTCGTACCAGCCGGCGCCGAGGCCGAACTCGACCCGGCCGCCGCTCATCGCGTCCACCTGGGCGACCTGGATCGCGGTGACGCCGGGCAGCCGGAAGGTGGCGGCGGTCATCAGCGTGCCCAGGCGGATGGTGCTGGTGTCGCGGGCGAGGCCGGCCAGGGTGATCCAGGCGTCGGTGGGCCCGGGCAGGCCGTCGACGTCGCCCATCTTCAGGTAGTGGTCGGAGCGGAAGAAGGCGCTGAAGGCCCCGAGCTCCTCGGCGGTGCGGGCCACCTTGAGGAGGGTGTCGTAGCTCGCGCCCTGCTGGGGTTCGGTGAAGATGCGGAGGTCCATGCCGGCCATTCTGGTACGGAGCACCCCGTGATCGGCAGAGCGAACCGGACGGGACACGGACCGTCGCCGCGGCGGGCGGTGGCGCGGGCGGGGTGGCCAAGGTCTCAGCACGGAACCGTCACGGGCGTCCGTTCCGGCTCCGGGGCTCGCCTAACGTGGACGGATGTTCGCCACCTCCGACGATTCCTTCCGGCGCTCCCCCGACGAGCCGGCCGGCTGTCCGCTGCCCGGCATCGTGACGGCCTTCACGCCCCGCCTGGCCGAGTTCGCCTTCGAGCCCGGTTTCGTCGCGGCGGTCGACCAGCACGCGGCGATGCTGCGGGAGCTGCTGTACGCGCAGGGACCGGAGCTGGCGCCCCGGCCCCTGGACCGTGAGGAGCTGTCGGACTACGCGCTGGGCTTCGTCGACGCGCTCGACGAGATCGGCTGGCGGGAGCCGGTCGGCTACGACTACGCCGTCATGCGGCTCACCGCGATCTGCTGGCTGGTGCGCGAGCAGGGCCTGCTGGAGGTCTGAGCCCCGGCAGGCCCTGCCCGGCGTCCGGTGGTGGCGGCTACCGGTTCTGGTCGCCCTCGATGCCCGGCGCGGGCGGGGTGCCCGGACCGGTCTGGGTGGTCGGCCGGACCGGCTGGTTGGACAGCGCGTCGGAGCGGCCGGCCTGGTAGGCGCTGCCGCGCAGCCGGGCGGTCTCCCGTTCGGCGCCGTCCAGCCACCGCTCCCAGCGCTGGCGCATCGGCAGGATCAGGCCGCCGCCGACGCCGACCACCAGCACGCCGGCGATGGTGGCGAGCACGGCGATCAGCACCGGGGTCGTGATCGCGGTGGCGATCCCGACCTGGCCCAGCGCGGCGATCACACCGAGGCCGACGATGAACGCCCAGACCGCGGTGGCGACCACCCGGCCGTACGAGGCTCCGGACAGCGAGTTGCCCACGATGTCCCGCACGCCGTTGGCGATGGCCATCGCGACCACCAGGATCACGACGGCGACGATGGCCCTGGGCAGCCAGGCGACGATGCTGTGGATCATCACGCTGATCGGGTTCGGGCCGAAGACTCCGAACGCCAGCTGCAGGGCCATCAGCAGGACGATGTAGTAGACGACCTTGCAGACGATGCCGGTCATGTCGTACTTGGAGCCGGCCAGCCGGGCGGCCATCCCGGACCGCTCGGCGACCCGTTCCGAGCCGAGCCTGCGCATCACCCGGTCGAGGACCTTGGCGATGGCCTTGGCCACGATCCAGCCGATGAACAGGATCACCAGGAAGGCGATGAACTGCGGGATGACCTTGGCGATCTTGGACCAGGCCTGGGTGAAGCCCGACCCGAAGTCGACGGACAGAGCGAGCTGCTGAGCCACGGAGTCCTCCACTCGGTGACACGGCGCCACGAGCGGGCGCTTGCGGCCCCCCACCCTTCGTGAATAGCAGGCGCCCGCTCCGGCCGCGCGCGCCCGGTGTCCGGGATGGTTCCCTCGGGTGAACGGTCCGGCCGTCCGCACGCGTACAGTGGCGGTCCGGGGGACGGGCCACGGGCGGGACGGACGGGACGGTGCGGCAGTGAGCGGTACGGCGGCGGAGCGCGCGGTGGGCCACCGGGCGCTGCACTGGCAGGTCCGGCCGGACGCGGCCCGGGCCGCCGTCCTGGTGCTGCACGGCGGCGAGGAGCACAACTTCTCCCGGCCCGGACGCCTCAACCTCCCGCTGCTGCGGATGCACGGCTTCCTGCGCGGGCTCACCAGGGCGACCGCGGACGCCGGCGTCGCCATCGGGACCGTCCGCTACCGCCACCGCGGCTGGAACGGCGAACGGGCCGACGCCGCACAGGACGCGACCGCCGCGCTCGACGAACTGACCGCGCTGCTCGGGCCGGTGCCGACGGTGCTGGTCGGCCACTCGATGGGCGGGCGCGCCGCGCTCCGGGCCGGCGGGCACCCGTCCGTCACCGGCCTGGTCGCCCTCGCACCGTGGTGCCCGGCCGAGGACCCGTGCGAGCAGCTCGCCGGACGCGACGTGCTGATGCTGCACGGCGACCGCGACACCGTCACCCCGCCCGCCGACACCCGCGCCTTCGCCGCCCGCAGCCGCGCCGCGGGCGCCAGGGTCTGCGGATACACCGTCACCGGCAGCGGCCACGCCATGCTCCGGCGGATCCCCGACTGGCACCGCGCCACCACCCGGCTGACCACCGCCCTGCTCGGCCTGCAGCCGCTCCCCGCCGAGACCGCCTCCGCCCTCGCCCTCCCGACCGCCTCCCGCGAGGCCCTCACCCTCGCCCTCCCGCCCCAGCCGCGCCGCGCGCCGGCCCTGCCGGCGAACGTCTGACGGGACGGGCCCCGCGGAGCGGCGGTACCGGGCGGGGAGGTGCCGGCGTGCTCAGCCGGTGGCAGCCTTGGCCCCGTCGGGCGAGACGCAGGGGGACTCGAAACCGACCTTCAACGTGGCCGGCCAGTTGTCGCCGTCCGAGATGGAGGCCTTGAAGCCGTTGTCCGGGTTGGTGAGGACGATCACACCGGGCCTGCTGTCGGTGACCCGGAACCCGGCCACGACGAGGTGGCCGCGGAAGGCGTCGAAGATCGTGTCGTGGTGATCGGCCGGAATGTCCCGCAGGAAGCGGTAGGTGACGGCCTTCACCCGGCCGTCCGGCTCCGAGGGGGCACCCTTCTTGAAGCACTTCTCCTCGCCGTCGCGGTCGACCACCGGCGAGATCGGCTTCGGGAAGGCCAGGAAGGTCTCGGAGAAGTACTGGTCGGTCTTCTGCTTGGCCTGGGCGCTGGTCAGCGCCGCGTCGGACGAACCGGAGCAGGAGGTGGCCGCCAGCAGGACGGCGCCGGCCGACAGGGCCGACCGCACGGCGCGAGCACGGGGGAAAGCAACGGTCACCGCATGATCCTTGAGGGGTGTGTGGGCTCCTGGGGTCGCGACTGATCCTAGACCGTGTGCCAGAGGGCTCCGGCGAAGACCGCCGTCACCCAGGTCCACAGCACGCTGAGGCCGAGGTGGGCGACGGTGCGCAGGCGGTCTCCGCGCCACAGCCGGGGCGAGAAGTAGGCGAACTCGAAGAGCCAGCGCAGGCCCCAGAAGAGCGTCTGGCCCGCCAGCAGGGCGGTGCCGAGCCGGCCGCCCGCCAGCAGGTCGGGGGCCAGGCAGAGCGGGAGCAGGCCGAGCAGGGCGCAGGCGAGGCCGATGAAGAAGAGGTGGGCGTAGGAGACCTGCCGGGTCAGCAGGGTGGTGCCGGACAGGTCGGCGGGCCAGCCGATGGCGCGGGGCAGCACCGCGTGGACCAGGCCGAGGGTCACGAGGGCGGCGCCGACCAGGCGCAGCTGGGCCTCCAGGGTGACCAGCCCGGTCATGACGCGGCCTTCCGGAAGGCGAAGGCGGTGACCAGGCCGGCGATCCGGCGCTCGGCGGCCGGATGCAGGCCCGCCTCGGCGGCGTGCCGCAGCCAGGTGGCGCGGGGCAGGAAGTGCCAGGCGCCGGGACCGTAGACGGCCGTGTTGGCGGCGTCCCGCAGGTGCTCGACCAGCAGCAGGGTGCCGCCGGGGCACAGGCTGCGGGCGGCCTCGGCGAACAGGGCGGTGCGGTCGGCGGGCCGGCGCAGCTCGTGGGCGGCGAAGACGGCGAACACGGTGTCCAGGGCGCCGGTCGCCGCGGGCAGGGCGTCCGGGCGGGCCGGGATCCCGCCGGGGGCGGGCGGGGCGTGGCGGCGGGCGCGGCGGATCGAGCCGCTCGCGGTCAGCGCGGGGTCGTACAGGTCGGCGAGCCGTCCGCGGGCACCGGGGTGGCGGGCGGCGATCGGGCGGCTGGCCTCGTCCAGGCCGGTGCTGATCACCAGGTGGTCGCCGGGGCCGTCGGGCAGCAGCTCCGGCAGCCAGTCGTAGCGGTGGAGTGCGGAGCGGTCGTAGACGCACCAGGTGGCGAGGGTGCTGACGGCGAGGTATCCGGCGGCGGTGGCGGCGACCGTCCGGGCGAGCACGGCGGCGGGGCCCGGCAGCCGGCCGGCCAGCGCCCCGCCGACGGCGACGGTGAGCGCGCCGGCGGCGTACATCGGCCAGTTGTAGCGGACGACCTCGCGCACGCCGGACGGGCGGGGGCCGTCGGGCCGGGCCGTGGACGGGCACAGGACGGCGGAGCAGGCGGCGAACGGGCCGACGGCGAACGGGCGGGCGGCGGACGGGCCGGGGGCGGACCGGCCGGGCCCGGCCGGGGCGGGGGCGGTCATCGGGCGGCTCCGGTGAGGTGGCGGCGCTCTCCGGCGTGCCAGCCGTAGTCGAGGCCGGCGACGTGGAAGGCGTTGGCGAGCAGGGGCCGGCTGCCGGCCAGCGGGCCGTGGTCGAAGAAGGTGAGCCGGGGCACCTCGACGGCCACCGGGACCGGGTCCCAGTGGGCGCGGGTGGCCTTGACCACGATCATCGAGCGGGTCTGCGGCTCGTACTCGAAGGTGTAGGGCAGCGGGCCGGCGAAGCGCCGCGCGGCCCGGGCGTCCGCGAACGGGCTGCCCGGCGGGAGGGCGGCGGGGGCGCCGCCGAGGTCGGCGCGCACGTGCAGGTCGGCGCGGCCGTCGCCGCTGACCACCTTGAACTCCAGGGTGTCGCCGACCACCCGGGTGCCGATCCGGGCGTGCCGGTAGTGGTAGCGGGAGAAGGCGTTGCCGCCGAGCGCCATCATCCGGCTGTCGGTGTCCGAGCGCAGGATGCGCAGGCCGCGCATGGTGCGGCCGCCGGGGGTCGGGAAGCGGGTGAAGACCCGGTAGCCGGTCAGGATGAAGTCCCGGCCGAGGCGGGCGGGCAGCGCGGCCGGGCGCAGTGCCCGGGTGTCCACGACGGCGGCGGCGACGAAGCCGTGCTCGGTGCCGTCGGGGTCGGTGTAGGTGTCGAGGGCGAGGCCGGGCGGCACCAGCGGGGCGAGCAGCCGGGGCGGCAGGGCGTAGGTGAGGACGAGCGAGTGCGCGAAGTGGGTGCGCATCGCGAAGGGGTGGCGTTGCAGCAGGTGTCGCACGGTCGACTCCGGGGTCGGGTAGGGGGGTTCGGAGCGTGACGGGGCAGCACGGGACCGCCTTCCGCCGCAGGCCGCGGTGGGGTGTCCTCGCGGCCCTCATCATGGCGCACGACTTTGAACACGTTCAACTCAGGGTGGGGGCGGTACGGCGGGGGTACGCGAACGGCCGGGACCGCACGGAGTGCCCGGCTGCCGGACCGGACACCCGGCGGGCAGCCGTCCCGGGGGGCTCATGTCCCCGAACGGACCACCCGTGGCTGCGTCCCGCTCCCCCCGTGCGAGTGGTTTCGTTCTCCGGAATGGCCTCGGAGACGGTCGGTGGACGGATGATCCGTCCCATGGCCGTGCTGGACGGCCCGGGAAGGACGGTTCGGGACGATGAGCACGACGCGGCGTTCGCTGCTGGGCGCGGCGCTGGGCGCCCCGCTACTGGGGTGGCTCACCGGGACGGCGGCCGGTGCCGTTGACGGCGGCGCCGACCGCTCCGGAAGCCTGGGAACGCTCTCCAACGGCTGGGTCGAGGTGCGCTGGACCCCCGAGGCACAGGCCCAGCTGGACCGCTTCCACGCGATGGTGGACGTCGTCGCCCCGGCCCGCATGGTGATGGACCGCCACGGCCCGGCCGTCCACCTGCCGATCCGCTCGGCCGTGGGCGACCCGTCCCTCGCGAACCCGCCGAAGGCGCACGGCGACGGGGCACTGGACGGCGGGGTGTCCGTCCGCACCTCCCGGGGCGACTACCGGGTGGTGAACCTGGCCGGCGCGATCAAGGACGGCCTGGGTTCCGGCCGGTGCGAGGTCGGCGGGGCGGAGATGGGGCACCGCTCGGCCTTTCGCTGCGGCCTCACGGAGGGCAAGCTGACCGCCGATCCGGTACCGGCCGGGCACCCGATCAAGGTCCGGCTCACCGGGGTGCCGCTGCGCCCCACCCAGGAGGCGGTGGACGCGTACACCGCGAACTTCGGCGCGCACCCCGTGACCGTGGACACGGTGCTGGCGTACGTCACGGCCCAGGGAACGTACACCCCTCCTCCCCCGGCGGCAGCGCAGGAGCAGCACTCGTAGGGGGCTTCCGGGACTGCTGGGACCGTTGGGACGGCGCGGACGGCGCGGACGGCTGCGGTTGCCCCGACGGCTGCGGTCGCCCGGGTTGCTGCGACTGCCCGGGTTGCTGCGACTGCCGGGACTGGGCGGGCACGCCCCCGCCGAAGCGGCGCTCGCGGGCCGCGTAGGCGCGGACGGCACCGCGCAGCCGGGCCAGGTCGTAGTCGGGCCACGGCGCGGGGTCGAACAGCAGCTCGGCGTAGGCGAGTTGCCAGGGCAGGAAGTTGCTGATCCGCTGCTCCCCCGAGGTGCGGATCAGCAGGTCGACGTCCGGGAGGTCCGGAAGGTACAGGTGCCGGGCGAGGTCGGCCGGGCCGATCGCCTCCGGACGGATCCTCCCGGCCACCGCCTCGGCGGCCAGGCCCCGGGCCGCGGCGGCCAGTTCCTCCCGTCCGCCGTAGTCCACGCAGACCGTCAGGGTCAGCGTGCCGTTGTTGGACGTCATGCTCTCCACCAGCGCGATCGCGGAGGCCAGCGACTCGTCCACCCGGTCCCGCCGACCGCACCACCGGATCCGCACCCCGAGCGCGTGCAGGCCCTCCGCGCCGCGGGTGAGGCCGTCGGCCAGCGAGTCGAACAGCGCGGTCAGCTCCTCGGGCGGGCGGTCCCAGTTCTCGGTGGAGAACGCGTACAGGCTCAGGTGGCGGATGCCCAGCCGCAGCGCCGCGTTGACCAGGCGCAGGGCGGCCCGCTGCCCCGCCTGGTGGCCGTGCCGGGCGGGCAGTCGGCGGGCCTCGGCCCAGCGGCGGTTGCCGTCCATGATCACGGCGACGTGGGCGGGCGCCCCCTCGGCGGGCACGGGCCGGGCGCGACGGCCGGGAGTGGCGCCGTCGGAGCTCAGCGGAGTGAGGCCCTCGGACAGGACACGCGAGCGCGCCAGGGTCACTTCGTCGTACTGCAGCTGGGCGCCGAGCAGCAGGGTGTGCAGGAACGGGCGGCAGCCGGGGGCGGCGAGCCAGGTGACGGGCAGGGCCTGCTCCAACAGCCGGTGCAGCTGTGCCTGCTGACCCTCGACCAGCGTGTCCAGGGCGGCCCGGTGGCGTCCCCCGGGATCGGGTCGGCCGAGGTCGGCGACGGTCAGGCCGAGCCGGCGCAGCTCCTGCTGCGGCAGGTAGCAGCGGCCGGCCGCGAGGTCGAGCGGGAGGTCCTCCAGGATGTCGGCCAGCTGGCAGGCCTCCCCCAGCGCGGACAGCGCCTCCGCCGCCCGCGGGCCCCGCGCCCCCAGCAGCGGGGCCCACAGCTCGGTGATCGTCCCCGCGACGCCGCGCAGGTGGCGGCGCTGGTCCGCACGGGTCTCGAAGACCGGAGGGTGGGCCCCGTCGGCCCGGGTGGCGTCCAGGAACTCCTCGACCAGCGCCGGGTCCAGCTCCCACCGGCGCACGGTGTCCATGAAGGCCCGGCGCAGCGGGTGCTCGCTGCGGCCGGCCGCCAGTTCGGCCAGGGTCTCGTCCCGCCAGCGGGCGAACCGGCGCAGCCGCTCGGCGGGAGCGGCCTGAGCCTCGCCGTCGCGGGCACCGGTGTCGCGGGCGTCGGCGTCAGGGATGTCGGCGTCGTCGGCGATCCGGTCGGACCGGGAGGCGAAGCCGTTGACGGCGTGGAAGTACGGCCGCACCTCGGGCGGCAGTGTGTCGCTGATCGCCCGCAGCGAGGCCTGGTGGCCGGCCACCTCCTGCTCGCAGACCCGGTACGACTCCGCCAGCTCCGGCGGGCCGCCCACGGCCGCCGCCCCGTTCCCCGCCATGCCCGTTCCCCGCCCTCCGCCGACACCGTGCGCGGACTGGTCAACGAGGCGGGGGCGGATCGGTGGCGTTTCCGGGCGCCCTCGACGCCCCGGACCATCACGGCGGACCGCCACGGTGGACCGCTTCGGCGGGCGGTCCGGCCGAGGCTCCGCCCGGGCCCGCCGAGGGCCCGCGCCGAATCCGCCCCGGATCCCGCCCGGGCTCAGCCGAGGTCGGCCGGGGACTCCACCACCACGCCGTACAGGTCGCCGATCGTCGCCAGCGCGGCGCGGTGGACCTGGGCGGCCGTCAGCCCGGTGCCGGCCGACTCCAGCGGGCGGGTGGCGCAGGCGGCGGCCACGACGGTCGGGCGGTTGCCGCGCAGGAAGGCGCCGGCCGTGGTGAAGGCGACGCACATGTGGGTCATGAATCCGGCGACGACGACGTCCCGGTGGCCGGCCGCGTCGAGCAGTTCGCCCAGGTCGGTGCCGACGAAGGCGTCCGGGGCCTGCTTGACCACCACCCGCTCGCCCTCGGCCGGGGCCACGCTCGGGTGGATCCGCCCGATCTCGGCCCGGATGTCGTACGGGGTGCCCTCGCCACCGTCGTTGATCACGTGGATCACGGTGGAGCCGGCCTCCCGGGCCCGGGCGAGCAGGTCGGCGCCGGCGTCCAGCGCTTCCTGCCAGCCCTCCAGTTCCATCACGCCGCGCACATAGGTGTTCTGGTAGTCGATCATGATCAGGGTCGAGTCGCCGATCACGGCGGGCTTCTCGTCGAGGCCGTTGAGGGTGCGCAGGGTCGTGGTGGGCACGGGTTACCGCCTTCACGGTCGGGAGTCGGGGATCTCGCGGGCCACTGCGGGTGCGGCCGGCCCTGAGAACGCTACGGGCGGCGCTCGGGTGTCGGCAATGTCGGCTAACCTGCAGATTCCGACATCGAGCAGGGACGACGAGGAGGGAAGCGGTGTCCGCACCCGCTGCGCAACGGCTGATCGTCATCGTGCTGTTCGAGGGCGTCGACCTGCTCGACGTGACCGGCCCGCCCGAGGTGTTCTCGCTGGTCCGCCGGGAGACCGGCGACGCGACCGGCTACCGGGTCGTCCTCGCCGCCGAGACGGCGGAGCCGGTCACCACCGCGGCGGGCGTGCGCATCCTGCCCGACCTCACCTTCGACGAGGCCGCCCGGAGCCGGATCGACACCCTGCTGGTGCCCGGCTCGGTCGAGGTGGACGACAGCCGCCGGGTCCGCGCGCTCGCCGACCCGGCGGTGGTCGACCGGGTCCGCACGCTGGCCGCCCGCTCGCGCCGGGTGGCCAGCGTCTGCGTCGGCGCGCACCTGCTCGCCGCCGCCGGGCTGCTGGACGGGCGGCGCGCCACCACCCACTGGTCCACGGCCGGCCAACTCGCCGAGGAGCACCCGGAGATCGAGGTCGATCCGGACCCGATCTTCATCCGCGAGGGCGAGGTCTGGACGGGTGCGGGCATCAGCGCCTGCCTGGACCTGTCGCTCGCGCTGGTCGCCGAGGACTTCGGCGAGGAGCTGGCCCTGCGGGTCGCCCGCCAGCTCGTCATGTACCTCAAACGCCCCAGCGGCCAGAGCCAGTTCAGCGTCCCGCTGGAACCCGTCTCAACCACCCGGCGGATCGAGGAGCTGCGCCACCACATCCTGCGCAATCTCGCCGGGCCGCTGACCGTCCCGGACCTCGCGGCCCACGCCCACGTCGGCGAACGGCAGCTGACCCGGATCTTCAAGACCGAGCTGGGCACCACCCCGAGCGCCTACGTCGAGTCCGCCCGGGTCGAACTCGCCCGCCACCGGCTGGAGTCCACCGACGCGACGCTCGACCGCATCGCCACCGCCTGCGGCTTCGGCACCGTCGACACCCTGGTGCGCGCCTTCCGCCGCCGCCTCGGCACCACGCCGACCGACTACCGGCAGCGCTTCCGTACCACGACGGCGGCGACAGCGACAGCGGTGACAACAGCGACGGGAACGGCAACGGCCGCAGCGACGGCGACGACCGTCAGGGCAGCCGGACGGTGAACACGGTGCGGCCGGGCCGGCTCGCCACCGCCACCGTGCCGCCGTGCGCCCCGACCACGGCCCGGACGATCGCCAGACCGAGCCCGGTCGAGCCGGTGGCGCGGGAGCGGGCCCGGTCACCCCGGACGAAGCGCTCGAAGACCCGGTCGGCCAGCTCCGGCGCGATCCCCGGACCGTCGTCCGTGACGCTCAACTCCACCTGACCGTCCGGCTGTTCGAGGCAGAGCCGGACCTCGCTGCCGGGCGGGGTGTGGGTCCGGGCGTTGGCCAGCAGATTCGCCACCACCTGGCTCAACCGGTGCTCGTCCCCGCGCACCAGCACCGGCTCCTCGGGCAGGGCGAGCCGCCAGCGGTGCTCCGGCCCGGCGGCGCGGGCGTCGGCCACCGCGTCGAGGGCGATCCGGGTCAGGTCCACCTCCTCCTCGGCCAGCGGGCGGCCGGCGTCCAGCCGGGCGAGCAGCAGCAGGTCCTCGACGATCGCCCCCATCCGCAGCGCCTCGGCGTCGATCCGCTCCAGCGAGTGCCGTACCGGCGCCGGGACCGGCCCGGGGTGGCGCAGCGCCAGCTCGGCGTGGCCGCGGACCGCCGCGACCGGGGTGCGCAGCTCGTGGCTGGCGTCGGCGGCGAAGCCGCGCAGCCGCTCCTCCACCGCGTGCCGGCGCGCCAGCGCGTCGCCGACGTGCCCGAGCATCCGGTTGAGCGCGGCGCCGACCCGGCCGACCTCGGTGCGCGGGTCGTCGTCCGGCACGCGTTCGGCGAGCAGCACCTCGCCGCTGGCGAGCGGCAGCGCGCTGACCCGCTCGGCCATGCCCACCACCCGCCGCAGCGGGCGCAGCGAGAAGCCGACCCAGGCGGCCCCGGCCGCGCCCGCCGCGGCGACGGAGATCGCGAAGACGGTGAGTTCCAGGGTCTCCAGCCGCTCGACGGTGTCCTCGGCCGGGCGCAGCGGCAGGCCGCTGACCAGCACGTCGCCGTCCCGCCCGGCGACCGCGCGGACCCGGTAGTGGCCGAGGGCCCGGCCGAGGTCGAGGGTGCGGGCCGGGCCGTCGGCGGGCAGGGCGGCCAGGGCGTGCTCCCGGTCGGGGGCGAAGGCGACCCGGTCGTCCTCGTTCCCGGGGTCGTCCACGTCGTCGGCGTCCCCGTCGACCACGCCCGCGGCGGTGACCCGTCCGCCCAGCAGCCGTACGCCGAGGGTGCCGGGGGTCTGGGCCCGGGTGTCGGGGCCGGCGCCGTGGCCGGTGTGCTCCAGGCTCGCGGCGTAGCGGCCGCCGGACTCGGCGAGCTGCTGGTCCAGGCGGTCGACCAGGAAGTGGCGCAGCGCGGCGGTGGTGGCGAGGCCGACGGCGGCGCAGGTGGCGACGAGCAGCACCAGCAGGCCGGCGATCAGCCGGGCGCGCAGGGTGCGGGGGGCCATCCGTGGACGGCGTCTGCCCGGACGGGGGGTCAACCGTGGACGGCGTTCGCCCGGGCGGCGGGCCGGCCGTGGACGGGAGCGCCCCGTGCAGGGCTTCATGTCGCGGCCTTGATCAGGTACCCCGCGCCGCGCACCGTGTGGATCATCGGGCTGCGGCCCGCGTCCACCTTCTTGCGCAGGTAGCTGATGTACAGCTCCACGATGTGCGCCTGCCCGCCGAAGTCGTACGACCAGACGGCGTCCAGGATCTGCGCCTTGCTGAGCACCTGCCGGGGATGGCGCATCAGGTGGGCGAGCAGCGCGTACTCGGTCGGGCTCAGCTCGACCGTCTCCCCACCCCGGGTGACCTCGCGGGCCCGGTCGTCCAGCACGAGGTCGCCGAGCACCAGCGCGTGCGGCGGCGGCTGCCCGGCCGCGGCGGGCGGGGCGGCCCGGCGCAGCAGTCCGCGCAGCCGGACCACCACCTCGGCCAGGCTGAACGGCTTGGTCACGTAGTCGTCGCCGCCGGCCGCGATGCCGGCGATCCGTTCCTCGACGGCGTCCCGGGCGGTCAGGAAGAGCACCCGCACCTCGGGCTGCTCGGCGTGGACGCGGCGCAGCACCTCCAGGCCGTCCAGGTCGGGCAGCATCACGTCGAGCACCACGGCGTGCGGCTGCCAGGCCGCGGCGGCCTCGACGGCGGCCAGGCCGGTGGTCACGCCGCGGGCCTGCCAGCCCTCGTAGCGGACGGCTCCGCAGACCACCTCGACCAGGTCCGGTTCGTCGTCGACGACCAGGACCCGCCAGTCCGGGCGGTCGGCGGTCTCGTCCATGGGGCTCCTCGCGTCGGGTGCTGCGCGGTGGTCATCCTGGCCGGTCCCGATGAGAAACCGGTGAGACCCCGGAGAACGGTTCGCAAGCCGACACACTTGCCCTGACCTGCCCTTTTCCCCTGACCGGCGGGCGCCGGGGCCGGCCCGGTTCAGAGCCCGCTCAGAGCTTGCGGTGCGATCGTGGACGGCCTCGGCGGCACTCGCCGCCGGGCTCCGAGGAGGATCCGATGACCACTGCCGCCGCCCCGAAGCCGCGGCCCGGGCCCCGGCGGGCACCCGAACGCCCGGGCCACCGGGCGGCGCCGCGTCCGCCGTTCGCCCTCGACCCGCGAGCGGCGCTCGGCCTGATCGCCGCGGGCGTGCTCGGCGTGCTCGCGCTGTGGTGGACGGGCACCCCGGCCGTGGTCGGCGCGGACGGCTGGCTGACCGGCGCCGGCCGGATCACCGGGCTGCTGGCCGGCGGTGCCGCGCCGGTGCTGCTCCTGCTGATGGCCCGGCTGCCGCCGGTGGAGCGCGGGGTCGGCGCCGACCGGCTGGCGCGCTGGCACGCCTTCGGCGGGCGCTGGACGGTGGCCCTGGTCACGGTGCACGTGCTGACGGTCGTCCAGGGCTACGCGCTGACCGACGGACGCGGGCCGATCGGCGAGGGCGTGGAGATCGTCCTCCACTACCCCGAGATGCTCAAGGCCACCCTGGGCACCCTGCTGCTGCTCGGCACCGGCGCCGTCTCCGCCCGGATCGCGCGCCGCCGTCTCCCGTACGAGGCCTGGTACTACCTGCACCTGGCGACCTACCTCGCGGTGGCGCTGGCCTTCGCCCACCAGCTGGCGACCGGCGCCGACCTGGGCGGCGGCCCCGGCCGGGCGGCCTGGTACGCGCTCTACTTCGGCACCGCGGCGCTGCTCGGCTGGTACCGGCTGCTGCGGCCGTGGCTGCTCGACCGGCGGCACGGCCTGACCGTCGCCGAGGTACGGCCGGAGGGCCCCGGGGTGGTGTCGCTGTTCCTGCGCGGGCGGCGGCTGGACGAACTCCGCGCCGAGCCCGGCCAGTTCTTCCGGCTCCAGTTCCAGGCGCCCGGGCTGCGCTGGGCCGCCAACCCGTACTCGCTGTCCGCGCCGCCGCACCCGCACTTCCTGCGCTTCACCGTCAAGGACCTCGGCGGGCACAGCGCCGCGGTGGCCGCCCTGCGCCCGGGAACCCGGGTGCGCGCCGAGGGCCCGTACGGGGCGTTCACCGGGCGGGGGCTGCGGCAGCGCCGGGTGCTGCTGCTCGGCGCCGGGGTGGGGATCACCCCGCTGCGCGCCCTGTTCGAAACCCTGCCGGGCGAGCTGACGCTGATCCAGCGGGCCCGGCGGCCGCAGGACGTGCTGTTCCGGGCGGAACTGGCCGAGGTCGCCCGGCGGCGCGGCGCGGCGGTGCACGAGTTGCTCGGCCCGCGCGAGCAGGTCGGCGACCTCGGGGCCGCGCTGGCCCGGCTGGTCCCGGACCTCGCCGAGCACGAGGTCTACCTGTGCGGCCCGGACGCCCTGACCGAGGAGGCCGTCCGCGCGCTGCGGGCGGCGGGGGTGCGGCCGGGGCGCATCCACCACGAGAGCTTCTCCTTCTGAAGCCTTTCCTTCTGAGCCCGTTCGGCTCGCCCCCGAGCACCCGAGCACCCGAGCACCCGAGCACCCGAGCACCCGAGCACCCGAGCACCCGAGGAGCGTCCATTCCATGCGCCGAGCCGTCGTCACCAGCGCCGCCACCGCGGCCGGGGTGGTCCTGCTGCTGTCCCTCAAACCGCACGAGGCCGCCGGGCCCGCCCCGGTGATCGGCTCGGGGCCGGGCACCGGCGCCGGCTCCAGCACCGACTCCGGCACCGGGTCCGAGGTCTCGGCACCGTCGAACGCCCCGGCGCCCTCCGCCTCCGCCTCCGCGTCCGCACCCGCACCCGCCGCGGGCGCCACCCGGAAGGTCAGCGGGGACACCGTCAACACCCGCTACGGCCCGGTGCAGGTCCAGGTCACCCTGGCCGGCAGCAGGATCACCGCCGTCGACGTGGTCAAGTACCCGAGCGCCGAACGGCGCGACCGCGAGATCAACACCTCCGCGCTGCCGGTCCTCAACCAGGAGGCGATAGCCGCGCAGAGCGCCCGGATCGACGTGGTCAGCGGCGCGACGTACACCAGCGACGGCTACGTCCGGTCCCTGCAGAGCGCCCTCGACCGGGACAAGGGCTGAGGCGCCCGTGCTGCGCCACGCCGAGCCCGTGATGGGCACCGTCTTCTCGGTCACCGTGCGCGACCCCGTCCCCGGGACCCCGGCCGCGCTGGAACGGATCGCGGAACGGCTGCACCGCATCGACGCGGTGTTCTCGACGTACCGGCCGGACAGCGACATCAGCCGCCTCGACCGGGGCGAACTCGCCCTGGACGACTGCGATCCGGAGGTCCGCACCGTGCTGGCCGCCTGCCGGGAGGTGGCCGCCGAAACCGACGGCTACTTCACCGAGCGGCCGGGCGGCCGGCTCGACCCCAGCGGCTGGGTCAAGGGCTGGGCGGTCGGGCAGGCGGCCGCCCTGCTGCGCTCCTCCGGCTCCCGGCAGTACTGCGTCAGCGGCGGCGGAGACGTGCAGAGCGCCGGCGGACCGTGGCGGATCGGCATCGCCGACCCCCGGCGACCGGGTCTGCTGGCCGCCGTCCTGGCCGGCCACGACCTGGCCGTTGCCACCTCCGGCACCGCCGAGCGCGGCGCGCACATCCTCGACCCGCACACCGGCCGCCCGGCCTGCGCCCTGGCCTCGCTCACCCTGGTCGGCGCCCCGGGCACCGGCATCGCCCGCACCGACGCCTGGGCCACCGCCGCCTTCGCCATGGGCCCGGACCGCGCCCTCGCCTGGGCCGCCCGCCGACCCGGCATCGAGGCCCTGGCCGTACTGCCGGACGGCTCGAAGCGCTGGACCCCGGGCCTGCCCGGGCACCTCCCGGCGAGCGGGCCGGCGGACTGGCGCACCGCCGTCGGCTGACCTGGCGGCCGGGCCCGGCACGCCGGTTCCTCCTGGGCCGCACTTCCCCGCACTTCCCCGCACTTCCCCGCGCGCAACGGTGCCCGCTCCGCGCGGAACGCCCGTCCCGGCGAGGCGAGTTCCGGCCTACGCCCGCTCCTGCTGCGCCGCCCGCCAGGCCTCCCAGGCCACCAGCGGCGCGAGGTACGACCAGCGCCGCGAGCCGTCCGGGCAGGTACCGCCCTCGATCAGCTCGGAGACCGTCCGGCGGGTGAACGGCACCCAGACGGCCATGTCGTGCTCGAAGGTGCTGTGGCAGGCCTCGCGGCGGCGGTCGATCTCGGCCGCGTCCAGCCGGGACCGGACGGTGGCCACCAGCGTGTAGCAGGAGGCCGGCTCGCTCCAGCCCAGCCAGGTGATCACGGTCGGCCCGACGTCGTCCGGCAGCAGCCCCAACTCCTCCTCCAGCGCCCGCCGGACCAGCCCGTAGAAGTCCTCGGCGGCGCCCGGCTCGTCGCGGTACTTCATCGTCTCGTTGATCCCGACCGTCCACTGCGCCGGGAAGGTGTGGACCGCCAGCGAGCGGCGGAGCAGCAGCAGCCGGCCCAGCCGGTCCCGCACCGCGACGCAGGCGCTGACCATCGTGGGCGGCGCGACGGCCACGAAGCTCGTCAGGCCCTGGTCCAGCGCCTCGTGCAGCAGCCGGGCCGCCTCCGGGTCCTCCCGGCCCATCCCGGTGGTGGCCATGCACTCCGCGTAGTCGCTCTCCGCGATGTCCACCTCGCAGACCCGCGCACCACCGTGCTCGCCGTGATCGACCGTCAGCCGCGAGATGTACGCGGTGCGGCCCGCCGCACCGGCCGCCCTCCGGCGCACCACCTCCTCGGCCCACCCGACCGCGTCCAGCACGTGCGGGCGCTCGACCCTCCCGCGGTGCGCCGTCACCAGCGTGCTCGGCGCCAGCGGCCGGGTCGCCGACCAGGTGATCAGCGGCGCCAGCCCGTCCGCCCGCACGTCGTGCGCCCGGGCCGCCGCCGTCAGGCTCGCCCGCCGGACCCGCGGCACCGGCACCCGGGAACCGAGCCGTGAGCCGCCGAACTTGGCGAAGTCGTACACCAGATTGGTCACCACCCCGAGCAGCAGGGCCCCACCGATCCCCAGCAGCCACTCCACCCCGGTTCCCCCACTTCCGCGATCGACCCGCCCCATTGTGGAGGTGTCCGGCACGGCGGCGGAAGAGCCGCGCCCCGTGACGGCCTCCGGGCCGGTTCCGGGGCCGGTGTTAGGGTGATCGAACAGTCGGCTCGGAGGCTCGGAGGGCTGAACCATCGTGCGGGCAACCAGGATTGCCGTGTCCACGGTCCGGTCGGCCACCCGGTCGGCCGTCCGGTCCGCGGTGCGCCGCTCCCCCGCCGCCGCCGGCCACCTCCTGCTCTGCCTCGGCACCGGGGCGGTCGCGCTGGTCGGGCTCTGCCTGCTGCTCGCCGTCCTCGTCCTCTGCCCGGTCGGCCCGGGCCTGCCGCTCCTGCCGCCGGCCCTGCGACTGCTGCGCCGGTTCGCCGAGTTCCACCGCCGGCGGGCCGGCCGGTGGCTGGGCGGCGACCGGCCGCGCACCCCGTACCGCGACCGGGCGTCCCTGCGCGACCCGGCCGTCCGCAAGGACCTGGTGTGGCTGCTCGCCCACGCCACCGCCGGGACGGCCCTGTCGGCCGCCGCCCTCACCCTGTGCAGCCACGCCGTCAACTGGCTGACGGCGCCGGTGTGGTGGCGGCTCCTGCCGGACGAGCGCGGGAGCATCATCCTGCTGACCGTCGACTCCTGGCCGGTGGCCGTCGCGGCGGCGGTCGGCGGGGTCGGCTACGCGCTGGTCGCCCTGGCCGTGCTGGCGCCCGCCGCCGACCTGCACGCCCGGGCCTCCCGCCGGCTGCTGGTCGCCCGGCCCCGCCCGTCGCTGGCCCGGCGCGTCCAGGAGCTGACCACCACCCGGTCCGAGGCGCTGGACGCCCATGCCGCCGAACTGCGCCGGATCGAACGGGATTTGCACGACGGCGCCCAGGCCAACCTGGTGGCCGTCTCGCTCCGGCTCGGCATGATCCGCCGCGCGCTGGACCAACGTCCCGAGCAGGCGGCCGCGTTGGTGGACTCCACCCAACTCGTCGCCGAGCAGGCCCTGGAGTCGCTGCGCGCCCTGGTCCGCGGCATCCACCCGCCGCTGCTCGCCGACCGCGGTCTCGCCGAGGCCGTACGGTCGCTCGCCGCCCGCTGCGCCGTGCCCACCCGGGTCGAGCCGGACCCCGGGGGCGGCCGGGGCGCCCCCTCCCCGACCGCCCCGCCACCGCGCGCACCGGCCGCCGCCGAGGCCGCGGCCTACTTCGTGGTCTCCGAGGCGCTCGCCAACGTCGCCCGGCACAGCGGAGCCCGCAGCGCCCTGGTCCGGCTGCGGATCACCGCGGCCGCCATCGCCGTCCGGGTCGAGGACGACGGCCGGGGCGGCGCCGTCGAGGGCGCCGGAAGCGGCCTGCCCGGCCTGCGCCGCAGGGTCGCCGCGTTCGACGGCACCACCCGCCTGTCCAGCCCGCCCGGGGGCCCGACCATCCTGGAAGTGGAGATCCCGTGCGGATCCTGATCGCCGAGGACAACGCCCTGCTCCGCGAGGGCCTCGTCCTGCTGCTGCACAGCGAGGGACACGAGGTGTGCGCGACCGTCGAGCACGGCGACGACCTGCTGCCCGCCCTGCTCGACCACCGCCCCGACGTCGCCGTGGTCGACGTCCGGCTGCCGCCGGACTTCCGCGACGAGGGACTGCGCGCCGCCGTCGAGGCCCGCCGCCGCCTGCCCGCACTGCCCGTCCTGATCCTCTCCCAGTACGTCGAACGCGCCTACGCCGCCGAGCTGCTCGCCCAGAGCGCCACCGGCGTCGGCTACCTGCTCAAGGACCGGGTCGGCCGCGCCGAGGAGTTCCTCCAGGCGCTGCGGCGGGTCGCCGAGGGCGGCACCGCGATGGACCCGGAGGTCATCTCCCAGCTGATGGCCCACCGCACCGGCCCCGACCCGCTGGCCGCCCTCACCGCGCGCGAACGGGAGGTGCTCGCCCTGATGGCCGAGGGCCACAACAACCCGACCATCGCCCGGCTCCTCTTCCTCGCCGAGAGTTCGGTGAACAAGCACATCGGCAACATCTTCGGCAAGCTCGGCATGCCCACCCCCGACACCGGACACCGCCGGGTGCGCGCCGTCCTCACCTACCTGCGCGCACTCGCGGACGGCTGACCGCCCGCCGTCCCGCGCCCGGCGCCCCGTTCACCACTGGTCGCTCGTCGGTCGTCGCTCGTCGGTCGTCGTTCATCGCTGGTCGCTCATCGCTGGTCGCTCGTCGCTCATCGGTCGGAGACCGCCAGCCGCAACTGCTCCTCCTCGACGATCAGCGCCGCCAGCGACTGCTCCGACACGTCCACCGCCTCCGGGGTCGACTCCGCCACCTCGCTGCGCCGCGCGTAGTCGTCGAACAGCCTGCCCTTCACCCGCAGCAGGTCCAGCATCCGCTGGTCGACGCTGTCCGCGGCCAGCAGCCGGTGCACCCGTACCCGGCGGACCTGCCCCATCCGGTGCGCCCGGGCCACCGCCTGCTCCTCCAGGGTCGGTTTGACCTGCGGCTCGCAGAGGATCACCACCGAGGCGGCCTGGATGTTGAGCCCCACGCCCCCGGCCTGGATCTGGCAGAGCAGCACCGCGTGCCCGGGCGCGGCGGCGAACCCGTCCACCACGTCCTGCCGCCGCACCGAGTCCAGCGAGCCGTCGACCGGCCCGAACGCCCGCTGCTCCAGAGCCGCCTGCACAGCCGCCAGGACGTCCCGGAAGAACGAGAAGACCACCACCTTCAGTCCGCCGTCCGCCGCCTCGCGGACGATCTCCAGCAGCCGGCGCAGCTTCGCCGACCGCGCCGGGTCCGCGTACCCGGCCCGGCGCATCGCCGGGAAGCTGCCCGCCGCGACGGCCGAGCGGTAGGCGGCGAGGTCGGCGGGCGAGAACTCCTCCCACTCGTCCACGTGCACCACCTCGGGCAGCTCGGTCAGCACGTCCCGCTGGTTGCGGCGCAGGTACGCCGGGGCGACCGCCTTGCGGAAGGCCACCGGCCCGGCGGCCGCCGAATCCTGCCGGACCGACGGCACCAGCCCGGGCCGGAGGTACTCCACCAGACTGCGGAACTCCTCCACCCGGTTCTCCATCGGCGTCCCGGTGAGGAACAGCACCCGCTCCACCCGCTCCGTCCAGGCGGCCACCGCCCGGGAGCGCTGCGCGGCACGGTTCTTGACGAAGTGCGCCTCGTCCACCACGACCATCCCGACCGTGACCGCCTCCGCCACCTCGGCCGCCTCCAGGCGGCGCAGCCCGTCGAAGGTCACCACCGCGACCCCGCCGTCCCGCAGCCACCCGGCGAGCGCCGCCTCCCGCTCCGGGCCGTGCACCCGCAACGCCCGCAGAGTGCTGCGCGACTCGACCTCCCGGATCCAGTTGATCAGGACACTGGCCGGGCAGACCACCAGGAAGTGGGTGCTCCCCCGCGCCCGCAGGTGCGCCAGCACGGCGATCGCCTGGACCGTCTTGCCGAGGCCCATCTCGTCCCCGATGATCACCCGCCGCTGGGCGAGCGCGAACCGCGCCCCGAACGCCTGGTAGCCGCGCAGCGAGACCCGGCAGTGGGCGTCGTCCAGCGGCTCGGCCCGCACCCGGTCCGACAGCTCCTCCGGCAGGAACCCCTCGGCGGCGGCGGGTTCGGCCCCGGCCTCCTCGACGATCCCGCCGAGCACGCCGTAGTAGTCGGCCGAGCGGAGCTCGAAGTCCGTCCATGCCTCGACCGGGTCGACCGCCGGACGCAGCAGGTCGACCGAGGCCTGGGCGAGCAGCACCGGGACCTCCAGCGCCGCGTACCCGGCCAGCTCCTTCTCCAGCCGCTCGACCGCTGCCTGCGCCTGCGCCCGCCGCTCCCGCCCGGCGAACAGCCCGCGCAGCAGCCCGCCGGCCGGCTGCGCGGCCGCCACGAGCGGCTCGACCTCGGCCCGGACCCGCTCCGCGGTCTCCCGGGCCCGCCGCGTCTGGGGCCCGGCGGCCACAAGCCGCTGGAGCGCCACGACCAGCGCGGTGCTCGTCGCGTCCTGCCGCTCGACGTCCAGCCGCACCGCCACCGTCTGCTCGACCGCCCTGGCGATCTGCCCGGCCGCGGCCAGCGCCTGCGCCGCCGTCTGCGCCCCGACCCCCGGGATCAGCCGCAGGGTGTAGCCGGAGGCCTCCGCCACCTGCCGCACCGTCACCAGCCCGGCCGCCTCCAGCGCCCCGACCCGCAGCCGGCCCTCGGTCACGTCCCGGAGCCGCGCCACCGCGATGGCCCCCAGCTCCTCCCGCACCAGCCGGTCCCGCTCCCCGACGTACGCCAACCGCGCCTGCTCCACGGCCGCCCGGTGGTCCGCCACCACCGCCCCGGCCGCCGCCAGCAACCCCCGCGCCTCGGCGAGAACCACCCCGGGCCGCCGCCCACCCCGCCGCCGCTCCCCCACCGCCCGACCCCCGCCTCGCCGCACACCCCTGGACGCACCATGGTCCCACCACCGACCGACGGCCGCGGCGGACGCGAATCTCCTGCTGGACGCACTCAGCCCTTCCGAGCACATCGGCCAGGACCCGAGTCGGTGACTCGGGTCCTGGCCGTGGGTCGTCGTCGCCCGCTCGACGGAGCGGTGACGCCGGGGCGTGTCTGACAATCCGCGCACCCGGCGGGAAGTGTCAGGCACGCCCCTAGACGCGGATGCGGCGGAAGACGGTGAGCAGCAGGAGCAGGGTGAGCGCCAGGAGGATGCCGGCCTCGACGAGTTGGATGGGGACGAGGTGGTCGGCCGGGTGGAAGCGGGCCCAGGAGGCGATGGCCTCGTCGCAGCCGGGGGCGCGGGCGGAGAAGAGGCAGGAGTCGGTGCTGGCGTGGGTGCCGTCGGGCAGGACGATGCCGCGGCCGAGGAGCCAGGCGTTGGTGGGTTGGGGGGTGCCCACGGCGGCGATCTGTTCCACGGCCGGGTAGAAGTGGGGGCGGGCCCAGAGGACGAGGCCGTGGGCGGCGGCGACGAGGGCGCCGGTGAGGAACATCGCGGGCAGGGTGCGGCGGACGAGTTGGCCGATCAGGACGCCGAGGGTCAGGGCGAACAGGGACCAGGCGATCGGGGCGAGGCCGAGGACCGGGTAGGTGAAGAACTGGAACGGCGGGTCGAAGGCGGCCGGGCCGTGCACGATGTCCGTCCACCACACCCAGGTCATCAGGGAGGCGAGCACGCCGGCGGCGGCCAGGACGGCGAGGCCGGGAACGGCGAGGCGGACGGCCAGCCAGCGGACCGGGCTGACGGACTGGGCCCGGATCAGGCGGATGGTGCCGCGCTCGTACTCCTGGGCCAGCAGCGGGGCGCCGACGAACACTCCGGTCAGCAGCGGGACCGCGGTGACGGCGGGCTGGAGGACCTGGAGGTACCAGAAGTTCGGGCGGTCGATCGGCTCCAGGCGGTTCCAGCACTCGCGCCGGTCCCAGCTCTCGGGGTAGTAGCAGTCGGTCCGGTGCAGCTCGCTCACGATCCGGCTGCTGGTGAAGTGGATCCACAGAAGGTCGGCGACCGCCAGGACCAGCAGGATGCCCAGGGTCCAGAGGAGGAGCCGGTTCTGGCGGAGCACCAGCCAGAGGATTCCGCGCAGGGCGGGCTTGGTGGAGGCCGTGGGAGCGGTGGTGCGGTCGGGCAGGACGGTCGTGCTCATGCGGCCACCTCGTTCGGTTCCTTGCGGTCGGCCGGTTCGGCGGGTCCGCGGAGGTAGCCGAGCAGCAGGTCCTCCAGGCTCGGGCGCTCGCTCTCCCACTCGCCGTCCACCGGCTCGTCGGTGCGGACCAGGGCGATGGCCCGGCGGCCGCTGACGCGCTGTTCGACCACCGACTCGGCGGCCAGGGAGGACTCCTGGGCGGCCGGGCCGGTGAGCAGCCGGTGCCCGTCGAGGATCTCCTCCAGGTCGCCGGCCAGCCGGACGCGTCCGCGCTGGACGAGGAGCAGGTGGTCGATGACGCCGTCCAGCTCGGGGAGGATGTGCGAGGACAGCACGATGCTGGTGCCGCGCTCGGCGGCGGACGACATCAGGGCGCCCATCAGCTGGTGCCGGGCGAGCGGGTCGAGGTCGGCCATCGGCTCGTCGAGCAGCAGCAGGTCGGGGAGCTTGCCGAGGGCGAGGGCGAGGCAGACCCGGGTGCGCTGGCCGCCGGAGAGCGAGCCGATCCGCGCATTGGGGTTCAACTCGCCCTGGTCGACGATCTGTTGGGCCCCGTCCGCGTCCCACACCGGGTTGAGCTCGCGGCCCATCCGCAGCGTTTCGGCGACGGTGAGGCCCGGGTAGAGCGGCTTGTCCTGCGGCACGTAGGCGATCCGGGCGCGCAGCCCGGGATCACCGGCGGTGGCGCCCAGCACCCGCAGTCCGCCCTCGGTGGGCGCGAGTTGGCCGGCGGCCAGGGAGAGCAGGGTGCTCTTGCCCGCGCCGTTGGGGCCCACCACTCCGCAGATCCGCCCGGCCGGGACGGTGAGGTCGCAGCCCCGCAGGGCCCAGCCGCCTCGGTACCTCCTGCCGAGGCCTTCGGCCTCCAGGGCCGGCGCCGACGCGGGCGCCGTGGTCGTCGGGTCGTCCACCCGGTCCCCCCACTGTTCTCTGTTCGGTGTTGCCGAGGGGTCCTCAGACCCCGGTGTCGGAGCCGGAGGCCTTGTTGTCGGAGCCGGAGGCCCCGGTGTCGGAGCCGGAGACCCCGGTGTCGAAGCGCTGCTCCAGGACGGAGGCCATCAGCGCGGCGATGTCCTCGCGCTCCAGGCCGGCCCCCCGGGCCCGGTCCACCCACCCGACCAGGTCCGCGCGCAGCGGCCCGTCCGCGGCCGCCTCCGGCCGGGCGAGCGAGCGCCGGACGAAGGTGCCGAGACCAGGGCGGGGTTCGACCAGCCCTTCGCGTTCGAGTTCGCGATAGGCCTTCAGCACGGTGTTCGGGTTGATCGCGGTCAGTTCGACCACCTCACGGGCGGTCGGCAGTTTGTCTCCGGGCTGGAGCAGTCCGAGTCGCAGGGCCTGCTTGGTCTGCTGCACGATCTGCTGGTACGTGGAGACGCCGCTGCGCCGCTCAATGCGGTACTCGATCACCGGCGTTTCGGCCTTTCACTAGTTCAATAGTGGAATAGTGGCCCACGGCGGCACGTGGGTCAAGCCGGACCCCCGGAGGGTGCCCGACAGAGGTCCTTCAGGGACGTTGCAGCAGGAGCAGGCCGTCCTGCTCGACCAGCGGTCGGTAGCCGCGTTCCCGGTAGAGGGCCAGCATCCGGGCGGTGTCGGCGGTGGCGCACGGGGCCTGCACGCTCGGGTCGCGCAGGTCGACGGCCACCCACTGCGGTCCGGGGCCCACCGGCGCCCGGCAGACCAGGGTGACCTCGGCCCGGCCGGTGAGCTGCGCCGCCAGCCGGTTGGAGGCGGCCACGGCGGCGCCGTCGGGTATCCGGTGGAGCATCGCCCGGGTCTCGGTGAGCCGGGGCGAGGTGCGCCAGGCCTCGGGCATCACCAGCTCGTGCAGCGGGTAGAGCGGCAGCGTCACGGCGGTCACCAGGGCGCTGACGGCGAGCGCGCGGCGGACGCGGCGGGCGTCGCAACGCCGCAGGACGTCGACCAGGGCCGCCAGCGCGATCGGCATCAGCACCGCGCTGTAGTGGTAACTGACGCCCCAGTAGTGCGGGTTGGCCGAGAGCAGCCGCCAGGCGAGGGTGGGCACGCAGAGCAGGAGGAGCGGCGAGCGCACACCCGCGAAGCCGGCGGTGGCGGCGAGCAGGAACAGCAGCAGCCACTTGACCGGCGGCCAGCCGAGCCGCAGCGGCAGCGCCCGGAGCGAGGCCTGCCAGCCCTGCCCGCCGCCGTCCAGCTGCTGCCAGTAGTCGAAGCCCCCGCTCGGGTTGAAGGCCGGCAGCACGACGAGCACGGTGAGCACGGTCGCGGCGAGGCCGACGACGGCGAGGGTGAGCCCGGGCAGCGGGCTGCGGCGGCGCTCCCGCCGGGCCTGCCAGGCGATCAGGACACCGACGGCGGCCACCGTCAGCCCCAGGTCCTCCTTGACCAGTAGCAGCGGCAGCGACCAGAGCGCGGCGGCGAGCGGCCGGCGCCGGCCGAGTGCGGTGGCGGCGAAGGCGAGCAGCGGGACGGCGAAGGCGATCTCGTGGAAGTCGTCGGCCGCCGCCCGGACGATCCCCCAGGAGGCCCCGGTGGCGCAGCCGACGACCAGTGCCGCCCGCGCCCCGGCCACCTCGTGGGCCCAGCGGGTCAGCGGGACGACGGCCAGCGCCATCAGCAGCGCCTGGGCGACGACGAGGGTGAGCGGGCTCGGGAAGGCCCGGTAGGCGGGGGCGAGGACGGCGATCAGCGGGTGGAAGTGGTCCCCGAGCAGGTGGTAGCCGGTCCCCTTGAGCGGCACGATCGGCGCCTGCCCGTGGGCGTACGCCCGGACGGCCTGCTCGAAGATGCCCAGGTCGTAGGCCTTGGTGAGGCCGCGCCGGTGCCGGTTGACGGCGACGCAGATGTAGAGCGCGGCGAACCCGGCCGCCAGGCCCCAGGCGAGCGCGGCGGGGCGGCGGGCGAGCAGGGCCAGCAGGGTCGTGAACCGGGCGGAGGGCGCGGAAAGCGCGGACGAGGTGGTCGGGGCCGAAGGGGAGGAAGCGGTGGAAGGGGCCGAAGGGGAGGAAGCAGCGGAGGGAACGGGGGACGCGGAGGCTGCGGACAGCAGGGCTCGCGGCGGGGAGACGGAAGCGGGCATCGGCAAAGTACCCTTTCACTATTTGATTAGTGGAAGGGTGGTGGAAGCCGGACCCGCCGTCAAACCCGGCCGGCCGACGCCGGCCGGGCCTTCGGGCTGCTCTCCGAACCCCCGATCCGGCTCACTCCGCCCACTCGGAGCCCCTGATCACCTCCACGAAGTCGCCGCGCTCGAAGCCCGGCACGAAGTGGGCGAGCACATCCGCCTTGACGTTGCCGAAGGTCGTCTCCGGGCGGCCCTCGACACCCTCGGTGAACGCGGCCAGGATGCGGTTCTTGAAGTCGGGCCGCGGATGGGCCGCGACCACGGCGGCCCGCTGCCCGGCGGAGATCGTGTGGTAGCCGATTCCCAGCACGTCCAGCTCCACGCCCCGGGTGACCAGGGCGATCTCCGGCGCCATGTGCAGCGGGACCTCCGGCGTGGTGTGCAGGGCGATGGCCGTCCAGACCCGCTGCGCCGGCTCCCCGGTGATGCCGTGGGCCGACAGGAAGCGACGGGCCTCGTCGGCGCCGTCGATCTCGAACCGCTGGTCGGTCCTGGCGAAGCGCCCGGTGAGGCCGAGGTCGTGGAACATCGCGCCCACGTACAGCAGCTCCGGGTCGAACTCCAGCCCCTGCTCGGCGCCGCGCAACGCCCCGAACAGGAACACCCGGCGCGAGTGGTCGAACAGCAGCGGCGACGCCGCCTCCCGCACCAGCTCGGTCGCCTCCCGGGCCAGGGCACTGTCCGGGATGCGCACGCCCGCGATCGTCTCGTTCGTCATGGTTCCTCCGTCTGCAGGAGCGGTTCGGTCGACTCCTCCACCCTCGCCCCCGGGCGTAGGCTGCCGCCATGTCGGTACAGACAGCCGGGCCTCGGATCCGGACATGACGCGCCGGGTCGCCTTCCTCGTGTTCGACGGGGTGACGCTGCTCGACGTCAGCGGTCCGCTGGAGGTCTTCCACCAGGCCGGACGGCTTGGCCACCCGTACCGGACCGCCCTGGTCTCCCCGGACGGCGGCACCGTCACCGCCTCCAACGGCGTGGCCCTGGCGGACACCGCCGCACCCCGGGACAGCCGGGAACCCCTCGACACCCTGGTCGTCGCCGGAGCCGACCACCTGGCCGCCCGGGGCCCCGACGCACACCTGCTGGCCGCCGCGGAACGCCTCGCCGGACCGGCACGGCGGGTCGCCTCGGTGTGCAGCGGCGCCTTCGTGCTCGCCGCGCTGGGGCTGCTCGACGGGCGCCGGGCCACCACCCACTGGCGCCACGCCCCCACCCTCGCGCTCCGCCACCCCGGGGTGCTGGTCGAACCCGACGCCCTGCACGTCCAGGACGGCCGCTACCACACCAGCGCCGGCATCAGCGCGGGCATCGACCTCGCCCTCGCCCTGGTCGAGCACGACCACGGAGCCGAGACCGCCCGTACCATCGCCCGCGAACTGGTCGTCTTCATGCAGCGCCCGGGCGGCCAGTCGCAGTTCTCCACCGCCCTGGCCACCCCGCCCGCCCGCGGCGACCTGCTGCGCACCCTCACCGACGCCGTCCTCGCCGACCCGGGCGCCGACCACAGCCTGCCCGCGATGGCCGCCACCGCCGCCGTCAGCACCCGCCACCTGACCCGGCTCTTCCAGGCCGAGCTGCACACCACGCCGGCCCGCTGGGTCGAGCGGGTCCGCCTCGACCGCGCCCGACAGCTGCTCCTCGACGGCCACAGCATCACCGCCGCCGCCCGGCTCAGCGGCCTGGGCAGCGACGAGACCCTGCGCCGCGCCTTCGCCCGCCGGCTGGGCACCACGCCCACCGAGTACCGCAACCGCTTCACCACGACCATCGGCCCCGGCGCTCAAGCAGGCGAGACCCCTGAGCACCTGCCCAGCCGAGCACCCGAGAACCTGCCCACCCGAGCACCCGCCAGACTCCCCGCGACGAACGCTTGACCTTGACGCTACGTCAGGGTTGGAGGCTTGCCGCATGACGAACGAGAGCACTTCCACCGCCCCGCTCCACCCCCCGGTCGGCGGTTTCCAGGAGGTCGACGGCCGCCGCCTCTACCTGCACCGCCAGGGCACGGGCGGGCCCGCCGTCGTCCTCCTGCCCGGCGCCAGCGCCATCGGCCTGGACTACTTCGGTGTCCAGCAGGGCGTCGCGCAGTTCACCACCGCCGTGGTGTACGACCGCGGCGGCACCGGCTTCAGCGACGAGGCCGCGCTGCCCCGCACCGCCGCCGAGGTCGCGGCCGAACTGCGCGAACTGCTGCGCGCCCAGGCCGTGCCCGGCCCGTACGTCCTGGTCGCGCACTCGCTCGGCGGCGCGTACGCCCACGGGTTCGCCCAGCGGTACCCGCAGGACGTGGCCGGACTGGTCTGGCTGGACGCCTTTCACCGGGACTGGGACGACTACATGCCCGCCGAGGCGAGCCTGGCCGCCACCCGGCGCCTGTCGCCCACCGAGGAGCAGCTGCGGCAGGCGCTCCCCGCCATCCGGCAGCTGTGCGAGGAGCTGCTCGTGGACTACCCGGCGGACGTCCGCGACGCGGTGACCGAGTACCACGTGAGCGAGCGCTGGATCCACGCCGGCATCGCCGAACGCGCCTCGATGCCCGAACTGGCCGTCGAACTGCGGGCCGGGGCGGACCTCCCCGACGTCCCGCTGATCGCGCTCACCCCGCTGGGCGTCGACCCCGGCCAGCAGGCGCTGATGTCGGAGGAGCTCCTCCAGGCGATGCACGACGGCAAGACGCGGCTGTACGCGGACATGGTGGCCAGGGTCTCGAACGGCGAGCAGCGCCTCCTCGCCGACACCGGCCACAGCCAGTTCGTCTTCGAGCGGACCGATGTCGTGGTCCGGGCGATCCGCGATGTCGTGGACCGGGCGGGCCGCGCCTAGACTTCGGCCACGGCCACGCACAGCCACAGCCACAGCCACAGCCACAGCCACAGCCACAGCCACGAATCCTCAACGGAACCGGAGCCGGACGGTGCTGACGATCGGTCAACTCGCCGCGACCGCGGGCGTGACCGTGCGCACCGTCCGCCACTACCACCAGGTCGGGCTGCTGCCCGAGCCCGAGCGCGACCGCTCCGGCTACCGCCGGTACAGCGCCCAGGCCGCCGTGGACCTCATCCGGATCAGGACGCTCGCCGACGCCGGGGTGCCGCTGGCCCGGATCGACGCGCTGCTGCACGCGCAGCCGGAGGAGTTCGCCGCCGCCATCACCGACCTCGACGCCGAACTGCGGCACCGGATCGACCAACTCGCCGAGCACCGCCGCCGGATCGCCGACCTGGCGAGCGGCGAGCGGCTCGCGCTGCCGCCCGAGGTGGTCGCCATCCTGGACCGGATGCGCGCGCTCGGGGTCAGCGAGCGGTCGGTGCTGCTCGAACGGGACACCTGGATCCTGCACCAGGCCCTGGACCCGGAGGCCATGCGCCGGGGCATCCGGGAGAAGAACGCCAGCTTCGGCGACGCCGAGACGATGCGGCTGTTCCTGCTCTGCGACCAGTCGCTCGACTGGGAACCGGACGACCCCCGTGTGGACCGGCTGATCGACGACCTGGACGCCTGGGAGGCCGCCCACGGGCGGGACAGCAGCCGGCCCGGCAAGCAGGCGGTGATCTTCTCCCGGCTCGCCGAGGCCTCGCCGACCTGGCAGCGCATCCTCGGCGTGCTCGCCCACCGCGCCAAGCAGCGCCGCCTCGCCGAAGAGCGCCGCCTCGCCGAAGGCCCCATTCCTGCCGAAGGCCGCCATCTCGCCGAGGAAGGCCGCCCCGCCGAGGAACCCCCGGCCGCCGGGGAAGGCCGGGCCGCGGACCCGGCAAGGAAGCGTTGACGTCGGATTCACGCCAGCCCAACCCCCCTTCGTACTGCTGGACTTCGGTTCACGAACCCACCACCCAGCGACGGGACCTCCGGCATGCCGACCGGCACCACCCTCCATCCAGCCCCGACCACCCCGGGCCCGACCGCCCCGGGCCCGCGCCCCCGGGACGGCGGCACCCTCGCCGTCCTCGCCGTGACGACCGGCGTGTTCTCCATCGTCACCACCGAGATCCTCCCGATCGGCCTGCTGACGCCGATCGGCGCCACCTTCCGGATCTCCGACGGCACGGCCGGGCTGATGATGACCCTGCCGGGCATCGTCGCCGCGGTGGCCGCGCCCCTGGTGACCGTCCTGACCCGGCGCGCGGACCGGCGGACCATGCTCTGCGCGCTGCTGCTGGTGCTGACCCTGGCGGACCTGCTCAGCGCCCTCGCCCCCGCCTACTGGGCGGTACTGACCGCCCGGATCGTCCTCGGCCTGGTCATCGGGGCGTTCTGGTCGATCGGTTCCGGGCTCGCCCCGCGCCTCGTCCCGGAGCACCGGCGGGCCAGGGCCAACACGGTGATCTTCTCCGCCGTCCCGCTCGGCTCGGTGCTCGGCGTCCCGGCAGGGGTGTTCCTCGCCTCCCTGGCCGGCTGGCGGACGGCCTTCCTCGCGATGGCCGCGCTGACCCTGCTCGCCCTGGCCGCCCTCCTGCGGTCGCTGCCGCCGCTGCCCCCGCTGACCGTCACCGGGCTGGGAGTGCTGCGCGGTCTGCTGGCCGGCCGGGGCACCCGGACCGGCATCCTGGTGACCTTCCTGATCGTGCCGGCCCACTTCGGCAGCTACACCTACGTCACCCCCTTCCTCGCCGACACCACCCACGCCGGCCCCGGCCTGATCACCGCCCTGCTGCTCCTCTACGGCGCCGCCGGACTGCTCGGCAACCTCCTGGCCGGGGGCCGGGCGGCCGGGGCACTGCGCCCGGTGTTCGGCACGGCGGCCGTCCTGCTCGCCGCCGCGGCGCTGCTGCTGCCGCTGCTGGGCACCGGCGGTCCGGGCGCCGCCGTCCTGCTGGCGCTCTGGGGCACCGCCTACGGGGCCGTCCCGGTCTGCGCGCTCAGCTGGTTCCTCGCCGCGGCCCCGCACGCCCCGGAGGGTGCCGGTGTGGTCTTCACCTCGGCGTTCCAGGCCGCCTTCTCGATCGGCGCGCTGGCCGGCGGCCTGGCGGTGGACCACTCCTCCCCCGGCACGGTCATGCTGCTCGGCGGGACGGTCGCCCTGCTCGCCGCGGCCGCCGTGTGGCGGCACGGCCACCGGGTCCGTCCCGAACCGACGCCGTGAGACGGCCGACGCGGTGACACACCCCCGGCCGGACCCTGGCCGTCCGCTCCGTCCGCGGTGAGAATGCCGGGGTGCCGTCAGCCCGTCCGTCCGTACGACGGAGCCGCGGACGGCACCGCCGGCCGGGACGGTCCCGGGTGGCCGAGGACGAGAGGACGGCCGACGGATGGACAGCCAGCGGATGGATCCGGCGTTCCAGGGGCGGTTCGGCGACTACCAGAACGAGATCTATCTGCGCGGGCTCGGCGGCGTGCTGCCGACGATGCCGATGGCCTTCGCCGAACTGGAGGCGCGGGCGAGCACCGCGCTGGCGCCCTCCGTGCTCTCCTACGTGGCGGGCGGGGCCGGCGACGAGTCCACCCAGCGGGCGAACGTCGCCGCCTTCGGCCGGTGGGGCCTGGTGCCGCGGATGATGGTCGGCGCGCGTGCACGGGACCTCTCGGTGGACCTGTTCGGGATGCGGCTGCCGACCCTGCTGTTCATGGCTCCGATCGGGGTGATCGGCCTGTGCGCCCAGGACGGTCACGGGGACCTGGCCACCGCCCGCGCGGCCGCCCGGACCGGTGTGCCGATGGTCGCCTCCACCCTGACCGTCGATCCGCTGGAGCGGGTGGCCGCCGAGTTCGGCGACACTCCCGGCTTCTTCCAGCTCTACACCCCCACCGACCGGGCGCTCGCCGAGAGCCTGGTGCACCGGGCGCAGGCCGCCGGCTACCGGGGCATCGTCGTCACCCTGGACACCTGGGTCACCGGCTGGCGCCCGCGCGACCTGGCGACCGCCAACTTCCCCCAGCTGCGCGGCCACTGCCTGGCCAACTACACCTCCGACCCGGTGTTCCGCGCCCGCCTCGCCAAGGCCCCGGAGGAGGACCCGCAGGCGGCCGTCCTGGAGTGGGCCGGCGTCTTCGGCAACCCCCTGACCTGGGACGACCTGCCCTGGCTGCGCTCGCTCACCGACCTGCCGATCCTCCTCAAGGGCATCTGCCACCCCGAGGACGTCCGCCGCGCCAGGGACGGCGGCGTCGACGGCGTCTACTGCTCCAACCACGGCGGCCGCCAGGCCAACGGCGGACTCGCCGCCCTCGACGCCCTCCCCGGCGTCGTCGAAGCCGCCGACGGCCTGCCCGTCCTCTTCGACTCCGGCGTCCGCTCGGGCACCGACGTCGTCAAGGCCCTCGCCCTCGGCGCCACCGCCGTCGGCGTCGGCCGCCCGTACGCCTACGGCCTGGCCCTGGAGGGCACCGACGGCATCGTCCACGTACTGCGCTCCCTGCTCGCCGAGGCCGACCTCCTGATGGCCGTCGACGGCTACCCCACCCTCACCTCCCTCCGCGCGGACGGCGCACTGCGCCGCACATGACGGGAATTCAGGTCACGAGAGGTCAGGTCACGACGAGGAATCAGGTCATCGTGTCCACCGGAAAGCGGCGGGGCTTGCCGGGACATTCGGGACGGCCCTACGCTCGAACGGCACAAATCGGGTCCGTACGTTCCCGCACGCTCGGAGGTCCGCCATCATCCGCGTCCTGCTGACCGCCTTCGAACCGTTCGGCCGCGATCCCCTGAACTCGTCCCTGGAGGCGGGCCGACTGGTCGCCGCCGGTCCGCCGGCCGGGGTGGCCCTGGAGTTCGCCGGGCTGCCCTGGGCGTTCGGCGACTCGATCGCCGAACTGCGCCGGGCGGTGGCCCGGTTCGAGCCGGACCTGGTCATCGCCACCGGCCAGGGCGGCAACCGGCCGGACCTCACGGTCGAGCGGGTGGCGATCAACCTCGACGACGCCGTCCGGACAGCCGACCGCAAGGGCCACCAGCCGCTCGACCAGCCGGTCGTGCCGGACGGCCCGGCCGCGTACTTCTCCTCCCTGCCGGTGAAGGCCTGCGTGGAGGCGGTCCAGCAGGCCGGGATCCCGGCCACCGTCTCGCACACCGCCGGCACCCACCTCTGCAACCACGTCTTCTACGGGCTGGCGCACCTGATCGCCACCGAACGCCCGGAGCTGCGCGGCGGGTTCGCGCGCCTTCCGTACCTGCCGAGCCAGGCCTCCGGCCGGGAGCAGAGCGCCTCGATGTCGGCCGAGACGGCCGCCGAGGGGGTCCGCATCCTGATCCGCAGCGCCGTGGCCACCCTCCACCTGCCGCCCGTCGGCACGGTGGCGGCACCGCGCCGACGAAGCTGGCTGTCCCGCCGGGGCAACTGATTCCCCGGAAACTGAGTTCCGGAGACTTCCGGAAACTTCCGGAAACGCGAAGAACCCCCATCCGGGATCCGGATGGGGGTTCTTCTGAATAATTGTTCGGCGGCGTCCTACTCTCCCACAGGGTCCCCCCTGCAGTACCATCGGCGCTGTAAGGCTTAGCTTC
>NZ_JBICVH010000028.1:0-138881 GCF_043198905.1 Kitasatospora sp. NPDC048715 | reverse complement strand
CGCCGACGGCCGCATCGTCGACGAACTCCACCACCCCACCGCCGACACCGTCCTGGACCGCATGCGCCGCTTCGACGCCAAGGGCCGCACCAGCTAGTCAACCGATCCGGCCCGGCGGCCGCAGCCCGCTCACCGACCCTTCCCAGGACACCCCATGTATCGCACCGCACTGCGCAATGTGCTGGCCCACAAGGGCCGACTGCTGATGACGGCACTGGCCGTCATGCTCGGCACCGCCTTCGTGGCCGGAACCATGGTCTTCTCCGACACCTTCGGCAAGGCCATGCGGGACAGCAACTCCAAGAGCTACTCGGACGTCTCGGTCCAGGTGGTGGACCGCGCGGCCGGCTCCGCCGCCTCCGCCCGGCAGAAGAGCGAGGGCGGCTCGGCCGCCCTCACCGACGCCACCGTCCAGCAGCTGTCCGCCCTGCCGGGCACCGCCGGCGCCCGAGGCGTCGTCAGCGGCTTCACCGGCGTCGCCGACAAGAAGGGCAACCTGATCGGCCAGGTCTGGGCCGCCAAGGGCGCCAACTTCGCGCCGGGCCAGGACGGCAAGGACCCGCGCTACCCGATGGTCGAGGGCCAGGGCCCGAAGTCCGCCAAGGAGGTCGCGCTCGACCGCAAGACCGCCGACAAGGGCGGCTACAAGGTCGGCGACACCGTCCGGGTCGCCGCCAACGGCCCGGTCGTCGAGGCGAAGCTCACCGGCGTCTTCACCACCGACGACCCGGTGGTCAACACCGGCGGCTCGCTCACCCTGTTCGACCGGGCCACCGCCCAGCAGACCCTGCTGGAGCCGGGCCGCTACAGCGGCATCGTGCTCACCGCCAAGCCCGGCACCAGCCAGGACGCGCTGCTCGCCCAGGCCCAGCCCGTGGTGCCTTCCGGCCACCAGTTCGACGTCGAGACCGGCGCCAAGCTCAAGGCCGACGAGCAGGAGATGATCACCAGGAGCACCAGCAGCATGCGCACGATGCTCCTGGTCTTCGCCTTCATCTCGCTCTTCGTCGGCATCTTCATCATCGCCAACACCTTCACCATGCTGGTCGCCCAGCGCACCAAGGAGCTGGCCCTGATGCGGGCCATCGGTGCCAGCCGCAAGCAGGTCACCCGGTCCGTGCTGATCGAGGCCCTGCTGATCGGCACCGCCTCCGCCGTGGCCGGCCTGCTCGCCGGCATCGGGATCGGCGCCGGGATGCAGTCGCTGATCGGCGCGATGAACGAGAACATGCCGAACGGCTCGCTGGTGATCAAGCCGCTCACCGTCGTGGTGACGGTCGTGGTCGGCGTCCTGGTGACGGTCATGTCGGCCCTGCTGCCCGCCATGCGCGCCTCCCGGATCGCCCCGGTGGCCGCGATGAGCAGCGGCGACCAGCCGGTCTCCCAGAAGAGCCTGGTGGTCCGCAACACGATCGGCTCGGTGCTCGCCGGCGGCGGCCTCGCCCTGATCGGCTACGGCGCCTCCACCGGCAACGACAGCGGCCGGCTGCCGGTCGGCCTGGGCGCCTTCCTGGCCCTGATCGGCGTGTTCGTCCTGCTGCCGCTGCTCTCCCGTCCGGTGGTCGCGCTGGTCGGCCCGCTGCTGCGCGGTCTCGGCGGCACCCCGGGCAAGCTCGCCCAGCAGAACGCGGTGCGCAACCCGCGCCGCACCGCGGCCACCGCCGCCGCGCTGACCATCGGTCTGACCCTGGTCACCGGGCTCACCGTGATCGGCGCCTCGGTCAACGACACCATCGACCGGGCCGTCACCAGCTCGATGAAGGCCGACTTCATCGTCGGTGCCGCCAACGGCATGAGCCTGTCCGAGCAGGTGCCCGCCCAGATCGCCAAGGCCCCCGGGGTGGCCGCCTCCTCGGCGATGACGACCGCGTACTGGGACCTGAACGGCACCAGCAGGACGGTCAACGGCCTGGACGCGGCCGTCCTCGACCAGCTCGCCGACGTCGAGCTGACCAGCGGATCCACCGCCGGCTTCGGCCAGGGCCAGCTGCTGCTCGACGAGGACGCCGCCAAGAAGCTGAACGTCACCACCGGCTCGGTGCTGACCGTGGCCTACCCGGACGAGTCCGCCGGCAAGCTCACCGTCGGCGGCGTGTACAAGGCCGGCGGCATGCTCGGCCCGGTCATGCTGGCCAACAGCGAGATCGCCAAGCACGAGCCGAAGCCGTACGTCTCCGACGTCCTGGTCAAGGGCAAGGACGGCGCCACCGACGGCCTCAAGCAGGCGCTCAAGGACGCCACCGGCGCCAACCCGGTGATCGAGGTGAAGTCCAAGCAGGACGTCCGGGACGAGTTCAGCCAGACCATCACCTTCGCGCTGAACCTGATGTACGGCCTGCTGGGGATGGCGGTCCTGATCGCGATCCTGGGCGTGGTCAACACGCTGGCGATGTCGGTCTTCGAGCGCAAGCGCGAGATCGGGATGCTGCGGGCGATCGGCCTGGACCGCAGCGGCATCAAGCGGATGGTCCGTCTGGAGTCCGTGGTGATCTCGCTGTTCGGCGCCGGCATCGGCCTGCTGCTCGGCTGCTTCATCGCCTGGGCGATCAACGGCACCCTGAAGGCCAGCCTCTCCGGCCTGACCACGGTCCTGCCGTACGGCCAGCTGGCGATGTTCCTGGCGCTGGCCGGGGTGGTCGGCCTGGTGGCCGCGATCTGGCCGGCCCGCCGGGCGTCCAAGCTGGACATCCTGTCGAGCATCAAGACCGACTGACCGGTCCCGCAACGAGAGAGGTCCCCTGCCGGAGGGTTTCGGCAGGGGACCTTCTACTTCTGTACTCCGCCCGGTCGCACGGCCGGCTGAGCACCACGGAGGTCGTGGTCCGGCAACGCTGCCGGGCGGAGGGCCTCCGACTCATACCCCGGTGCTCCCACACCGGGGTCTCAGTCGCTTACTTGCTGGCGAGTGCCTTGTCGGCGGCCGGCTTGGCGGCCTCGACGGGCTTGGTGGGCGGAGTGACCTCCTGGATCGGAAGCTGCGGCCGCTCCATCTGGGCGAGGCCGACCATCTCGCGCTTGAGGAACATCGCGAGCGTCCAGTCGGTGAAGACGCGGACCTTGCGGTTGAAGGTCGGCACCATCGCGCCGTGGTACAGGCGGTGGAACCACCAGGCCGGACGGCCCTTCAGCTTGTACTTGCCGAAGAGGATCGCCACGCCCTTGTGCAGGCCGAGGCCGGCGACCGCACCGAGGTTCTTGTGCTTGTACTCCTTCTGCGGGAAGCCGCGCATGCCGGAGATCACGTTGTCGCCGAGGACGACGGCCTGGCGGCAGGCGTGCTGCGCGTTCGGCGGGCACCAGGCGCCCTCGCCGGCGGCGAGGTCCGGCACCTGGGCGTTGTCGCCGGCGGCCCAGACGTAGTCGAAGCCCTGGACCTGGAGGGTCGGCGCGGTGTCGACGTGGCCGCGCGGGCCCAGCGGCAGGCCGAACTCGGACAGCACCGGGTTCGGCTTCACGCCGGCCGTCCACACGATGGTGGAGGCGTCCATCTCCATGCCGTTCTTCAGCATGACGTGGCCGTCGACGCAGGAGTCCATGGAGGTCTCGATGTAGACCTCGATGTTGCGCTCCTCGAGCTTCTCCTTGGTCCACAGACCGAGGTCCGGGCCCATCTCGGGGAGGATGCGGTTGGCCGCCTCGACCACCACGAAGCGCATGTCCTCGCGGCTGACGGTCTTGTACAGCTTGGCCGCGTCGCGGGCCATGTCCTCGACCTCGGCGACGGTCTCGATGCCGGCGAAGCCGCCACCGATCACCACGAAGGTCAGCGCCTTGCGGCGGATCTCCTCGTCCGTGGTGGACTCGGCCTTGTCGAGCTGGGCCATGACGTGGTTGCGGAGGCCGATGGCCTCCTCGACCGTCTTCATGCCGATGCCGTTCTCCGCCAGACCCGGGATCGGGAAGGTGCGGGAGACCGAGCCGGTCGCGACGACCAGGTACTCGAAGGGCAGCTCGTAGCTGTCGCCGGCCGCGGGCTGGATGGTGGCGACCTTGCGGGCGTGGTCGATGCCGGTGACGGACCCGGTCAGCACCTCCGCCTGCTTGAGGGCGCTGCGCAGCGGCGCGACGAGGTTGCGGGGCGCGACGTTGCCGCCGGCCGCCTCGGGGAGGAAGGGCAGGTACGTCATGTACGACCGCGGGTCCACGACCGTGACGGTCGCTTCGCCGTAACGCATCTTCTTGAGGATGCGCATCGCGGCATACAGGCCGACGTAACCACCGCCGACAATGAGGATGCGAGGACGCTCCGTGGTGCTCATATCCGAAAGTATCCAGCACCGTCCGGAGCAGCCTTCGTGAGCCCGGTCACAAGATGAAGGACCCCCCGTGCTACACTGCGCGGCCGCAAAACCGGGCCCGGCACGGCGGCCCCCACCCCTGGACGGCCCCGCGCGAGCGCGCGCCGGAGCACGACCGGCCTGAGCAGCAACGATCCGCACAGCGCCCGGGTTCCCGCGCATGATTTCGAATTTCAAACCTCAAGCGAGCCCTGACCTGCGATCCCATGGGCTACCCGGCCAGCAGGCCTTCGGTCCCACATTTCGGACGTAGCGGGCGAGTGGGTGCGGCGAATGGCCGGATCGCCATGTGAAGAAATTCACGAACTTTTCCACCCGCGCTCGGGCGCGCCCCGGCCCCGGCCCCCCGAAAGGGGTGCCGGGGCCGGTCCGGGTAAGCCCCGCACGGGGTCAGGAGGCAATACCCCAGGCGATTCCGTCGAGGATGTCGTGCTCGCTCACGACCACCTCGGCGGCGCCGGTGCGCTCCATGATCTCCAGCAGCTCCAGCGCCCCGGCCGCGATCACGTCCACCCGGCCCGGGTGCATCGACGGGATGGCCGCGCGCTCGGCGTGGGTGGCGGCCAGCAGCTCCCGGGCGATCCCGGCGACCCGGTCCCGGCCGATCCGCGAGTGGTGGATCGCCGCCGAGTCGTAGCCGGGCAGGCCCTGGGCGATCGCGGACACCGTGGTGACCGTCCCGGCCAGGCCCACCAGGGTGGCCGCGCCGGTCAGCGGGACGACCTCCTCCGCCCGGTCCAGCTCCGCCCGCACGTGCGCCCGGGCGGCCTCGACCTGCTCCGCGGAGGGCAGCTCGGCGTCGCCGAAGTACCGCTCGGTGAGCCGCACGCAACCGATGTTCACCGAGCGCGCCGCCTGGACGTCGTCCGAGCCGAGCACGAACTCGGTGGAGCCGCCGCCGAGGTCGAACACCAGGTACGGACCGGGGAACTGACCGCCCGTCAGCTCCTTGGTGGCGCCCACGAAGGACAGGTGCGCCTCCTCCTCGCCGCTCACCACCTCGGGCTCGACGCCCAGGATGTCGCGCACGCCCTTGACGTACTCGTCGCTGTTCTCGGCGTCCCGGGAGGCACTGGTGGCGACGAAGCGGACCCGCTCCGGGCCGACACCGAAGCCGGCGATGATCTCCTGGTACTCCCGGCAGGCCGCGAAGGTGCGGGCCAGCGCGTCGGGGTGCAGCCGGCCGGTGCGGTCCACGCCCTGGCCCAGCCGGTTGACGATCATCCGGCGGTCGAGGTCGGTGATCTCCCCCGTCTCCGGGTCGAGGTCGGCGACCAGCAGGCGGATCGAGTTGGTGCCGCAGTCGATCGCGGCCACGCGGGTCGTGCTCACTCGGACTCCCGCTCCGCCGCGGCTTCCTCCACGGCGCGCTTCTTCGCGGCGCGCTCGGCGGTCTTCTGCTCCTTGGCGGCGATCACGGCCTCGTGGTCCTGGTCCTTGGCGCGGTTGCGGGCGACCCGCTCACCGGCGGCCTCGACCTCCGCCGGGGACACGCACGGGCCCTTGGCCCACCAGTCCTCCAGCATGCCGATCGCCTCGTCGCCGAGCGGGTTGACGCCCTCGCCGGCCGCCAGCGAGTGGCCGACCAGCACGTGCAGGCACTTCACCCGGTCCGGCATGCCGCCGGCGCTCGGGAAGCCCTCCAGCACCTCGATCGCGTCGCGCCGGGCGATGTAGTCCTCGTGCGCCCTCTGGTAGGCGGCCGCCAGCTCCGGGTCATCGGCCAGCCGGGCGCTCTGGTCCTTCATCACGCCCTCCGCCTCCAGGGTGCCGATCAGCGAGGCGGCCTTGGGGCAGGTCAGGTAGTAGAGCGTGGGGAACGGCGTGCCGTCCGGCAGCCGGGGGGCCGTCTCCACGACGTCCGGGTTGCCGCAGGGGCAGCGGTGCGCCACGCCGCGCAGGCCGCGCGGCACCCGGCCGAGCTGGGCGGCGATGGCCGCGACGTCGGCGTCGGAGACGGAGGGGTGGTTCTCAGTGGTCATGGGGGGAGGTGTCTCCAACGGGGGACGGTGGGAGGGGAAGGGGGGTGGCGGGGGCCGCCGCCGCGGTGTCGGCGGCGTCCACCGAGTCCCAGATGCCGGCGTACCAGGGCTTGGCGGCCTTCGTCCGGTCGGCGGCGCTTCCGGAGGCCGCGGTGCCGGAGGAGGCCGCACCCGCCGCGGACGAGGAGGGCTGGGCGGAGGCCCGGCCGGCCGGATCCACCGCGATGTACGGGGTCTCCCCCGGCACCGCGTAGTGCAGCCGGGCGCGGGCCTGCGCCTTCACGTACTCCGGGTCCTGCCAGCGGGCCTTCTCCCGGCGCAGCTGCTCGACCTGCTGGCGCGCGTGGTCGGCCTTCGCCCGCTGGGCGGAGATCTCGGCGCGCTGGGAGATGAACTGCCGCGTCGGGTAGGCGAGGATCGCCACCAGCGAACAGAGCACCAGGACGAGGACGGTCGCCCGGCTCGTGAACCGGGGCCGGGCCGCCAAGCCCGGGATCCTCCAGCCAGCCATCTCCCGTATCCCCTCCTGGTCGCGACGGTGCCCCGCCGTCCACCCTACGGGGTGAACGGCGGGGCACCGGTCAGGCGTGCGCTACCGGGAGCGCCCGGCCCTCGTGCTCGCCGTGCGGATCGCTCCGCGCGGCGGCCGGGCCCGGTCGCTCCGCGGAGCGGCCGTTCCTGCTACTCCGCGGAGCGGAAGCGCGGGAAGGCGCCGCGGCCGGCGTACTCGGCGGCGTCGTCGAGGATCTCCTCGATGCGCAGCAGCTGGTTGTACTTGGCGACGCGCTCGGAGCGGGCCGGGGCACCGGTCTTGATCTGGCCGCAGTTGGTGGCGACGGCCAGGTCGGCGATGGTGACGTCCTCGGTCTCGCCGGAGCGGTGCGACATCATGCAGCGGTAGCCGTTGCGCTGGGCCAGCTCGACGGCGTCCAGGGTCTCGGTCAGCGAGCCGATCTGGTTCACCTTCACCAGCAGCGCGTTGGCGGTGCCGGTCTCGATGCCGCGGGCCAGGCGGGCCGGGTTGGTGACGAACAGGTCGTCGCCGACCAGCTGGACCTTGTCGCCCAGCTTGTCGGTCATGGCCTTCCAGCCGTCCCAGTCGGACTCGTCCAGCGGGTCCTCGATGGAGACCAGCGGGTAGGCGGCGACCAGCTCGGCGTAGTACTCGATGAGCTCGGCGGCGGTGAGGTCCTTGCCCTCGAACTGGTAGGCGCCGTCCTCGTAGAACTCGGAGGAGGCGACGTCCAGGGCCAGCGCGACGTCACGGCCGGGCACGTAGCCGGCCTTCTCGATGGCCTCGACGATGAGGTCCAGGGCCTCGCGGTTGGAGTCCAGGTTCGGGGCGAAGCCGCCCTCGTCGCCCAGGCCGGTGGACAGGCCGCGCTCCTTCAGCACGCCCTTGAGCGTGTGGTAGACCTCGACGCCCCAGCGGACGGCCTCGGAGAAGGACTCCGCGCCGATCGGGGCGATCATGAACTCCTGGATGTCGACGTTGGAGTCCGCGTGCGACCCGCCGTTGAGGATGTTCATCATCGGGACCGGCAGGACGTGCGCGTTCGGGCCGCCCAGGTAGCGGAACAGCGGCAGGTCGCTGGCCTCGGAGGCGGCGTGCGCGACGGCCAGCGAGACGCCCAGGATGGCGTTGGCGCCGAGCGAGGACTTGTCCGGGGTGGCGTCCAGGTCCAGCATGGCCTGGTCGATCAGGCGCTGCTCGGTGGCGTCGTAGCCGACCAGCTCCGGGCCGATCTGCTCGATGACGGCCAGGACGGCCTTCTCGACGCCCTTGCCGAAGTAGCGGTTCTTGTCACCGTCACGCAGCTCCAGCGCCTCGAAGGCACCGGTGGAAGCACCCGACGGGACAGCGGCACGACCCGTGCTGCCGTCGTCGAGGCCGACCTCGACCTCGACCGTGGGGTTGCCGCGGGAGTCGAGGATCTCACGGGCTACGACGACATCGATGGACGGCACGAGGCATCTCCTTGCGGAAGCAGGGTCCGGTCTGACGGTGGTGCTGTCAGCAGGACGATTGCGGAGTCGTTACGACCAGAGCCTAACCGCCCGGGCTCCCGGGGCCACGTCCGCCTCGGTCCCGTCTCAGCGTGTGGCCCCACTACCCACCGGTAGTTCACCTGCTTGTCCCAGCTTGTCCCACCGGAGCGGGCGAATGCGGACGAAGGGGACCGGTAGGACCGGTCCCCTTCGGACGGCGGGGTGAGGCGGCGTCGGCACCGGGCGCGGCGGGCGGGCCGGCGGCGGGCGGGCAGGCGTCGAGCGGGCCGGCTCAGCCGAGGTGCAGCACCTGGCCGGGCATGATCAGGTTCGGGTCGCCGCCGACCGTGCCGTGGTTCTGCTCGTACAGCGCGTGCCAGCCTCCGGACACGCCCTGGGCGGCGGCGATGGTCGACAGGGTGTCACCGGCGCGGACGGTGTAGTCGTGGCCGGTGGCCTGCGGGGCCGACTGCGCGGCCTGCGGGGCGTACTGCGGCTGGGCGGCGGCCTGGCCGGCGTACTGCTGGTAGACGCTCTGGTGGCTGGTCCAGTACCAGGCGCCGTTGCTCTGGTACCAGTACACCTTGGCGTCGGCGTCCCAGCCGGCCTTGCCGGAGAAGCCCGGGGTCTGCGGCTGCGCCTGCTGCTGCGGGGCGGCCTGCTGGACCGGCTGCGCGGCGGGCTTCGAGGCCTGCTTCGGGGCCTGCTTCTGGGCGGCGGGCTGCTGCGCGACCGGCTTCTCGGCCGGCTTGGCGGCGGGCTTCGGGGTCTGCTGCTTGGGCGCGGACTGCGGCTTGGCGTCCGAGGAGGTGTCGACCGCGGCCGGGGCGCCGCCCTTGGTCAGACCGGCCTTCTGGGAGCAGACCGGCCAGGCACCCGGGCCCTGCGAGGCCAGCACCTTCTCGGCGACCGAGATCTGCTGGGCCTTGCTGGCCTGGTTGGCCTGCGGCGCGTAGGCGGTGCCGCCGTACGCCTTCCAGGTGCTGGAGGTGAACTGGAGGCCGCCGTAGAAGCCGTTGCCGGTGTTGATGCTCCAGTTGCCACCGGCCTCGCACTGGGCGACGGCGTCCCAGGTGGAGGCGGGGGCGGCGGAGGCACCGGTGGCGGTGAGGAGCGGCATCGCGAGTCCGACGCCGGCCACACCGGCGACGGCGATGGCCTTCTCGGCCTGGGTGCGACGACGGTGACGGCCAGTTCCAACGAACAGCATGAAGAGGTCCCTCTCCGCACGCCTGCGAGGTGAGCTGTCGGGTTCGGACCGGGAGGTGGCCCGGCCGCCGTATGCGGAAACGATTCCGCTCGGGCGGCTTCACCCCAAGCCGTGGGGAGACGGCAACAAACCTGGTTCCCCCGCCCCTGCCCAGGGTTCTGGTCGGTTTCCCGTGACGCGGCGGGCAGGACTCGGCGTTCCGCGTACGAGGTCCGCAGCTGCGAACTCCAGGGAGAGTAGACAGATCATCAGACCAATCACAAGCTCATATCGTCGATATCACACAATAATTACGGCGCGTGTTCGATCGCCTACCAACGGCGGTGTTATGTCCGGATTGATGGGTGTTCACACCCCCGCCGGCAGGTGGTTCGCGACGTCCCGTCAGGGCGATCTCAGCACGTCGGAGGCGTGGCGGGAGCGTGCGGAGAGGCCTGCGGAGAGGCCTGCGAAGGAGCGTGCGGAGGGGTCTGCGGAGAGGCGTGCGGGGAACGGCTCTCCGGACTGAATTCCACCGGGAGTTCGCGCAGCCCACGCATGATCAGACCACCGCGCCACCGCAGGTCGTCCGCGTTTTCCGCGAGCCGGAGATCGGGCAGCCGGGAAAGCAGCGTGGTCAGCGCGGCACGACCCTCCAAGCGGGCGAGCGGAGCGCCGATGCAGTAGTGGATGCCGTGCCCGAAGCCCAGGTGGGGGTTGTCCGTCCGGGCCAGGTCCAGGGTGTTCTCGGCCGCGAACCGGGCCGGGTCGCGGTCCGCCGCGGCGAGCACCACCAGCACCGGGTCGCCGACCGGGATGTCCACCCCGCCGATGGTCAGCGGACGGGTCGCGAACCGCCAGGTCGCCATCTCCACCGGCCCGTCGTATCGCAGGAGTTCCTCGATCCCGGTCTCCAGCAGCGCGCTCTCCCCGCGGGCCACCGACTCCTGCAGCAACCGGCGCTGCTCCGGATTGCGCAGCAGGGCGTACGTGCCGTTGCCGATCAGGTTCACGGTGGTCTCGAAACCCGCGAACAGGAGGATGAAGGCCATCGCCGCGGCCTCGTTCTCGGTCAGGTGCTCACCGTGGTCACTGGCCCGGATCAGGCCCGAGATCAGGTCGTCCCCGAGGTCCGCTCGCTTGCGGTGGATCAGCTCCAGCAGGTACGCCCGCATCCGCTTCACCGCCCGCCCCACGCCGCCGCGCTGCCCGCCGCCGTGGCCCGGCTTCGTGTGGCGCACCATCATCCCGGCCCAGTCCCGGAAGTCGTCCTGGTCCTCGGCCGGCACGCCCAGCAGGTCGCAGATCGCGTAGATGGGGAGCGGGAAGGCGAACTCGTGGATCAGGTCCGCCGAACCGCGCTGCGCGAAGCCGTCGATCAGCCGGTCGGTGAGCTGCTGCACCCGCGGCTCGAACTCCGCCACCCGGCGCGGGGTGAACGCCTTCGACACCAGCCGGCGCAGCCGGGTGTGGTCCGGCGGGTCGATGTTCAGCAGGTGGGTCATCAGGTCCGCCTGCCGCTCCCCCGGGATGCCCACCCGGCCGGTGCGGTGCGCCTGCTCGCTGTGGTGCGCCGGGTTCTTCGACAGCCGGCTGTCCGCGAGCGCCTGCCGGGCGTCCGCGTACCGGGTCACCAGCCAGGCCTCCACCCCGCTCGGCAGCGTGGTGCGGTGCACCGGGGCGTGCTCGCGCAGCCAGGCGTAGGCGGGGTACGGGTCGGAGGCGAACTCCCAGGTGAACAGCTGCGGGGCGGTGGCGTCGGACGGCGTGGCGGCGGGCCGGGCGGAGTCGGGCTGAGCTGGCATGGACCGACCGTATCCGGTGCGACGGGCACGCCCCGCTCCGGCGGGCCGCCGCTCCTCCCGCCGACGGTCCGCGGCCGTCCTGCCGATGTTCCGTGGACGGCCCATGGACGGTTCATGGACGGCCCGTTGACTGTCCGCGGACGGTCAATGGACAGCTCTTGGCCGACTCTTGGCCGCGGTGCGGGCGTGAGCCTGGTCACCTGCGGGGTAATCCCTGTTGCGGAGGGTCAGGACGTGCCTACGATCCTCCGCAGTACGCGTGGGCGCCGGTGCGGTGTCGTCCACAGGGAGGAGCAGGCCATGCGGGTCAGCGGGTCAGTCGTCGTCATCGCGGTCCTCGACGGCGGTTCGGGCGCGGGACTCGCCCGCCGGTTCGCCGCCGCCGGCGCCTCCGGAATGCTCATCGCCGACCAGTACGCCGGCATCGCCGAGGACCTCGCCGCCGAACTCGACCGGCCGGGCTGCCCCGTCGTCGGCGTCTGCGGCGACATCCGCCGCCCCAGCGACGTCGCCGCCCTCGTCGACACCGCCGAGAAGCACCTCGGACCGATCGACGTGTTCGCCGTGGCCGGCCCGGACGGCGAGCGGATCATCTCGCTGGCCGAGCTGCCCGACCACCTCGACCTGGAACGGCTCGCCGAACTCGTCGTCCTCGTCGGCGAGGCCATCGGCGAACTCGTCCCGCCGCAGCGGTGCCAGGAGCACACCGCCACGGCGGCCTGAGCGCCTACTTCCCGTCGGGCTCCCCGGTCGGCTTGAGGCCTTCGGCCGCGCGCACCGCGTCCCGGTAACCGCGCGCGGCCGACCGCAGCGCCGCGTCCACGTCCACCCCGGCGTCGTGCGCCCGCTGCGCCACCGCGAGCAGCAGCCTGCCCGCCGAGTCGGCGGTCAGCTCGACCGGCAGCTCGTACGACTCGTCCGGCACCCCCGTGAAGCCCGCCCGGCGCACCCGGGACACCAGCTTCGCCGCGTACGCCAGCGCGGGCAGCCCGGCCGGCACGCCGTCCAGCACCGACTCGCGGTCCGCCTTCTCGGCCGCCTTCAGCTGCTCCCAGTTCGCCTCCACCTCGGCGGCGCCGCCGGCCTCGACGTCCCCGAACACGTGCGGGTGCCGGTACATCAGCTTCTCGACGATGTCCCCGGCCACGTCGTCGACGGTGAACGGCTCGGTCGGGTGCTCCTCGGCGATCCGGGAGTGGAAGAACACCTGCAGCAGGACGTCGCCCAACTCCTCGCGCAGCGCCTCCCGGTCCCCCTCCTCGATCGCCTCGACCAGCTCGTACGCCTCCTCGACCAGGTACTTCACCAGGCTCTCGTGCGTCTGCTCGGCGTCCCAGGGGCAGCCGCCCGGGGAGCGCAGCCGGTCCATCACCGTCACCAGGTCCAGCAGCCGCGACCCCGGCAGGTCGTACGAGCCGGGCAGCACCTCGATCTCCGGCACCTCGCCGGCGTGCTCCACCGCCAGCCTCGCCAGCGCGTCGGTCAGCCCCGGATCCCCGTCCGGACTGCCCAGCCACACCGTCGGCCCGGCCCCGGCGGGCTGCCCGGTCAGCAGCCGCGCCAACGCGGGCACCGACCCGGCCGGCACGACCTCCACCACCACCCCGGCCTGCCGCACCGCCGGCACCTGCGGATGCCGCTCATCCCCCACCAGCACCCGCCCCGCCGACCGCAACGCCTCCCACGCCGGCCACGCCAGCAGGCCGGGAGCCACCCGGTGGGTGGTGGTCAGCAGGATCAACTTCGCGCCCGGAGTCTTCGTCGGCACAGCATTCGTCGTCACCCCCCGAACCTACCCCCGCACCCCCACCCCACCCGCCCGTTCCCCGCCCCCGGGCTCCGTTCCCGGGGCGGGACCCCGCCCGCCCGCATGAGCGCTGGAAGTCGGCCCGGCCGACTTCCTGATCCGGGATGCCAACACGCATAGGGGCACCGGATGTGGGCCGGTGGAGAACACGCCCGCCCCGGGATGTCCGGGGCTCCAAGAGGGCAGGAGCCACTGGGGATTCTCCGAGGACGGGCAGGGCGGCACGCCCCGGCCGGCACGGCGGCACCGGCACCGGGTGCCTGGGACCAGTGCCGCGCAGTGGCCCGGCCGGCGGCGGCCGGGGCCGAGGCACGGGCCCGGCACCGCGGCCCCATCCGCGCCACGAGGAGCTAACAGAACGGCGTGGTGCCCATGTCTGTTCGTGCTGCACCCGGGCATCCAGTGGGAGTGGCTGCCGCAGGAGCTCGGCTTCGGCTCGGGCATGACCTGCTGGCGCAGACTGCGCGACTGGCACGAGGCGGGGGCGTGGGACCGCCTCCACCAGGTGCTGCTGACCGAGCTGCACCGCCCGGCGAGCTGGACCGGCCGCCCGCGCCACCGGCCCCGGCAACTGTTCGCCGACCGCGGCCACGACTTCGACAAGTACCGCCGCCTGCTGCGGAAGCGCGGCATCAAGCCAGTGATCGCCCGCCGGGGCGTGCCGCACGGCTCCGGCCCCGGAGCCGTGCGCCGGGTCGCCGAGCGGACCAATGCCCGGAACCACGGCTTCCGACGCCTGCGGATCCGCTGGGACATCCGCGACGACATTCACGAGGCCTTCCTCGAACTGGCCTGCTGCGTGATCACCTACCGACGCATCCGAGCCTTGTGTCAGCTCCTCCAAGGCCCGGCCCCCAGGACGGTGGAGGCCGTGGCCGCCGGTCAGTGCTTTGCCGGGGGCCAGGGGGTGGAGGTGGGGGTGAGGGTGGAGAGGGACTGGCGGAGGCGGCGGACGGTGGGGTGGTGGGGGCCGTCGCGGCGTTCGCGGTCGAGGAGGAGGGGGAGCAGCCACTGCCAGGCGTTCTGGGGGTCGCCGGTGGCGGCGAGGTGGAGGCCGATGCGTTCGCGGAGGTCGTAGGCGCGCTCGGGGTCGGTGTCGAGGCCGGATTCGAGGCGGGCGGTGTGGGCGGTGAGGAGGGCCTGGTACTCGGCGAGGGCCTCGGCGCCGTGACCGAGCCGGTCGAGGCAGATGGCGGCGCGGTAGCGGTGGTCGAGGCCCTGGGGGCCGTGCGGGCCGCCGTCGGCGGTGGCGGCGAGGCGGCGGTACTCGGGGAGGGCCTGCTGGGGGTGGCCCTCGTGCAGGAGGGTACGGGCGTAGATGGTGCGGATGGTGCGCACCAGGGGTGCGGCGGCGCCGAGTTCGGCCTCGGCCCGGGGCAGCAGGCGGGCGGCGAGGCCGAGCACCTCGGTGTGGCGGCCGGCGTCGACCAGGTCGGAGAGCCGGGCGCACTCGGCGCCGAGGTCGGGCTCCGCGGGGACGGGGGGAGGTGTCGCGGGGGCGGGTGGCACGAGGAAGGGCCGGGGCTCGGAGCGGACCACGGGCGCCGGGGCGGCCGCCGCGGCCGGCGGCTGCGGCTGGTGCGGGTAGCGGAAGGGGCGGGCCGGGTCCGGCAGCGGGGTGTAGCGGGGCTGCGGGGCACCGTCGGCCGGGGGCAGCAGCGGGAGCAGCCGCGCGTACACGCTCCGGGCGTCGGCGGGGCGGTCGGCGGGCTGCTTGGCGAGCAGGTCGAGCACCAGCTGTTCCAGCGGCTGCGGCACGTCGGGGCGCAACTCCCGCAGCGGGACGGGTGGTTCGTCGACGTGTCGGCGCAGGACGCCGAGTGCGGTGGGGGCCCGGAACGGCTCCTCGCCGACGAGCATCTCGTGCAGCAGGCAGCCGAGCGCGTAGAGGTCGCTGCGCGGGTCGGTGGTGGCGGCGAGGGCCTGTTCGGGGGCCATGTAGGAGGGGCTGCCGACGGGCACGCCGGTGAGGGTCAGCCGGGTGGTCTCGGTGTCGAGGGCGGTGGCGATGCCGAGGTCGAGCAGGACGGTCCGGCCGTCCTCGCGGACCATGACGTTGCTCGGCTTGAGGTCGCGGTGGACCACCGGGATGGCGTGGACGGCGGCCAGCGCGGTGCACAGCTGGGCGGCGACGGCCGCCGCGCGTTCGATCGGGAAGGGCGCGTCCTCGGCGATGAGGTCGGCCAGGCTGACCCCGGGGATGCGCTGCATGACGAGGTAGAGCTCGCCCTCGTCCTCGCCCGCGTCGAAGACGGTGACCAGCCCGGGGTGGTCGAGCGCGGCCGTGATCCGGCACTCGCGCAGGAAGCGGCGGCTCAACTCGTCGCCGTGGCAGGCCCGTTCGCCTCCGGGGCCGGTCCCGCCGGGGAGCAGGTGCTCGGGGCGGAGCAGCTTGACCGCGACCGGGCGGTGCAGTCGTTCGTCCTGGCCGGCCCAGACCTGGCCCATGCCGCCGTGGCCGATCTTCTCGGTGAGCCGGTAGCGGCCGGCGATCAGCCGGGTGGCGGTCACGGCCGGTCCTCGCGGGCCTGGCGGCGCAGCAACTCGCCCAGCTCGCGCAGGTCGTGGGCGGTTTCGGGGGCGGGCGCCGAGGGGGCGGGGGCGGCGGTCGCGGTCGGCGCGACGGGACCGGGCACGGGAGCGGGAGCGTGAGCGGGCACGGGGGCCTGCGCGGGCGCCCCGTACCCGGGCACGGTGGCCCCGTACGGCGAGACGTTCGGCACCGCGTACGGCGAGAGGACCTGCGGAGCGGTGCGCGGCACGGCCTGCGGCGCCGGAGGCCCGGCCAGCCAGACCGCGCGGCTGTCCATCACCAGGAAGTGCGCCGTCGGCAGGAGCCAGAGCACGGCCAGCGTGATCTGGCCGGTGGTGTCGGCGGTCGGGTTCTTCAGGGTGCCCGCGACCCCGGCGGAGACGATCATGGCGAGCAGCAGCGCGCAGAACACCGCCGCGCCGAGGATGTCGTACGCCCGTCGGCGCCGGACCGCCAGCAGCAGCGAGGGGACGACCCCGAGCAGGCCGAAGGTGACCAGCGGGGCCAGCGCGCACAGCACCCGCACAACCACCCCGAACCGTCCGGGGATCGGGGGCGGTCCGGCCACTCCCCCCGGCCCGGCCGCTCCCCCGGGTGCGGGCGGGCCCGGCACCGGGCCCGGCGCGTACCCCTGCCCGGGCCCCGGCCCGTACGGCGCCCCGCCGGGCGGCGGTCCGAACTGCCCGGGGTACTGCCCTGACATGCGCGCTCCTGAGCTGGTGAGGACCGGCACCGAGGGCGGTGCGAGCGGTTCCGCACACCGTACCGCCCGGCCCGGCCGCTCCGGAGGGCTTCCGTCCGCCCGCTGCCGCATCGGTATCCCGCCGGTACCGCGCCGCTACTGAGCCGGGGTCACCTGCGGGCGCGCGCTGCGGGTCCTGCCGGATCGGGCCCCCGCGGGCCCGGCCCCGGTCCGCGGGGCGGGTGTCAGTCCGGCGGCGCCAGGGTGCCGGTCGCCAGGGCGTCGGTGGCGGCCTGGGCGAGGCTGCGGCCGAGGGCGGCGGCCTGGGCGAGGGCGGTGTCGAAGGCGGCGAGGCGGGCGAAGGCGGCGCCGAGGCGCTGCTGGGCGGGGAGCGGGAGGCGGGGCAGTTCGACCCGGCGGATGTCGAGCCGGGCGGTGGTGGTGGCGTGGCTGGCGGCGCGCCGGGTGCCGGCGGTGGAGCGGAACTGGCCGGCCAGGAACTCGGGGTCGAGGGCGGCCGGGTCGGGCCGCAGGAGGTGGAGCTGGCGGCCGAGGGCGGCGCCGACCAGCGGGCCCTCGGCGGGGACGACCCGGGCGGTGCCGCCGCCGAGGGCGGGGACCAGGACGTCGCCGGGGCGGGTGCGGACGTCCCCGGCCGGGCCGGGGCCGGCGGCCAGGACGGCGCTGGGCGCGGCGCCGGTGGCGAGGTCCTGGTCGGTGACGACGGGGGTGCCGCCCGAACCCGACCCGGCCGGCTTGGTGGCGGCGCCGGTGCCGGAGGAGTGCACCTCCAGCGCGCCGCCGCGGACCAGCTCGCCGATGGTGACCACCCCGACGGGAGCCGTACCGGACGCCCCGCCGGACGCAGCGCCGGCCATCCCGTCGGACGCGGCACCGGACGCGGCACCGGTCACGGCGCCGGGCCGCGGCAGCAGCGCGACCGGGTCGGGCAGATCGGCCAGCAGCTCGGCCAGCCGGCCGCCGAGGTGGGAGAGTTCGGCCGCGCCGCCGAGCGGGGCGGCGGGCGGGACGTGCCGGGCCGGGGAGAGGTCGGTCTCGTCGTCGAGCAGGTCGATGGCGGCCATCGCCCGGTGGACGCCGGGACGGTCGGCAGGGACCGGCAGGCCCTCGCGCGCGGCGAGGTCGAAGCCGCGCCAGGCCTCCAGGACGGTGCGGCGCAGCTCGGTCCAGTCGACCTTGTCCCGGCCGCCCTCGGCGGCCTGCGCCCCGGCGGCCCCGCCCGGACCGGCGAGCGCCGCCCCGGCGTCGAGCATCAGCACCTGGCGGAAGTCGCCGCCCGGCCGGGGTGCGCGCAGCACCCACAGGTGCAGCGGGACGCCGTACGGCGGGGCGGCGCCGGCCGGCAGCGCGATGACGGCCCGCAGCGCGCCGGAGCGGAGCAGTTCGGCCCGGATGCGGCGGCCGGCCCGGCGGGCGGCCACGGTCGGCGGGAGCAGCAGGGCGGCGAGGCCGCCGGGGCGGGTGTGCGCCAGGCAGTGCAGCACCCAGGCGAGTTCGGACTCGCCGCGCGGCGGGACGAGCCCGCCGGGCCAGCGGGTGTCGAACTGCAGCTCGTCGTGGCCCCAGTCGCGCTCGTTGTACGGGGGCTGGCAGAGCACGGCCTCGAAGGTGTCGCCGGGGAAGCCGTCGGCGCGCAGGGCGTCGCCGGCCCGCAGGTCGAGCGGGAGCGGGCCGGGGTCGTCGGCGGGGGTGTGCAGGGCGATCCGGAGCCGGGCGAGGGCGGCGGTGACCGGGTCGGCGTCCTGGCCGTAGCGGCCGGTGGTCGGCGGGTGGGCGAGCAGGACGGAGCCGAGGCCGACGGCCGGGTCGAGCACGGTGGCGGGGACGCCGGCGACGGCGGCGAGCAGTTCGGCGGCCTCCGGCGGGGTGGGGCTGAGCTGCCGGGTGTTGGCCTCGGCGTACCGGGTGAGCAGCTGCTCGTACGCGCCGACCGGGCCCGTCTGCGCGGCGAGTTCGGCGAGCAGCCGGGCGAGGTCCAGTTGGGTGCTGCCGAGCAGGCCCGGGAGGCCGAGGGTGCGGGCGCCGTCGGGGCCGAAGGCGTGCACGGCGGCGCCGGTGACGGCCCGGGGCAGCGCGAGGGCGAGCCGGGTGTCGGGCCGGTCGGCGAGCCCGGCCCACTGCGCGGGCTCGCGGTGCAGCAGCAGGAGCAGGGCGCCGGCCTCGACCAGCGGGGCGGCGGGGTGGCCGGCCGGGTCGCGGAGGGTGTCGACGAGCTGCCAGACCCGCTCCAGCAGCGGGAGTTCGGCGATCTTGCCCTGGGCGCGCAGCCAGGACTCGACCTCGGCGAGCGCGAAGGCCGGGCTGGCGTCGGTGCCGCCGACCGGGCGCGGGAAGTCGGGGTGGCGGCGGCGCCAGTTGCTGACCGCGGCCCGGCCGACGCCGGCCAGCCGGGCGATCTCGGCGGCGGTCACTTCGGGACGGTCCGGCACGGGGGCTCCTTCGGTGGGGGCTGCGACCGCACAGCCGGGGCGGGGGCGGGGGCTGTGACCGCACAGCATAGCGACGCACCCCTCGATCACAGTTCACATGTGAACAGAGCTCTTTCGTGAAATCGCATTGACATGGTTCACGGCCGAGTGGTGTGATCTCTCCGTCGCCACCGAACGGGGCGGCGCAGGGAAGAGCACCGATCACCGGGAGACACCCATGTCCGCGAACGCCCGCCGCACCGCCGTCCGCCGCGCCACCGCCCGGCGCGGCGCCACCCGCCGCACCGCCGTCCTGCTGCTGGGTGCCGCGCTGGTCACCCTGAGCGCGACGGCGTGCAACTCCACCGGCGGCGCCTCCGTCTCGACGGAGGCGAAGCAGACCGCGGCCGCCACCGGCTCCGGGGCCGCCAAGCCCGCCGGGGACAAGCCCGCCGACACCGGCAAGGCGCCCGCCAAGCTCGGCGACACCATCGCGCTCAAGGGCAACGACCCGGCCGACACCGCCGACGTGACGCTGGTGAAGGTGGTCGACAACGCCGAGGGCGAGGACGAGTTCACCCACCCGGCCGACGGCAAGCGCTTCGTCTCGGTCCAGTTCCGGATCAAGGCGAGCGGCAAGAAGGCCTACAGCGACGTCCCGGGCAACAGCGCCAAGGTGGTGGACGCCCAGGGCCAGGCCTTCGGCAGCACGATCGCGGACACCAAGGCCGGCCCGGGCTTCCAGGTCCCCGCCAACATCGCGCCCGGCGAGAGCGCCCTCGGCTTCGTCACCTTCGAGGTCCCGAAGGACGCCAAGCTCGACAAGGCCCAGTTCGGCCTCGACAGCGGCTTCGCCCCGCAGACCGGCCAGTGGAAGCTCGGCTGACGCAGCTGTTCACAGTCGGCCGGCCGCCGCACCGCGTCAACGACGGCCGGCGCCCGTCCACACGAAACGGCGGCCCCGGGGCAGAGCCCGAGACCGCCGTGAACCACCTGGAGGGCGGGGCCCTCCGGATGCCTACTTCTTCGCCCCCGCCAGGTCGTCGAACATGGCCGACAGGAACTCGGTGCACCAGCCCAGCAGTTCCCGACCGACCAGCGGCTTGCCGCCGATCCGCCCGGTGCTCGGGCGCGGCACCAACAACTGCTGGGCCGCCGCCTTCACCTGGCTGCGCGGGTAGAGCCGGTTCAGCCGCAGCTGCTGGGACTCCCGCAGCTCCACCGGCCCGAAGCGGACGTTGGAGCCCTGGAGGGTGATGTCCGAGATCCCGCACCGCCGGGCGTACAGCCGCAGCGCCGCGACCAGCAGCAGGTTCTCCACCGGCTCGGGCAGCTTGCCGTAGCGGTCCACCAGCTCGTCCCGGACCTGCTGGATGTCCTCCTCCGAGTTGACCGCGGCGATCGAGCGGTACGCCTGCAGCCGCAGCCGCTCGCCGGGCGCGTAGTCGTGCGGCACGTGGGCGTCGACCGGCAGCTCGATCTTCACCTCCAGCGGCTCCTCCTCCGGCTCCCCGCCGCCCGCCAGCGACTCGCGGAACTCCGCCACCGCCTCGCCGACCATCCGCATGTAGAGGTCGAAGCCGACGCCCGCGATGTGCCCGGACTGCTCGCCGCCGAGCAGGTTGCCCGCGCCGCGGATCTCCAGGTCCTTCATCGCGACGTACATGCCGGCGCCCATCTCGGTGTGCTGGGCGATGGTGGCCAGCCGCTCGTGCGCGGTCTCGGTGAGCGGCTTCTCCGGCGGGTACAGCATGTACGCGTAGCCGCGCTCGCGGCCTCGCCCGACCCGGCCGCGCAGCTGGTGCAGCTGGGAGAGGCCGAAGGTGTCGCCGCGCTCCACGATCAGGGTGTTGGCGTTGGAGATGTCGATGCCGGACTCCACGATCGTGGTCGACACCAGGACGTCGAACTCCTTCTCCCAGAAGTCGACGACGACCTTCTCCAGCTGGTTCTCCCCCATCTGCCCGTGCGCGGTGGCGATCCGCGCCTCGGGCACCAGGTCCTTCAGCCGGGCGGCCGCCTTGTCGATCGACTCGACCCGGTTGTGGATGTAGAACACCTGGCCCTCGCGCAGGAGTTCACGCCGGATCGCGGCCGAGATCTGCTTCTCGTCGTACGGCCCGACGAAGGTCAGCACCGGGTGCCGCTCCTCCGGCGGGGTGGTGATGGTGGACATCTCGCGGATGCCGGTGACCGCCATCTCCAGGGTGCGCGGGATCGGGGTCGCGGACATGGTGAGCACGTCCACGTTGGCGCGCAGCTTCTTCAGCTGCTCCTTGTGCTCGACGCCGAAGCGCTGCTCCTCGTCGACGATGACCAGGCCGAGGTCCTTGAACCTGGTCTCGGAGGAGAACAGCCGGTGGGTGCCGATGACGACGTCCACCGAGCCCTCGAACAGCCCCTCCAGCACGGCCTTGGCCTCGGTGTCGGTCTGGAAGCGGGACAGCGCCTTCACGTTCACCGGGAAGTTCGCGTAGCGCTCGGCGAAGGTCGAGAAGTGCTGCTGCACCAGCAGCGTGGTCGGCACCAGGACCGCCACCTGCTTGCCGTCCTGCACGGCCTTGAACGCGGCCCGCACGGCGATCTCGGTCTTGCCGTAGCCGACGTCGCCGCAGATCAGCCGGTCCATCGGGACGGACTTCTCCATGTCCGACTTGACCTCGGCGATGGTGGTCAGCTGGTCCGGCGTCTCCGCGTACGGGAAGGCGTCCTCCAGCTCCCGCTGCCACGGGGTGTCCGGGCCGAAGGTGTGGCCGGGGGCGGCCATCCGCGCCGAGTACAGCTTGATCAGGTCGGCGGCGATCTCCTTGACCGCCTTCTTGGCCCGCTGCTTGGTCTTCGCCCAGTCCGCACCGCCGAGCCGGTGCAGCGTCGGGGCCTCGCCGCCGACGTACTTGGTGACCTGGTCGAGCTGGTCGGTCGGCACGAACAGCCGGTCGCCGGGGTGGCCGCGCTTGGCCGGGGCGTACTCCAGCACCAGGTACTCGCGGGTGGCGCCCTGGACGGTGCGCTGCACCATCTCGACGTACTTGCCGACGCCGTGCGCCTCGTGGACGACGTAGTCGCCGGCCACCAGCGCCAGCGGGTCGATCGCGTTGCGGCGGCGCGAGGGCATCCGGCGCATGTCCTTGGTGGAGGACTTCTGGCCGGACAGGTCGGTCTCGGTGATGACCGTGAGCTTCAGGTTCTCGTCGACGAAGCCGTGCTCGATCGAGCCGCAGGAGACGTGGACGACGTCCCGGGTGGGCGCCTCGGCGAGGTCGGCGACCAGGCGGGCCGGGATGCCCTCGTTGCCCAGCACCTCGGCGAGCCGGGAGGCCGGGCCGTGACCCTCGGTCACCATGACGACCCGCCAGTCGGCGGCCAGCCGCTCCTTGGCGTCGGCGATCGCCCGGGCGGTGTCGCCCCGGTAGGCCTCGACGGCGTGCATGCCGAGGGTCAGCGTGTTGGCGTCGCCGTGCCAACCGGCGACTCCGTCGCGGGCCGGGATGCCGTCGACGGTCGACTCGCTGGTCGCGAACGGGCTGACGGACCACCAGGGCAGCCCGATCTCCGCGGCGTGCTCGCGCACCTCGGCGAGCGAGCGCAGCGAGGCGGCGGAGACGTCGATGGTCTCCAGGTCGATCGGGCGGTCCCCGCCGGCCGCGGCCGCGACCCAGGAGGCGTGCAGGAACTCCTGGCTGGTCGCCACCAGGTCGGCGGCCCGGGTGCGGACCCGCTCGGGGTCGCAGACCACCGCGACCGAACCGAGCGGCAGCACGTCGACCAGCAGCTCCATGTCGTCCACCAGCACCGGCGCCAGCGACTCCATGCCCTCGACCGCGATGCCCTCGGCGATCCTGTCCAGGATCTCGGCCAGCCCGGGGTGCTCGGCGGACAGCTCGGCGGCCCGGGCCCGCACCTCCTCGGTGAGCAGCAGCTCGCGGCAGGGCGGCGCCCACAGGCCGTGCTCGGCGATCTCCAGCGAGCGCTGGTCGGCGACCTTGAAGTAGCGGACCTCCTCGACCTCGTCGCCCCAGAACTCCACCCGCAGCGGGTGCTCCTCGGTCGGCGGGAAGACGTCCAGGATGCCGCCGCGGACGGCGAACTCGCCGCGCTTCTCGACCAGTTCGACGCGCGCGTAGGCGGCGGCGGAGAGCCGGCGGGCCACCTCCCCCAGGTCGTACGACTCGCCGCGCCGGACGGCCACCGGTTCCAGCTCGGCCAGCCCCTTGACCTGCGGCTGGAGCACCGAGCGGACCGGGGCGACCACCACCTGGACCGGCCCGGCCGCCGGATCGTCCGCCCGCGGGTGCACGATCCGGCGCAGTACGGCCAGCCGGCGCCCGACGGTGTCCGAGCGGGGCGACAGCCGTTCGTGCGGCAGGGTCTCCCAGGCCGGGAACTCGGCGACGGCGTCGACGGGCAGCAGGGAGCGCAGCGAGGCCGCGAGGTCCTCGGCCTCCCGGCCGGTCGCGGTGACGGCGAGCACCGGGCGGCCCCGGTCCCCGGCGGCCTGCCCGGCGAGCGCGCGGGCCAGCGCGGCGATGGCGAACGGCCGGGCGGCGGGCGGTCCGACCAGGTCCAGGTGGCGGCGTCCACCGGCCGCGGCTCCGGGGGCGGTGGCCGCCTCGATCGCCTCGGCGAGCGCCGCGTCCCGCGCGACGACATCGAGCAGTCCGGTCAGGCTCATCTGGGGTCTCTTCTTCGTCCCGTGGCTGATGCTGCCCCGGGGCGGCGAAGGCCCGCCGGGGCAACGCGAACGGCCCGGCACGCCGAGCGGCCGGGGGTCTCCAGCCTACGCCGCGGCAGGGACGCGCACGCGGTCCACGGCTTCGGCGAGGCCGGACCGGGGCCGTGCCGGACCCGCGGCGGGGCCGCGTTGGGGCCGCGCCGGGACCGGAAGGGGGTGAAAGGGGGCGAAAGGGGGTCGGCCGGGGTCGGCCGGGGACCCGGAGCACCGGGCATCCGCGCGGCCGCCCGCACGGATTGTCAGGAACACGTCCGAGAACGAACGACTGGACGGAACACCGGACCGGCCGGTGGACGAACCAACCGGGAGCCGGCCCGAACGGGGCACGGCCATCCGCCACGAACTGGACATACTCCTGTCACTGGCCGTCCATGGAGATCGCGCACCATGGTGAACGTGCCCGCCGCACCCAACCGTGGGGGATGGCTGTGGAGGGCACTGTCGCACCCCCGATGGGGGTCGGAGGTGCGAGGCCGGGCGGCCCTGGGTGGGGGCGCCCGCCCAAGCGCCGGGAACCGTGGCGCCCTTTCCTGGAGGGCGCCACGGGTCTCGGCCTCTTTCGTTCCCGGGGGCCCACCCCGTCGACCGCCGTCCTGTCCCGAAGCCCGCCCGTCGACCCGGGCTCGCTCCCATCCCGTCGGCCCGGGCGCGCCCGGCACGGCGAAGGCCCCGACCGCCTCTCACCGGGCGGTCGGGGCCTTCGCGGCGCGTGGTCGGACGCGCCGGTCAGCGGCGGTTGTAGCTCACCGTGTGGGGGGTCGCGTAGTCGCTGCCGTCGTCCACGATGATGATCTTCGGAACGATCCGGGTCTCGGCCTCCGAGGACCGCCCGTCGCCCTTCCCGGCAGCGGCCGGCCCGTCGACCGCCTTCGCCTCGGCCGTTCCCTGGGCCGTTCCCTCGGCCGCTTCCTCGGCCCCGGCCGTCCCCTCGACCGTCTCCTCGGCGGGCGGCGAGGCCGGCTTCGGCGGCACCGGGCCGGTCGCCACGGGCCCGCCGATGGCCCTGGTGGCGCTGCTGCCGACCACCGGCGTCCGCAGCACGGTCGCCGACCTCTCCCGGGCGGGGGCCTTGGCCCCGGCGGGAGCCGCGGGAGTCAGGGTCTTGCGCAGGTCGGCCACCGGGATCTCCCCGGTGTCCGCCTCCGAGTCCACCGGCGAGGCGTCGACGACCGCGTCGACGACCGCGTCCGCGACCGCCTCCCGCGGCGCGGGGGGCGCGGGGGGCGCGGCGGGCACGACGGTCCCGACGGAGTCCTGGGCGGCCCGGGCGGCCGCGACGGCGGCCGCCGCCACCTCGGGCTCGATCTGGCCGACCGCCGCCCCGGTGAGCGAGGCCAGCGTGGCCTTGATGTGGTCCAGGTGCTGCTGCACCGTCTCCAGCCGGGTGTCGAACTCGCGCTGCTCGCGCTCGCTCTCCGCGTTGATCTTCTCGGCCTCCCGGCGGGCCTGCTCGACCAGCTGGTCGGCCTTGGCCTGGGCGTCCGTCTCCAGCTGCTTGATCCGGTTCAGCACCGTCTCCCGCTGCTGCTCCGCCTCCTTGACCTTGCGCTCGGCGGTCGCCGAGACCTCGGCGTCCTCGGCGTCGGCCGCGGCCTGGGCGGCGGCGAAGGTCTCGTCGGCCTTGCGGCGCCGGGCGGCCAGCTCGGCCTCGGCCTGCTCGCTGGCCTCGGCGGCGGCCACCCGCACCTTGGCGGCGTACGCGGTCGCGGTGTCCCGGGCGGAACGGCTCTCCCGGTCGGTGTCGGACCGGATGCCCTCGGCCTCGGCCCGGGTCCGCTCCTCGGTGCGGCGGGCGGCCGCGTCCGCGTCGGTACGGGTCGTGGTGCTGTACTCCTTGGCGGCGCGGTCGGCGGCCTGCCCCGCCTCGTAGACCTCGTCCCGCAGGTCCTCGGCGAAGCGCTCGGCCTTCTCCCGGACGGCGCGCGCCTCGTTCTCGGCCATCGCGGCCAGTCCGGCGGCCTGCTCGCTGAGTACCTGGTAGTCGGGTTCCGGGGCCTCCTCGGCAGTCCGGCGGATGTCGGCCAGCCGGGCCTCCATCTGCCGGATGCCGGCGCCCAGGACGCTCAACCGTTCCCACGCCTCGTCACGCTGCGCGGTGAGGGCGGCGAGGGCTCGGTCGACCTGCTCGGGCACGTAGCCACGGCGGGCCTGGGTGAAGCCGTACTGGGGGACGGCGTCGCTCATGGGCTCTTCCCCTCGTTTCGCGGGCTGCGGAGCCCATGATCGGACGGAACGGACGGATCCGGAACCGGTTCGGTGCCCCGGGCCGGATTCCGTCGTCGTGCGGACCGGAATATGTCGAGGACGAGACGAATAGACCCATCCTCTTGACCTATTTTGCGCAGATCTGGGCGAAACCCCAACGAGGCACAGCTGTGGAGACATGCCGGAAGGGCCGTTCCGGACACCGGAACGACCCCTCCCACCTGCGAGGACCTGCGACGGTCCGCTACAGCAGGCCGTCCCAGAACTGCTCCAGCAGCACGGCCCACCAGGTGTCCGCGTTCTGCAGGGCCGCCGGGTCGATCGCGGCGAGCTGGGCCTGGAAGTCGGTCGTCCAGCGACCGGCCTGGTCCGGGGTCAGCCCGTACCGCAGCCGCCACATCCGGCCCAGCAGGGCCATCGAGCGGACGAACTCCGGTACACCGCTGTTGACGAACCGGGGCGGCTGACCGGTTCCATCGATGTCCACGGCCACCACGTGCGCGGTGCCGTACTGGACGCACAGCTGCCGTCCGTAGTCGTTGCCCAGCACCAGGTAGCCGCCGAAGTCCGGGCCCGCGGCCAGGCCGCGCTCGGCGGCCAGCTCGGCGAGCGTCGGAATCGGGCGGCCCTCCTGCGCCTGCGCCCAGAAGAACGGCCCGAAGTCGCGCGGCAGCCCGGCCCACATCAGGGTCTGGGACACCGGCTCGGGCACGCCCTGGCGGGAGACGGCGCGCTGCTCGTACCGGAACAGGTTCTGCCCGAAGGCGGCGCCGGTCTCCTGGGCGAGCTGCTGCGGCGGGAGCGGCGGCAGCGCCTGGACCGTCCCGGGCGCGGGCGGCGGCACCCGGAACGGGCGGACCCGCTGGGCGCCCGACGCCAGCTGGTGCAGCTCGTCCAGGTGGTCGAGCAGCTCGGCCATCCCGGCCTGCCGGGACGCGTGGTCGCGGCCGTACGGGGCGGTGTGGGTGAGCCGGACGTTCGGCCAGGACGCGGCGATCATGCGGTTGCAGTAGCCGCCCGGCAGGTCGCACGACTCCAGCTCGGTGTAGAGCTCCAGCACCTGCTCCGGCGGCACGTTGAGCCGGCGCAGGTCCTGCAGGATCTTCCACTCCGGGTGCGGGGTGCCGGGCTCGCTGCGGTGCAGCAGCTTCTGCTCCGAGCCGTCCGGGCCCCGGTAGCTGAGCGCGGCGAAGTACCCCGGGCCGACCGCGGGCACCCCCGGGGGCACCGGCGCGGCCTGCGGCGCACCGGGCACCACCGGCGGGACGACCCCCGCGGCACCGCCCGTGTTCGGGTAGCCGTAGCCGGCCGCGGGCGCGGCGGGGGCCGCCGGGCCGCCGGGCGGCGGCGGGACGGCGGGACCGCCGGACGGCGGGGTGCCCGGGTCCGCCGGACCGCCCAGCAGCGCCGGGTCGATCGCGCCCGCCAGCTGGGTCGCCTCGTACGCCGTACCGGAGGCGGGCGGGCCGGCGGACGGCGCGCCCTGCGGGGCCGGCGGGGCCTCGCCACCGCGCAGGCCCGCCGGCGGCGGAGGCGGCGGGGCGGAGGCGGCGCCGCGGCCGCCGGAACCGGCCGGGGCGGCGACGGGCGTACCGGAGCCCGGAGTGTGCTTCAGCCCGGCCGGCGGGGGCGGCGGCGGGCCCGAACCCGCACCGCGTCCGAGTCCGGCGGGGGCGGCGCCCGCACCGGGGGCACCGGCGGGGCCACCGCGCAGCGCGGCCGGCGGGGGCGGCGGCGGGACCGAGCCGGCACCGCGTCCGAGTCCGCCCTGCGGCGCGGCGCCCTCCAGGGCGCCGGGGACCGGGGCACCGGGCAGGCCGGCGAGGCCGGGCATGCCGCCCGGCGGGGCCAGCATCGTCGGGGCGTGCTCCGCCTGCGGGACGGCGGCGGGCGGGGCGGCCGGGGCACCCGGCAGGCCCATCAGCCCGGGCATGGCGTCCGGCGAGGCGAGCAGGGTCGGCGCCGGCTCGGCGGCCGGGGCGGGTGCCGGGGCCGGCGGGGCGACCGGGGCAGCCGGAGCGGGCGGGGCGGCCGGGGCAGCCGGAGCGGGCGGGGCAACCGGCGGCTCGGCGAACGGCGGGACCGGGGGCATGCCGTGGCCGCCGCTCGTCGGCGGCATCAGCATGGTCGCGGCCTCGGCACCCGCCGGCGCGGCGGGCTCGGGCAGGTCCGAGCCGGTGATCCGCAGCCCTTCGGGCATCAGGACGGTGGCGGCGTCGGCCCCGTCCGACGGGCCCGGCACACCGGGAACACCAGGCACACCGGGCGCGACCGGAGCCACGGGCGGCGGCACCGGCGCGACGGCCTGCGGCTGCGGCGAGGGCTGCGGAGCGACGACCGGCTCCTCGTGCCCGGGCGGCGGCGCGAGCATGGTGGGCGCGTCCCCGGCGGGCCGGCCGGAGACCGGCGGCTCGGTCAGCACGGCCGGGGCGGGCAGCGGCGCGGGAACGGGCTGCGGCGCGGGAACGGGCTGCGGCGCCGGAACGGGCAGTTCCTCGACGGGCGTGGCAGCGGCAGCAGCGGCCGCGACCGGGGCCTCGGCACCCTGCGGCCCGGCCGGGGCCGTCCCGAGCCGCTCCGCCTCCGCCGCGAGCGCCGCCGCCCCCGCCTCCTGGAGCCACTGCGGCGGGCTGAGCAGGAAGGAGGTGGCCTCCACCGGTCCGGGCGCGGGCTTCGCCGCCCCGGCCGGGTTGGCCGCCACCGGCCGCCCGTAGACCTCCTCGTACTGCCGGACCACCTCGTTGACGGGCAGCGCGGGCCACAGCGTGCTGGCGCCCGAGTCCCGGGCGATCACCAGCCGTGCCTCCCCCGTGCCGCCGCCCGCACCACCCGTGCCCTCGGCCGGGCCCGCGGGCGCCACCGCCCAGCAGACGAAGCCCAGGTCGAACTCCCGGACCCGCACCTCGCGCTGCTGCGAGCGCGGCACCCCGCCGTTGATCCACTCCTCGGCGAGCTCCTGCGCCTGCGCGTACGTCACCACGCCCGGTTCACCCCTGTCCGCATCCTCTTCGTCCCCCGTTCCACCGACACCACCGCGACCACCGAGACCACCGCGACCACGCGCCTCAGCCCACCGGGACGGCTCGGGCGAACCCGCCGTCCACCATCAGCGCCGCGACCGTCTCCAGCTCCGGCGGGCTGCCCGCCAGCCTCAGCAGGAAGGCGTCGAAGTCCTCGCCGCAGGGCAGCAGCAGCCGGGCGCAGCGGTCCTCCGGGGCCTCCGGGGCGCCGGTGTCGCGGGCGTCGTCGTGCAGGTGGAACCAGACCGAGCCGGTCCGCTCGCCGCGCACCTTGAGCGCGACCAGGCCGCCCTGGGCGTAGGCGACGGCCAGGTAGTCCTTGGTGAGGTGGTCGCGCAGGCACTTGTTGGCGTACACGACGTCCGCGGTGCCGTACTCCTCGGTGAGCGTCAGGAAGGGCTGGTCGAGCAGCAGTCCGAGCTCGGTGTCCAGCGCCACGCCGACCGGGGTGCGGCCGCCGCCCAGCTTGAGGAAGGTGCGGTAGGCGTCGGGCAGCCGGTAGCCGAGGCGCTGCTCGGCGCGCTGCACCAGGTCCTCGGGGACGCCGATCGGGTCGCCGCCGTCCCCGGCCAGCGAGAAGTGCACCGCCCGGCGCTCCTGCAGGGGGCGGGTGCCGCGGCGGGTGTGGTCGGCGGCGGAGGTGGCCAGGCCGCCGTGGTGCCGCAGCAGCGCCTTGACCTCGACCGGCACGAGCTCCATCCGCCGCCAGCCGGGGGCGGCCCGGCCGACCGCGTGGTGCCAGGTCCAGCCGGGCGGGGTGGCGACGGCGGTCGAGAGGTCGGCCCAGAGCGGGTGGCCCTGGGTGTAGAGCGCGGCGTTGGCCGACACGTAGTCGGTCAGCCGCAGCTCGTCCACGCCGAAGCCCTCCGGCGGGTCGGCCACCTCGGCCGCGGCGGCGGCGTACGGGCCGAAGTCCGGAAAGCCGTACTCGTCCACCCTGACCCCGGCGGGGTGCCGCTCCGCGCGGACCGGGTCCGGGAACTGCACCACCTGACCTGCGTACGCCGCGTTCGGTGCGGCGGCGACGCCGGGCCGACCTGTCGTCATCTGGGAGCCCCCACTGGCTGCTGCAAATACGGTGCCTGCTGGGCACCAGCCTAGGGCCTGCCTTCAACCCCCCGTCCGTCAGGCGGACGACGGGGGAGCGACGGCGGGTCCCGGGGGCGGCGCACGGCCGGGACCTCGCCCGGAGCCCTGCCCGGACCACGCCCGAAGCCTTGCCCGGCCCCCGCCCGGCCCCCGCCCGGAGCCGCGCCGGGGAGCGTCCCCGAGGTCACAACCGCACGCCCAGCGCCCGCGCCAGCGCCTCGGCCACCCGCAGCTGCCCGGCCTCGGTGAGGTGGGGGTGCAGCGGCAGGCTGAGCAGTTCGCGGGCGGCCCGCTCGGCGACCGGGAACGTCCCTTCGCGGTGCCCGAGGTGATGGAACGCGGGTTGCCGGTGGACCGGCACCGGGTAGTGCACCCCGGCGCCGATCCCGGCCGCGTGCAGTTCGGCCAGCACCGCGTCGCGGTCCCGGCCGGGGCCGATCCGTACCGGGTACAGGTGCCGGACGTGCTCGTTGCCGGGCGCGGTGCGGGGCAGGGCGATCCCGTCCAGCCCGCCCAGCAGCTCGTCGTAGCGGGCGGCGGCGGCCCGGCGGGCGGCGTTCCAGGCGGGCAGCCGGCGCAGCTTGGCGCGCAGCACGACGGCCTGCAGCGCGTCCAGCCGGGAGTTGAAGCCGAACCGTTCGTGCCGGTACCGGCCGCGGGCGCCGTGGTCGCCGATCAGCCGGACGGCGTCGGCCAGGGCGTCGTCGTCGGTGAGCACCGCCCCGGCGTCGCCGTAGGCGCCGAGGTTCTTGCCCGGGTAGAAGCTGGTGGCCGCGATCCGCCCGTACCGGCTCCGCCCGTGCTGGCGGGCGCCCTGGGACTGCGCCGCGTCCTCCACCACCGGCCGTCCGTCGGCCGCCGCCAGCAGCGGCCCCATCGGGGCGAGTTGGCCGAAGAGGTGGACGGGCAGCAGCGCGGCCGCGCCGGGCAGCGCGGCGGCGGCCCGCTCCGGGTCCATCAGCAGGTACTCCGGGTCGGCGTCGACCAGCACCGGGCGCAGCCCGGCCCGCAGCACGGCCTCGGCGGTGGCGACGAAGGTGTTGGCGGGCAGCACCACCCCGCTGCCGGGCGGCAGGCCCAGGGCGCGCAGGGCCAGTTCGAGGGCGTCGGTGCCGTTGGCGGCGCCCACGCAGTGCCGGACACCGGCGAAGGCCGCGTACTCACGCTCGAAGGCGGCCACCTCGGGGCCCTTGACGAAGGCTCCGGAGGCGAGCACCCGGTCGAAGCCGGCCCGCACCTCGTCCGCCACCTCGGCGTGCGCCGCCGCCAGATCGACCAGCGGGACGCCCTCCCGCACCGGATCCCGCACCGGATCCCGCGCCGCGCCCCGGCGCACCGGCCCGCTCACCGGGCGACCTCCGCCCCGGTCCGGGCCGCCGCGCCCACCGGGACGGTGGCGCCGCCGAGTTCGAGGCTGAGCGAGGCCGCCTCCAGCAGCTGCAGCACCCGCACCCCGGCCCGGCCGTCGGTGAGCGGGGCCCGGCCCTCGGTGATGGCGGCCGCGAACTCGGCCATCACGTTGCGCAGCGCCTCCTGCTCGACCAGCGCGGGCGCGACCATCTCGCCGACCCGGTAGGAGATCAGCGCCCGGTGCCGGATCGCGTCGGTCAACCGGTCGGGCGGGGTGAGGTCGACCCCGCGGTCGTGCACGGCCAGCCGGGCCTGCGGGTTGAGGTCGTCCCAGACCAGGGTGCGCCGCGAGCCGCCGATCAGCGTGGTGCGGACCTTGGTCGGGGAGAGCCAGTTGACGTGGCAGTGCGCCAGCGCGCCGTTGCTGAGCCGGACCGTCAGGTAGGCGACGCAGGCGCGGCCGGCCCCGATCGGGTCGGCGCCCTGGGCGGACACCCCGACCGGCTCGACCCCGGGCGGCAGCACGAAGTCCAGGATCGACAGGTCGTGCGGGGCGAGGTCCCACAGCACGTCCACGTCCGGCTGCACCAGGCCGAGGTTGATCCGCACCGAGTCGAAGAACTGGACGTCCCCGATGTCCCCGCCGTGGACCAGTTCGCGGATCCGCCGCACCGCCGGGGTGTAGCAGAAGGTGTGGTCGCACATCAGCACCAGCCCGCGCCGCTCGGCCAGGTCGACCAGTTCCTCGGCCTCGGCGGCGGAGGTGGTGATCGGCTTCTCCACCAGGACGTGCTTGCCGGCCTCCAGGGCCGCCCGCACCAGCGCGTAGTGGGCGCCCGCCGGCGTCGCCACCGCGACCGCGCCGACCCGCCCGTCCGCCAGTACCCGCCGGTAGCTGTCGGTCACCCCGACGGTGCTGTACTCCCCCAGCACCGCCCGGGCCTTGGCCTCGTCCAGGTCGCACAGCCAGTGCAGCCGCAGCGCCGGGGTGTGCTGCGCGTTGCGGACCAGCTTCGGGCCCCAGTAGCCGGCCCCGACCACGGCCAGCCCCACCGGGTGTTCGGGCACCGGCCGGGGCGGCTCGTCCGGTGCGGGCACGTGTCCGCCGGGTGCCTGGTTGGCGGTCTGCCAGTGCTCGTCCTGCGGTTCCGACGTCATCGCACGAGCCCCTTCGCTCAGCGCCGGGGCGGGCGACAGGCCTTCCCCGGCGGCCTCAACGTCCGGCGCGGGCACCGGAGTCGGGCTGCCGGCGGCTGTCCGCACGGTCGGCCGCGTCCCCTTCGGCTCGCTGCCGGAACGGTACCGGCCGGGCACCGGGCCCGGGGGCCGTTTCGGTAGATCGGCGGACAAGTCGTGACGGGCGGGTGCGCGTTCGGCCGGCATCGGGCGACCGCCGGCCGGCCGGCCGCGGCACCGGACGCCGCCGCACCCCGGTTGTGCGGTTGTCAGTACCGTTTGACAGGCTTGCCCCGGACCGGCCCGGTCACTCCGGCCGATGCCGGGTTACGAGGAGGAGGACGACGGATGACCACCGGTGAGCCGGCGGGCCCGCCCGTGCTGCGCCACCACCGCGACAGCCTGCTGCCCGCCGTCGCCGCCGCGCTGTCGCTCAAGGGCGGCGAGGTGCACACCCTGGCGGGCGACAAGGACCCGCGCCGCCCGGTGCTGCACCACCTGGTCGCCGACTTCCTGGACACCCTGCCGGCGGAGGCCCGCGAGCGGTTCACCGGCCGCTGCCCGGAGGCCGTCCTGCTCTCCCAGCACCTGGCCGCGGTCGACGGCCGGCGCTCCAAGCGCGCCGCCCGCAAGCCGATGACCCTGCAGGAGGCCCGGAAGTCGCTCAAGGGCGCCCGGATGACGACCGTGCGCATCCGCGAGGAGGACGACCCGGCGCACGGCAGCCACGCCCCGCCGTGCCGCTCCTGCGCTCCGATGCTGGAGCACTTCACCGTACGCAGCGTCGCCGTCGGGCCGCCCGCGCACTGACCGGCCGAGCGCCGGCACGTCCCCCGTCCCCCAGCCCTGGAGTCCGTCCTGAACCCGCCGATCCCGTCCCCACCGGCCACCCTCTCCCCCGCCGGCACCCGGACCCGCCCGCGCTTCCCCGCCGACGTCGCCGCCGAGCTCAAGGCGGCCGGCTGGCACCCCGGCCGCTGGGAGATCCGGCAGGCCGAGGAGTGGGCCGACGCCCTGGCCGGGTACGGCGCGCCCGCCGGCGTACGGCACGCGGTGTTCCCGGCGGCGGTGGAGGCCTGGGCCGAGTTCGGCGGCCTCGCCTTCGACCTGTCCGGCCCGGGCCGCCAGCTGGCCCGCACCCCGTTCCTGATCGACCCGCTGTGCGGGCTGCACCAGCCGCGCACCCTGCTCGACCTGGGCCGGGCGCTGGGCACCCGGCTGGCCCCGCTCGGCGAGGAGGCGTACGGGCAGGCGCTGCTGGCCGTCGACGAGGAGGGCCGGGTCTACAGCCTGGACCACACCGGCGAGTGGTTCCTCGGCCACGGCATCGACCAGGCGATCTCCACCCTCGTCCTGGGCACCGCCCCCGAGCGGCTGCGCACCGCCGAGGAGTACTGACGGCCGGGGGCCGGGGACGGCTCAGCGCAGCCGCTCGGCCCGCACCGCCAGCCGGGACGGCAGCACCGCCTCGATCCGGAACCCGCCGTCCGCCTCCGGCCCGGAGGAGAAGGTGCCGCCCAGCGCGATCACCCGCTCCCGCATCCCGACCAGCCCGTTGCCGCCGCTGGGCAGCTTCGCCGCGCCCCGCTCCCCGCCCGGGCAGGCGTTCACCACGGCCACCCGCACCCCGTTCGGCGCGTACGAGAGCAGGACGGACACCTGGGCGCCGCCCGCGTGCTTGTGCGCGTTGGTCAGGCCCTCCTGGACGACCCGGTAGGCGGTCTGCTCGGCCTCGCCGGTGAACTCCTGCCGGCTGCCGCTGACCGTCAGGGTCACCGCCATCCCGGCCGCGCGGGACTGGTCGACCAGCCGCGGCAGCCCGGCCAGCGAGTCCGGCTCCGGCTGCCGTTCGTCGTCCATCCGCAGCACCCCGAGGATCTCGCGCAGTTCGTTCAGCGCCTGCCGGCCCACCTCACCCATCAGCTTGGCGCTCTGCGCCGCCCTGTCCGGGTCCTTGCCGGCGATCCGCTCCAGCGCCCCTGCGTGCACCACCATCAGGGACACCCGGTGCGCCACCACGTCGTGCATCTCCCGGGCGATCCGGGTGCGCTCCTCCAACCGGGCCCGGCGGGCGCGCTCCTGCGCCTGCTCGGCCAGCAGGTCCAGCTCGGTCTCCAGGCCGTGGGCGCGGTCCTTGAGCGACTCGATCAGCCGCCGCCGCGCGCCGACGTACAGTCCGGTCACCACCGGGGCGACGGTCAGCCCGACCGACACCAGCAGCGACAGCAGGATCTGACCCCACAGCGGCGGCGGGTCCACCATGTCGCCGGGCGTCATCAGCGACACCGCCATCACCGCGGCCGCCTCGGCGAAGGCCAGCCCGGACAGCGCCACCACCCGGCGCCGGCGCGAGGGCCACTCCCAGGTCGAGGCCAGCGTGTACAGCGCCACCACCAGCAGCACCACGCCCAGCATGCCGGGCATCACCAGCAGCGTCACCAGTACCGGGACGGCCGGCCAGCGCCGGCGCACCACCAGCGAGCCGCCGGCCAGCGTGCCGAGCACGGCTATGCCGACCGCTCCCGCGGTGCTGACGTGTATCCGGGCGGAGAGGAAGGCGATCGTGCTGGCCGCGCACTCCACCGCGGCGAGCAGCCCCAGCCCGACGTCCAGGAAGGCGCTGCGCGGCCGCTTCCACCACCAGAACCACCGGACCGGCATGCGCTCCCCAGGCGACTTGCTCATGCCCCACAGCGTAAGCGGCAACCCCCTCCCCTCCCCACCGGGATCTCCCGGCACACCCCCCGAAGCCGTCAAGTGGTCCAGACCACAGGTGGTTTTCGGCAGCCCTGTCCGCCATCCGGCCACCTCGCGGACAGCACCCGCCCCGACACCTATGCTGGTCGCGTCGGACAGCGCGGTCCGCACGCGTCACACCCGCCACACCCGTGTGGACCTGTGACGATGAGCCGTTGCCGAACCCCACCACCAGAGGGAGCCAGCCGTGACCGCTCCGGTCCCCACCCCGGCGGACAGCCCCACGCCCGTCGTCGCCGACAATGCCGCCCTGCGTGCGGACATCCGACGCCTCGGCGACCTGCTGGGCGAGACGCTGGTCCGCCAGGAGGGTCCCCAGCTGCTGGGCCTGGTCGAACAGGTCCGCCTGCTGAGCCGCACCGACGGCGAGGCCACCGCCGAACTCCTCTCCGACATCGACCTGGACACCGCCGCCAAGCTGGTCCGGGCGTTCTCCACCTACTTCCACCTCGCCAACGTCACCGAGCAGGTGCACCGCGGCCGCGAGCTCGCCACCCGCCGCGCCCGGGAGGGCTCGCTGCTCGCGCAGACCGCCGACCAGCTCGCCGAGGCCGACCCCAAGCAGCTCCAGGACACCCTGGCCCACCTCGCGGTCCGCCCGGTCTTCACCGCGCACCCCACCGAGGCCGCCCGCCGCAGCGTCCTCAACAAGCTGCGCCGGATCGGCGAGCTCCTCGACCGCATCCACCGCGACGAGGTCACCTCCGGCCTGGCCGCCGCCGACCAGGCCCGCACCAGCAGCGCCAAGCGCTCCGCCGACCGCCGCCTGGCCGAGGTCATCGACCTGCTCTGGCAGACCGACGAGCTGCGCATCGCCCGCCCCGAGCCCACAGACGAGGCCCGCAACGCCGTCTACTACCTGGACGAGCTCTACCGCGAGGCCGTCCCCGAGGTCCTGGAGGAGCTGCACGAGGAGCTCGCCCGGGTCGGCCTGGGCCTGCCCGACGGCGTGCGGCCGCTCACCTTCGGCACCTGGATCGGCGGCGACCGCGACGGCAACCCCAACGTCACCCCGCAGGTCACCTGGGACGTCCTCAACCTCCAGCACGAGTACGGCATCAAGGACGCGCTCTCCGCGATCGACGACCTGCGCAACACGCTCTCCACCTCCGAGCGGCTGGCCGGCGCCTCGGTCGAACTGCTCGCCTCGCTCAACACCGATCTGCACCTGCTCCCCGAACTCAGCCCGCGCTACAAGCGGATGAACGCCGAGGAGCCCTACCGCCTCAAGGCCACCTGCATCCGGCTCAAGCTGGAGAACACCCGCGAGCGGCTGGCCGGCGGCACCCCGCACGTCGAGGGCCGCGACTACCTCGGCACCCGCGAGCTGATCGCCGACCTGCGGCTGATCCAGGACTCGCTGCGCGCCCACCGCGGCGAGCTCATCGCCGACGGCCGCCTCGCCCGCGCCATCCGCACCGTCGAGGCCTTCGGACTGCAGCTCGCCACCATGGACGTGCGCGAGCACGCCGAGGCCCACCACCACGCCCTCGGCCAGCTCTTCGACCGGCTCGGCGAGGAGGCGTGGCGCTACGCCGACATGCCCCGCGAGTACCGGCAGAAGCTGCTCGCCAAGGAGCTCCGCTCGCGCCGCCCGCTCGCCCCCACCCCGGCCCCGCTGGACGAGGCCGGCACCAAGACCCTCGGCGTGTTCAACACGATCCGCCAGGGCTTCGAGCGCTTCGGCGACGAGATCGTCGAGAGCTACATCATCTCCATGTGCCAGGGTGCCGACGACGTCTTCGCGGCCACCGTGCTGGCCCGCGAGGCCGGTCTGATCGACCTGCACGCCGGCATCGCCAAGATCGGCATCGTGCCGCTGCTGGAGACCACCGACGAACTCCAGCAGGCCGACCGCATCCTCGACGAGATGCTCTCCGACCCGTCCTACCGCCTGCTCGTCTCGCTGCGCGGCGACGTCCAGGAGGTCATGCTCGGCTACTCCGACTCCTCCAAGTTCGGCGGCATCACCACCTCCCAGTGGGAGATCCACCGCGCCCAGCGCCGCCTGCGCGACGTCGCCCACCGCTACGGCATCCGGCTGCGCCTGTTCCACGGCCGCGGCGGCACCGTCGGCCGCGGCGGCGGCCCCTCGCACGAGGCCATCCTGGCCCAGCCCTGGGGCACCCTGGAGGGCGAGATCAAGGTCACCGAGCAGGGCGAGGTCATCTCCGACAAGTACCTGCTCCCCTCGCTGGCCCGGGAGAACCTGGAGCTGACCATCTCCGCCACGCTCTCCGCCTCCGCGCTGCACACCGCCCCGCGCCAGGCCCCCGAGTCGCTGGCCCGCTGGGACGCCGCGATGGACCAGGTCTCCGAGGCCGCCCACACCGCCTACCGCGGCCTGGTCGAGCAGGAGGACCTGCCGAAGTACTTCTTCGCCGCCACCCCGGTCGACCAGCTCGCCTCGCTGCACCTGGGCTCCCGCCCGTCCCGCCGCCCCGACTCCGGCGCCGGCCTGGACGGCCTGCGGGCCATCCCGTGGGTGTTCGGCTGGACCCAGTCCCGGCAGATCGTCCCCGGCTGGTTCGGCGTCGGCTCCGGCCTCGCGGCCGCCCGCGCGGCGGGCCTCGGCGGCGTGCTGGACGAGATGTACGGCGAGTGGCACTTCTTCCGCAACTTCCTGTCCAACGTCGCCATGACACTGGCCAAGACCGACCTGCGGATCGCCCAGCACTACGTCGAGCAGCTGGTGCCCGGCGAACTGCGCCACGTCTTCGACGAGATCAAGGCCGAGCACGCGCTCACCCTGCGCGAGGTGCTGCGGCTCACCGGCGAGAACGAACTGCTGGAGCACAACCCGGTGCTGAAGCAGACCTTCGCCGTCCGCGACGCCTACCTCGACCCGATCTCCTACCTCCAGGTCGCGCTGCTGCGCCGCCAGCGCGAGGAGCTCTCGGCCGGGCGCCAGGACGACCCGCTGCGCGCCCGCGCGCTGCTGCTGACCGTCAACGGCATCGCCGCCGGCCTGCGCAACACCGGCTGACGGCCGCCCGAGAACGGCCGATGGGCCGGTGTCCCGTCCGGGACACCGGCCCATCGCCGTGAGGCTCCCGCTCCGCACGGAGGGGGTGCTGCCCAGTGCGGAACTCCCGCTCCGCGCAGGGCTCCTGCTCCGCGCGGGGGTGCTACTCCGCCACCTCGCCCGCGCGCCTGCGCTTCAGCCACAGCGCCGCGCCGCCGGCCGCCACCACCAGGCCGCCGCCGACCGCCAGCAACCCGGCGTCGGGGCCCATCGAATCGCCGAGCACCGGGCCGAACTGCGCCGCCGCCGGCTCCGGGGAGACCGCCGGGTCCGACTCGGCCACCGGCTCCGCGTGCGCCAGCGCACCGCTCGACAGCAGGACGCCGGCCGCCCCCAGCGCGCCGGCCGTACCGACCCGCCGCCCGAGCCGCTTCAGCTCGACCACCCGGCTCCGCCGCACTCGGCGGACCGGACGCAATCCCCGCATCGAGAACTCCCCAGGACTCGTTCGCGTACCCGGCCGACGCTATCCGATCCCGCACGGGGTTCTCACACCGATTCAGGTGTGGACGGGCAAGCGTTGTACGACCGTTGCGTACCCGCGCACGGTCCTGACGGACGGTCAGTGGCGATCAGGAGTTGTACGTGCCCTGGGCCCGCTCCAGCCCTTCGGACAGCAGCGCCTCCACCGCGTCCGCCGAGCGGTCCACGAACCACTCCAGCTCCTTGCGCTCGGTCGAGGAGAAGTCCTTCAGCACGAAGTCCGCGACCTCCATCCGGCCCGGCGGACGGCCGATCCCGCAGCGCACCCGGTGGTAGTCCGGGCCCAGCGACTTGGTGATCGACTTCAGGCCGTTGTGGCCGTTGTCCCCGCCGCCCAGCTTCAGCCGCAGCGCCGCGTAGTCGATGTCCAGCTCGTCGTGGACCGCGATCAGCGCCGAGGCCGGCACCTTGTAGAAGTCGCGCAGCGCCGTCACCGGCCCGCCGGAGAGGTTCATGAAGGACATCGGCTTGGCCAGCACCACCCGCTTGCCCGACAGCCGTCCCTCGGCCACCTGCGCCCGGCTCTTGTGCGCCTTGAACCTGGCACCCATCCGCTGCGCCAGCAGGTCCACCACCATGAAGCCGATGTTGTGCCGGTTCCGGGCGTACTGCTCCCCGGGGTTGCCCAGCCCCACCACCAGCCAGGGGCCGTCGTAGTCCTCGCTCATGCGCCCACCTCGCTGCGCTCGGCGGCCGCTTCGCGGACCGCGCACCTCTCCATGGCTCGCTCGCTGCGCTCGCTCACGCTTCTCTCCTCGACTTCGCGCTCGACGTCATCATCCCGGACACACCGCTGCCCCGGTCGCTCCAGCGGGAGCGACCGGGGCAGCGGTCTCAGCAATTGGGCGTCAGGAGGCTCAGGCCTCGGTGCCCTCGGCCTCGGCGGCCTCGTCCTCGACCGGGGCGGCCTGGGCGGCGATGACCTGCAGCACGACGGCGTCGGCCTCGACGGCCAGCGAGACGTTGGCCGGCAGGACGATGTCCTTGGCGTGGATGGAGGCGCCGGCCTCCAGGCCCTCGACGGAGACGGTGACCGACTCGGGCAGGTGGGTGGCCTCGGCCTCGATCGGCAGGGACTGCAGGACGTGCTCCACCAGGTTGCCGCCCGGGGCCAGCTCGCCCTCGGTGTGGACCGGGATCTCGACGGTGACCTTCTCGCCGCGCTTGACCAGCAGCAGGTCGACGTGCTCGATGGTGCGCTTGATGGCCTCGCGCTGGACGGCCTTCGGCAGCACGTACTCGTCCTTGCCCTCGATCGGCACGACCAGCAGGGCGTTCGGGGTCTTCAGGGCCATCATCAGGTCGTGGCCGGGCAGGTTCAGGTGAACCGGGGCGTGGCCGTGGCCGTAGACGACACCGGGGACGAAGCCGGCGCGGCGGGCACGACGGGCGGCACCCTTGCCGAACTCGGAACGGGTCTCAGCGGCAATACGGATCTCGGACACGACTGCACTCCTCGTGGAAATGGCGCGGGGGTGCAGGCAACGCGAAAAACCGCCGGGACCACACCCTCAGTACGTTCGGGGGTCACTCGGCGGCAACGGCCTGCCGGGCGGACGGGAATCCGGCACCGGCAGCGCGTCGATCACGGATCGGGCACCCGTCGAACGGGCGCACGGCATCCCTCGCCGAGCAGTTTCACGAGTCTAACCGCACCTGCGGCCTCCCGCGAAATCGGCGGCGGCCCCGGTCCGTCCGGACCGGGGCCGCCTGCACGGGCCTTCGTCAGTGCACGCCCTCGAAGAGGCTGGTCACCGAGCCCTCCTCGAACACCTCGCGGATCGCGGCGGCGATCGACGGGGCGATGGAGAGGGTGGTGATCTTGTCCAGCTGGAGCTCCGCCGGGGTGGGCAGCGTGTTGGTGAACACGAACTCGCTGACCCGCGAGTTCTTCAGCCGGTCCGCGGCCGGGCCGGAGAGGACACCGTGGGTGGCCGCGACCACGACGTCCGCGGCGCCGTTGTCGAACAGCGCGTCGGCCGCGGCGCAGATGGTGCCGGCGGTGTCGATCATGTCGTCGACCAGCACGCAGACCCGGCCCTTGACGTCACCGACGACGTCGGCCGACAGGATGGTGTTGGCCTGGGTGATGTCGCGGCGCTTGTGGATGATCGCCAGCGGGGCGTCCAGCCGGTCGCACCACTGGTCGGCGACCTTCACCCGGCCGGCGTCCGGCGAGACGACGGTCAGCTTGGAGCGGTCGACCTTCCCGCCGATGTAGTCGGCCAGCAGCGGCAGCGCGAACAGGTGGTCCACCGGGCCGTCGAAGAAGCCCTGGATCTGCGCGGTGTGCAGGTCCACGGCCATCAGGCGGTCCGCACCGGCCTGGCGCAGCAGGTCGGCGATCAGCCGGGCCGAGATGGGCTCGCGGCCGAGGTGCTTCTTGTCCTGGCGGGCGTAGCCGTAGAACGGCAGGATCGCGGTGATGCTCTTGGCGGAGGCCCGCTTCAGCGCATCGATCATGATCAGCTGTTCCATGATCCACTGGTTGATGGGAGCCGTGTGGCTCTGCATCACGAAGCAGTCCGCGCCGCGCGCGGAGTCCAGGAAGCGGACGTAGATCTCGCCGTTGGCGAAGTCCAGGGCCTTGGTGGGGACCAGCTCGGTCCCGAGCGCCTCGGCCACCTCCTTCGCCAGCTCCGGGTGGGCACGGCCGGAGAAGAGCTTCAGCTTCTTCTCACCCGACGTCGTGATCCCGCTCACTGCACCGTCTCCTCGCGTTGCGAACGCTGAACCCTCGACCCGGTGGCGGGCAGGCAGGGCCCGCTCGTGGCACGGGTAGGGGGAATTGTCGGTACGCCCGGACACGGGCGGTAAGCCCAGTGGCGCACGTATGTCCCCAAGGTTACGCGCCCGCGCAGAAACCGTCCGCCTCGGGACCGCCCCCGGCCCCCGGGCCCGCCCGCTCAGGCCTGCTCGGCCCCGTCCGCCGCAGCCTTCGCGGCCTGCGCGGATGCCGTCCCGGGGCGCTTGCGCTCGACCCAGCCGTCGATGTTGCGCTGCGTGGCCCGGCTCACACCGAGTGCCCCGGCCGGGACGTCACCGGTGATCACCGAACCGGCGGCGGTGTAGGCGCCGTCACCGATGGTGACCGGGGCGATGAACATGTTGTCCGAGCCGGTGCGGCAGTGCGCGCCGATGACCGTGCGGTGCTTGTTCACGCCGTCGTAGTTCACGGTGACCGAGGCCGCGCCGACGTTGGTGCCCTCGCCGATCGTCGCGTCGCCGATGTAGGACAGGTGCGGCACCTTGGCGCCCTCGCCCAGCTCGGAGTTCTTCACCTCGACGTAGGTGCCGACCTTCGCCTTGCGGGCCAGCCTGGCGCCGGGCCGCAGGTAGGCGTACGGACCGGCGGTGGCCAGCTCGCCCACCTCGGCGCGGTCGGCCGTGGTGTTGCTCACCCGGGCGCCGGCGCCGACCAGGGTGTCCTTGAGGGTCGAGTTCGGGCCGACCTCGCAGCCCTCGCCCAGGTGCGTGGCGCCCTGGAGCTGGGTGTTCGGCAGCACCACGGCGTCCGGCTCGTAGCTGACCTGCACGTCGAACCAGGTGGTCGCCGGGTCCACCACGGTGACGCCCTCGCGCATCGCCCGCTCCAGCAGGCGGTCGTTCAGCAGCCGGCGGGCCTGCGCCAGCTGGACCCGGTCGTTGATGCCCAGGATGTCCCGGTGGTCCTCGGCCACCACGGCGCCGACCCGGTGGCCCGCCTTGCGCAGGATCTCCAGGGTGTCGGTCAGGTACTCCTCGCCCTGCGAGTTGTCCGTGGTGAGCTCGCCCAGCGCCGCGGTGAGCAGCTTGGCGTCGAAGGCGAAGACGCCGGAGTTGATCTCGGTGATCGCGCGCTGGGTGGCGCTGGCGTCCCGCTCCTCGACGATCGCGGCGACGGTGCCGTCCTCGTCCCGCAGGATGCGGCCGTAGCCGAAGGGCTCCGGGACGACGGCGGTCAGCACGGTGACGCCGTTCTGCTGGGCGATGTGCGCGTCGGCCAGCCGGCGCAGGGTCTCCCCGGTCAGCAGCGGCGAGTCGCCGGCGGTGACGATGACCGTGCCGTCCAGCGCCACGCCGTCGGCGGCCAGCGACTCCAGCGCGGTGCGCACCGCGTGCCCGGTGCCGTTCTGCTCCACCTGCACCGCGGTGCGGGTGGCCGGGTAGTGCTCCGCCAGGTGCGCCTCGACCTGCTCGCGCTGGTGGCCGACCACCACGACCAGCTGGCCGGGCGTCAGCTCCCGGGCCGCCGAGACCGCGTGACCCACCAGCGAGCGCCCGCACACCTCGTGCAGCACCTTGGGCAGCTTGTTCGACTTCATCCGGGTCCCGCCACCGGCGGCGAGCACGACAACGGCGGCAAGCGAATTGGCACCCATGCGGGGAGGCTCCTCGGTAAGTTCACAGAGAGGGCAGAGCAGGCCCGGCCCGGACCCAGGCCGGTCGCCATTCGCACAGTCCGCCGAGCAGCACCGACAATACCGGCGCGAGGGAAAACGCCCGAACCCGAGGCGTGCAGAGGCTCCGCCGCTAGGATTCGAACCCAGACAAAGGCCTCCAAAGGGCCCTGTGCTGCCATTACACCACGGCGGACAGTCGTGTCAGACCCTACCGGAGAGGGCCCTGCCGTGGGTATCGGCTTGCGTCGATCCGCGGGCCCGATTCCGCCCCCGGCGGCCGAACGCGCCGGGCCCCCGGTTCATCCATCCAGTCGGGTGAATTCACTCAAGCGCCGCGCGGCGGAGTGTTCCCCTGGACACGGAGCGCAACCTACGATGCCGTAGGTTACGCCAACGTAGCTCCGCTTCTCTCCCGCTCCGGGACGCCGCAAAGGGACCCCCATGACCATCCAGGCCGGCGAGGCGCGCGCGGGGAACGCCGCGTCCCGCACCCCGTCTTCCGACTCCGATCCCGCCGATCCCACCGGCCCGGCCGAACCGGCTGATTCGGCCCTGATCACCGAGACCGCCGGGACCACCGACGCCGACGCCGCGGCCACCCGGCTGTCCGCCACCCGTGGCGGGGAGAAGCAGGGCCTGGCCGAGCGGATCGCGCTCTCCCTGTTCATCCTCGTGCCGTTCACCGCCCTGGTCGCCGCCGTCCCGGTGGCCTGGGGGTGGGGACTGGGCTGGACGGACCTCGCGATCACCGTCGCGATGTACTACCTCACCTGCCACGGCATCACCATCGGCTACCACCGCTACTTCACCCACGGCGCCTTCAAGGCCAACCGCCCGATGCGCCTGGCGCTGGCGATCGCCGGGAGCCTCGCGGTCGAGGGCCCGCTGGTGCGCTGGGTGGCCGACCACCGCAAGCACCACCGGTTCAGCGACAAGGACGGCGACCCGCACTCGCCGTGGCGCTACGGGGAGAGCGTCCCGGCGCTGATGAAGGGCCTGTGGTGGGCCCACATGGGCTGGATGTTCGACGAGGAGCAGACCTCGCAGGCCACGTACGCCCCCGACCTGGTGCGCGACCCGGCCATAAGGCGGATCTCCCGGCTGTTCTGGCTCTGGACCACCATCTCGCTGCTGCTCCCCGCGCTGATCGGCGGCCTGGTGAGCCTGTCCTGGGAGGGGGCGCTGTCCGCCTTCTTCTGGGGTTCGCTGGTCCGGGTGGCGCTGCTGCACCACGTCACCTGGTCGATCAACTCGATCTGCCACGCCGTCGGCCGCCGCCCGTTCCGCTCCCGGGACCGCTCCGGCAACGTCTGGTGGCTCGCCGTGCTCTCCTGCGGGGAGTCCTGGCACAACCTGCACCACGCCGACCCGACCGCGGCCCGGCACGGGGTGCTGCGCGGGCAGATCGACTCCTCGGCCCGGCTGATCCGCTGGTTCGAGCTGGCCGGCTGGGTCCGGGACGTCCGCTGGCCGGACGCGCAGCGGATCGCCGCCCGCCGCGCCGCATGAGGCGGCGCTTCCAGCATGATGTAGGGGTGAACGGGAGCAGCGCAGACAGCACAGGCGGTCACCACGGCACGCGGACGGACGCGGCGCCCGCCACGGCGCCGGCCCGTCCGCGGGCCGCTGCACCGGCGGCCGGCACCGGCGACGGGGGTCCGGACCGGGGCGCCGGCGGCGGCTCGACCGCGGCCCCGCGCCGCCGGGGCGGCCGGGTCAGGATGACCGGCAAGCAGCGGCGCGAGCAGCTGCTGGAGATCGGCCGGACGGTCTTCGCCGAACGCGGCTACGACGGCACCTCGGTGGAGGAGATCGCCGAGCGCGCCGGGGTGTCCAAGCCCGTGGTGTACGAGCACTTCGGCGGCAAGGAGGGGCTGTACGCGGTGGTCGTCGACCGCGAGATGCAGCTGCTGCTGGACATGGTGACCGGGGCCCTGACCGGCGGGCACTCGCGCGAGCTGCTGGAGCAGGCGGCCTTCGCCCTGATGGACTACATCGACACCTCGACGGACGGCTTCCGGATCCTGGTCCGGGACTCCCCGGTCGCCCAGTCGACCGGCACCTTCGCCTCGCTGATCAGCGACATCGCCACGCAGGTCGAGGACATCCTGGGCCTGGAGTTCAAGTCCCGCGGCTTCGACGCCCGGCTGGCCCCGATGTACTCGCAGATGCTGGTCGGGATGGTCGCGCTGACCGGGCAGTGGTGGCTGGAGGTCCGCAAGCCGGACAAGGCGACGGTGGCGGCGCACCTGGTGAACCTCGCCTGGCACGGGCTGGAGGGCCTGGAGCGGCACCCGCGGCTGGTCGGCGAGCGCACGGCCTGACCGGCCGGGGCCGGAACGCCCCGGCCCGGCCACGGCCCGCCCGGATCAGCCCGGATCAGCCCGACCGCCCGGTCCCCACGGCGAAGATCCGCCGGAACGGGAACACCGTCCCGTGCGGCCCGGCCGGATAGGCCTCGCGCAGCAGCCGCCCGTACTCGGCGAGGAAGGCCGCCCGGTCCGCCGGGTCGGCGAGCCGGGTGAGGACCGGGCGCAGCGCGGTGCCCTTGACCCATTCCAGGACCGGGTCCGGCCCCGGCAGAAGGGTCAGGTAGGTGGTCTCCCAGACGTCCGGGCGGCAGCCGGCGGCGGCCAGGGCGTCGAGGTAGCGCTCGGGCGGATGGACGCCGGCCCGTACGGCCTCCTCGCCGAGCGCGTCCCGCCAGCGGGCGCTGCGGCGCAGGTCGGCGAGCAGGGTGTGGCTGGGGGCGTCGAAGTTGCCGGGCACCTGGAAGGCGAGCACCCCGCCGGGTTCGAGGGCGTCCGCCCAGCGCGGCAGCAGCGCCAGGTGTCCGTCCACCCACTGGAGGGTGGCGTTGGAGACGATCAGGTCGGGCCCGGCCGGGGCCGGGTCGTAGTCGCGGGCGTCGGCGAGCAGGTACTCGGCGTCGGGCTCGCCCTCACTGCGGGCGGCGGCCAGCATCGGGGCGGAGTTGTCGACGCCGGTGAGGCGGGCCCGCGGCCAGCGCTCGCGCAGCACGGCGGTGGAGTTGCCGGGGCCGCATCCGATGTCCAGGATCACCTCGGCACCGGGGTGCGGGAGGGCGGGGACGCGGGCGAGCAGGTCGCGCAGCGGGCGGGTGCGTTCGTCGGCGAAGCGCAGGTACTGCGCCGGGTCCCAGACGGGGGTGGTCACGGTTCACCTCGCAGGTATCTCGACATCAAGATATCTCGCGTTAGCCTCACTGGCACATTTCTCGATGTCAAGAGACTTCACATCGACACATCCACCGATACACTGATCGTCATGGAGGACGAGGTCGACAGGCTGGTCGCAGCGTGGCGCCGGGAGCGCCCCGACCTCGACGTGGAGCCGCTGGAGGTGCTCAGCCGGGTCAGCCGGCTCGCCCGGCACCTGGACCGCGCCCGCCGCACCGCCTTCGCCGAGCACGGCCTGGAGCCCTGGGAGTTCGACGTCCTGACCGCCCTTCGGCGGGCCGGCTCCCCCTACCAGCTCTCCCCCGGCCAACTGCTCACCCAGACCCTGGTCACCTCCGGCACCATGACCAACCGGATCGACCGGCTCACCGGCAAGGGCCTGGTCAAGCGCCTGCCCGACCCGGACGACCGGCGCGGCGTACTGGTCCGGCTCACCGACGACGGCCGCGACCGCGCCGACCAGGCGCTCGCCGGACTGCTCGCGCACGAGCGCGAACTGCTCGCCCAGCTCACCTCCGGCCAGCAGACCGAACTCGCCGCGCTGCTGCGGGTGCTGGTCGCCCCGTTCGACAACATCCCGGGCTGACGACGGCTCCCGCCTCCCGACCTGTGGGCCCGCCTCGCGGGTCCCGGCCCGTGGGGCCGCCTCGCGGGTCCCGGCTCAGGGCCGTTCGACGGTGCCGACCACCGAGGGCGGCGCGGGCACGGCCGGCTCGGCCGGACTGACCCCGGCCCGGCGGGCGACCGCGACGGCCGCCAGCGTGGAGTGCACCCCGAGCTTGCCCAGCACGTTCTGCATGTGCGTCCGGACGGTGTGCGGCGACAGGTAGAGCCGCTCCGCGACGGCCTGCCGGCCGAGGCCCGCGACCATGCAGCGCAGGATCTGCTTCTCCCGCGGGGTCAGGGTGTCCACCAGCCGCTCGCTCTCGGTGCGGTCCCGCCGGGCGGTGGTGAGCTCGCGGATCACCCCGGTGAGCAGCGCGGGCGGCAGGTGCGTCTCGTCCCGCAGCACCCCCCGGACCACCGCGAGCAGCCGGGCCAGCGAACTCTCCTTCGCCACCCAGCCGGTGGCGCCCGCGTGCAGGGCGCGGGCGGCGCGGTGCGGGTCGTCGGCGGTGGCCAGGACGATCGCGCGCAGTCCGGGATGGGCGCGGCGGAGGCGGGCCAGCAGGGTGATGCCGTCGGGCGGCTGGGCGGAGGGTCTGAGCTGGTCGCCCCGCAGCGGGTCCACCGCGGACCGGGCGACCGGCGGCAGGCCGCCCGACAGCGGAACCGGCGGCCCCGGCGGTACGGCCGCCCGGCGCGGCTGCGGCACGGGCGGGGCGGCACGACCGCGCCGGGCCTCGTCGCCGTGCTCCGCGGCGGGCCGGCGGCGGGCGTGCGCTCCGACTCCCGATACCCCCGGTGCTCCCGGCGCTCCCAGTACTCCCGACGCACCGTGCGGACCGGGGCCTCCGTACGGACCGGCGGCACCGTACGGACCGGAGCCTCCGTACGGACCGGCCGCTCCGGGCCCGCCGGGTAATCCGGCCGGGCCCGCTGTTCCGATCGGCCCGGCCGCACCCGCGGCGGCGCCGGCACCCGACGCCTCGACGCCGAGGTCGGCGTCGATCAGTGCCACGTCGTAGGCCCGGCCCTCGCCGGCCGCACGCTCCAAGGCCCGCTCGGCGGCGGCCGCGCTGCCCGCCGCCCCCACCTCCACGTCCGGCTCGGCGGCCAGTGCCGCGGCCAGCGCCTCGGCGAAGATCCGATGGTCGTCGACCACCAGGACGCGAATCCGCCCCATAGTCCCTCCCCCTGCTCAGACCGCCCGAGCCCGGGGACGGGGACCGGCCCGGCATCCGCGTTCCGGACCCGCCGTTCCGCCCGCCCACCGGTGGCCGGTGAGGCCGAACGGTCGCCGGCCCCCACCGGTACCGCACTCAGCCTACGGGGCGGGAAACGCGCTCGTGGCGATTCGGTGAAGTTTCGTCAGAAGATGCGTGAGTGACCGGACTTGGACCACCCGAGGGCCGTTCCGGGCGCCGCTCCCGGAGGCCCGGGAGACCCCGGGAGCGGCGGCCCGCGGCGGCCGGTCCGGCCGTCGCCCGCCGGCCGTCACTCACCGGCCGTTCTTCGTCAGGGTGAACTTCCAGGCGTCGGCGACGATCTCGTCCAGGTTCGGGCGGCGCGGGGTCCAGCCCAGCGCCTCGTGGGCACGGGCGGCCGAGGCCACCAGCACCGCCGGGTCACCGGCCCGGCGGCCCTCGACCCGCACCGGGATCTCCCGGCCGGTGACGCGCTGGACCGACTCGATCACCTCGTGCACCGAGAAGCCGCTGCCGTTGCCCAGGTTGCAGATCAGGTGCTCGCCCGGCTCGGCCGCGTCCAGCGCCAGCAGGTGCGCCTCGGCCAGGTCTGCGACGTGGATGTAGTCGCGGATGCAGGTGCCGTCCGGGGTCGGGTAGTCGTCGCCGTACACCGCGATGTGCGGACGCTGCCCCAGCGCGGCCTGGAAGACCAGCGGGATCAGGTGCGACTCGGGGTCGTGCCGCTCACCGAAGGCGACACCGGACGAACTGCCGTACGCACCGGCCACGTTGAAGTACCGCAGCGAGACGGCGGCCAGGCCGTGGGCGACGGCCTCACCGGTGATCAGGTGGTCCACGGCGAGCTTGGTGGCGCCGTAGGTGTTGGTCGGCGCGGTGCGGGCGGTCTCGGCGATCGGCACGGCCTCCGGCTCGCCGTAGGTGGCGGCGGTGGAGGAGAACACCAGCTTGCGCACACCCGACGCGCGCATCGCGCTGATCAGCTCCAGCGAGCCGGCCACGTTGTTGCGCCAGTACTTCTCCGGGTCCGCGACCGACTCGCCGACCTGCGAGGAGGCGGCGAAGTGCAGCACGCCGTCGAAGGAGCCGTCCAGCACCTTGCCGGCCTCCTGGATCCGGCCCTCGACGAACTCGGCACCGGCCGGGACACCCTCGCGGAAACCGGTGGAGAGGTCGTCCAGGACGGTCACTTGGTGACCCGCCTCCAGCAGGTGGGCGGCGACCACACTGCCGACGTAGCCGGCGCCACCCGTGACCAGGTACTTACTCATGTTGCGACCTCCAGCGAACGACGGTCCGCCCGTTCGGGCGGAAGCCATCGACGGAATGCGTACGACTGGGGTCATTCTCCCAATGCCACCGGGGTGCTCCGCGCCACACGGGCGACTGCTTCCAGCCTTCTCACCAAGTCCTCAGCCGCCGGCCATCCGCTCCAGCAGGCCGGTGCGCGCCGCCACCGCGGCCGCCTCCAGGCGGGTCCGCGCACCGAGCTTCATCAGCACCCGCTGGACGTGCGTCCGGGCGGTGCTCGCGGCGATCCGCATCCCGGAGGCGATCGCCGCGGTGTCCTCGCCGTCCGCGATCCGGGCCAGCACCTGCACCTCACGGCGGGTCAGCAGCCGCAGCAGCCGGACGGCCTCGTCGTCCGGCTCGACCGCCGGGCGCAGCAGTTGGTCGAAGGCCCCGCGCAGGATGTCCACCGCGACCGCGGCCTCGCCCGCGCGCGCCCGCCCGATGGCCCGCTCGACCACCTCGATCCGCTCGTCACTGGGCACGTACCCGGCCGCACCGGCCGCGAACGCCCCTGCCACTCCGCGCAGTTCACCCACCGGACCGAGCACGATCACGGCCACCTCGGGCCGCTCCCGGCGGATCCGGCGCAACCCGTCGAAGGCCCCCGACTCCCCCGGCGCGGCCACCCCCAGCAGACAGACCTCGGGCCGCCGTCCGACCACCAGATCGGCGGCGACGCCGGCCGGGGAACCGACCGCGAGCACCCGGTGGCCGCGCAGTTGAAGTGCGGTGGCCAGCGCCTCGGCCAGCAGCCGGTGGTCGTCCACCACCACGAGTCGAACACCCATGACGCCCTCCAGGTCGGGGTCCGGCTCGCGCCCGCACCCCTCGGGCGGGCGGCCGATGACGCACCATCACAGCGCATTCCGTACCCGACCCGCTAGGCCGGGGCGCATCGGCGGTACGGAACCGGCCGGAGAACGCGAAAGACCCCCGCCGCCAGGCGAGGGTCTTTCAGTGGAGCCCCCATGCGGAATCGAACCGCAGACCTTCTCCTTACCATGGAGACGCTCTACCGACTGAGCTATAGGGGCTTGCTCGCTTGTCCGGGTGTTTCTCCCGGCCGCTCGAACAAGGAAGACATTACACGGCTCCGGGCCGGGAAGGGAAATCGGCCTCCGCCCGGAGCGCTCCGCCGGTCCGGCCCTCGCCATCGGCCGATCCGACCCCACGGCGCGGGGCGGTCCTGCCCTCGCCGCGGCCGGCTCAGTCCTCGCCGTGGGCCGCGTCGAACTCCTCGCGGGCCACCACCATCCGCCCGGCGCGGTGCTCCGCCCACCGGCCGACCGGCGCGAGCAGCTCGGCCAGTTCACGGCCGAGCGGCAGCAGGTCGTAGACCACCCGCGGCGGCGTCTCCGGGAAGACCGTACGGAGCACCAGTCCGCTGCGCTCCAGGTTGCGCAGGGACTGGGTGAGCATCTTGCGGCTGACCCCGCCGACCCCGCGCTGGAGTTCGGAGAAGCGCTGCGGCCCGCAGCCGAGGAGGCTCATCAGGATCAGCATCGACCACTTGTCGGCCAGCTCCGCGAACACGTCGCGGCTGGGACAGAGCCGGGCGAACACGTCGTACTCCTGCCCGCCCTGCTCGTCCCGCTCGTCCCGACCTTCCTGCCCGTTCCGCTCGTCCTGCTCGTCCCGCTCCGCGGGGTGGCCGGGCCGGACCCGGGCCGCTTCCTCCGTCGTCATGCTTCCAGGGTAGTCCCGAGGTCTCCAATCCACCCTTGGTAACCAATAGAGACCTGGTCTATATTGGAGACCAGCCGAGGCCGGGGCTGCGGACCACCTCGGTGCGCCCGGCCCCGCCCTGCCCCGTCCCGTCCCGTTCCCACGCTGGCCGCCGGCCCGCGCCCGTCCCCCTGGAGTGCCGCATGACCGCCGTCCGTCCGACCGTCGCCCTCGCCTACCACTCCGGCTACGGCCACACCGCCGTGATCGCCGAGGCCGTCGCCCGCGGCGCCGCCGCCGCAGGTGCCGAGGTCGTCCCGATCGCCGTCGACACCATCACCGAGGAGCAGTGGGCGCAGCTGGACGCCGCCGACGCGATCGTCTTCGGCTCCCCCACCTACATGGGCACCGCCTCCGGCGCCTTCCACGTCTTCGCCGAGGCCACCAGCAAGCGCTGGTTCACCGACGCCTGGAAGGACAAGGTCGCGGCCGGCTTCACCAACTCCGCCTCCAAGAGCGGCGACAAGGCGGGCACCCTCGCCTTCTTCCAGACCCTCGCCGCCCAACACGGCATGAGCTGGGTCAACCTCGGCCTCAAGCCCGGCTGGAACGCCACCACCGCCTCCGAGAACGACCTCAACCGGCTCGGCTTCTTCAACGGCGCCGCCGCCTCCTCCCCGTCCGACGCCGGCCCGGAGGCCGTCCACAAGGCCGACATCGCCACCGCCGAGCACCTCGGTGAGCGCGTCGCCCGGCACACCGCCGTCGTGCTGGCCGGCCGCGCCGCCCTGGCCGGCTGAGCACCGGGCTACCGCGTCCGCCCACGGGCGACTACGCCGCCGGGTCCGCCCCCAACCGGGGCGCCCGGCGGCGTTCGCCGTCCGCGGACCCGTCCACCGGGCCATCCACCGAACCGCCTACCGACCCGAGCTCCGCACCGGTGTTCTCCGGCAGCATCCGCAGACACCCCAGGGCCAGCACACCCAGCACCGCCAGGTACCAGCCCACCGGCTGCGCCGTCCCGTACGCCCCGGTCAGCCGGGTGGCCACCAGCGGCGTCGTCGCCCCGCCGACCACCCCGCCCAGGTTGTACGTCAACGCCGCGCCCGTGTAGCGCACCCGGGTCGGGAACAGCTCCGGCAGGAACGCCGCCAACGGCCCGAACATGGCGCCCAGCACCACCATCGCCCCCGCCAGCGCCACGAACATCAGCGGCCGGCTCACCGTCTCCAGCAGCGGGAACAGCACCAGCGACCAGACCGCGGCCAGGCCCGTCGCCCACCGCAGCGTCCGCCGCCGCCCCCACCGGTCACTGCACGAGGCACTCAGCCACACCGTCGCGGCCATGCCCGCCGCGCCCACCAGCAGCATCGACAGCACCAGCGTGCTCGCCACCCCGAGCCCGGTGGTCGCGTACGCCAGGGCGTACGTCGTGGTCAGGTAGAACAGCGCGTACCCCACCGTGATCGCCCCACCGCCCGCCAACACCGGGCGCCAGTGCTCGCGCAGCACCTCCAGCACCGGCAGCCGCTCCCGCCGCACCCCCGTCCGGAACAGCGGCGACTCCTCGACCCGCAGCCGGACGAACAACCCCACCGCGACCATGACGAACGAGGCCAGGAACGGCACCCGCCAACCCCACGCGCGGAACTCCCCCTCGTCCAGGACGAGTTGCAACGCCAGGAACACCCCGTTCGCCAGCACGAACCCGATCGTCGGCCCCAGCTGCAGGAACCCCCCGTACCGCCCCCGCCGCCCGGCCGGCGCGTTCTCCGCGATCAACAGCGCCGCCCCGCCCCACTCCCCGCCCAAGCCGACGCCCTGACACACCCGCAGCACCACCAGCACCGCCGGCGCCCACCACCCCCACATCCCGAACCCCGGCAAAAGCCCCACCCCCGCCGTCGCCAGCCCCATCAGCAGCAACGACACCACCAACGTCGCCCGCCGCCCCACCCGGTCCCCGAAGTGCCCGAACACCACCGCCCCCACCGGCCGGGCCAAGAACGCCACCGCGTACACCGAGAACGCCGCCAGCAACGCCCCCACCGTGCCCAGCCCGGGAAAGAACACCGGCCCGAACACCAACGCGGCCGCCGTCCCGTAAAGGAAGAAGTCGTAGAACTCGATCGCCGTCCCGATCAGCGCCGCAGCCGCCGCCCGCCGCACCTGCCCGACCCGCCCAGCATCCTCCGCATCCATACCACCACCCTCACCACCCCCGCCCCACCCCACCATCCGCCACCCGAGTGACCCCGGCGCACCCCACCGCCCCCGCGCCCCCACCACGCGCGAAGGGCGCCAGGCTTCCCTGGCGCCCTTCGCGCACGGCCCTGCTCACGCAGGCGACTACCTCGCGTACGGATTGTCCTCCGGCGGCACCGGCGGCTGGTACGACGGCAGGGGCGGCGGCGGAACCTGCGCCAACTCCGGCTGCGTGACCGGCTTCCGACGCCGCATCACTGCGAACACCACGCCCGCCACCAGCACCAACCCGGCCGCCACACCCCCCACGATCGGCAGCGCGCTGCTCGAACCCGACGACTTCCCCGCCCCCGGCTGCGCCGACGGCGCACCAGCGGCCACATCGGTCGGACTCTCCAGCGGAACCGGCACCGCCGAAGCCGGCGCACTCGCCGCGGGGGACAGGGCCTCCGAAGGCGTAGCCGCGTCAGCCGGCAGCGGCGAAACATTCGCCGGGCCCGGATCCCCCGGATCCGTCAGCGCGATACGAGGCCGCACCGCACCGAACCCGATGAGGTCGTTGCGACCAGCCCCATCATTCGCCTTGCCCGCGGTGTTGATGAGGACTCGGAGGATCTGATGCGCCGTCCAATCCGGGTGCACCGACCACAGCAGAGCCGCCGAGGCCGACACAATGGCGGTCGCATCCGATGTGCCATGGCCCTTGCAGTACCCGGTAGCGCCCGTGCAGGCCCCGATCATGTCCACACCGGGAGCGATGAACACCACTTGCGGCCCGCGCTCGGACTCGGCGGTGACCGTACCGTTCCGGTCCGAAGCGCCCACCCCGACCACATTGGGCAGAGCTCCCGGGTATTCGACGACGTTCCCCTGATCTCCCGAGTTTCCAACGCTGGAGACCACCAGCGATCCCTTTGCCCGGGCCCACGCCAAGACCTTGTTCAACTTCACCACATCGGCCGGCGAAGTCGTGACGGCAGCCATTCCTTGCGAAATATTGATGACCTTGGCGCCCTGCTCGACCGCATACGTCACCGCCTGCCCGATCTGGTCCAGGAAATCAGCCGAAACCACTGCCCGCTCGGACCCATTGGAAATCTTCAACGGGAGAATCCTGGCTCCCGGGGCGAGGCCATAGGCCCCCTTGCCCCCATCTGATTTCCCGGTTCCCGCAATGAGGCTGACCATCTGCGTGGCATGACCGTCCGCAAAGGATCCGACCCCGCCCGGACTTCCGCTGAAATCCTTGCCGGGTAGAAATTGTCCGACCAGATCCGGGTGATCCAGCTTGAAGCCTCCATCGATCACGGCAACCGTGACATTCGCCCCTTTGGAGACCTTCCACATCTCCGGAGCGTGCATCGCGTCCAAATGCCACTGAGCGGCGCGAATCGAGTCATCGGCGGTGGCCGGTGTCGCCGCGATCCCCACCACGCACAGGCCCACAGCTCCAAGAGCCACAAGCCGACGAGCCCACATCCCGCGTTCCCCCAACAACGTGAACTACCTCGCGTACGGGTTGTCCTCCGGCGGCACCGGCGGCTGGTACGACGGTGGAACCGGAGGCATCGCCCCCAACGGCTGCTGCGACGGCACCGGCGGCACCTGGGCCGGCTCGGGCTGCGTGGCCGGCTTCCGACGCCGCATCACCACGAACACCACGCCCGCCACCAGCACCAACCCGGCCGCCACACCCCCCACGATCGGCAGCGCGCTGCTCGAACCCGACGACTTCCCCGCCTCCGGCTGCGCCGACGGCGCACCAGCGGCCACACCGGTCGGACTCTCCAGCGGAACCGGCACCGCCGACGCAGGAGCGGACGCACTCGCCGTCGGCTGCGGAACCGCCGACGGCGTAGCCGCATCGGCCGGCAGCGGCGAAACGTTCGCCGGGCCCGGATCCCCCGGATCCGTCAACGCGATACGCGGCCGCACCGCACCCCAGCCGGCGTCATCCGTACGGACCGTTCCCCCGTTCGGCCTGCTCGCCGTGTTGATGAGGACCCGCAGAACCTGATTCGCCGTCCAGTCCTTGTGGACCGACCAGACCAGTGCCGCCGAGGCGGAGACCAGAGCTGCCGCATCCGACGTCCCGTGACTCTTGCAGTACTCCGTCTCCGAGGTGCAAGCCGCGAGGATTTCCGCACCTGGGGCGACCAGTGCGACGTGCGGACCGGTTTCCGACTCGTCCGTAACGGTCCCTTGGCGGTCGATGGCCCCCACGCCCACGACGTTCGGCAATCCGCCCGGGTAGGACACCAGGTTTCCGGATTTCGCCTCGTTCCCGACACTGGAGACCACAAGGACACCCTTGGAGCGCGCAGTGGCCAGAATCCCGTCCAGCTTGGCCACAGCATCCCGCGAAGCCGTCACGGCTGGAATCCCCTGCGAGATGTTGACGACCTTTGCCCCTTGGTCGACCGCGTAGTTGACGGCTTGCCCGATCTGATCCAGGAAATCCGCCGAGACAACGGACTCGGCCGTCCCGTTGTTGATCTTGAGTGGCAGGATCTTGACGCCGGGTGCCAAACCGGACGCGCCAGTCCCTCCCACGCCCTTTCCGGTACCGGCGATCAAACTGGACATCTCCGTGCCGTGGCCGTTCTTGAACGACCCCACCCCGCCGGGAATTCCGCTGAAATCCTTTCCTGGCAGGAACTGCCCCACCAGGTCAGGATGGTCCAGCCTGAATCCTCCGTCGATCACCGCAACGGTGACTCCCTGCCCCGTGGAGACCTTCCACATCTCCGGAGCGTGCATCGCATCCAGGTGCCACTGCCGCGCGCGGACCGTATCGTCCGCGACTGCGGGTGCTGCGACCGGGCCGACCACGATTCCCGCTGCCAGAAGTGCCGCAGCAGCAGCCCGCCAACGCCCTCGCGCGTTCGTCCGCCCCATCACAACTCCTCGTCAATCTCTCCGTCGACCGGGAAGCGTGCCCCGAACAAGCCTGCCCGGCCACTGGGGATGCCCAGTGGCCGGGCAGTCGTTGCCGTCCTACTCAATCACGTCCGGGTTGCTGTGCGGCGTACCGCTCGTCCAGGTCTCCTCGTCCTCGTGCAGGTAGTCGGCCCGCTTGCGGCGGTCGCGCTCGTTCCGGCTGCCGTGGCCCGAGGACCCGGGGGCCATCATGCCGTTCTGCCTGGACTGCGCACCGCCCTCGGCAGCGCCCGCCGCGCGATTGCGCAGGCCGGTACCGCCGGGCGTGAACTCCCCGCCCGCGCTCGGCCCCTTGCGACCGCCGACCGTCCCGCCGGTGGTCGAGGACAGGCCCCGGCCACGCGAACCGCCGCCGGCCCCGACCGCGCCGCCGTGGGCACCGCCCATGCCGGGGTGCATGCCGCCCGCACCGCCGGGCCCACCGACCCGGCCGCCGCCCGGACCCGCCTCGCGGGCGCCGAAGACCGTCCCGCTGGGCAGTCCCGGAGTACCGCTCCTCCCCTGCCCCGGGCCGCCGCCGAACGGGGTCGTCCGCGGCTGGATCTGGCCGCCGCCCTTGCCGGGGACGTACCCGCTGCCGCCGCCCTTGGTCGGGACGGTGCCGCCGCCCGGTCCGCCCGGGAAGCCCGTGATCGGGCCGCCGCCGCCGGGGACGCCGGGCCCGTTGTTCGGGCCGCCCGTCCCGTTCGGGTAGCCGGGGAGAGTGGTCGGCCCGTCCGTGGGCAGCTGGCCGCCGCCCGGACCGTACGGGCCGGTCTGGGTCGGGAGGGTCGGCAGGGTGGGCACGCTGTTGAGATCGGTGCCCGGACGGTTGACCGGGTCGGACGGGTAGGACGGCGGGATCGAGGTCCCCGGGTCCTGCGGCGCGGGCGGCACCTGACCGCCGCCGTGCGGCGGGGGCGGGGTGTTGCCCGGGTTGCCCGGGCCGGGACCGCCCGAACCCGGGTCACGGGGCTGGACCGTGCCGCCCCCGTAGTTTCCGCCACCGGGCGGGCCGTAGCCCCCGCCGCCTCCACCGCTCATTCGGGGACTACGGACGGTGCCACCACCGCCACCAGCGCCTCCGCCGCTCCCGTTGGATGCCGAGCTGGAGTCGTTCTGGTCCTTCCCGTTCCCCGGCGTCCCCGGCAGCGAGACGTTGTCGTCGATCCCGTTCAGCGTCGTCGTCGCCGCACTGTACGCCTGCGCCAGCTTCTCCAGCTGGAGAATGGCTTCCTGCCGTTCCTTCTCGATCTTCGCCTTGGCCTGCTTGGCCGCGTCCGCGGTCACCCAGTTCTTGTCGACGGAAGCCATGTACGAGTCGACCGACTGGCCGACGATGTTCTGTGCCGCAGCCGGCGGGATGTACACCGTCTGCGAGTTGTGCCTGGCAACCGCGTCGATCTCCGTCTGGGGAAGTACCGGCACAGCGGCCCTGGCCGTGCTGAGCGCCTCACCGGCCTGGGTCATCGCACTGCCCGCGGTCGTGGAGTGCTGGGCGATGATCGCCGCGGACTTGTACAGGTTTCCGACCCAGGTCTTGAAGTTCTCGGCTGCCGGCCCTTCCCAGCTGACCTGGCCCAGGTGTGCCTGGAGAGCCTTGCTGAGCTCCGACAGGACGCGGCCGGCGTCCTGGAGCTGCGCTGCCCGCTTCAGCACCTCTGCCGGCTTCGCGCCGTCGACCATTCCCTTGAGGACGGCATGGTCGATGCCGTCGAAGTCTGTCGTTCCTGCCATGATTCGCTCCCCGTCTCCCCGTAGGTCTCGCCCCGCACCGCTGTCAGAGGTTCAGCCCCGTGGACTTCGGTGCCGTCCCGTTCGACCCCGCCGACGGCGAGGCGACGCCTGCTTGCTTCGCTACCGCGTTCTGATTCGCCGTCGTCTGCTCTTCGTTGTTCGCGTACTGGGTGGCGGTCTTCGAGACCGCCTCCGTCATCGCCTCGATCTGAGCCACGAAGTCCTTGTGGAGCTTGACGAGCTGCCCGTGCACCTTGCCGTAGGCGGTGTTCAGCGCCACGGCCTCCGGGAACTTCCCGGCGTCCGCCCCGTTGACGAAGCTGCCCTGGGAGACCTTCTGCTCCTCCAGCTTGTACGGCGCGGCCGCCGACCCTTCCATCGCGGCGAGCAGCGCCTCGATCTTCGCGGCGAATGCCGACAGGGTCTGCAGCTCGACCTTGACGTTCTGCTGGCCGAAGGCCGACACCAGGTCACTGGCAGTGAAGTTCGTCTGTGCCGTGCTGACAATGCGATTGATCCCGAACCCGAAGGGACCGAACGGATCGCTCAGCATGAACGGCGTCGCGTCGCCGGAAGGCGCCTGACCGTTCGGGTCGGTGCCCGACGCGCTGGGCGCGGGGTTGGACGACGCGCTGGGCGCGGGACTCGCCGATGGGTTGGGCGTAGCGCTCGGCGAAGGATTCGCCGACGGACTGGGCGTAGCGCTCGGCGAAGGGTTCGCCGACGGCGTCAGCGTGGGACTGGGTGACGGACTCACCGAAGGAGTCGGCGTCCCCGGACTTGTTGCACCATTGCCTGCCACAGCAGTTCACCTCTCCCCCGTACGGCCCGCCGCGCCCGGGCCTCCCGGGCTTCCGCGTGCCGCAACACACCGTCAACTTCTGGTTCGTACCGTCCTGGTCGGAGCACCGACCGCCCTGTGGACGGTTTTCGCCTCCGTCATGGTAGCCACCACCTCTGTCGGCCCGGCAGGGACCTTGGCCCGCCCGTACGCGATCGGTACGAACTTGACACGTACGAGGCTGCCGCGGCGGCCCTGGGTAGACTGACCCGGTACGCCCCATCTGCCGCGCAATGTCGCACAGCAGCGACCCAAGGCCGCAGAACGGACGTGACCGCGTGAGCTCTTCCGACGTCTCTCCTTCCCCCTGGTGGGCCCGTGCCGCGCGGCCCGCGCGGCCGCCGGTGCCGGTGGCGCTGATGGTGCGGGCGGCGGTGGGCATGGCGGTGCCGTTGACGGTGGGGCTGCTGACGCACCGGCTGGATCTGGGGGTGTTCGCCGGGCTCGGGGCGATGCACGCGACGATGAACGACCGGGTCGAGCCGGGCAGGCTGCGGGCCGCCCGGATCGGGACGGCGGTCCTCGCCTCGGCGCTCGGCTTGCTGATCGGCACCGCGCTTCAGCACGCGGACGTGGACGGTCTCGTCCTGGGTGTCGCGCTGACGCTGACCGCCTTCGTCTCCGGCGCGCTGAGTGCGACGGGTCCGCGCGGTTCGGCGGCCGGGATGCTGTTGCTGGTGTCGGCCGCGCTGGGCAGCGGGATGCCGCTGCCGGGGCCGTGGTGGGCGGCGGCGCCGATGCTGCTGGTCGGGGCGGCGTTCGTGGTGCTGCTGGGGCTGCCGGCGGGTGCGCCGAACCGGCCCGCCGCGGATCCGCGCAACCGGGCGCTGGCCGCCGCGTACGACGCGCTCGGCCGTACGCTCGCCGATCTGGGCGGGCCGCGGGCGGGGGTCTCGCGCCAGGTGCTGACGGCCCGTCTGAACCAGCTCCAGGACCTCCTCGGCACGAACCGGCGGAGCCGACAGAACCGGCGGAGCCAGCGGGCCAGAAAGGACGGCCGGACCGCACAGGACGACCACCGGACCGCACAGGACCGCCGCGGCCGGATGTACGAGGCCGCCCTCGCCGCCACCGAGGCGGCGACCGGTCTGGTGTGGGCCCGCCGTCCGGTCCCGCCGGAGGTGGCCGAGGTGCCGAACCGGCTGGCGGCCGCCGTGCGGCAGGGCGGCGGCGAGGTCGCCGTACCCGACTGGCGGCCGGACACCCCGTCGCGGCAGGCCCTGGACGTGGCCCTGCGCGCCGCCGCCGACACGGTGGCCGGCCGCGATACCCGGCTCGGTACGGCGCCCGCGCCGCCGCCGGACCCGTGGCGGCTGCGGGTGCGGCTGCTGTCGCGGGGTTCGGTGCGGTACGGGCTGCGCGTCGCGCTGTGCATCGCGGTCGGTTCGGCGGTCACGGCCAACTACCCGCTCAGCAAGAGCTACTGGGTGCCGATGACGATCGCCTTCGTGCTCAAGCCGGATCTCGGGTCGGTGTTCCTGCGCGCGGTGAGCCGTTCGGTCGGCACGGTGCTCGGGGTGGCCGTGACCGCGGCGCTGCTCACGGCCGCCACCGACGAGTGGGCGCTGACCGCGATGGCCGCGGGCTGCGTGGCCCTGCTCCCGTACGCGACGGCGGCGCACTACGGGTTGAACACCGTGGTGATGACGCCGATGGCGCTGGTCCTGCTCCAGCTCGGCGGGCAGAGCGGCGCCGCGGAGTTCTGGCCGCGGGTCCTGGACACCGTGCTGGCCAGCGCGATCGTCCTGCTCTTCGGCTACCTGCTGTGGCCGGAGCGCCCGCGCCATCGGATCGAGCCCAGGCTGGTCGACGCGACGACGGCGCTGCGGGCCTACCTCGACGCCGTGGTCCAGGACGCCACCACCGGCGCCGACCACGGCGGCGACTCCACCGCCCGGAACGGCAACGCCCAGGTGTGGCTGCGCCGCTCGGCCTACCGGTCGCTGGCGGACGCCCGCCGGGAGGTCCAGCAGGGCCTGGCGGAGCCGCCGCCCACCGGCCGGCTGGCCGAGCGGTGGCTGCCGGCCACGGCGGCGCTGGAGCGGCTGGGCGGCGCGGTGGCGGCCTTCGCCGCGCAGATCCGGTACGGCGGCCGGCTGCCGGACCCGGGCGAGGTGGGCCGGGTGCGGCGCGCGCTGGACGAACTGACCGCCGCCGCCCGGGCGCACCGCCCGCCGACGACCCCGGCGGCCCGTCCGACCGCCCCGCACGACCCGGCGCGCAGTGCGCTGGGCCGTGCGGCGGAGGAGCTCGAAACGCTCCTCGGCGGCCACCCCGGCAGGTGATCCGGCGCGGGCCGCCCCGACCGGCAGCCGGACCAGCAGCCCGACCGGCGACCCGCCTCAGACCTGCTCGGCCAGCTCCAGCCAGCCCATCTCCAGCTCCTCCTTCTCCTCCCGGACGGCGCGCAGCTGCGCGTCCAGCTCCGCGACCTTGGAGAAGTCGGCGGCGTGCTCGGCGAGTTGGGAGTGCAGCTTGGACTCCTTCTGGTCCAGCTTGGCGATCTGCCGCTCCAGCTTCTGCATCTCCTTCTTCGCCGCCCGCAGGTCCCCGCCGGACAGCGCGGGGGCACCGCCCTCGGCACCCGGGCCACCTGCGGCACCCGCGCCGGCCGAAGCCGCACCGGCCGCGCCACCCGAGCCCGCACCCGAGCCCGCCGGAGCGGCAGCGGGAGCCGCGGCGGCCATCCTGGCCCGGCGCTCCAGGTACTCGTCCACGCCGTTCGGCAGCATCCGCATCTTCCGGTCGCCGAGCAGCGCGTGGACGGTGTCCGTGGTGCGCTCGATGAAGAAGCGGTCGTGGCTGATGACGATCATCGAGCCGGGCCAGCCGTCGAGCAGGTCCTCCAGCTGGTTGAGCGTCTCGATGTCCAGGTCGTTGGTGGGCTCGTCCAGGAACAGCACGTTGGGCTCGTCCATCAGCAGCCGCAGCAGCTGGAGCCGGCGCCGCTCGCCGCCGGACAGGTCGCCGACCGGCGTCCACTGCTTGTCCTTGCCGAAGCCGAACTGCTCGCACAGCTGGCCGGCGCTCATCTCCCGGCCCTTGCCGAGGTCGACCCGCGAGCGGACCTGCTCGACGGCCTGGAGCACCCGGGTCGCCGGGTCCAGCTCGGCGACCTCCTGCGACAGGTAGGCCAGCCGCACGGTCTTGCCGACCTTGATGACGCCCGACGCCGGCTGGACGTCGCCCTCGGAGGTGTACGCGTCGCGCAGCGCGCGCAGCAGCGAGGTCTTGCCGGCGCCGTTGACGCCGAGCAGGCCGATCCGCTCGCCGGGGCCGAGCTGCCAGGTGATGTTCTCCAGGAGCAGCTTCGGGCCGGCGGTGACGGTCACGCCCTCCAGGTCGAAGACCGTCTTGCCGAGCCGCGCGTTGGCGAACTTCATCAGCTCGGACGTGTCGCGCGGGTCCGGCACGTCCGCGATCAGGGCGTTGGCGGCCTCGATCCGGTAGCGCGGCTTGGAGGTGCGGGCGGGGGCGCCGCGGCGCAGCCAGGCCAGCTCCTTGCGGGCCATGTTCTGGCGCTTCTGCTCCTCGACGGCCTCGATCCGGGAGCGCTCGGCGCGGGCGAAGACGTAGTCGGAGTAGCCGCCCTCGTACTCGTGCACCTCACCGCTCTGGACGTCCCACATGCGGGTGCAGACCTGGTCGAGGAACCACCGGTCGTGGGTGACGCAGACGAGCGCGGAGCGGCGCTTCTGGAGGTGCTCGGCGAGCCAGTTGATGCCCTCGACGTCGAGGTGGTTGGTGGGCTCGTCGAGGACGATCAGGTCGGGCGAGCCGAGCAGCAGCTTGGCGAGCGCGATCCGGCGGCGCTCGCCGCCGGAGAGCGGGCCGATGACGGTGTCCAGGCCGTCGGCGAAGCCGGGCAGGTCGAGGCCGCCGAAGAGGCCCTCGATGATGTCGCGGATGCGGGCGTCGCCGAGCCACTCGTGGTCGGCCCGGTCGGCGATCACCTCGTGCCGGATGGTCGCCGTCGGGTCGAGCGAGTCGTGCTGGGTGAGGACGGCCATCTGGAGGCCGCCGGAGTGGGTGATCCGGCCGCTGTCGGGTTCCTCCAGCTTGGCGAGCATCCGGATCAGGGTGGTCTTGCCGTCGCCGTTGCGGCCGACGACGCCGATCCGGTCGCCCTCGCTGACGCCCAGGCTGACCGCGTCCAGCAGGGCGCGGGTGCCGTAGACCTTCGTGACGGACTCGATGGTGGCGAGGTTGACGGCCACGTGTGCTGCGCTCCTGGGTTCGGCGGTCGCGGGGCGGTCCGCCGCTCAACGGCCGGGTGCCCCTGTCGGGACACCCCGATCTCTCCAGCCTAATGGGCCCGCCGGAGCGCCCTCACCGCGTCAGTCCGCCAGGGAGGCCCCCGGCACCGGTCCGTGGGTGGCGTGGGCGGTCCGGCAGGTGCCGGAGGCCCGCAGCGCCCCGGCCACCGCGGCGGCGGCCTCGGCGTCCTTGACCAGGAAGGCGCAGGTCGGCCCGGAGCCGGAGACCAGGGCCCCGAGCGCGCCCGCCTCGGTGCCGGCGCGCAGGGTGGCGGCGAGTGCGGGGCGCAGCGAGAGCGCGGCGGGCTGGAGGTCGTTGGCGAGCGCGTCGGCCAGGGCGACGGCGTCGCCGTGGGCGAGGGCGGCGAGCAGCGCCGGGTCGGCGTCCGGGGTGGGGACGTCGGTGTCGCTGGAGCCGGTGCCGGCTTCCTCGCGCAGCCGGTCGCACTCGCGGAACACGGCGGGGGTGGACAGGCCGCCCTCGGCGACCGCGAAGACCCAGTGGAAGGTGCCCCCGGTGGTCAGCGGCTCCAGGATCTCGCCCCGGCCGCGGCCGAGCGCGACGCCGCCGAGCAGGGCGAACGGCACGTCGGAGCCGAGTTCGGCGGCCAGTTCCAGCAGCACCGGCAGCGGGGTGTCCAGCTGCCAGAGCGCGTCGCAGGCGACGAGCGCCGCCGCGCCGTCGGCGCTGCCGCCGGCCATGCCGCCGGCCACCGGGATGGCCTTGGCGATGTGCAGGTGCACGCCCGGGTCGGCGATGCCGTGGTGGGCGGCGAGCAGCCGGGCGGCGCGGGCGGCGAGGTTGCTGTCGTCGAGGGGGACGACGGCGGCGTCCGGGCCGGTGCAGCTCAGTGTCACGCCTTCCCCGGCGGTGGCGGTGACCTCGTCCCCGAGGGCGACCGCGAAGAAGACGTTGGCCAGGTCGTGGAAGCCGTCGGCGCGCAGGCCGCCGACTCCCAGCTGGACGTTGACCTTGGCCGGTACCCGTACGGTGATCACACGGCGTCCTTGGCGGGCTTGTGCTCGGCGATCGCGGCGAACTGCTCGACCGTCAGCATCTCGCCGCGCAGCTTGTGGTCGATGCCGGCCGCCGCGAGCGCCTGCTCGGCCCCGGCGGCGGAGCCCGCCCAGCCGGCCAGCGCGGCGCGCAGGGTCTTGCGCCGCTGGGCGAACGCGGCGTCGACGACCGCGAACACCTCCTCGCGGCTGGCGGTGGTCCTCGGCGGCTCGCGGCGGATCAGCGAGACCAGCCCGGAGTCGACGTTGGGGGCGGGCCAGAAGACGTTCCGCCCGATGGCGCCGGCCCGCTTCACGTCGGCGTACCAGTTGGCCTTGACCGACGGGACGCCGTACACCTTGTTGCCCGGCTTGGCGGCGAGCCGGTCGGCGACCTCGCTCTGCACCATCACCAGGGTCCGCTCGATGCTGGGGAAGGTCGCCAGCATGTGCAGCAGGACGGGCACGGCGACGTTGTACGGGAGGTTGGCGACCAGCGCGGTGGGCGCGGGCCCGGGCAGCTCGGTGACCTCCATGGCGTCGCTGAACACCAGGTCGAAGGAGTCCGCCTTGCCCGGCATCCGGGCGGCGACGGTGTCCGGCAGGTGCCGCGCCAGCACCGGGTCGATCTCGACCGCGGTGACGTGCCGCGCCACTTCCAGCAGTGCCAGGGTGAGCGAGCCGAGCCCGGGCCCGACCTCCACCACCGTGTCCTGCTCCGTCACGTCGGCGGCCCGGACGATCCGCCGCACGGTGTTGCCGTCGATGACGAAGTTCTGCCCGCGCTGCTTGGTCGGCTTCACGCCGAAGGCGGCGGCCAGCTCCCGGATGTCGGCGGCGCCCAGAAGGTGGCTGTCAGGGGTGGGGTCGGTGGTGCTCACGCGCCAAGGATACGGGCGCGGGGGCCGCCGTCCGGACGCGCCGATCCGGACGGGGCCCCGGCCTCGGGCTCAGTACCCGAAGGCCCTGGCGGTGTTCGCCGCGACGGCCGTGCACAGCTCGTCCTCGGCCAGGCCCAGGGTGGCGGCCATCGAGCGGACCGTGACCGGGATCAGGTACGGGGCGTTCGGGCGGCCGCGGTAGGGGTGCGGGGTGAGGAAGGGGGCGTCGGTCTCGACCAGGATCCGGTCCAGCGGGGTGGCGAGCAGGGCGTCGCGCAGCGGCTGGTTGGCCTTGAAGGTGACCGGGCCGGCGAAGGAGAGGTACCAGCCGTGCTCGGCACAGGTCTTGGCCATCCCGGCGTCGCCGGAGTAGCAGTGGAAGACCGTCCGCTCCGGGGCGCCTTCGGCCAGCAGGACGGCGATGACGTCCTCGTGGGCGTCGCGGTCGTGGATGACCAGGGCCTTGCCGTGCCGCTTGGCCATCTCGATGTGGCGGCGGAACGACTCCTTCTGGATCTCCACGCCCTCCGGCCCGGTGCGGAAGTAGTCCAGGCCGGTCTCGCCGACCGCCACCACCTGCGGGAGGGCGGCGAGCCGGTCGATCTCGGCGAGCGCCTCGTCCAGCGCGGCGGCGCCGCCGGCCTTCCGCTGCTGCCCGGACCAGCCGTCGGCGTCGCCGAGGAAGATCCGCGGCGCCTCGTTCGGGTGCAGGGCGACGGCCGCGTGCACCTGCTCGTACTGGGCCGCCAGTTCGGCGGCCCAGCGCGAGCCGGGCACGTCGCAGCCCACCTGGACCACCGTGGTGACGCCGACCGAGGCGGCCTTGGCCAGGCCCTCGGCCGGGGTGCCGGACTGCATGTCGAGGTGGGTGTGCGAGTCGGCCACCGCCACGGCCAGGGGTTCCGGCAGCGGCGGCGGGGTCGACCGGGCGTCGTCCTTGGCGGCCATGTCAGGCGGTCGGCTTCTCTTCGAGGCGCGGGAAGAGGATCTCGCCCTTGGTGACGGTGGCGCCGACGGGCAGCCGGCCCCAGTCGGCCGCGGTGGCGACGGTCTGCGCGCCGAGCGCGCCCAGCCCGGCGGCCTCGGCGCCCAGCGAGGCCCACAGCTTCTCGGCGGTGGACGGCATCACCGGGTTGAGCAGCACGGCGGTGGCGCGCAGCGCCTCGGCGGCGGTGTAGAGGATGGTGGCCAGGCGGGCCTGCCCCTCCTCGGACTCGTCCTTGGCGACCTTCCACGGCTCCTGGGTGGTGAGGTAGCCGTTGACCTGCTTGACGAACTCGAAGATCGCCGCGAGGCCGCCGGCGAAGTCCAGCTCCTCGCCGATCTTCAGGTCGGCGGCGGCGACCGCCGCGGTCAGCCCGTCCGCGACGGCCTGCTCGGCGTCACCGGCGGCGGTGGCGGCGGGCAGCACCCCGTCGAAGTACTTGCCGACCATCGCGGCGACCCGGGAGGCCAGGTTGCCGAAGTCGTTGGCCAGCTCGGAGGTGTACCGGGCGGTGAAGTCCTCCCAGGAGAACGAGCCGTCGGTGCCGAACGGGATCGCCCGCAGGAAGTAGTAGCGGTACGCGTCCACGCCGAAGTGCGAGGTCAGGTCGGTGGGCGCGATGCCGGTCAGGTTGGACTTGGACATCTTCTCGCCGCCGACCATCAGCCAGCCGTTGGCGACGACCCGCTTGGGCAGCGGCAGCCCGGCGGCCATCAGCATGGCGGGCCAGATGACGGCGTGGAAGCGGAGGATGTCCTTGCCGACCAGGTGGACCGAGGCGGGCCACAGCTCGGCGAAGCGCTCCGGATCGCTGCCGTAGCCGGCCGCGGTGATGTAGTTCTGCAGCGCGTCGACCCACACGTACAGGACGTGCTTCTCGTCCCAGGGCAGCGGGACGCCCCAGTCGAAGGTGGAGCGGGAGATCGAGAGGTCCTTGAGGTCCTGCTCGACGAAGCGCAGCACCTCGTTGCGGGCCGAGGCGGGCTGGATGAAGTCCGGGTTCGCCGCGTAGAACTCCAGCAGCCGCGGGCCGTAGGCGGAGAGGCGGAAGAAGTAGTTCTCCTCCTCCAGCCACTCGACCGGCCGCTTGTGCACGGCGCAGAGCTTCTCGTCCGCGGTCGCGCCGTCGAGCAGCTCGGCCGGGAGCTTGAACTCCTCGCAGCCGACGCAGTACGGGCCGGAGTAGCCGCCCTTGTAGATCTCGCCCTTGTCGAACAGGTCCTGGACGAACTCCTGCACCCGGGCGGTGTGCCGCTCCTCGGTGGTGCGGATGAAGTCGTCGTTGGCGATCTCCAGGTGCTCCCAGAGCGGCTTCCAGGCCTCCTCGACCAGCTTGTCGCACCACTGCTGCGGGCTGACGCCGTTCGCCTCGGCGGTCCGCATGATCTTCTGACCGTGCTCGTCGGTGCCGGTCAGGTACCACACCTTCTCGCCGCGCTGGCGGTGCCAGCGGGTGAGGACGTCGCCCGCCACGGTGGTGTACGCGTGGCCCAGGTGCGGGCGATCGTTGACGTAGTAGATCGGGGTGGAAACGTAGTACGCCGGGGCGGTCGCCCCGGTGGTGCTGTGGTCTGCAGTGGCCGCCATGGTCGGAAAGCTTAGTCGGGCGCGCGGACCGCCCTCGACCGAGTTGTTCCCGGCCGGGGGCGGTCCCTCCTCGTCGCCCCGGTGTCAGCCCAGCAGCCGCGACCAGAACCGGGCCCAGCGTCCGCGCGGCCGGACGGGCTCGGCCACCGGGGGCGGCCCGGCCGGCTCGGCGTGCGCCGGGTAGCCGGGGGCGTGCTGCCACTGCTGGTCGGCGGTGGCCACCCGGCCCTCGCGCATGATCCGCACGGTGTGGCCGCCGCACCCCGGGCAGGTCGGCTTGAGCAGCGGGGACGGCACCCGGACGCCGTTGGCGTGGTACTCGAACACGACGTGGCCGTCCTTGCCCACGTGGTGCTCGATGTCGTACGCCTGCTCCCATCCGTACCCGCAGCGCAGGCACGCGAAGGAGTAGGCCTCCCGTACGGTTTCGACGGGAGTGTGCGGCCGGCCGGCCAGACCGGCGGTGCTCAGTGCGTTGCCACTGCGCGGGCTACCGACAACATCGCTCATGGCCGTCTCCCAGCGCCCGCCGGACGCTCGCCCGGCTGGGTCTTTCCCTTCCAGGAAATGCCCGGACATCCCCGGGTGACGCCCCACTTGTGAAGACTTGGATGCCGGTTGGGGAGCCCTATACGAAGGGCCTCCCCGGGACCGAAAACCGCGACCGAAGCTTCAGCTCAGCGGGTGTTTACCGGGGCCTTCCCTCCACGGTACGACTCCCCGTGAGCAACGCAACCCCCGGTATTCACCCCTGTCCCGGGGCTCCTCCCAGGCCTTCCCGCTTCGCCGCCACGACCGCGTCGAAGACCTCCCGCTTGGGCAGCGAGAGCTCCACCGCGACGGCCGCGATGGCCTCCTTGCGGCGCTCCCCGGCCTCCTCGCGGACGGCGACCAGCCGGGCCAGCTCGGCCGGGGTCAGCTCCTGGGGCGCGGCCGGCGGGGCGCCGGCGACCACGACGGTGATCTCGCCCTTGACGCCCTCGGCCGCCCAGGCCGCCAGTTCGCCGATCGGCCCGCGCTTGACCTCCTCGTAGGTCTTGGTGAGCTCGCGGCAGACGGCGGCCGGACGCTCGGGCCCGAACGCCTCGGCCATCGCCGTGAGCGCTTCGGCGATCCGGTGCGGCGCCTCGAAGAAGACCATGGTGCGCGGCTCGGCGGCGATCGTGGCGAGCTGCCGGGCGCGGTCGCCGTTCTTGCGCGGCAGGAATCCCTCGAAGGTGAAGCGGTCCACCGGCAGGCCGGACAGCGCGAGCGCGGTGAGCACCGCCGAGGGCCCGGGCACCGCGGTGACCTTGACGTCGGCGGCGACGGCGGCGGCGACCAGCCGGTAGCCGGGGTCGGAGACCGAGGGCATGCCGGCGTCGGTGACCAGCAGCACCCGGGCGCCGCCGAGCAGCGCCTCGACCAGTTCGGGGGTGCGGCCGACCTCGTTGCCCTCGAAGTAGGAGACCACCCGCCCGGCCGGGGTCACCCCCAGGGCCTGGGTGAGCCGGCGCAGCCGCCGGGTGTCCTCGGCCGCGATCACGTCCGCCGTGGCCAGTTCGTTGACGAGCCGGGGCGGGGCGTCCGAGACGTCGCCGATGGGGGTGCCTGCGAGAACGAGTACTCCTGTCACGGTCCCCATCCTTGCAGCTGTCGCGCGCCCGGGGCTTTTGGTGACGATTCGGTCAGCTTCCGAGGGAGCGGACACGCGTACGAAGAGCGCCCCTACGATGTGGCGGATGAACGGCGACACGGCGGCCCAGACGCCCACTGGTACGGACCACTCCGCGTACGGCGGTGTCGGCCTGCCGTCCCCCCGCTCGCCCCAGGCCGGGACCGCGCCGCGGTCCGGGCCGGCCGGCTGGCGCGAGCACCTGGCCGGGCACGGCTGGACCGCCCGCGCCGCGGCGACGCTCACCGAGCGCCTGGCGCCGCCGATGCCGGACGGCCCCCGGGTGACGCCCCGGGACGTGCCGCAGTCGCCGCTGCTGCTGCGGATGGGCGTCTCGCTGCCGCAGGGCCTGTGGTTCTTCCTCTGCCGCTGGGCCGGCTGGCTCGGCCCGGTCGCGGTGGCGGTGTTCGCCGGCCTGCTGCGGTTCACGAACCTCGGGCAGCCGCACGCGATCATCTTCGACGAGACGTACTACGCCAAGGACGCGTACGCGCTCTGGCACGGCGGCTACGAGATCAGCTGGCCGGAGGACGCCAACGCCACGATCATGACGCCGGGCGCGGCCGTCCCGTACCGGGCGACGCCCTCGTACGTGGTGCACCCGCCGGTGGGCAAGTGGATCATCGGTGCGGGCGAGCAGTTGTTCGGCATGAACCCCTTCGGGTGGCGGTTCGCGGTGGCCCTGCTCGGCACCCTGTCGGTGCTGATGGTGGCCCGGATCGCCCGCCGGATGTTCCGCTCCACCCTGCTGGGCTGCGTGGCGGGCCTGCTGCTCTCGGTGGACGGCCTGCACCTGGTGCTCAGCCGGGCCGCCCTGCTCGACCTGGTGGTGATGTTCTGGACCCTCGCCGCCTTCGGCTTCCTGCTGCTGGACCGCGACCGCACCCGGGCCCTGCTGGCCCGGAGGCTGGGCGGCGTCGAGGACCCGCGGCTCGCCCAGCGGCTGAACCTGGGCTGGCGCCCGTACCGGATCGCGGCCGGCGTCTGCGTCGGCCTGACCTGCGCCACCAAGTGGAGCGGCCTGTACGTGGCGGCGGCCTTCGGCCTGATGACGGTGCTCTGGGACGTCGGCGCCCGCCGTCTGGCCGGCGCCCCGCGCCCGTTCCTGGCGGTGCTCGCCCGGGACGTGGTGCCGGCCTTCGTCTCGGTCGTCGTGGTGTCGGTCGCGGTCTACATCGCGTCCTGGTGGGGCTGGTTCGCCAGCAGCACCGCCCCCGGCCAGGGCGGCTGGGGCCGGGACTGGGCGGTCGGCCGTTCCACCGACTTCCCGTGGATACCCGGGGCCCTGCGCTCGCTGTGGCACTACCACTCGACGGTCTACGACTTCCACGTCGGCCTGAGCGACCCGCACACCTACCAGTCCAACCCGTGGTCCTGGCTGGTGCTGGGCCGGCCGGTGTCCTTCTTCTACGAGTCCCCCAAGTACGGCCAGGCCGGCTGCACCGCCGCCGACTGCGCCCGCGAGGTGCTGGGCATCGGCACCCCGCTGCTGTGGTGGACGGGCCTCGTGGCGCTGGCCTACTGCCTGTGGCGCTGGGCGGCCCGGCGGGACTGGCGGGCCGGCGCGCTGCTCTGCGGCCTGGCCGCCGGCTACCTGCCCTGGTTCGCCTACCAGCAGCGGACGATCTTCCTCTTCTACGCGGTGGTCTTCGTCCCGTTCCTGGTGCTCGCGGTGACCATGCTGATCGGCGCGCTGATCGGGCCGCCCGGCGCCTCCCGGGACCGCCGGATCATCGGTTCCGCGGCGGCCGGCCTGCTGATCCTGCTGATCCTCTGGAACTTCCTCTTCTTCTTCCCGCTGTTCACCGGGCAGACCATCCCGCTGGAGGACTGGCGCCGCCGGATGTGGTTCAACACCTGGATCTGATCCGCCCCGGGCACACCGGGTTCCCGCGATTCGTCCGTATGCGGTGCACAACACGTACCAGATCCGTCACAAGTGCCGGGCGATTCGCCGGCGCACCGATCCGTGCTGCCTAGGGTGGGGGGGTACCGCGTTTCCGGCCCCGGCCGGTTGCGCCCGGCCGCGAGACCCCTGGGGGACCTGCACCATGCGCAGTGGCGCGAAGATCGGCATCATCACCGGCGTGTCCATCGCCGTCCTCGCGGGCGGCGGCTACGGCGCGTACAGCCTGATGAACGACTCGGACGGCGGCCCCGGCGGCAAGAAGCCGCGCACCGTGGTCGCCGAGCCGCCGTCGGCCGAGCAGGCGACAGCCGGTCTGAAGGACTTCCTGACGGCCTGGGCGGCCGGCGACATCGCCAAGGCGGCCTCGCTGACCGACGACCCGGCCGCGGCCACGGCCGGTCTGACCGCCTTCCGCGACCAGGTCAAGCCGAGCGCGCTGACCCTCACGCCGTTCGGCCCGACCACCCAGCAGGTCTTCTCCGCCGCCACCGGCACCCCCGCCCCCGCCGCCAAGCCGTCCGCCGGGGCCTCCGCGACGCCGGGCGCGACCGACACGCCGTCCGCCACCGCCACGCCCGGCCCCACCGGCACCCTGATGTCGTACAAGGCGCGCGCCGAGTTCGCGGGCACCAGCCGGGCCTGGGACTACCAGGGCTTCCTCGGCGTCGTGAAGATGAGCGACAACACCCCGGCCGTGCACTGGGCGCCGTCGGTGATCCACCCGCACCTGTCCGGCAACGAGACCATCGCCGTCCAGCCGGTCTTCGCCCCGCCGTCCACGGTGGTGGACCGCAACGGCAAGCCGGTCCAGGGCGCCTCGCTCACCCAGGCGCTGATGACCACCCTCCAGGAGAACGCCAACAAGCTGCTGCCGCCGGACCCGGCCAAGGACCAGGACGCGGGCAGCGCCGTGGTGATCTCCGACCCGGCCGGCAAGGGCGCCCAGGACAAGCTGTTCACCATCGTCGAGCCGAAGCCCGGCAAGCCGTTCAAGCTGACCATCGACAACACCCTGCAGGCCGCCGCCGAGAAGGCGATGACCGACCTGGGCGGCAAGCCGGCCTCCGTCGTGGCGATCGAGCCGAGCACCGGTCAGGTGCTGGCCTTCGCCAACTCGCCGGCCAACGGACAGAACCGGGCCTTCACCGGGCTGCTCGCGCCGGGCTCGACGATGAAGATCATCACTTCGGCGGCGCTGCTGGAGAACGGGGTCAACCCGGACACCGTGGTGGCCTGCCCGGAGAAGAGCGGCAACGCGCACCCGATCCCGAACTCGTTCCCGGGTGCCTTCCCGAACAACACGCTCCAGCAGGACTTCATGATGTCCTGCAACACCGCCTTCATCAATCAGGGCCTGGCCAGCCTCAAGCCCGAGACGCTGTCCGGCACGGCCAAGGACGTGTTCGGCATCGGCCTGGAGTGGAAGACCGGCCTGCCCAACACCGACGGCAAGGTGCCGGCGACGCCGGGCAGCAAGGACGAGCAGGCCATGAACTACATCGGCCAGGGCAAGGTCCAGATGAACCCGCTGGCCATCGCCTCGGTCGCCGCCACCGTGCAGAGCGGCGAGTTCAAGCAGCCGATCCTGGTGGCGGAGCTGCCGCAGCAGAAGGCCGCCCGCCCGCTCTCCCCCGACGTGGACGCCAAGCTGAAGGCGATGATGGCGGCCACCGCCACCGGCGGCACCGCCAAGGAGGTGATGGCCGGCATCACCGACAACGCGGGCGCCAAGACCGGCTCGGCCGAGGTCGCCGGGGTCGACGTCACCAACAGCTGGTTCACCGCCTACCGGGGCAACCTCGCGGTGGCCGCCGAGGTCCAGGGCGGCGGCCACGGCGTGGACGCGGCCGGCCCGGCCGTCGCCTCCATCCTGAAGGCCGCCGGCCGGTAGGCCCCCGGGCAGACGGCCCCGGGCGAACGGCCCCCGAGCGAACGGCCCGCCCGGCCTCACGGCAGGGCGGGCCGGTGCTTTCTCATCCGCGCGGCAGCGCGGGCTGCGGCCTCCCCCGCACCCGGCCGGGCGGGACCGGGCGCCGGCTGCTCCAGCGGCGGGCCGCCAGCCGGGGCCAGATCATCAGCACCACCGGCAGCGCCAGGTACCCGAACCGCCCGGCCGGGGCCAGCATGAAGGCGATGGCGAGCCCGGCGGCCAGCAGGTCCGCCGCGGCGATCGCGGAGACCGGCGGCCGGGCCAGCAGCCAGATCGCCACCGCGACCAGGGCCACGGTCATCAGCGCCAGCGAGATCGCGTGCCCGGTCGGTCCGAAGCCGGCCAGCACCTTGCCGGGCAGCGGGCTGCCCGCCGGGGTGCGGATCGCCGTCATCCCGAGCGGGAAGCGCACCACCTGTTCGCGCAGCGCGTCCGGCTGGGCCAGCGCGGAGGGCAGGATCACCAGCGTGCTCACCCCGACCCCGATCAGCGCGGTCCGGGCCGCGGGGCGGCGGCCGTACAGCCGCCAGAGCAGCAGGACGGCGACCGGCAGCGCGGGCCAGGCCGTCCACTTCAGGGTGCAGGCGAGGGCGAGCACCAGTCCGGCGCCGACGGTGCGGTCCCGCTCGGCGAGCGCCATGGCCAGGCAGCAGACCCCGATCAGCGGCAGGTCCACCCCGCCGACCGCCAGGGCGAGCGCGATCAGCGGCGAGGCGGTGAGGACGGCCAGCGGCAGCAGCGGCGCGCGCGGGTCGCCGCCGCCGGGGCGGGCGGGCCGCAGCAGCCGCCAGGCGGCCAGCAGGCAGACGAAGAAGGTCAGCGCGAACCAGATCCGGGCGTCCCCGGCGACCCTCGCGAAGGCGGTGGAGTCGCCGAGCAGCTGGCGCGGCATCCCGAACAGGGACATCGCCGGCAGGTACGGGTTGTAGTCGGTGACCACCACCGGGTGCGGCAGGTACGCGGTGCCGGTGGTGAGCAGCAGGTGGGCCGAGCGTTCGACCACCATGACCTCGGACTGGTGGCGACCGTTCAGGGCGAGCAGGGCCAGCGGGACCAGGACGGCCCCGACGAGGGCGACCGAGGCGGCGGCGCGGGCCGCGAAGCGACGCGGCAGGGTCAGGCAGAGCAGTCCGGCCAGGACGTAGGCGGGGGCCGCGATCAGGCCCCACAGCCGCTGGTTGGCCAGGTCGGACACGAGCGGGAAGGCGGCGGCCCAGCCGGCCGCGACCAGGCAGCCGAGCAGTTGGACGGTCCGCATCGAGGCGAGCCCGGCGAGCCGGGCGCCGTTCAGCCGATCGGGCGTGGGCGGAAAGGTGCTCTCGCCACGCTGTCGGGGGAAGGGGCGGACGGAGAAGCCGCGCGGCGGTCGTCCGGGTCCGGACGACGCCTCGGTCGCGGAGGTCTGGGCCGGCGTTCTGCTGCGGCCGGTGAAGCGGCCGCGCGGGCGGAAGTAGCCGGGCGTGCGGGTGCTCACCATGGTGGAAGGTTATGGGTGGGAGCCGGGCCCTGTCGCCATGGCGTTGGACACCGGACGGGCGTTGGCGGGAAAAGGGCCGTCGGCCGCCTCGGCGGCCGGCGGCCCTTCACCCGGGTTTTGCTTCCGGGTCAGTCGGCGGAGCTGTCCGAGGACACGGACGGCTGCCCGGCCTGCTCCAGCCGGGAGTGCCTGATGCTGTAGCCGAAGTAGACGACCAGGGCGACGGCGAGGGCGATCGCCCCGGCCCGGAAGGTGTCGGCGTGCAGACCGGTGATCAGGTAGATGCAGAAGCCGACGCTGATCAGCGGGACGACCGGGTAGCCGGGCACCTTGAAGCCGCGCGGCAGGTCGGGCTGGGTGCGGCGCAGCACGATCACGCCGATCGAGACCACCGAGAAGGCGATGAGCGTGCCCAGGCTGGTGATGTCGGCCAGGACCCGCAGCGGGATGAACGCGGCCAGCGCGCCGACGCCGAGGCCCACCACGATGGTGTTCCAGATCGGGGTGCCGGTGCGCGGGGAGAGCTGGGCGAAGCGCTTGGGCAGCATGCCGTCGCGGCCCATCGAGTACAGGATGCGGGTCTGGCCGTAGATCACCACGAGGGTGATGCTGAAGATCGAGACGATCGCGCCGAAGGCGAAGACCATCGCGGGCCAGCTCTGGCCGGTGATGTCCTGGAGGATCTGGGCGAGGCCGGCCTCCTGGCCGTCGAACTTCTGCCAGGGCTGGGCGCCGATGCCGGCCAGGGCGACCAGGATGTAGAGCAGGGTCACCACGACCAGCGAGATGATGATCGCCATCGGCAGGGTGCGGCGAGGGTTCTTGACCTCCTCACCGGCGGTGGACACGGCGTCCAGGCCGATGAAGGAGAAGAAGATGCTGGACGCGGCGATCTGGACGCCGCTGAAGCCGAGCGGCATGAACGGGCTCAGGTTGCCGGAGTGGAAGCCGGTGAGCGCCACGCCGATGAACATCAGCAGGATCAGGATCTTGATCGCGACCATCACCGCGTTGACCTTGACCGACTCGCTGACGCCGCGGATCAGCAGGACGCAGACCATGGCGACCAGCAGCAGCGCCGGCAGGTTGAACCAGTGGGTGCTGTCCGGCGCGCCGGAGAGCTCCTCGGGGATCGTGAACCCGAAGGCCAGGTCGAAGAACTTGTTCAGGTACTCGGCCCAGGTCACCGCGATCGCGGAGGCGGAGACGCCGTACTCCATCAGCAGGCAGATGCCGACGCCGAAGGCGACGCCCTCGCCGAGGGTGGCGTAGGCGTAGGAGTACGAGGAGCCGGAGACCGGGATCGCGGAGGCCATCTCGGCGTAGCAGAGCGCGGTGAGTCCGGCGGTGACCGCGGCGATCACGAAGGACAGGATGACGGCCGGGCCGGCCGAGGGCACCGCGGTGTTCAGCACGAAGAAGATGCCGGTGCCGATGGTGGCGCCGATGCCGATCGAGGACAGCTGCCACAGCCCGATCGAGCGGCGCAGGTGGATGCCGGAGCGCCCGCCCTCCTCGGGCGCACCGGCCGGGAGGGAGTTCTTGCCTTCGGTCTCGGCGATCAGTGTCGAGACGGGCTTGCGTCGCAGCAGACGCGCACCAAGGGTGTTGCTGGCCAAAACTGCGGTCCTTCTGGGCGGGGGAGGGTGTCCTGGTGGCTGGTCACCCGAAACACCCTGGGGTGTCATCGGGGATCAACCGAACAAACATGGGACAGTACCCGGCGAAAGCACCAGTGTCGCAAACGAACAGTCCCAACCGGCGCATTGTCCGAATTGGCGCACAGTGATGTACAAACCGGACACTTCGTAAACGGCGCTTCTACCTCCCGGCGATTAAAGCAGCAGGCCGGCGCCCTGCGGCGATCACCCGCCGAGCACCGCCCGCATCACCGACCGGGCGATCGGCGCGGCCAGGGCACCACCCGTCACATCGGTGGCCCCGCTGTCCGCGACCACCACGGCCACCGCCACCGGCGGCACCGCGTCCGAGCCGGCCGGCCCGGCCCAGGCGATGAACCAGGCGTACGGCGTCCCACTGTTGTCCACCCCGTGCTGGGCCGTCCCGGTCTTGCCGCCGACCACCGCCCCGGCGATCCGGGCGTTGCCGCCGGTGCCGTTCTCCACCACGTCCGTCATCAGCCCGCGCACCTGCTCGGCCACCGCCGGGGTCATCGCCCGCTTGTACACGGACGGCCGCATCAGCTGCACCGTGGTGCCGTCGCTCCTGGTCAGCCTGTCCACAAGCTGTGGACGCATCACCGTCCCGTCGTTGGCGACCCCCGCCGCGACCATCGCCATCGTCAGCGGGGTGGCCGCCGTGTCGAACTGCCCGATCGAGGAGAGCGCCAGCTGCGACTCGTCCATCCGGGTGTCGAAGTTCGACCGGGCCGCGCGCACCGGGACGTCCAGCCCCGGGTCGTTGAAGCCGAAGTTCGCGGCCATCCCGGCCATCCGGTCCAGCCCGGTCCGCACCCCCAGGTAGCCGAGCACGCTGTTGCAGCTGGCGGTCATCGCGGCGGCCAGCGACAGGCCCGGCCGGTCGCAGACCGGGGTGTCGTTGACCAGCGGCGTGGTCGTGCCGGGCAGCACGTACGGGAAGGGCGCCCCGGTCGGCGCGTCCGGGTCGGTGACCACCCCGTCGGCCAGCGCGGCCGCGGCCGTGACCACCTTGAAGGTCGAGCCCGGCGGGTACGTCTGGCGCAGTGCCCGGTTGAGCATCGGCTCGTCGGCGTCGGCCTGCAGGCGGTTCCAGGCCTCCTGGTCGTCGGCGCCGTGCCCGGCGAAGGCGCCCGGGTCGTAGGAGGGCGTGCTGGCCAGCGCCAGGATCCGCCCGGTGGCCGGCTCGATCGCGGCGACCGCGCCCTTCCGGTCGCCGAGCCCGCGCATCGCGGCCTGCTGGGCGGCCCGGTTCAGCGTGGTGCGGACGTCCCCGCCGGGGTTCTGCCGACGGGCCACGGCGTCCAGGAGCGACCAGCCCGCCAGCCGGCCGTCGGTGCCGGTCAGCAGCTCGTCCTCGGTCCCCTCCAGCTGGGTGGTGCCGTACGCCTGCGAGGCGAAGCCGGTGACGGCCGCGTAGGTCGGGCCGTCGGTGTAGCTGCGCCGGTACGCGTACCGGCCGCCGGTCGGTACGGAGCCGGTCACCGGGTCCGCGCCGACCAGGATGTCGCCGCGCGGCCGGGCGTACCGCTCGATGGTGAGCCGCTGGTTGGCGCTGTTGCGGTCGAGCTCCTTCGCCTGGAACACCTGCACCCGGGTGGCCTGGGCGCACAGCGCCGCGACCAGCAGCAGGCAGAAGGTGCCCGCCCGCCGCCCGGTCACCGAGATGCCCGGCAGCCCCTGCGGGCCGTTGCCCCGGGGGCGGGCGCGCGTCACCGGACCTCCCGGGGCCCGGGCCCGCGCGCGGTGTCACTCATCCGCACGAGCAGCGCCACGATGATCCAGTTGGTGACCACGGAGGAACCCCCCTGGGCGATGAACGGCATGGTCATCCCGGTCAGCGGGATCAGCGCGAGCACCCCGCCCGCCACCACGAACACCTGGAGGCCGACGATCGCGGCCAGCCCGATCGCCAGCAGCCGCCCGAACGGGTCGCGCAGCGCGATGCCGGTCCGGAAGCCCCGCGAGACCAGCACCGCGTACAGCAGGAACACCGCGATCAGCCCGGTCAGCCCGAGCTCCTCGCCGATGGTGGCGAGGATGAAGTCCGACTTGGCGGCGAAGCCGATCAGCACCGAGTGCCCGTTGCCGAGCCCGGTGCCCAGCTCACCGCCCCAGGCGAAGGCGAACAGCGACTGGGCGATCTGGTTGGCGCCCCGGCCCGCCTCGATCGAGCCCAGCGGGTCCAGCCAGTCCGCGACCCGGCTGTGCACGTGCGGCGACAGCCGTCCCACCGTCACCGCCCCGACCGCGGCCAGGCCCAGGCCGATGGCGATCCAGCCGGTGCGCGCGGTGGCCACGTAGAGCATCACCACGAACAGGCCGAAGAACAGCAGCGAGGTGCCGAGGTCGGTCTCCAGCATCAGGACGCCGACGAACGCCGCCCAGATCAGCAGCACCGGCCCGAGCACCCGCCCCGGCGGCAGCCGCAGGCGCCGGATCCGGCGGCCGGTGAGCGCCAGCGCGTCCCGGTGCACCGCCAGGTAGGCGGCGAAGAAGACCGCCAGCAGGATCTTGGCGAACTCCCCGGGCTGGAAGGAGAGCGGCCCGATCACGATCCAGATCCGGGAGCCGTACACCGGCGGGAAGAAGATCGGCAGCACCAGCAGGACCAGGGCCACCAGCGCCCCGATGTGGGCGTAGCGCTGCAGCCGCCGGTGATCGCGCACCAGCAGCACCACGGCGATGAACAGCGCCACCCCCAGGGCCGACCAGAGCAGCTGGGTGGGGGCGGCGGCGCGTCCCGGGGTGGCCCGGTCGAGCCGGTGGATCACCACCAGCCCGATCCCGTTCAGCAGCACCGCGATCGGCAGCAGCAGCGGGTCCGCGTACCGGGCCCGCCACCGGACCACGGCGTGCGCCGCCAGGGCGAGCACGCCGAGCGCGGCACCGTACTCGGCCGCGTCGGCCGGGACGCGGCCGTCCAGGTCGACGCCGACCTCGACGTAGCCGAACACGGCGATCAGGACGGCGCCGACCACCAGGACGAGCTCGGTGGTGCGTCTGGGCGGCACCGGCCGGCTCGGCCCGGCGGCGGATCTCGACACGGCGGAGGGTGTCGCCACGGACCGTCCTGGGGATCGGGAAGGGCCCGGTGCCGCCGGCCGGGGGATGCCGATCGGGGCGGACCGGCGCCGGGGCCGGTCCGCCCCGACGGGAGCGGCGGTCGGGCAGAGGGTCAGACGGCGGCCTGGGCCCGGGAGGCCTCGACGGTCGCCTTCAGCTCGGCCTCGGCCTCGGCCGAGAGCGAGGTCTGGATGATCCGGCCGCCGAACCGGGCCAGCGCCGGGACGACCTTGTCGGCGGTCGCCTTGCGCACCAGCAGGAAGACCGCGGCGGTGCCGGGCTGGAGGTGCTCGCCGACCTGGCGCATGAAGTCGTCGTCCACCCCGATGTCGGTGGAGGCGCCGACCGCCGCCCCCGTCGCTCCACCGACCGCCGCGCCCACCAGGGGCATGAAGAACAGCAGGCCGATGACCCCGCCCCAGAGCGCGCCGCTCGCGGCGCCCGCCCCGGTCGTGCTGACCTGCTGGTGCAGCTTGATCCTGCCGTCCGCGCGACGCTCGACGACGACCGCGTCCTCCAGCTCGATCAGCTTCTGCTTCTGGAGCCCGATCGCCTCGTCGCGCACCGCCTGGGCGGTGGCGAGGTCCGGGTAGGCGATCGCGAAGAGGTTGCTCACTGCGGGGTCCTTCCAGGGTGTCGGACAGGCCGGCCGGGTCCCGGTGCCACCGCGGTGGCACCGTGTCCCGATTCCGCACCCTAGCGAGGGTTATCCATATTTATGGACTATTCGCTGCGGTGTGTCCGCCATTGGCGGAATCGTCCGGGCCCGCCGGTCCGTCCCCGGGGCCGTCACTCCGGCCGCCGCCCGGCCAGCGCCGCCACCCCCGCCCCCACCGCGGCCAGCAGGACGACGGCGGCCGACAGGCTCGCCCACGGCACCTCGATCCGTCCGGTCCGGGCCGCCGACACCAGACCGCGCACCGCCGTGTTGGCCGGCGAGACCGGCACCACCAGCAGCAGCGTGGCCAGCCCCAGCGCCGTCGGGATGCCGTACTGCGGGCGGAGCAGCACCGGACGGTTCGCCAGCGCCCCGGCCAGCACCCCCAGCAGCGCGCTGACCACCGAGGCCGCAAGACCGGCCGCCACCGCCGCCCCGGCCCCCGGCTCCTGCCGCGCCCCCGGGTCGGCCACCGGCCCACTGGTCCACCAGACCGCCGCCACCTGGCCGGCCGCCAGCACCAGCGACACCGTCAGCGCCGCCAGCAGCGCCCCCAGGTGGACCCGGACCGGGCCCGCCGCCGCCACCAGGCAGGCCCGCGAGGCCGGCGGCTCCGCGCTCAGCACGCTGCGCACGTACCAGGCGCTCACCGGCAGCAGCACCCCCGCGCCGAAGCCGAGGCCGCCCAGCAGCGGATCGCCCGCCGCCACCCCGACCACCAGCAGCAGCGCGTACGCCAGGAACGGCGGCAGCCAGGCGTGCGAGCGCAGCAGCAGCTCCAGGTGGTAGCGGGTCAGCGCCCCGATCCGCGCCGTCACCGCTGCCCCTCCTCGCGCCGCCGCACCGCCAGCACCCGGACGGCCGGGCGGCCCAGCAGCAGCCGGCGCAGCAGCGCGTCCGAGTGCGCGGCCGGCACCGCCAGCCGCACCGCCGTCCCGGCCAGCGCGGTGACCTCCGGCGCCCCCGGCAGCAGCGGAGGAAGCGGGGCACCGTCCGGGACGTCCACCTCGACCTCCATCACCGGCCCGTCCCGCGGCGGCTCCTGGGGACCGTCCTCGACGGGCCGCAGCACGCCGTCCGTGCCGACCCCGTAGGCGGCGCTGGTCAGCCCGGCCAGCCGGGCCGGGTCGTGGTCGACGAACAGCACCGTGCCGCCCGCCGCCGCCCGCTCGGCGGCCGCCTCGTCCAGCACCGCCCGCGCCTGCGGGTCCAGCCCGGTCCAGGCCTCGTCCAGCAGCAGCACCCGCGCCTCGGGGAGCAGCGCCTGGGCGACCGCGACCTTCTGGCAGGTGCCCTTCGACAGCCGGCTCAGCGGCGTGCCCGCCCGGTCCGCGACGCCGAACCGGTCCAGCCACTCCCCCGCCCGCCGCCGCGCCCGCTCCGCCGACAGCCCGTGCACCCGGCCCACCCTCAGCAGGTAGGAGGAGGCGTCGAAGGGCAGCGCCGGCGGGAAGCGCTCGGGCACGTACGCCGCCGGGCCGGGCCTCACCACCCGCCCCGTGCTCGGCCGCTCGATCCCGGCGACCAGCCTCAGCAGCGTCGACTTGCCGCTCCCGTTGCGCCCGGCGATCCGCACCAACTCCCCCGGCCCGAGCGCCAGGTCCACCCCGCGCAGGATCCACCGCCCGCGCCGCCCGTACCGCTTGCCGACCGCCGCCAGCTCCATCGCGCCCCCTCCGCCGTCCGATGCGTACGGAAGGCTATCCACGACGCGTAAGCCCGGCGTCAGCGAATTGCGCACCGATGCGCCGGAGTTCGCGCCGGAGCTGGTTGAGGCACGATCCGGACTCGTTTCGCCACGATGAACTGATGATCCCTAGGATCGGCCGGGTGACTACCGGACGACGACCACAGACCAGGCTCGGCAGCCTGCTGGCGGCCCTGGCGATAACGGGCGCCTCGCTGCTCCTCGGCCTGCCCGCCCACGCCGACGAACCATCAGCCGGGGCCGCCCCCGCATCCAAGGAGGCCCCCCGGGTCGACCTCGTCCTGGACGTCAGCGGCTCCATGACCGCCACGGACATCCAGGGCAAGAGCCGCATCGCGGTGGCCCAGCAGTCGCTGAACGAGGTGATCGACGCACTGCCCTCGGAGACCGAGTTCGGCATCCGCACCCTGGGCGCGAACTACCCCGGCAACGACAAGGCCCAGGGCTGCCAGGACACCAAGCAGCTCTTCCCGGTCGGCAGGACCAACAAGGTCGAGGCCAAGACCGCCGTCGCCACCCTGCGGCCCACCGGCTGGACCCCGATCGGTCTGGCCCTGCGCGGCGCCGCCCAGGACCTCGGCAAGGGCGAGACCACCCGCCGCGTGGTGCTGATCACCGACGGCGAGGACACCTGCACCCCGCCCGACCCGTGCGACGTCGCCCGCGAGCTCGCCTCCCAGGGCATCCACCTGGTGGTCGACACCCTGGGCCTGGCCCACGACGACAAGACCCGCCAGCAGCTGCTCTGCATCGCCAACGCGACCGGCGGCACCTACACCGACGTCCGCACCCAGGAGCAGCTCACCGACAAGGTGAAGCAGCTGGTCGACCGCTCCAACGACACCTACACCGTGGCCCCGGTCAAGACCGCCGGCACCGACAAGTGCGAGAGCGCCCCCGTGCTCGCCCCGGGCGTCTACACCGACCGCGAGAAGTTCTCCGAGCACCGCGTCTACAAGGTCCCGGTCAAGTCCGGCCAGGAACTGCGCGCCTCGGTCAGCGTCGCCCTCGACCGCCCGGTCGCCCGGGACTACGGGGTGCTGCTCCAGGCCACCAGCGCGGCCGGCCAGGAGCTGGTCCGCGGCACCGACGCCGGCAGCGGCCGCACCGACGTGGTCTCCACCGGCCTGCGCTGGTCCACCGACGACTCCAAGGGCTACGTCACCGCGAGCCCCACCGCCTCGAAGGGCTCCAAGGAGAAGCCGGAGACCACCGTCTGCCTGGTCGTCAGCAACTCGCTGGCCCCGCAGAACGGCGTCCTGGCCGACCCCGGCATGCCGCTGGAGCTGACCGTCGACCTGGCCTCCGCCTCGCCCGCCCCGGAGGGCGCCGCGATGGGCCTCGGCCGCGGCTGGATCCTGCTGCTCACCCTCACCCTGGCCGGCCTGGCCTTCGGTCTGGTCTTCGGCTGGATCGCGCGCTGGCGGATCGCCGTCTGGCGGGAGAACTGACCATGCGTACGACGATTCGCGGCGCCCTCGCCGCCCTCGCCCTGCTGCCCGCCCTGGCCCTGAGCGCCCTGGGCGCCCCGGCGGCCTCGGCCGCCTCGCCGTCCCCCTCGGCGAGTGCCAACGGCACCCCCGCCCCGGCGACCAAGGCCGGCACCTCGTTCCTGACCGCGGTCAACCTCTCCCCCGGCCAGGACGCCAACGTCTCCGTCTCCACCGGTGACTACCTGTACTGGGCGTTCGGTGCCTCCGAGGGCCAGACCCCGACGGTCGACCTGACCGTCAACCTGGCCCCCACGGCCGACCGGCACGGCCCGCAGACCTGGTCCGTCGAGGTCTTCGACGGGCTGCGCCGGCGGCAGTCGTGCACCGCCGGCACCCAGAACGCCACCGCCGAGCAGAGCACGGCCGCCCTGGCGCTGAACTGCACCCTGCGCGAGGTCCGCACCTGGGCCGAGCCGTGGTCCGGCGACCCGCTGCCCGGCACCTACTACGTGCGGCTGTCGGTCAGCGACGTCCCGCAGCCGGACCTCGGCCTGGCCTCCTCGGTCCAGCTGCACGTCGCCGCCAAGGGCGACGCCGACAACGCCCAGCCGGAGGGCGGCGAGCTGAAGGCCCCGCTGGTCCCGCCGGTCGGCGGCGGCGCGAGCACGGCCAAGGCGGCCGCCCCGGTCGCCCAGGAGGAGCACTGGTACACCGGCTGGTTCTCCGGCTGGAACAGCCGCTGGTACTGGACGATCGCCGGCGGCTTCCTGGCCGCGCTGGCCGGCGTCCTCGGCTACAAGCTGACCCGGCACCCGCGCGGCCACCGGCCCGGCCACTACGGCGCCGTCCCGGCCCAGGGCTCCCACCACAGCGGCAGCTACAACGGCTCCGACCGCCCCTGAGGCAACCCCGCGGGGCCGGCCGGACGTCGTTCCGGCCGGCCCCGCGGCGTGTTCGGGCGGCGGCCGTCAGCCGCGGAAGAGGTTGTGCCCCACGTCGGACGGGACCTCGTCCTGGACCGGCTCGCTGCCCGGCCCCGGCACGTGCTCGCCGGGGATCGGCTCGTCGCCCTCCCGGTGCAGCAGCACCACCCCGTCCTCGGCCCACAGCTGCCGGTAGCCGTGCGCCAGCAGCAACCGGATCCGCTCGGCCTGCTCCTTGTCCGCCTTGAACGGGAAGGACCGCTTGTCGCCCCGGGTGAGCACGTACTCGCGCCCGCGCGGCGTGCCGTCGACCAGCACCACGTCCGCCCGGGCGGTCAGCCGCGGCGCGATCTGGTTGTCCGCCTCGACGGACGCCCCGTCCGGGATCAGCGCGGCCGCCCGCACCAGCGCCGCCTCGCTCGTCTTCGGCGCCCAGGACGACGGTACGGCCAGCGGCAGCAGCCCGATCGGCACCGCGGCGACCAGCGCGATCCCGGCCGCGCCGAGGCCGAGCCGGCGGGCCCGCCGCACGCTCCGCTCCGGCCGCCCGGCGGCGCTCAGCCGGCCCAGCACCTCGATCGCGGCGGTGAGCAGGATCGGCCACAGCAGCGAGTCGTAGTGCCGGGCGATCGACCAGTGGTTGGGGTTGCTGGACAGGATCCGCTCGGCCAGCAGCGGCAGCGCGCACAGCACGGTGGCCGAGCGCAGCGGCAGCAGCAGCGTGGTGCCGAACAGCCACAGCAGCAGCAGCGGCTTGAGCGGCTGGTCGAAGGCGGCCTGCACCAGCAGGAACGGGTCGTGCAGCAGGTTGCGCAGCGCGTCCCCGCCGTCCGTGCCGAGCGAGCCGTAGTTCCAGTAGTAGCCCGGCTGCCCGCCCATCGCCGGGATCAGCCAAGTGATGGCGACGGCCGAGGCGACCGGCCCGCCGAGCAGCAGCCCCAGGCCGGTGAAGCGGCCCGCCCGGTCCTCCGTACGGCGGGTGCGCAGCAGCAGCACCAGCCCGTACGCCCCGACCATCAGGCCGAGGTCCTCCTTGGTGCAGCACAGCAGTACGGCGGCGAGCACCACCGTGCCGTACCGGCGGGCCAGCCCGCGCTCCAGCATCAGCAGGGTCAGCGGCACCGCGAAGGCGACCTCGTGGAAGCCCACCCGGGCGGCGACCAGCAGCGGCCAGCCGAGGCCGTACACCAGGCCGGCCAGGTCGGCGGCCCGGCGGCCGGTGCGCGGCTCGGCGGCGGCGAAGGCGTACCCGGCGATCCGCCGGACCAGTGGCACCCCGGCCGCGAACAGCAGCGACTGCCCGATGATCAGCGAGCGCGGGTCGTCCCAGATCCAGTACAGCGGGGCGAGCAGTGCCAGCACCGGCGAGAAGTGGTCGCCGAGCAGCGAGAAGCCGGGCGGGAACTCGTGGTGGAAGCTCTTCAGCGTCGAGACGGGCAGCCCGAAGTGGGCGTAGCCGCGCACGCCCTGGTCGAAGATGCCGAGGTCGAAGCCGCCGAGCGACACGGACGTCCAGCCCTGCAGGCCGATGGCGCAGGTCACCGCGAAGCAGAGCGCGGTGAGCAGCAGGGTTCGCCGGGCCGGGCCGAGCAGGACGGCCTCGGCCAGCCGGCGGGCGGCGGGCACGGCGGCCGGCGGCGGGGGTGCGGTCTGGGTGGTCACGTCGGGTCCGATCCGTCCGGTCTGGGTCCGTGGGTCCGGCCGTCAGGTCCGGTTCGTCAGTGCGGGATCGCGGTCCAGCCTGGCGCCCAGCAGGGCCCGGACCCCTCCGCCGGCGGCCTCCACGGCCTGCCGCCGGGCGCGGTACAGCCGCACGCCCAGGACGACCAGGACGGCGATGGCGATCGGCGGGTAGATCGCGCCGGGCAGCTGCCAGTACCAGGCGACCCCGCGGCCCCAGCGGTGCGGCACCGTCCACATGACGTGCGAGAGGAAGACCAGCAGGGTCAGGCCGAACAGCACCCTCCGGGCCGTGGTCCTGGCCTCCACCGCCAGCAGGGCGAGGAGCGGGATGCACCAGACCCAGTGGTGGGTCCAGCTGATCGGCGAGACCAGCAGCGCGGTGAGCGCGGCGCAGACCGCGCCCCAGGCGTCGGCCCGGCGCAGCACCCGCGCGGAGCGCCCGGCCAGCACCGCGACGCCGAGCCCGAAGGTCGCGACCAGCGCCGAGGCGATCAGCCCGACCAGGCCCGGGTCGTTGACGTCCAGCAGCCGGCAGACGGCGCCGCGCAGCGACTGGTTGTCCACCAGGACGGTCACGCCGACCCGGCTCGGGTCCCAGAGGTAGGTGGTCCAGAACCCGTACGAGGCGTCGGGCAGCACGGCCCAGCCGATCAGGCCCGCCGCCAGGAAGGTGCCGGCCGAGACCAGGGCGGCCCGGACCCGGCCGGTCAGGAACAGGTAGACGGCGAACAGGCCCGGGGTGATCTTGATGGCGGTGGCCAGGCCGATGCCCACGCCCTTGAGGCGGTGGCGGTCCGGGCGGGTCAGGTCCCACAGGACCAGGCAGAGGATGCCGAGGTTGACCTGCCCGTACTGGAAGGTGGTGAAGACCGGCTCCAGCCAGATGCCCAGGCCGGTCGCCAGGATCACCACGGCCGCCCGGTGCTGCTTCGGCCAGCCGGCCAGCTTGAGCGACAGGTGCACGGCCGCGGCGAGCAGCGCGTAGTTGAGGAGCATCACCAGGACGCGCAGGGTGCTCACGTCGAACCAGGTGCTCGGCACGAAGAGCATCGCCGCGAACGGCGGGTAGGTGGCCGGCAGGTCCCAGCCGGGCAGCCGCATCGCGTAGAGGTCCTCGCCGCGGACGACGGCCTGGCCCTCGGCCCGGTAGACCAGCATGTCGACCATGGTGGCCCCGTGGCTGTGCCGGAACCAGGCGAACACCGCCAGTGACACCGCCGCCACGCAGACTGCCGGGAGGGTCCAGGAATTCGGTCTTCCGGTTTCCGCTGCGCCTCCGGGATTCTCCGGACCCGACCGCCGCACCCACCGTTTCAGACCGAACTCGCGCACCGCGATGGCACCCCGTTGAGATAGACCAGATCGTTCCCTCGTCAGCGTCTGGGCCCACCCACCATAACCGACCCCTCCGAGCCCCAAACCGCGTCAGAAACGGGCCCGGAAGGGTGATGTGATCTCCCCCACAGCGAACCCCGGGTGGCGGCGGCCCCGGACCTGGAGCCCAAAACGCGAAATCCCGCCGGGAGTTGCCTCCCGGCGGGATTTCGTCGACCGGCCTGAGCCGGTCCGTTGGGTGGAGCTGAGGGGATTCGAACCCCTGACCCCCTCGATGCGAACGAGGTGCGCTACCGGACTGCGCCACAGCCCCAACGAGAAGAAACTCTAGCACCTTTCGGAGGGGGTCCGTGACCACCCCCCGGGTCGCGGTGCCGGTCGGGGGGCGGCCGGGGCTATTCGTTGGCCGCGCGCGGGCGCGACTCGGGGGCGTGCGGCTCGGCGTACTGGTCGAACAGCGGGGTCTTGCGGGACTCGGCGGGGCGCCCGGCGGTCCAGGTGCCGGGGGCCGACAGGTCGAGGCCGCGGGAGACCCGGGGGGCGACCGGGGCTGTCACGTAGGTGGGCAGCGGGACGGGCACCGGTTCCCAGGAGTCCGGGCCGGCCGCTCCGCGCTCGCGCATGCCGTCGACCCACTCCTCGTGCTCGGTCGCCTCGGCCACCGCGGAGGCGGAGGACACCGAGACGGTGGCCTGCTCCGGGTCGGCCGCCAGCCGCAGGTGCGGCCGGCGCGCGGCCCGCCCTCCGGCGGGCGCGGCCGGGGCGGGCTCCGCGGCGGCGGGGGCCTCGGCCGGGGCGGCGCCGGGCGCCGCGGCCTCGGCGCGCTGCTGCTCGCGCTTGCGCAGCCGCTCGGCCGCCTGGGCGGCCCGGACCCGGTCGAGCTTCACCTCGTACCGCTGGCGCTCCAGCTTGCGCAGGTGGCCGATGTACACGGTGAGGAGGACCGCCGGGACCGCCGGGACCCAGAGGAAGGCCAGTCCGGCCACCGCGGCGACCACCGCGCCGAGCGCGAAGGAGAAGAAGAGGGCGGTGACCATCCGGCGCCGGCGGGCCAGCAGCCGCGCCCGGCGTTCGGTGCCGGCCCGCGGCTCGGGGGCCGGCCGTTCGGCCGGGCGCCGCACCGGGGGTTCGGGCTCCCGCGCGGGGTCGCCGGAGGAGGTCCCGTCCCGTTCGGGAGGACCGTCGTCGCTCTGTTCGCCGTCACGCGGTTCGTCGCCCAGGGCCCGGGCCGCCCGCCGTTCCAGCCCCGAACGCCCGGCCAGCAGGCGGATGGCGGTGCTGAAGCGTTCCGTCGGGCGCGCCTCGTTGAGTTCGTCCTGCCTGCGGAGCCACATCGGCACCAGATAGGCGGCCCAGGCCCCTACGATGACGGCGTAGATAAGGCCGCTACTGCTCACGATTCACACCGTACGGGCGCCGGGGAAGGCCTGGCAGCAATTTGGCGCGGCGTGTCGTGTGATCAAGCTGATTCTCCGACTATTTTGCCGCTATTTGTGGGGGTCCGGTGCCCCTCCGATGCCATATCGATATTTCTTTCGAACATGTATTCAATTACTGCGCTCGCGCCCGGAACTGAGCGCCCGCCAGCGCTCCAGCATCCCCTCCGGGACCTCCTCGTCGGTCAGCGCGTAGACGAGGTGGTCGCGCCAGTCGCCGTCGATGTGGAGATAGCGCGGCCGGATTCCCTCCGAGCGGAAGCCGAGCTTTTCCACCACGCGCCGGCTCGGGACGTTCTCCGGGCGGATGCAGACCTCGATCCGGTGCAGCCCGAGCGTACGGAAGCAGTGGTTCACCGAAAGCGCCACGGCGGTCGGGATGATGCCGCGGCCGGCCACGTCCTCGTCCACCCAGTACCCGATGTTCGCCGAGCACATCGAGCCCCAGGTGATCCCGCCGACGGTCAACTGGCCGACCAGGCGGCCCTTGTGGAGCACGACGAAGGGCAGCATCCGGCCGGCCGAGGCCTCGCCGCGCAGGAAGCGGACCATCTGCCGGTACGTCGGCCGGGGGCCGCTCACCCGACCCGCCGGGCCGGGCGGCACGGTGGCCTCCCAGCGGCGCAGCCAGTCCCGGTTGCGGCGGCTCACCTCCTGCCACTCGCGCTGGTCGCGCGCCCGGATGGGGCGCAGCACGACGTCCCCCTCGTGGAGTTCTACCGGCCAGCCGGCGTTCAGTGCCCGCTCCTGGATGCTGGAGCCCCGGTCGCTGGGGCGTCGGGCCGGGGGTGGTCCCCGCCGCCGAGCTGGTCGACGGCGTGGGCGAGCAGCGGCTCCAGGACGGCCAGGCCGTCCCTGACGCCGCCGGTCGAGCCCGGCAGGTTGACGATCAGGGTACGTCCGGCGAGCCCGGCGAGCCCGCGGGAGAGCGCCGAGGTCGGCACCTTCTCCCGGCCGTACGCACGGATGGCCTCGGCGATGCCGGGGACCGCCCGGTCGATCACCCGGGCGGTCATCTCGGGGGTGAGGTCCATCGGCGAGATGCCAGTGCCGCCGGTGGTCAGCACCACGTCGTAACCGGCCGCGACGGCCTCCCGCAGCACGGCCTCCACCGGCTCGCCGTCCGGGACGACCCGGGGGCCGTCGGCGGTGAAGCCCATCGCGGTCAGGCCGGCCACCAGCAGCGGGCCGCCGCGGTCCGCGTAGACCCCGGCCGAGGCCCGGTTGGACACCGTGACGGCCAGCGCCCTCCCGGCGGGCACCGCGCCGGCCGGCGCCGTCACGCGTCCACCTCCGGCGCGAACCAGTCGCCGCTCTTGCCGCCGGTCTTGCTCAGCACCCGGACGGACTCGATCGTGGCACCCTTGTCCACCGCCTTGACCATGTCGACGACGGTCAGCCCGGCCACCGCGACGGCGGTCAGCGCCTCCATCTCGACGCCGGTGCGGTCGGCGGTCCGCACGGTGGCGGTGATCTCGACCGCGTCGTCCGCGACGGCGAGGTCGACCTTGACGCCGGAGACCGCGATCGGGTGGCAGAGCGGGATCAGGTCCGGGGTCTTCTTGGCGCCCATGATCCCGGCGATCCGGGCCACCGCGAGGGCGTCGCCCTTGGGCACGCCCTCGCCGCGCAGCAGCTCGACCACCTGCGGGGAGACCCGCACCCGGCCGGCCGCCACCGCGGTGCGCGCGGTGGTGGCCTTCTCGGAGACGTCGACCATCCGGGCGGCGCCCTGGTCGTCGACGTGGGTGAGGCGGTCGCCGGGGAGAGGTGTCGTCACGGGGAACTCCAGGGGCGCGCAGGTCGAATACCGCGCTACCGTACCGTTCCCCGGTCCGGGGAGCCGATCAGGAGTCCAGCAACACCACGTCCACCTCGCTGCCGGCCGGCAGCGCGGTGGTGTCCTCGGGGACGGTGATCAGGCAGTTCGCCCGGGCCAGCGCGCCGACCAGGTGCGACCCGGCGCCGCCCACCGGCTCCACCGTGCCGTCCGCCGCCGAGTAGCGGCCGCGCAGGAACTGCCGCCGGCCGGCCGGGGAGCGCAGCGCCGCCGGGCAGAGCGCGCGGACGACCGGGCGGTGCACCTGCGCGGCGCCGAGCATGGTGCGGATGACCGGACGGACGAAGAGCTCGAAGGAGATGTAGGCGCTCACCGGGTTGCCGGGCAGGGCGAGCAGCGGCACCCCGGCCGCGCCGCCGATCCGGCCGAAGCCCTGCGGCTTGCCGGGCTGCATCCGCAGGCGCCGGAAGTCGACGCCCCCGTAGGACTCGAAGACCTCCTTGACCACGTCGTACGCGCCGACGCTGACCCCACCGCTGGTGACGATCAGGTCGGCCCGGCCGAGCTGGTCCTCCAGGACGGCGCGCAGCCGCTCGGCCTCGTCCGGGACGGCGCCGACCCGGTAGGCGATGGCGCCGGCCTCCTGGGCGGCCGCGGTGAGGGTGAAGCTGTTGGAGTCGGCGATCTGCCCGGGGCCGACCGGCTCGCCGGGCTGGACCAGCTCGCTGCCGGTGGACAGCACCACGACCCGGGGCCGCGGGCGGACCTTCACGGTGGGCCGGCCGATCGCGGCGAGCAGGCCGAGCTGGGCGGGACCGAGCCGGGTGCCGGCCTCCAGCACCCGGGTGCCGGCCGTGACGTCGCTGCCGCGGCGGCGGATGTGCGCGCCCTCGGCGACCGGGCGCAGGACCCGGACCTCCTCGTCCGGGACCGGCGCGGTCATCGCGGCGGCGGCCACCCCGGTGCCGGTGCCGCCGTCGGTCCACTCGACCGGGGCGACGGCCCGGGCGCCGGGCGGCAGCGGGGCTCCGGTCATGATCCGGGCGGCCTGGCCGGGGCCGACCCTGGGCAGTTCGTCGGCGCCGGCCGCGATGTCGCCGACCACCGAGAGCACCGACGGGTAGGTGTCGGTGGCGCCCTCGGTGTCGGCGGTGCGGACCGCGTAACCGTCCATCGAGCTGTTGTCGAAGGGCGGCAGGTCGCCGTCGGCGATCACGTCCTCGTCGAGCCGGCAGCCCTGGGCGTCGAGCAGCTGGAGCTCGATCGCGGGCAGCGGGCCGACCGCGGCCAGCACGTCGGCGAGGTGCTCGTCCACCGTCCAGAGGCGGGGGGCCGCCGGGGCCGGGTCCGCTCCGGCGTCGCAGCAGGCGCTGGGCGTGGTGCTGGGCTCGGTGGACCCGGTCATCGGCGGCTCGCTCTCTGTCGTGGTCGGTCCTGCGTCAGGCCTGCATCTCGGAGCCGACGAACTCCCGCAGCCAGGAGCGGAACTCCGGGCCCAGGTCCTCGCGTTCGGCGGCCAGACGGACGATAGCGCGCAGGTAGTCGGCGCGGTCGCCGGTGTCGTAGCGACGGCCCTTGAAGAGCACGCCGTGCACCTGGCCGCCGTCCGCGGCCTCGCGGTTGGTCAGCTCGCGCAGGGCGTCGGTCAGCTGGATCTCGCCGCCGCGGCCGGGCGGGGTCTCCCGCAGCACGTCGAAGACCAGCGGGTCGAGGACGTAGCGGCCGATCACGGCGTAGGCGGACGGGGCCTCGCCGGGCTCGGGCTTCTCGACCAGGTCGGTCACCTGGAAGACGTCCTCGCCGAAGCCGTTCGCCTTGACGGCGGCGCAGCCGTAGAGGTGGATCTGGGAGGGGTCGACCTCCATCAGGGCGACGACCGAGCCGCCGAGCTGCTGCTGCACCTCGATCATCCGGGAGAGCAGCGGGTCGCGCGGGTCGATCAGGTCGTCGCCGAGCAGGACGGCGAAGGGCTGGCCGGCGACGTGCTGCTCGGCGACCGAGACGGCGTGGCCGAGGCCCTTCGGGTCGCCCTGGCGGACGTAGTGCATGTTGGCCAGCTCGACGGACTCGCGCACCCGGGCCAGGCGCTGCTCGTCGCCCTTGCGGACCAGCAGCTCCTCCAGCTCGTAGGCGCGGTCGAAGTGGTCCTCCAGGGCGCGCTTGTTGCGGCCGGTGACCATCAGTATGTCGGACAGGCCCGCGGCGGAGGCCTCCTCCACGACGTACTGGATCGCCGGCTTGTCGACGACCGGGAGCATCTCCTTCGGGGTGGCCTTGGTCGCCGGGAGGAAGCGGGTGCCCAGTCCGGCCGCGGGTACCACGGCCTTGGTTACCGGAACTCGGGAGTTGGTCGTCGTCATGCGTTTACCTTACTCAGGCACGTTTTCGCCCGGCCGAGCGCAGGCGGCGGCTAGGACAGCACGTCGCGGGGCCCGGCCACAGTGGCTGGCGTATGGGTCGCGACCGGCTGGGCGAGGGGGTCCCGGCCGACACAGGCCGACAGACTACCCGCCTTTCCCGAACGGTCACGTTCGGCATCCGGTCCGTGATCGGACGGGCAACCGGCCTGCTCGGAACGGTCGGTTCGGGGGCCATCGGTTCCCGGGCGGTCGGGTTCCCCGAGTTGCCGGGACGAGAGCCGCCAGCAGTCGCCGCCGGCCGCCCGGGCCGCGGCGAGCGCGGAGTCGGCGGCGCGCAGCAGGACGGCCGCGTGGGTGCCGTCCTCGGGCAGCACGGCGATGCCGGCGGCGGCGGTCAGGCCGTTGCCGGCGGCTTGGCGGGACTCGCGCGGGCCGGAGGACCAGTCCAGCAGCAGGTGCCGGCGGACCGACCAGACCAGCCGCTCGGCGACCTGCGCGGCGCCCTCGGCCCCGGTGTCCGGCAGCACCACCAGGAACTCCTCGCCGCCGTAGCGGCCGAGGGTGTCGGCCCGGCGGATCTCCATCGCGAGCCGCTGGGCGAGGTCGCGCAGCACCGCGCCCGCCCGGCCCCGGCCGTGCTCGGCGACGACCGCGTCGAAGCCGGTGATGGCCAGCATCAGCACGGCGAGCGGGCGCGGGCCGTCGGCCTGCTCGGTGTGCTCGGCGCGGCGGGCCCGTTCGATCTCCCGGTCCAGGGTGAGCTGGAGGTGGCGGTAGTTCCACACACCGGTGAGCGGGTCGCAGGAGGCGGTGCGCTCCAGCTCGGCGCAGCGCTCCTCCAGTTCGGCGATCCGCCCGCGCAGCCGCTGGGCCCCGGCGGCGGCCCCGGCCCGCTCCCGCCGTCCGCGCAGTCCGAGGGCGGTGGCGCCGGCCAGTGCGGGGACGCTCAGTGCGGCCAGGGCCTGGACCAGCAGCGGGGTGGTCAATGGGGGGTGCCCTTTCGCGTGTCAGGCTCTGCGCGTCGACGGTGCGCAGGCCAGGAGGATCGGATGAACGAGGATCGGATGCCCAACGAGAAGAGCGGCCTCAGGACACGGCTGTTGACGCAACGGCGCGAACTGGCCGCCGAGGAGCGCGCGGCGGCCGCTCGCGCGCTGGCCGCGCACGCCGGGGAGCTGGCCGCCGCGGGCGCCACGGTGGCCGCCTACGTCTCGGTGGGCGCCGAGCCCGGGACGCGGCCGCTGCTGGACGCGCTGCGGGCGCGCGGGGTGCGGGTGCTGCTGCCGGTGCTGCTGGCGGACAACGACCTGGACTGGGCCGAGTACGCGGGGCCCGACGCGCTGGCCCCGGCCGGACGCGGGCTGCTGGAGCCGGTCGGCCCGCGGCTCGGGCCGCAGGCGGTGACGGGGGCCGCGGTGGTGCTGCTGCCGGGCCTGGCGGTGGACCGCTCCGGGCTGCGGCTGGGCCGGGGCGGCGGCAGCTACGACCGGGTGCTGGCCCGGCTGGCGCGGGCGGGCGCGCGGCCGGTGCTGGCGGTGCTGCTGTACGAGCACGAGCTGCTGGAGCGGGTGCCGGCCGAGCCGCACGACCGGCCGGTGGACCTGGCGGTGCTGCCCTCGGGGGTGCGCAGGCTGGGGTGAGAACGGCGGCGGCCCCGCTCCCTCGGGGGAACGGGGCCGCCGGTGGCCGGGCCGCCCGGGCGTCAGCCGGTGGTGAGGACCAGCTTGTGCTTGGTGGCCTTCTCGACCGCGTCGGGCGAGTAGGACCAGGTCAGCAGCTTGCCCTTGAGCCAGAGGTCGGTCTGGTCGTTGTAGTTGTCGTGGAAGGCGTGGCCGGAGGCGCCGCCGACGTTGATCCAGCGCGAGGAGTCGAGGTCGTTCAGGTCGACCACCATGCGCATCGACGGGATCCAGTCCACCTGGTAGCCGGCCGCCGCGTTCCAGCCGGCCGCGTCGACCGCCGCCGAGCCGCCGGAGAGCCGGTACGGGCCGCGGTTGAGCAGCTTGTGCACCGCGCCGGAGGCGATCGAGGAGTTGTCGGTGCCGAGGGTCTGCTCGCGCAGCTCCAGCTTGTGCAGGCGGCCCCAGCTCCAGGTGGAGACGTCCTTGCTGAGCAGCGAGGTCAGCTCCTGGCGGGCGTTCTTCATCGCCTCCTGGAGCAGGTTGTTCAGGCCCTTCTGCTCCTTGTGCTGGTCGTCGATGTACGTCCACCACGAGCTGTCGGGCTTCTCCAGCTGCTGGCGGACCACCTCGGTCCAGCGGTCGCCGCCGTCCGGCTGGGCCTTGCCCGGCTCGCGGGTGCCGCACTCGGTGACGATCTTGGTGGAGCTGTCCGGCTTGGTCGGGTCGTCCTGCTGGCGGACCAGCAGGCAGTTGTCCTTGGCCCGCAGGTCGGCCGGGAACTTCTGGCCGAAGGCCAGGATCAGCAGCTGGCGCCAGACGCCGTTGTAGTAGGCGGCGGCGGCCGAGTCGGCGTCCTGGTGGAAGTTCCAGTCCTTCAGCAGGTCCTGGGCCTCGCGCACGTACGGGTCGCTGATCGGCTGCTTGAGCAGCAGCGGGACGAGCGTCTTGGCCATCACGCTGGTGTTGTCCAGCTGGAGGGTCTGCATGTCGTCCGGCGAGATCTTGCCGTTGTTCTTGAGCAGGCCCTCGATCTGGTCGGTGATCTCCTTGGCGCGGGTGCCGTACTCCCAGTCCTTGGTCAGGTTGTACTTGTAGCTCGGGTCCACCACGGCCTGGTTGGCGGTGACGATGTAGCCGGCCGAGGGGTTGAGGCTCCAGGGCAGCGCGGTGAAGGGGATCGGGTCCTTCCACTGGTACGCGGAGTCCCAGCCCGGCGAGGGGAGGGTGCCGTCGCCCTTGCCGCGGACCGGGATGCTGCCCGGGGCCTGGTAGCCGATGTTCTTGGCGTCGGCGTAGATCAGGTTCTGCGCGGGGACGGTGAAGTCCTTGGCGGCGGCGCGGAACTCGTCCCAGTTCTTCGCCTTGTCCAGTTCGAAGACGGCGTCCATGGTCTTGCCGGGGCTGAGCGCCGTCCACTGCAGGGCGACGCCGTAGCCGCTGGTGCCGCGGTCCGGGGCGGACTGGCCGTTGGGTGCGTACTTGCCGACGTTCTGCTGCTCGCTGCTCTGGTCGGAGATCAGCGGGGCGCCGGTCTGGGTGGTGCGGACGGTGATGGTACGGTCCTCCCCGCCGGCGACCTTGATGGTCTCCTTGCGGAGGTCGAACTTCACGTCCTTGCCGTCCACCTGGTAGGTCTCCGGGCCGGTGACCTTCTCCAGGTAGAGGTCGGTGACGTCGGCGCCGAGGTTGGTGAAGCCCCAGGCGATGTCCTTGTTGTGTCCGATGATCACTCCGGGCATGCCCGCGAAGGTGAAGCCGGAGACGTCGAACTGGCAGGCCGGGGAGGCGGTCCGGCAGTGCAGGCCCATCTGGTACCAGACCGAGGGCAGGCCGGGGCCGAGGTGCGGGTCGTTGGCCAGCAGCGGCTTGCCGGTGGTGGTGTGCGAGCCGGCGACCACCCAGGAGTTGGAGCCGATGCCCTGGCCGGGGCGGCCGAGCAGCTGCGGCATCGAGTCGACCCGGTCGGTCAGGCCCTGCAGCATCGCCTTGGTGGCCGCCGCGCCCTGGGCGGTGGCGGCCGTTCCGGCGGCCGTCCCGGACAGCGGGGAGCCGTCGGCGGGACGGTAGTTGTCGCCGGTCACGGCGCCGGTCTTCACGATGGTGCCGTTGCGGGCGTACGGATAGTCCGGGTACAGCTCGGCGATCTTGTCGGGGCCGAAGTCCTGGGCCAGCAGCGAGCGGTCGATCTCCTCCTGGAGGTTCCCGGAGAGGTTCCAGGCCATCGCCTTGAGCCAGGCCACCGAGTCGACCGGGGACCACTGCTCGGGCCGGTAGCCGCCGTTGACGACGCCGAGCAGGCCGTACTCCAGCGAGGCCTTCGCGCCGCCGGGGTGCTCGGCGAGCCACGCGTTCACGCCGTCCGAGTAGGCCTGGAGGTGCTTCTTGGTCTCCGGCGACAGCTTGGTGTCGAACTCCTTCTGCGCCACCTGCCGCCAGCCCATGGTGCGGATGAACGCGTCGGTGTCGACCTGGCCGTCGCCGAACATCTCGGAGAGCCGGCCGGCCGTGATGTGCCGGCGGACGTCCATCTCCCAGAAACGGTCCTGCGCCTGGACGTAGCCCTGGGCACGGAAAAGGTCCTCGTCGGTGTCGGCGTACAGCTGCGGGATGCCGTTGGCGTCCCGCTTGACGTCGACGGGCGCGCTCAGGCCCGGCACCTTGACGCTGCCGTCGACCTCCGGGAAGGAGGCGCGGACCGCGGAGACCCCGCGGTAGCCGCCGTAGCCGGTGCCGGCCACCAGCAGCACGACCAGCACGATCACGATCAGACGGGCGCGCCGGAACTTCTTCGAGCGGGGCATCTGGGTCCTTGCGGTCCTGACTTCGGGGCGGGCGGGCGTGTCCAGGGCCTGCGGCCGTGACAGGGCACCACATTAGGCCGAGTCGGCCGGGCACCGTGAACGGGGGACCAAGCTAAAGATATGGCAAAATGTTAGACTGCGTAACGATCCGCAAGAGGAGCATTGACGACTTCTTAACGGGTCACCCCACAGCACCACCAGACACCCCGCCCGCCCATGCCTGCCCGAGGTGCCCCTGCGTGAACGTCTCCCATCTGAACCAGCTCCTGCTTGAGTCCTCCGTGATCCTGCTGTTCGCGGTGGGCGCCGTCCGCCTCTCCACCCGATCAGGGCTGCCCAGCCTGCTGATCTATCTCGGGATCGGCGTGGCGCTGGGACAGAACGGGATCGGCGTCACGTTCAACAACGCCGAACTCACCCAGGTGCTCGGCTACGCGGCACTCGTGGTGATCCTCGCCGAGGGCGGCCTCAAGACCAGCTGGCGGGAGATCAAGCCGGTCATGCCGGCCGCGACCGTGCTCGCCACCGTCGGCGTCGGCATCAGCGTCTTCGCCACCGCCGCCGGCGCGCACTGGCTGGTCGGCCTGGACTGGCGCACCTCACTGCTGCTGGGCGCCATCGTCTCCTCGACCGACGCGGCCGCCGTCTTCTCCGTGCTGCGGATGGTCCCGCTGCCGCACCGGCTCACCGGCCTGCTGGAGGCCGAGTCCGGCTTCAACGACGCGCCCGTGGTCATCCTGGTCGTCGCCTTCGCCACCACCGGGGAACTGGACACCTGGTACGTCCTGATCGGCACGATCGCCGCCGAACTGGCGATCGGCGCCGCGGTGGGCCTCGCCGTCGGAAAGATGGGCTCCTACGGGCTCAAGCACGTCGCACTGCCCTCCTCGGGCCTCTACCCGATCGCCGTGATGGCGCTCACCGTGCTCGCGTACGCCGGCGGCGCGCTGCTGCACGGCTCCGGCTTCCTCGCCGTCTACATCAGCGCGGTGATACTCGGGAACTCCAAGCTGCCGCACGGCCCCGCCGTCCGGGGCTTCGCCGACGGACTGGCATGGATCGGGCAGATCGGCATGTTCGTGCTGCTCGGGCTGCTCGTCACGCCCGAGACCATGGGCGACGCGGTGGTGCCCGCGCTGGTGATCGGCGGAGTGCTGGTGTTCCTGGCACGACCGCTGTCGGTGATGGTCTCGCTCACCCCGTTCAAGGTGCCGGCCCGCGAGCAGGCACTGCTGAGCTGGGCCGGACTGCGCGGGGCGGTGCCCATCGTGCTGGCCACCATCCCGGTGGTGTCCGGCGCGCACCGGGCCGAGGACGTCTTCAACATCGTCTTCATCCTCGTCGTCGTCTTCACCCTCCTCCAGGGGCCGACCCTGCCGTGGGTGGCCAAGCGGCTGCGGATCGACGAGGGCGACATGGGCCAGGACCTGGGCATCGAGTCCGCCCCGCTGGAGAAGCTGCACGGGCACCTGCTGTCGGTCGCGCTCTCCCCCACCTCGAAGATGTCGGGCGTGGAGATCGGCGAACTGCGGCTGCCCAAGGGGGCCGCGGTCACCCTGGTCGTGCGGGAGGGGAACTCCTTCGTGCCGGACAAGGCGACGGTGCTGCGCGGCGGGGACGAACTGCTGGTGGTCACCACGGACGAGGTCGGCGAGGCGGCGGAGCGGCGGCTGCGGGCCGTGGACAAGGGCGGCAAGCTCGCGGGGTGGCTGAACGGGCGGTGAGCGCGGGGGTCGGCTCGGCTCGGCCCCTTCACTGCTCGAAACCGGCTGGGGCGGGCCGTCACGGCCGCTCCGGCTCGCCCGGCCCGCCAGGCTCCTCCGGCCCGTCACGGCTGGGGCGGGCCGGAGGAGCCTGGGTCGGCCGAGGGTCGGCCGAGGGTATCTACGCGCGTAACTGATACGATGGTTCGATCATCCGTATAACCACCGCTAGACCACCCCCAATTTCTGCCTGACGCAGAGTTGGCGCGACCGCTCGGCGGCCGCGGTCCGGCTCCCGGCCACCACGCCGGACCGGCCCGGTATCTACCCCGGTCGACGCGCGAGAGGACGACTCTCGGCGCCGTCGGGGCCACACCATGCCCTGCCGCGCTACCAGGCAGCAGGAAGGACCGACCGTGACGGCGCGCCGAACGGTCGACACCGCCGCGGACCACGCGGCCACCCCCGCAGCTCCGGCCCCCGCCCGCGTCGGGTACGGCGAGCTGCTGCGCACGCCCGGGGCCTGGACGTTCCTGTCCCCCGCCCTCGTCGCGCGGCTGCCGTACGCGATGCTCAGCATGGGCATCCTGCTGCTCGTCACCCGGACCCACGGCTCGTACGGCACCGCCGGTACGGTCACCGCGGTCGCCGCCGTCGCCCAGGCCCTGGTCGGGCCGCAGACCGGGCGGCTCGCGGACCGCTACGGCCAGGCCGCGGTGCTCGTCCCGACCGTCCTGGTGCACGCGGCCGCGGTCGGCGCGCTGATCGCGCTCGCGCTCGGTCACGCGCCCGCCTGGAGCCTGTTCCTGGCCGCCGTCCCGGCCGGTGCGAGCGTTCCGCAGGTCGGCGCGATGGTCCGGGCCCGCTGGGTGGCCACGTTCACCGCGGACGGCGCCTCCGACGCCTCCGCGGCCCGGGTGAGCACCGCCTTCGCCTTCGAGTCCGTGACGGACGAGTTCACCTTCGTGATCGGCCCGATCCTGGCCTCCGGCATCGCCGCCCTCGCCAACCCGGCCACCGCCCTGGTCGCCGAGGCCGCGCTGACCCTCGTCGGCGGCCTGGCCTTCGCCGCCCAGCGGCGCACCGCCCCGGCCCGGATCGTGCCGCAGCCCGGCACCAAGCGCGCCTCGGCGCTCGCCTCCCCCGGCGTCCGCCTGCTGGCCGGGACCTTCCTCGGGGTCGGCGCGGTGTTCGGCGGCATGCAGGTGTCGGTGAACGCCTTCGCCGACTCGGTCGGGCAGCACGACGCCGGCGGCACCGTGTACGGGATCTTCGCCGGCGGCTCGATGCTGGCCGGCGTGCTGTACGGCGTGATCGCCTGGCGGCGGCCGGTGCAGCAGCGGATGCTGATCAGCTACACCCTGCTGGTGCTGGGCTGCTCGGTGCTGTGGGCGATGCCCAACCTGGTCGCGCTGACCGTCGCCGGGCTGGTCTGCGGACTGGCCATCGCGCCGACCCTGATCAGCGGCTACACCCTGGTCGAGACGCTGGTCGCGGACGGGGCCAAGACGGAGGCCTTCACCTGGCTGACCGGCGCGATCGGGCTGGGGCTGGCCGTCGGCTCGATGGCGGCGGGCCGGCTTATCGACGGGCACGGGCCCTCGACCGGGTTCCTGGTGCCGGTGGCCGGGGCCGGACTGGGGCTGATCGTGCTGCTCTCGCTGCGGCACCTGCTGGTGGCACCGGGACCCGGGGCGGCCGTCGCGGGCACCGCTCCGGCCCGGGGTTCGGGCGACGTCCCGGCGGAGCACGGCGGTGCCGGACGGCTGGTGGGCGCGGCCAAGGGCTGAGCGGGAGGCGGTCCGGTGGCCGGGCCCGGCCCATCTCACACCGGAGTCGCTGGACTGATCCCGCGGAATGCCGCATCATTGACCATCGTTAGCACTCATCAGGCGAGAGTGCCAGGAGGAAGACAAGTGCCCACGTACCAGTACCAGTGCACCGAGTGCGGCAACGGCCTGGAGGCGGTGCAGAAGTTCACCGACGAGGCGCTGACCACGTGCCCCGACTGCCAGGGACGACTCCGCAAGGTCTTCTCGGCCGTGGGCGTCGTGTTCAAGGGCTCCGGCTTCTACCGGACCGACAGCCGCTCGTCCTCCAGCAGCACGGTGGGCGCCGGGTCGTCATCGACCCCCTCGACGTCGTCCGCCACGTCCACGTCCTCCTCGGCTTCGTCCTCGTCGTCGAGCTCCGGCTCCTCGTCGTCGTCCAGCCCGGCTCCCGCCGCGAGCTGACCTCGGCACCGGGCCATCGGCCCGGGACGGCCCGCAGACCTCGGAGAGGCCCGTCGGCCCCGCTTCCACGCGGGGACGGCGGGCCTTTCCGCGTTCCCGTCGGCTCCGGCCGTCGGCCTCCCCGCTTTCCCCTCTTTCCCCTCTTCCCCCGCTTCCCCCCTCCTCCCCTTCTTGCCCCGCTGCGGCCCCATGGGCTTTCCGTCACCCCGGACGGGCCGGAGCAACTCGTGCGGGTGAACGAAGTTGTCCACAGGGCCCGGTTGTCCACAGGCCTGGGGAAATTGCTGTCCGAGTTCGCCGGAAACGCTCATCGTGTGGGCATCCGGTCCGCGAGGGGCCGGGCCGCCGACACTCCGGAGGTGCGTCGATGACGACCGCGAACTTCTCCCTGCCCCTGCCCCTCCCGCTGCCCGCGCCCGCCGTGCCGCCCCGGCAGGAGCTGCCGGGCTTCCCGCCGATCCGGCGCGGGTGCGGCGGGTGGCACCGCTGGCGCAGTGCGGTGCGACGGCGGGCCGGGGTGCCCGTCCTGGTGCTGCTCGCGGTGGCGGCGGCGCTGGCGCTGGGGCCCGCGCGGGCCGGTCTGCCGCCGCCCCAGGGGGGCGCGCTGGGCCGGACGGGTTGTCAATCCGGGACTGCGGAAGATCACCCGTAACCGGGGGGCGACTTCGTCGTTCGAGGCGGCATGAAGGGCTTCAAGGAATTCCTGCTGCGTGGAAATGTCATCGACCTCGCCGTGGCCGTGGTCATCGGCGCGGCTTTCACCAACATCGTCAACGCCTTCGTCAAGGGCGTGATCAATCCACTCGTCGGCGTCTTCGGGACGAAGGACCTCGCGTCCTACAGTTCCTGCCTCAAGGGGCCCTGCGAGGTGAGCCCGACCGGCGAGGTCACGTCCGGAATCCTCATCCTGTGGGGATCGGTGCTCAGCGCCGCAATCCAGTTCCTGATCACCGCGGCGGTCGTCTACTTCGTTCTGATCGTGCCCATGAACAAGCTGGCGGCCCACCGCAAGACCCTCGCCGAGAAGGCGGCGGACCTCGAAGCCAAGGAGGTCACCCTGCTGACCGAGATCCGCGACGCGCTGGTCGCGCCGCTGCGCTGACCGACGGGTGCCGGTCGGCGCCCGGTCCCCGTTCCTCAGCCCCCGTGGTGCGGCGGGCGCTGGCTCAGGTACCAGTCCAGCCCCCGTCCACCACCCTCCCCCGCCCCGGGGCGGGCACCCCAGCCCGCATCGGTGTCGTCGCTGGACTGCTGGTCCAACGGGTCCCGGAAGACCAGCCGGGCCTTGGCGGCCGCAGCCTCCCGGGGCTCCTGCGCCCGGTCCTGCTCCTGGCCCTTTTCCTGCCCCTGCTCGCTCACGCCGTCCACTCCGTCCACTCGTCCCTCCCCTCCAGCCTAAGAGCCCCGCGGCACGCCTCGGGCCCCGGTGCGGAACGCTCCGCGCCAGGGCCCGGATGAGGGCTCGGCCAGCGGGCCCGGCCGGCCCGTCGGACGGGCTGTCGGGCGGCCTGCCAGGCGGAACTGCCGGGTGGCCTGTCGGGTGGCCTGTCAGGCGGCTTCGAAGCCCGCGTGGTCGGCGATCTTCTTCAGCTCGGCCAGCGCGTGCTTCTCGATCTGGCGGATCCGCTCGCGGGTGAGGCCGTGCTGCTTGCCCACCTCGGTGAGGGTGCGCTCGCGGCCGTCCTCCATTCCGTAGCGGGAGCGGATGATCGAGGCGGTGCGGTCGTCCAACCGCCCGATCAGGTCGTCCAGTTCCTCGCGGCGGAGCATGACCATCACGGCGTCCTCGGGGGACGTGGCCCCGGTGTCCTCGACGAGGTCACCGAACTGGGTCTCGCCCTCGTCGTCGACCGACATGTTGAGGCTGACCGGGTCGCGCGCCCAGTCCAGCACGTCCTTGATCCGGGCCTCGGTGGTGTCCAGCTCGGCCGCTATCTCGGCCGGCTCCGCCTCACGGCCCAGCTCCTTGGACTTCTCCCGCTGCACCCGCCGGATCCGCCCGAGCTCCTCCACCAGGTGCACGGGCAGCCGGATGGTGCGGGACTGGTCGGCGATGGACCGGGTGATCGCCTGCCGGATCCACCACGTCGCGTACGTGGAGAACTTGAAGCCCTTGGCGTAGTCGAACTTCTCGACGGCGCGCACCAGGCCCGCGTTGCCCTCCTGGATGAGGTCCAGCAGCGGCAGGCCGCTGCGCGGGTAGCGACGGGCGACGGCGACCACGAGCCGGAGGTTGGACCGGATGAAGACGTCCTTGGCGCGCTCGGCGTCGGCGGCTATCGTCTCCAGCTCCTCGCGCGTGACGCCGTCGGGGAGTCCGCCCTCGTCCATCAGGTGCTGGGCGTACACGCCGGCCTCGATCCGCAGCGAGAGCTCGACCTCCTCGGCGGCATCGAGCAGGGGTGTCCTGGCGATCTCGTCGAGGTACATGCCGACCAGGTCGCGGTCGGCCTCAAGGTTGGTCGGGCGGGCCGCGCGACTCCGGTCGGCCCTGTCGCGAACGACGGCACGGGTGGCCATGCTTGCTCCCTTTGCTGGTATTGCCGAGGTCTGCCTGCCTGCCTCGTGAGGGCAAGAAGTGCGGGCCCCTGGAGGCACACACGTAACGATCCAACGAACAGAATCCGGACAACATTCCCAAGTCACTCAGATTCTTCCCGGCGATGCAGTATCCTGCCGGTTTTCACCCCGGCCTCGAACGCTGAGTGACCGGTCGGACGCATCCCGTACCATCGGCCAACTATCCCGGGAGCGATGTCTTCACTCGACCGACACGCTGCCGCCGCCCACCCGTTGAACCCGCGAACGGCCGCCGACGTTCCCCGCGTTCCCCGCTTTCCGCGGCCGCACGCACCCCGGCACACGCAGGTCCTCCTCACAAACGATGCCGAATCGCTATCACTCCGGCTCTTGCCCGGCACGGGACACTGGGAAGGTGTCAGTCATGCACCTGACCAACGGCACGAACCGCCTCACTGCGCGTAACCGCAGTCTCCTTCGGGACACCGCGCTCGCGCTGGGCTGTGCCGCACTGTTCGGCCTGCTGGCCGCTCCGGTGACCGGCCAGTGGCACCCGCTGGTCCGCTTCGACCAGGAGTGGATCGGCGAACTGCACACCTACGCCCGGGAACACCGGGTGTGGACCGCCTCCGTGCAGACGCTCTCGGACATCGGCGGCACCGTCACGATGCGGATGCTGCTCGGAATCGCCGCCGGGTGGCTCTGGTTGATCGGCGCACGGGTGCTGGCCGGCTGGGTGGCCGCCCAGGCGCTGGTCGGCTGGGGCGCCCAGTGGGCGCTGAAGCTGGCCTTCGGCCGCAGCCGCCCCTCCTTCACCGATCCGGTCTCGCACGCCGACGGCCCGGCCTTCCCCTCCGGACACGCCATGGCCTCGGCGATCACCTGCGCCGTCCTGGTCGGCCTGCTCTGGTACCGGGTCGGCCGGCGCGGCCGCACCGCCGCCTGCCTGGTGGCGGCGGCCACGGTGCTGACCATCGGCTGGACCCGGATCGCGCTCGGGGTGCACTGGCCCAGCGACGTCCTGGCCGGCTGGCTGGCCGCCGGCATCGTGCTGGGCACCGTGACCGCCGTGATCCAGGTCTGGCGCCCCGGCGCCCTGGCCCGGGACGTACGGCGGGTCAACTGGCGCACCAGGGACCGGGTCCAGCGGGTCGTCGTGTCGGGCGGGCGCTCCTCACGCACGGCCGCCCCGCTGGACGAGGACGGGCCGCACGGCCCGCCGGAGGAGGTCCCGGGCGACCCGTCCGGCCGGGCCGACGAGACCGTCCGCTGAGGCCTCGTCAACCCACGGCCCGCTCCCGGCCACCGCCGACCACCGCCGACCACCGCCGACCACCGCCGACCACCGCCGACCACCGCGCTAGCGTGGCGGCCATGCCCGACACCACCGCCCCCACCGCCCCCATCTCCTCCGCCGCGCCCGCCGGTTACCCCGTGCGCCCGCTGCGGATCGCCACCGTCCAGGCCCAGGCCGTGGCCGGTGACATACCCGCCAACGTCGCCCAGGCCGCCGAACTGATCCGCGAGGCCGCCCGGGCCGGCGCCCGGCTGGTGCTGTTCGCGGAGAAGGTCCTCTCCGGGTACGAGCCCGAGCTGATCAGCGCCGACCCCGTCAAGTACGCCGTCCAGACCGGCGATCCGCGCCTCACGCCGATCGCCGAGGCCTGCCGCGAGACCGGCACCGCCGCCATCGTCGGCGCCGCCGTACGGGACGGCGCCGACCTGCGCGTCTCCGCCCTCGTCCTGGGCCCGGACGGCGAGTTCGTCACCCGCTACGACAAGCAGCACCTGTTCATGACCGAACGCGAGCACTACCGCCCCGGGACGGCCGGCTGCACCCTGGAGCTGGACGGCTGGCGGCTCGGGCTCGGCGTCTGCTACGACTCCGGCTTCCCCGAGCACGCCCGGGCCGCCGCGCTCGACGGCTGCCACGCGTACCTGGTCGGCGCGCTGTTCAGCATGGGACACGGCCACCACGAGTCCCGCACCTGGTTCCCGGCCCGCGCGCTCGACAACACCCTCTACACGGTGCTCGCCAACCACATCGGCCGCACCGGCGGCTGGCACACCTGCGGCGGGAGCGCGGTCTGGGGCCCGGACGGCCGGCTGATCGCCGAAGCGAGCGAGGACCGGCGCGAACTCGTCGTCGTCGACCTCGACCCGGACGTCCTGCGCCGCACCCGCGAAACCGAGTCCCTCCTCGCCGACCTCGCCCTCGCCACCGCCCGCCCGCAGGCCCCCCGAGCCCGCTTCACCCTGGCCTGACGCACCTCGGCGGCCACCCCGGCCGGCCACCCCGGCCGGGAGCGTCGGGGCACGGGGCGCGGTCGGCTCCGGCGCACCGGCCACGGCCCGGTCAGGAGGCGCGCATCGCCGCCACCGCGGTCATCCGGCCGACCCGGCGGGCCGGCAGCACCGCGGCGGCCAGGCCGACCAGGACGGTCAGGGTCAGGGCGGCCAGCACCGGCAGGACCGGCGGGGTGCCGACCGTTCCCAGCGTCGAGGTGATCGAGCGGGCGGCCGCCCAGCCGTAGGTGACGCCCAGGCCGGTGCCGACCAGCGCGCCGGCCAGCGAGAGCAGCAGCGCCTCCAGGGTGAGCATCCGGCGCAGTTGCTCGCGCGACATCCCGATCGCGCGCAGCATGCCGATCTCGCGGGAGCGTTCGCTGATGCTGAGCATCAGGGTGGCCGCGACGCCCAGGCCGGCGATGGCGACGGAGAAGGACAGCAGGGCCATGCTGACGGTCTTCAGCCGGTCCAGCAGCGAGCGCAGGGTGTCCGCCTGGGCGGCCGTGTCGGCGACGGTCACCTGCGGGTGGTCGGCGAGGGCGCGGTCCAGGGCCCGGCGGGCGGTCGGCCGGTCGTCGCCGGCGGCCGGGGAGATCCAGGCCGTGGTGACGGGCGCGCCGGGGGCGAGGCGGTCCAGGGTCGTGGGCGTCACCAGCAGGGTGGCGCCGCTCTGCAGGGTGAACGGCAGGCTGCTGCGGCCGGGTTGGAGCCTCAGCTCGACGCCGCCGGCCCGCCGCACCCCGGTCTCGCCGAGTCCGCTCAGTGCGGTGCCCTCGGTGAGTGCGCGGGCCCGGTCCACGTCGTCCGTCGAGGAGTTGAGCCGGGTGGGGTCGACGGCGGCGACCACGGTGGGCCGGCCGTCGAGGTCGACGGTGGCCGAGCGGACCGGGGTGACGGTCAGCCCGTGGTCGGCGCCGAGGGCACCGAGTGCCCCGGTGGGCAGGGCGCCGCCGCCGGTGGCGGCCGCCGAGAAGACGCCGGGCTGGCGCGCGGACATCACGGGCACCAGCGACTGCGAGGTGATGTCGAGCGCGGTGACCGCGCCGACCATCACGGTCACGCCGAGCAGCAGCGCCGAGCCGGTGGCCCCGGTGCGGCCGGGGTTGAGCCGCAGCTGCTGGGTGGCGAGCCGGCCGGCCGTCCCGCCGAGCCTGCGGGCGGGGCGGCCCAGTACGGCGACGACCGCGGGCAGTACCCGGTGGGACAGCCGCAGCACCCCGAAGAAGTTGGCGATGGCACCGACGGTGACGGCGAGCAGCGACAGCGGCGGCGGGGTCAGCGCCCCGGCCACCAGCAGCACCGTGCCCGCGAGCAGCAGCCCGGAGGTCCACACCGCGGCCCGCGCCCTGGCCGCCCCGCCGGCCGGCGCGGGGGTGCCGCCGAGCGCGGCGATCGGCGGCACGGCCGCGGCGGCCTTCGCCGGACCGCGTACGGCCAGCAGGGTCAGCAGCACGCCGAACAGTCCGGCCAGCAGGCAGGTCAGCGGGGAGGGCATCAGCGACAGGTGCACCGGTCCGAGGTCGAGCCCGCCGACCACGGCCGTGCCGAGCGCGCCGAGGGCGACCCCCAGCAGCACGCCCGCCGCCGAGGCGCCCGCCCCGAGCAGCAGTCCCTGGCGGCGGATCAGCCGGCGCAGCTGCTGCCGGTCGGCGCCCACGCAGCGCAGCAGGGCGAGCTGGCGGGTCCGCTGGGCGAGCACGACCGTGAAGGTGTTGCCGACCACCATCCGCGCCACCGCGAGCGCGATCAGGACGAAGGAGAGCGCGGCGACCAGCACCACGCCGTACATGGTGCTGCTCTGCCGGGTCGCCTCGGTGACCGAGGCCGCGCGGGTGTGCACCTGGGCGTCGGCGCCGAGGGCGGCGCGCAGGGCGTCGACGGTCCCGGTCCGGGAGGCGCCGGGGGTGGCCCTGACGTCGAGTCGGTCGGTGGTGACGCCGGTCGCGTAGCCGGCGACCGCGCTCGCCGGGACGCCGATGATCGGGGCTCCGGCGAGGCTCGGGGCGCCCCGCTCGTCCAGGGTGCCGACCAGCCGGGCGGTGGCGGCGGTGCCGTCGGCCCGGGTCAGGTGGACCTCGGCGCCCACGGCGGCGTCCAGCCGGTGCGCGGTCCCGGTGTCGAGCAGCACCTCGCCGGGGCCGGCGGGCCAGCGGCCGTCCTTGAGCAGTTGCCATCGCAGCGCCGGGTCCTCGGCGACGGCGCTGACCGCGGCGGTCCGGTCGAGCGGCCGCCCGTCGGCGGCCAGCACGGCGCTCCTGCCGGTCAGCCGAGGGGCCACCGCGGCCACCCCGGGGGTCTGCCGCACCCGCTCGGCGGCGGCCGCGTCCAGCCCGCCGGCCGCGGGCTTCCCGGTCACCTGGATGTCGCCGGGGCCGACCTCGGCGGCCGCGGTCTGGCTGTAGGAGTCCACCAGCGCCCCGCTGCCGCTGACGGAGGCGATCAGGAAGGCCACCCCCAGGGCGATCGCGGCGCCGCTCAGGAGCAGTTGGCGCAGCTGGCCGCGCAGCTCGGCCACGGTGTATCGGTAGGTCGTCATGGTTCCCCGGCTCGTCCGCCCTGACCGGGAACGGTGCTCCGGCAGGGGTCTCGACGAGCCTAGGAGCGCGGCGGCCGCGCCCCGTCGGCACGAGGTCTGTTTCATGATCAAACCGTGGGCGCACGGCGGCCTCCGCCGTCTCCTCCCGGAGAGGTACGCCGCCCCTGACGCCGGCCGGTCCGCCCGCCGCCGGTCGCACCCGGCGGTCGGCGGCGGGCAGCGGGCGGCGAGCCAGCGGGCGGCGCCGGGCCCGGGAACGCCGCAGGCCCCCCGCCCGGAGTGGGCGGAGGGCCTGTGACCTGCTTGTTCGCTGTGCCCCAGGCAGGATTCGAACCTGCGACACCGGCTTTAGGAGAGCCGTGCTCTATCCCCTGAGCTACTGAGGCGCGGCCCGGGTGCTACCAGGCCGCTCACAGCGTACCGGATCAGGGGTGGGGCGCGGGGTGACGGAGGGGGTGCGGGCGGGGTGCGGGCGGGGTGCGGGCGGCCGACGGGGCGTCAGGGCGGTTCAAGTAGCCTGCCGGGCAGGGTGGGATCCGCCCCGGAACGCCTCGCTAAGGAGACGAAGGACCTGATGAAACCTGCTGTGCACCCGGTGGGCCGGCTGTTGGGGCAGGTGTGGGTGTGGCCCTCGGTGGTCATGCTGGCGGTGGGCGGGTACCGGCTGGGGACGCCGGACCTGTGGCGGGACGAGATGGCGACCTGGACGGTGGCCACCCGCTCCCTGGGGGACCTGCTGCGGCTGCTCCAGCACGTCGACGCCAGCAACGGCGCGTACTACCTGCTGATGCACGGCTGGACGGCGGTGTTCGGCGACTCGACGGTCTCGCTGCGAATACCCTCCGTGCTGGCGATGGCCGGGGCGGCGGCGTTCGTGGCGCTCACCGCCGAGCGGCTGTTCGGCAGCAGGGTGGCGGCGGTCGGGGCCGGGCTGCTGTTCACCGTCCCCCCGGAGATCTCCCGCTACGCCCAGGAGGCGCGCTCCTACGCGCTGGTGACCTGCGCGATCGCGGCGGCCTCGTACTTCCTGCTGCGGGCGCTGGAGCGGCCGACCTGGCGGCGCTGGGCGCCGTACTGCGTGGCCATGGCGCTGGCCGGCGCCGGGCACCTGGTGTCCTTCAGCACGGTCGCCGGGCAGGTGGCGCTCCTGGCGCTGCACCTGTGGCGCACCCGCCCGGAGACGGACCGGCGACTGCTGTGGCACTACCCGGTGGCGGTCGCGGTGGCGGCGCTGCCGGTGCTGCCGGTGGTGCTGCTGGGCAGCCGGCAGTCGGACCGGCAGCTGGGCTGGATACCGACCCCCTCCCTGCGCGGCCTCGCCTACTTCGGGGAGCGCCTGTTCGGCTCGGACGTCGTGTTCTACGCCTTCGTCCCGCTGGCGCTGCTGGCACTGGCGCTGCCCGGCCGGCGGATCCGGGCCTGGCAGGCACTGCTGCTCGCGGAGCTGCCGGTGGTGGGCGTCTGGCTGGTGTCCCGCCTGACCGACACCTCGTACTTCCTCGGGCGGTACCTGCTGTTCACGGTGCCCGCCTGGGCGGTGCTGGCCGGCGGCGGCGCCGGGGCGCTGTACGGCGCGGCGGCGGCCCTGGCCCGGCGACGCGGCCGGGCCCCCCGGGGGGCCGTCGCGGCGGCCGGGCTGCTGACGGTCGGGCTGCTCGCGGTACCGGCCGTGGCGTCGCTGCCGCGGCAGCCCGAGGTTCGGTACGTGGGCTCGCACAACGGCTCGGAGGAGCCGTTCAAGGCGGCGGCCCGGGAGATCTCGGCCGGCTACCGCTCCGGGGACGGGATGGCGGCCCCGCTGGGCGACCAGTCCTGGGCGCTGGCCTGGCCCGGCGTCGACTACTACCTGCCCTCGGACGTGCGCCCCTATCCGGTCTTCGTCGCGCAGAGCGCCGACGACGCCGGGGAGCTCTCGCCGATGCCCTGCCCGCAGCCGGCGGACTGCCTGGGCGGGGTGTCCCGGATCTGGCTGCTGGTCCTCGGCGACACCCAGGACCCGCTGGGCGCGATGCCCACGGACCAGGCGCAGGTGCTCCGCGCCCAGTACGGCGACCCGGACCGGGTGACGCCGCTCGGCGGTCTCACGCTCGCGCTGCTCGACCGGGACGCCTAGCCCCGGCGGAGAAGGAGGAAAAGGAGGAAGGGGAGCCGGTGCGGACCGGCTCCCCTTCTTCTTTCGATGCCTCAGCGGCTCAGTGGCTCAGCAACTCGGCGGCCCAGCGGCTCGGCGGCCCAGCGGCTCGACGGCTCGACGGCTCGACGGCTCACAGCGTGCGCAGCAGCCGGGACTGGATGGACGGCGGGTTCAGGTCGGACTGGAGGGCCACCGGGACCTCCGCCTTGCCGTCGCCCGCGCCCACCCGCAGCACGCCGACCTCCATGCCGGCCGTCCCCCTGTGGTCGATCTTCGAGGTGTCCAGGGTGACCGTGCCGGAGATGCCGGGGAAGCCCGCCACCACCAGGTCCTTGGTCGCGACGACCGCGACCTTGCCGCCGAGCCCGTCCTCCACCGAGCCGACGACGTCCCCCTTCTTCACCACGACCTGGCCGGTCACGCCGTTCTGCGCGGCCTGGATCTGCTTGCCGCTGACCTTCAGCACGGTCGGCAGGATGCCGTCGCCCGGGTTGGGCGAGGTGGCCTGCTGGCCCAGCGTGACGCCGAGGATCAGCCGCTGCACACCGCCGATCTCCTTGTAGGCGGCCCACATCAGGCAGCCGCCGGCCGGGGTGCTGGAGCCGGTCTTGACGCCGATGACGCCGGTCTTCGGGTTGATCAGGTTGTTGGTGTTGGAGATCTTCGCGTTGTTGAAGTTGGTCTCCGGGGTGGAGACGATCTGCCGGAAGATCTCGTCCTGCATGACCTGCTCGGCCAGCTTCAGCTGGTCCTTGGCGGTGGACTTGGTGTCCGCGCTGAAACCCGCCGGGTCGGCGTAGATGGTGTTGGCCATGCCGAACTTGGCCGAGGTGTCGTTCATCAGCTTGACGAACTCGGCCTCGGAGCCGGAGTGGAAGCGGGCGAGGAGCCGGGCCACGTTGTTGGCCGAGGGCAGCATCAGCAGTTCCAGTGCCTGGTACTCGGTGAGCACCTGGCCCTCGGTGAGCGTCACCCGGGACTCGTCGACGTTGCCGGACTCCTGCGCGGCCTGCTTGTCGACGGTGATCTTCGGGCCGCTCTCCCCCTTCTTCAGGGGGAACTTCTGCAGGATCAGGTAGGCGTTCATCACCTTGGTGACACTGGCGATCGAGGACGGCGTCTCCTGGCCCGAGCTGCCGAGGCTGCCGACGCCGACCACCTCGGCGGCGGACTGGCCCTTGGCCGGCCAGGCGAGGTCGAGCACGTCGCCGGAGAAGCTGTAACTGCCCGCGGCGGTCATCTTCAGCTTGGGGTCGGGCAGCGGGCGCAGCAGCTGGGCCACCGCGAGCGCGCCGAGCACCACGGCGAGGAAGACCGTCCAGATGGTCACCCGCTTGAGGGCGCGCCGCAGCGGTGAGACCGGGCGGGCGTTGAGGGAGGCCAGGACCTCCATCGCCTCGGCGGTGTTCTCCGGCGACGGCAGCGGCTCCGGTGCGGGCAGCGGCTCGGGCTTGGGCAGCGGCGGGACCGGCGGCACCGGCCGCGGGTCGGGCTCCGGCAGCGGCTTCGGGGCCGGCACGGGCGCGGGCACGGGGGCCGGCTTCGGCAGCGGCGTCGGGCCGGGGGTCGGCTCCGGCTCGGGAACGGGCCCGGGCTCCGGACGCGGCTCGGGCTTCGGCTCCGGCACGGTGCCGGCCGGGGCGGCGGTGCCCGCGGCGGAGGCGCGCGGCGGCGCGGGCTTCTCCAGCTTCTCGGCCCGGTCCGGCCGCTGACCGGGCTGCCCGGTCCTGGTCAGCGCGAGGGTCACGGAGCCGATGGCGGGAGCGTCCTCGGCGTCGGCGTCCTCGGGGTCCCCGGTGTCCTCCGGGTCGTCCTCGGTTCCGGCGTCCCCGGTCTTCTCGGTCTGCTCGCTCTTCTCGGCGGGGCCGGTCTGCTCGGCCTTCCCGGTCCGCTCCGCGCCGCCGGCCCCGTCGGTGCCGTCGGCCTTGCGGGAATTGTCCGTGTTACGAGCGTTGTCGGCATTGTCGGCGTTGTCGGCCGCTTCGTCGGCCGCCTTCTCCGCCTCGTCCGCGGTCCCGGCCGGTGCGGCCGAGGACCCCGGGCCGCCCTCGGAGTCGCCCTCGGAGCCGGTCTCCCCGGACGGCTCGGCCGCCTTCCGCCCGGCCTTCCCGGCCGCCGTGGCACCCGTCCGCATGGCGAGACGCGGGTCGGCGGCGACCGGACGCCCGGCGGGCTCGGTCTCCTCCGCGGTTTCCGGCGACGTCGCCTTCTCCCCCTCCCCACCTTCGGAACTCCCCTTGCCGGCGGCCTTCACCAGCTCGTCGGGCAGCCGCAGCGCGGTGGTGCTGCTGTCCACCGGCAGCCGCAGCATCGTCGTCCGGCTGTCCACATCCCGGACGCGGAGCTGTACGGTCGAGCCGCCCTTGGGCGCCGCCTCCGGAGCGTCGGCGGGCGCCTTCGGGGCCGCCTCGCCGGAGGCCTCCGCGGGGCTGTCCGAGGAGGTGTCGGAGGAGGTCTCGGCGGTCGCCTCGTCGGCGGCCGTTGCCGACGGCCCGTCAGCAGCCGTACCGGAGCCGCCCTCGGCCGGCCCGGCGGCCGACGCCGCCGTACCGGTCCGTTCGCGCTCGCGGTCGCGCTGCCGCTCGTCGCCGTCCCTCAGCACCCTGTCGGGGGACTCGCCCACGTATCCCAGCCTCCTCAACGCCCGGCGGGGCACCGGCGAACCCGATTTCGGGAAGCCGACGCCCCGCCCCGTGTACCTGTACAGTCTCCGCCACCGGCGGCCGTTCCGGCCGCACACACCCCGCCCGACCGGCGCTTATTGTCGCCACCCGGTCGCGCCGCGGCCTGTTCACCGATCAGACGCAAGGCCCGCCGCCGCCGGTTCCGCACCTTCACCGCAAGGTCACGATTCGGAGGCGTACTCGACAAGCCCGTGTGAGAGGCGTCACCCTGTCTCTCATCCACGCGGGGAGGCTTGGATGGGCAAGAGCCGCAGAACTGTTCCCGAGGAACTCTTGCTGCTCGCTTTGGACCCGACCACGGGTACCACGGCGCAGCCGCAGACCCTCGACCTCGGACTCGCCGGGGCGCAGCTCGTCGAGCTGTCCCTGGCCGGACGGATCGTACCGGAGGGAGACCGGATCGCCGTCGTGCTCGCACGACCGACCGGCGACCCGACCCTTGACCACGCACTGGAACTGCTGCGCCGACGCGGCAGTCCGGTCCGCGCGGCGCACTGGATCGGCGGGCCCCGGCTGGGGCTGCGGCAGACCTATCTGGCGCACCTGGAGCGCTGCGGCATGGTCACGGCCGTGCCGGGCCAGGTGTGCGGGGTGCTGCCGACGACCCGGTACCAGGCGTCCGACGACTGCACCAACGCCGCGATCAAGCAGCGGCTGGACACCGCGATCCGCACCGGTGTTCCGCCGGATCCGCGGACGGCCGCGCTCGCCGCGCTCGCCCACTCGGTCGGGCTGGGCAAGCACCTGTACCCGGGCAACGAGGGCCGGTCCTCGCGGTCGCGGTTGCGCGACCTGATCCGGTACGACCCGCTGGGCGGGATGGTCGCGCACGCCGTGATGGACGTGCAGAACGGCCTGCCGGCGCAGCAGAACCGTTCTTCCCAGGGTTCCGGGGCCGCTGCCGGCCGCCCCGGCGCCCGTACGGCGGGCCGGGGTTCGGGCGGGCGGGTCCCCGCCTCCCGGGTCGGCGTCCGCTGACCCGGGAGGGCACCGGACCCCGGGGGTGCACCGGACCCCGGGGGTGCACCGGACCCCGGGGGTGCACCAGAACCGGGGAGGGCAGCAGACCCCGGGAGGGCACGAGGGCCGGGAAGTCCTGGAGGGCTTCGACGGCCGCAGCGGTCTGCACGGCCCGGCGGGCAGCCACCACGGCGCCCGACACCACCGGCCGCGCACCCGGCGGCGCACACCGTCCCCCTCGCACCGCCCGAAGGCGCTGAGCGCCCCGACGCACCACCGGTGCCACTGGCACCACCGGCACCACCAACAGCACCGAGGGGCGGTCGCCCCGCGACGCGAGTCGCCCGGCGACCGCCCCTTCGCCGTCCCCGGACGCCCGGCAACCGCCCGCCCCCGCACCTGCCGGGGCAGGTGCGGGCCGGTCCGGGGGCGGCCTCCGCAGTACCTGTCCGAGTCGTCCGAGCCGCATTACCACCTGGGGGCTTTCGCTGTCTCGCGGAAGTGCTTTTCCGATGATCTGTGCTACCGCGCTGCTGTGATTCCCCGGCGCCGACCTGGCCCAAGGTGACATGCTGCTCCAAGTCAGGGGGGTTGGTCCCAATGTCCGAAGTGTTCCGAGGGCTGCCGCTCCAACGAGCACCAGAGGTCCGGCCGGAGGTCGAAGTGTCCGCCAACGTCAATCCCACCGTGCGCCGCCGGCGCCTCGGTTCGGAGCTGCGCAAGCTCCGCGAGGGCCTGGGCATGACGGCCGAGGAGGTCGCCGGCCGGCTGATGGTCTCCCAGTCGAAGATCAGCCGGCTGGAGAACGGCCGCCGCAGCATCAGCCAGCGCGATGTGCGCGACCTCTGCGACGTCTACAACGTGCCCGACGACCAGCTGCGCGCCAGCCTGATGGAGATGGCCAAGGAGTCGCGCCAGCGCGGGTGGTGGCACGACTTCAACGACATGCCGACCCCGTACAGCGTCTACATCGGACTGGAGGCCGAGGCCTCCTCGATCCGCGCGTACGAGTCCTCCTTCGTCCCCGGCCTGCTGCAGACCGAGCACTACGCCCAGGCCGTGGTCGAGGGCACCCAGCCGGACACCGACGCGGTCGCCGTGCAGCGCCGGGTGCAGGTCCGGATGAAGCGCCAGGAGCGCATCCACGGCGAGAACCAGCTGGGCAGCCTGTGGACCGTCATAGACGAGGCGGTGCTGCGCCGCGAGGTCGGCAGCAAGGCCGTGATGGCCCAGCAGTTGCAGCAGATGCTGGAGCTCAGCCAGCGCGCGAACATCACCATCCAGGTGATCCCGTTCTCGCACGGCGCCCATCCCGGCATGACCGGGACATTCTCGCTGCTGGAGTTCCCGGAGTCAGCCGATTCCACAGTTGTCTACTTCGAAGGTGTGACGAGCGATCTGTACCTGGAGAAGGAGGCGGACGTGCGCCGCTATACCGGTCTGTACGACTACCTGAGAGCGGCCGCACTCGGTGTCGCGGAGAGCCGGTCGCTGATAGCCGACATCGAGAAGGAATTCCACGAATGATCACCCCGTCCGAGTACGGAACCCGTTGGCGCAAGAGCAGTCACAGCGGGGGCCAAGGCGCCTGTGTGGAGATCGCCGTCCCAGGCGCGGGGGAGGTGGCCGTCCGGGACTCCAAGGACCCCAGGGGGCCCCAGCTGCGCTTCTCGGCCGATGCCTGGAACGCCTTCGCCTCGGCGGTGGGGGACGGTGCCTTCGGCGGCCTCCCGGACTGACCCTCCCGCCCGGTTCCGCACTCGGACCAGTTGCCCGTAGCGGTGGCCGTCGCCCTCGGCGGCGGCCACCGCTACGGGCAACTCCCGTTCCGGGGTCCCGGGTCGCTCAGCCCGTCACCGGGTAGCGGGTGGCCCAGTTGGCGCCCTCCGGGGTCCGCCGGTCGTGCAGTTCGGTGCCGTGCACCAGCTCCAGCACGAAGTCGTCGGCGAGTTCGAGGATCGCCCCGCGCCCTTCCAGCCCGGCCAGCAGGCCCGGCGGCAGCGCGGTGTCTCCGTGCAGCGCCCCGAGCAGGTTGCCGCAGATCGCGCCGGTGGAGTCGCTGTCCCCGGAGTGGTTGACCGCGAGCAGCAGGCCCGAGCGCACGTCGTGGGCGACCAGGGCGCAGTAGACGCCGATCGCCAGCGCCTCCTCGGCCACCCAGCCCTCCCCCAGCGCCTCGACCCGGTCGGCGGACGGTTCGCCGGCCCGCACCGCGTCCAGGGCGGCCCGCAGCGCGGCGGTGGTCTCCTCGTGCGCCGGCCGCTCGGAGAGCAGCGCGAGCGCCAGGTGGACGCCCTCCTCCAGGGTGCCGCCGCGGGCGACGGACTGGACGATCACCGCGAACGCGCCCGCCGCGAGGTATCCGGTGGGGTGGCCGTGGGTGAGCACCGAGCACTCCACCGCGAGTTGGAACACCAGGCCCGGCTCCCAGGTGGTGAGCAGCCCGAAGGGCGCCGCCCGCACCACCGTGCCGCAGGCCTTGGAGTGCGGGTTCTTGGGGACCTCCAGGGTGCCGAGCCGCTCGGCGTGGACCCCGCTGAGGCCCGACAGGCAGCCCTGTCCTGGGGCGCGCTGGGCGTAGAGCCACTCCTCGCGGCCGAGCCAGCCGAGGTCGGGGCGGCGCTCGTCCGGGCCCCAGTCGCGCTGGGTGGCGGCCCAGCGCAGGTAGGCCAGGTGGAGGTCGGTGGGCGGGTGCCAGCTTCCGGTGTCGCGCCGGATGTGGGCGCGGATCAGCCCGTCGACGGTGAAGAGGCTGAGCTGGGTGTCGTCGGTGACGGCGCCGGTGCGCCCGTACGCGGGGACGTAGCCGGTGACGCCCTGCGGGCCGTGCTGGGCCCGGATCTTCTCCAGCGACTCGAACTCGACGCCGGCGCCGAGCGCGTCCCCGACGGCACCGCCGAGCAGACAGCCCCGCACCCGGCTGCGGTAGTCCTGCTGCTGGGCGCGTGACCACAGTGGCATCACGACGGGGCGCCTTTCCTCGGGTGTGGGGTCCGCGCGTCGCTCGGCCGGGAGCGCGCCCTGGCACTGTATTCGAAGAGCCGATCGAATCGGCCCCTCCCCGGGAGTTCGGTGCCCCCGTCCCGGCCGCCGTGCGGGCGGCGGCCGGGACGGCACGGGTCTCAGTCCAGCACCGGCAGCAGCTCCGGCAGGTGCCCGTCCGAGGCCAGCGCCGCGGCCCGCCGCTCGGCCGGCACCTCGCCGTAGGTGGTGGTGCGCTGGCGGTGCGGGCGGCCCGCGGCCTCGGCGATCGCCTGGAGGTCGCGCACCGACTTGTAGCTGCCGTACGCCGAGCCGGCCATCCGCGAGATGGTCTCCTCCATCAGCGTGCCGCCGAGGTCGTTGGCGCCCGAGCGGAGCATCTCGGCCGCGCCCTCGGCGCCCAGCTTGACCCAGCTGGTCTGGATGTTGGGGATGTGCGGGTGCAGCAGCAGCCGGGCCATCGCGACCACCGCGCGGTTGTCCCGGGCGCTCGGGCCGGGCCGGGCGATGCCGGCCAGGTAGACGGGCGCGTTGGTGTGGATGAACGGCAGGGTCACGAACTCGGTGAAGCCGCCGGTCCGTTGCTGGATCCCGGCGAGCAGCCGCAGGTGGCCGAGCCAGTGCTGCGGGGTGTCCACGTGCCCGTACATCATCGTGGACGAGGAGCGCAGGCCCAGTTCGTGCGCGGTGGTGACCACCTCGACCCAGGTGGCGGCCGGCAGCTTGCCCTTGGTGAGCACCCAGCGGACCTCGTCGTCCAGGATCTCGGCGGCGGTGCCGGGGATGCTGTCCAGGCCCGACTCCTTGGCCCGCTGCAGCCAGTCCCGGATCGACAGCCCGGTGCGGGTCGCGCCGTTGACGACCTCCATGGGCGAGAAGGCGTGCACGTGGATGCCGGGCACCCGCTCCTTCACCGCGCGGGCGATGTCGAAGTAGGCGGTGCCGGGCAGGTCCGGGTGGATGCCGCCCTGCATGCAGACCTCGGTGGCGCCCACCTCCCAGGCCTGCGCGGCCCGGTCGGCGACCTGCTCCAGGGAGAGGGTGTAGGCGTCGGCGTCGGTGCGGCGCTGGGCGAAGGCGCAGAAGCGGCAGCCGGTGTAGCAGACGTTGGTGAAGTTGATGTTCCGGGTGACGCAGTAGGTGACGTCCTCCCCGACCGTGTCGCGGCGGACGTCGTCGGCGATCCGGCAGAGCGCGTCCAGGGCCGGGCCGTCCGCGTGGAACAGGGCCAGCGCCTGGTCGTCGGTCAGTCCGGTCGGGTCGTCGGCGGCCACCGCGAGGGCCTCCCGCAGGTCTCCGGCGAGGCGCTCGGGCGCGCCCTTCGCGAGCACCTGCTCGCGCAGCACCTCCCAGTCGCCGTACACGTCCTCGAAGTCGGCCCGGCGGTCGCCGGTGCGGCCCTCGGTGTCGATGGTGGCGTGCAGGTCGGTGCGGCCGTACGACTCCGGCAGGTCCTCGGGCTCCTGCCAGGGCAGGCCGCGGACCACCACGTCCGGGTCGGCCAGGCCGGTGGCGGGGTCGGCCAGGGCGCGCACGTGCGGCAGCACCCGCGGGTCCAGCCAGGGTTCGCCGCGGCGCACGTACTCGGGGTAGACGGCGAGGCGCTCGCGCAGTTCGAAGCCGGCCGCCGCCGAGCGCTCGGCCAGCCGCTCGATCTGCGGCCAGGGGCGCTCGGGGTTGACGTGGTCCGGGGTGAGCGGGGAGACCCCGCCCCAGTCGTCGATGCCGGCCGCGATCAGCCGCTCGTACTCGCCGTCCACCAGGTTGGGCGGGGCCTGGAGGCAGGCGGCCGGGCCCATCAGGTGCCGGGCCACCGCCACCGTGGCCACCAGTTCGTCCAGTTCGGCGTCCGGCATGCCGCGCATCGCGGTGTCCGGCTTGGCCCGGAAGTTCTGCAGGATCAGTTCCTGGACGCCGTGGTAGGCGCGGGAGACCTTGCGCAGCGCGAACAGCGACTCGGCGCGCTCCTGGTACGTCTCGCCGATGCCGATCAGCAGGCCGCTGGTGAACGGGACGGAGCTGCGCCCGGCGTCCTCCAGCACCCGCAGCCGGACGGCCGGCTCCTTGTCCGGGGAACCGTGGTGCGGGCCGCCGGGCTCGCTCCACAGCCGGGTGGCGGTGGTCTCCAGCATCATGCCCATGGAGGCGGAGACGGGCTTGAGCCGCTGGAAGTCCGTCCAGCTCAGCACCCCGGGGTTGAGGTGCGGCAGCAGGCCGGTCTCCTCCAGGATGCGGATCGACATGGCGCGCACATAGGCGATGGTGTCGTCGTAGCCGTGCGCGTCCAGCCACTCGCGGGCCTCCGGCCAGCGGTCCTCGGGCTTGTCGCCGAGCGTGATCAGGGCTTCCTTGCAGCCGAGTTCGGCGCCCCGGCGGGCCACGTCCAGCACCTCGTCCGGGGACATGTACATCCCGTGGCCCTCCCGGCGCAGCCGGCCGGGGACGGTGACGAAGATGCAGTAGTGGCACTTGTCGCGGCAGAGCCGGGTGAGCGGGATGAAGACGCTCTTGGAGTAGGTGATGACGCCGGGACGGCCGGCGGCTTCGAGGCCCGCGTCCCGGACCCTGGCGGCACTCGTACAGAGGTCCAGCAGGTCGTCGCCTCTGGCCTGGAGCAGCACGGCGGCCTCGGTCGTGTCGAGGGCGACGCCGTCCCGGGCGCGGCGCAGGGCTCGGCGCATCGCGTTCTCGGTCGGCGGGGTGCTGGCGTCCATGGCGGTTCCGTCCATGGCGCGACCCTACGCCAGGCGGTGGTACCGCGGGTGGAGACAACCCTGAGGCCGTCTCAGGGTCGGCGTACCCAAGAAGGTCAACCCGATCTGGCCCCACAGGGCGATGACGGCGGCGCCGCGGCGGCCTCTAATGGACGGGCAAGGCCAATCACACGTGTTCGCGGAGGAGTTGAGGACGCCATGACCAACGAAAAGGCGGCGGGGGACGATCTGGACGGCGGTGCGCCGTACCGCTCCCGGCGACGCGTCCTGATGCGCGCCGGGGTGCCGGTGGCGGTGGTCGCGGTGATCGCCGCAGGGGTGGGGCTGGTCCCGGCGCTGGCCGCCGACGGCGCGCCCGACCTGCCGACGCTGACGTCGGAGCAACTGGTCGCCAAGGTGCTCGGGTCGGAGACCCAGACGCTGTCCGGGACGGTGTCGATCAGCACCGACCTCGGGGTGCCCGGCCAGCTGCTCGGCGCGGCCGGCGGCCTCGGCGGGGCGGTCGGCGGGCACGGCGGTGACGGCCGGGGCTCCACCGCGGACCCGCAGTCCAAGCTGCTCGGCCTGCTCGGCGGGGACCAGACGCTGCGGGTCGCGGTGGACGGCCCGGACCGCCAGCGGGTGGACGTGCTGGAGAACATGGCCGGCTACACCCTGGTCCGCAACGGCGACCAGGCCTGGGCCTGGGACAGCTCGTCCAACTCCGCGGTGCACATGACCGGGCGGGCGGCCGCCGCCGAGCAGCACGGCAAGGCGCCGCTGTCCGAGCTGCCGACCACCCCGCAGGAGGCCGCGAAGCAGTTCCTGACCGGGAGCGCCGGCACCACCTCGGTGACCGTCGCCGGGACGGCCAAGGTGGCCGGGCAGAACGCCTACGAGTTGAGCGTGAAGCCCACCCAGTCCGGTTCGACGCTGGCCGAGGTCCGGATCGCGGTGGCCGCCGACAACGGGGTGCCGCTGGCGGTGGCGGTGAAGTCCGTCGACGGCAGCACCGTGCTGAACGTCCGCTTCACCCAGGTGTCCTTCGCCAAGCCGGCCGACAAGACCTTCGACTTCTCCGCCCCCAAGGGCGCCAAGGTGACGGAGCAGAAGGCCGGGGACGTGGCCGAGGGCGCGCCGGGCGACGCCCGGGAGCGCCGCGGCACCGGGGCGCCCGAGGGCGTCGACGTGATCGGCGAGGGCTGGACGACGGTCGTCTCCACCCGGCTGCCCGACGCGGCGGACGGGGCGCCGAAGGCCGACGCCAAGGGCGGCAAGCACGGCGGCCGCGGGAACGGGGCGGCGCAGTCGCTGAACCCGCAGGCGATGGTGAAGTCGCTCGGCAAGCCGGTCGCCGGCGGCACCCTGGTGAGCACCAAGGTGCTCAACGTCCTGCTCACCGACGACGGCCGGGTCCTGGCCGGCGCGGTGACCCTGCCGGTCCTCCAGCACGCCGCCGGGGTGAACTGACGGATGACCAAGGCTCCCGTAACGGGGGACGTTACGGAGTCGGCCGGGGGTACGGGCGCGGTGCCGCGTCCGGCCCCCGCGCCCGTTCCATCCGCTTCCCCCGCCTCCTCCCCCGTCTCCGCCGCTTCCCCGGCCGCTCCGGCCCCGCGTGAGGCCGCCGACGACGTCATCCGGACCCGCGGCCTGACCAAGCGCTTCCGCGGCGGCCAGCTCGCCGTGGACGGCCTGGACCTGGCCGTGCCGCGCGGGTCCGTCTTCGGCTTCCTGGGCCCCAACGGCTCCGGCAAGACCACCACCATCCGGATGCTGATGGGCCTGATCGCCCCCACCTCGGGCGCGGCCAGCGTCCTCGGCGAGCCGATGCCGCAGTCCGTCGCCACCGTGCTGCCCCGGGTGGGCGCGCTGATCGAGGGCCCGGCCCTGTACGGCTTCCTCTCCGGCCGGGACAACCTGGTGCGCTTCGACGCCGCCGACCCGACCGCCGACCCGCGCACCCGCCGGCAGCGGGTCGAGGCGGCACTGGAGCGGGTCGGCCTGGGCGCCGCGGCGGGCAAGAAGGCCCGCGCGTACTCGCTGGGCATGAAGCAGCGCCTGGGCCTGGCCTCCGCGCTGCTGCAGCCGCGCGAACTGCTGGTGCTGGACGAGCCGACCAACGGGCTGGACCCGCAGGGCATGCGGGAGATCCGGACGCTGGTCCGGGAGGTCGCGGCGGAGGGCACCACGGTGTTCCTCTCCTCGCACCTGCTGGACGAGATCGAGCAGGTCTGCACCCACGCCGCGGTGATGTCCCGGGGCCGGCTGGTGGTGCAGGGCACCGTCGCCGAGCTGGCCGCCCGGGCGCAGGGCCGGCTGGTGGTCCGGACCCCGGACGTGGCGCGGGCCGCGGAGGTGCTGGCGGCCCACCGGGTCACCGCCCTGGTGCCGGGCGAGGACCGGGTGGACGGCGAGCCGGGCGTCCTGGGCGAGGAGGCGCTGCCCAGGCTGTGCGCGGCGCTGGTCGAGGCCGGGGTGCGGGTGCACGGCTTCGGGCTGGAGCGGGGCACGTTGGAGGACGCCTTCGTGGCGCTGACCGGGGAGGGCTTCGATGTCGCGGGCTGAGGCACTGTCGCGGGCCGGGGCGCCGCCGACCGGCACCGGCCGCCGGCCGCAGACGGCGGCCGGGTTCCTGGCGCTGTTCCGCAGCGAGCTGCACCTGACCTTCCGCCGGATGCGCACCAAGGTGCTGCTGGGCATCCTGGCGGCACTGCCGGTCCTGATCGGGGTGGTGGTCAAGCTCAACACGGACAGTCCGCACGAGGGCGGCGGCGGTCCGAGCTTCATCGCGCAGACCACGCAGAACGGGCTCTTCCTGGTCTTCACCGCGCTCGCGGTGGCGCTGCCGGTCTTCCTGCCGATGACGGTCGGCGTGGTCGCCGGGGACTCGGTGGCGGGCGAGGCGGCCGCCGGGACGCTGCGCTACCTGCTGGTCGCCCCGGCCGGGCGGACCAGGCTGCTGGCCGCCAAGTTCACCGCCGGGCTGGTGTTCTGCGCGGCCGCCACGGCGACCGTCGCGGTGACGGCGCTGGCCGCGGGCGCCGCGCTCTTCCCGCTCGGCCGGGTCACGCTGCTCTCCGGGGACACCATCGGCCTCGGCGACGCGCTGCTGCGCGCGCTGCTGGTGGCCCTGGTGGTCGCGGCCTCACTGGCCGGGCTGGTGGCGATCGGGCTGTTCGTCTCCACCCTCACCGGCAGCGGCATCGCGGCGATGGCCGCCACCGTCGGGCTGGTGGTCACCGTCCAGATCCTGGACGTCTTCCCGCAGCTGCACGCCGTCAGCCCGTTCCTGTTCTCCCACTACTGGCTGAGCTTCGCGGACCTGCTGCGGGCGCCGATGTACTGGGACGGCGTGCTGAAGGACCTCGGCCTCCAGGCCGCCTACGTCGCCGTGTTCGGCTCGGCGGCCTGGTCCCGCTTCACCAGCCGGGACATCAGCGTGTGACGGCCGCCTCGGCGGGTGCGGGCTGCGGCCGTGCCGCGGCCCGCACCGCGCGGTCGGCCCGCACCTGGCGCAGCGCGTCCCAGGTCAGCAGCGCGAGCGCGGCCCAGACCAGGCCGAAGCCGGCCCAGCGGGCGGGCGGCATGGACTCGTGGAACACCGCGACGCCGATCAGGAACTGGAACACCGGCGCCAGGTACTGCAGCAGCCCGAGCACGGTCAGCGGCACCCGGACGGCGGCCGCGCCGAAGAGCAGCAGCGGGATCGCGGTGATCACCCCGCTGAGCATCAGCAGCCCGGAGTGCCCCCAGCCGTACGAGCCGGCCACCGTGTGCCCGAAGGTGCCGCGCCCGCTGACCTCCAGGTAGACCAGGTAGCCGAGGGCGAACGGGAACATGAAGGCGCTCTCGGCGGCCAGGCTCTCCAGCCCGCTCAGCCCGACCTGCTTCTTCAGCAGGCCGTAGGTCGCGAAGGAGAGCGCCAGGGTGAGCGCGATCCAGGGCAGCTGCCCGTACGCGACGGCCAGCACCGCGACGGCGGCGGCGCCGATGCCCACCGCCGTCCACTGCGCGGTGCGCAGCCGCTCCTTGAGCACCAGGACGCCGAAGGCGATGGTGACCAGGGGGTTGATGAAGTAGCCGAGGCTGGTCTCGACCACGTGCCCGGCGTTGACGGCCCAGATGTAGACGCCCCAGTTGACCGAGATCACGGCGGCCGCGCCGGCCAGCATGGCGAGCCGGCGGGGCTGGCGCAGCAGCGGGCGTATCCAGCCCCAGTGCCGCTGGGCGATCAGCAGCAGGACGACCGCGACCAGGGACCAGACCATCCGGTTGGCCAGGATGTCGTCGGCGGCACCCGGTTCCAGCAGCGGCCAGAACAGCGGGAAGAGCCCCCAGATGCCGTAGGCGGCGACGCCGGACCAGAGGCCCCGGCCGTAGTCCTGCTGGTCTGTTCCCGCCATGGCCGAGTGCCTTCCCGCGCGCGTGTGTCGAGGCGACGGTAGCGGGCGGGAGGGCGGGCTGTCATCTCCGTTTCCGGATTTTGGTCATGACATTGCTCGCGGGCCGGACGGCTCCGCCGCTCCGGGGGCCGCAGCGGCGGCGCGGGAGTCCGGGGCCGCGGCGCCTCAGGGGTTCGAGGAGAACTCCGGCGGCGCGGCGGTCCCGGCCCGCGGGTGCCTCAGGAGTTCAGGGCCGCGCGGACGGACTCGGCCAGCGGGACGGTCGGACGGCCGATCAGCCGGGCCAGGTCGCCCGGGGTGCCGGCCAGCTCGCCGCGCGCGATGCCCGCGTCCACGTCCACCAGGGCCTCGGCGAAGCCCTGCGGCAGGCCCGCGCCGACCAGCGCGTCCAGGTGCTCGGCCGGGGTGACGTCCCGGTGCTCGACCGGCCGGCCGGAGGCCTTCGCCAGCTCGGCGGCCAGCTCGGGCAGGCTCCAGGCGGCGTCGCCGCTCAGCTCGTACACCTCGCCCCGGTGCCCCTCGCCGACCAGGACGGCGACCGCCGCGGCCGCGTAGTCCGCGCGCGGGGCGGTGGCGACCCGGCCCTGCCCGGCGCTGCCGAGCACCACGCCGCGCGCCACCGTGCCGGCCGCGTCGCCCAGGTAGTTCTCGGTGTACCAGCCGTTGCGCAGGAAGGCGTGCGGCAGGCCGGAGGCGAGGATCAGCTCCTCGGTCGCCTTGTGCTCGTCGGCCAGCCGGAAGGTGGCCGCACCCGGGATGCTGGTGTAGGCGAGCAGCGCGACCCCGGCGGCCTTGGCGGCCTCCACCACGGCCCGGTGCTGCGGGATCCGGCGGCCGACCTCGCTGCCCGAGATCAGCAGCACCCGGTCGCCCCCGGCGAAGGCGCCGGCCAGGGTCTCCGGCTTGTCGTAGTCGACCACCCGGACGGTCACGCCGCGGGCGGCCAGGTCGGCGGCCTTCTCGGCGGAGCGGACGGCGACGGCCACCTCGCTCGCGGGGACCTCGGCCAGTAGGCCCTCGACGACGAGACGGCCGAGCTGGCCGGTGGCACCGGTGACGACGTACATGGTGTGCTCCTCAGGGGTTGCTGCGGGGTTCTGGCCTCGAAACTCACCCTAGGGGTTGCACTAACCTTTCGAAAGTACGCACTTCAAAGTAGGGTACTGATATGAAGGTAAGCGAGCTGAAGGCCGGCGGGCTGCCCCCCGCCGACGTCTTCGACCGGATGTGCCCGTCCCGGGGCGTGCTGGAGCACGTCACCAGCCGCTGGGGCGTGCTGGTGCTGGGCGCGCTGAACGAGCGCGGCTACCGGTTCAGCGAACTGCGCCGCAAGGTCACCGGGGTCAGCGAGAAGATGCTCGCCCAGACCCTCCAGACCCTGGAGCGGGACGGCTTCGTGCTGCGCGAGGCCCACCCGGTGATCCCGCCGCGGGTCGACTACAGCCTCACCCCGCTGGGGCGGGAGGCGGCGGAGCTGGTCGCGGCGCTGGCGCACTGGTCGGAGCGGCGGGTGCCGGAGGTCGAGACGGCCCGCCAGGAGTACGACGGGCGGGCTACCGCCCCGCGATGAGGGCGTCGAGCCCGTCCAGGACCCGGGCCAGACCGAAGGCGTAGGCGTGGTCCGGGCTGTACGCGCCGCCGTGCGCCGCACCGGCCGCGGCACCCACCCGGGCGGCGACCGGGTAGCGCTCGGGGTCGAAGACCCGGGCGAGCAGCCCGGCGTTGGCCGCCCACCACTGCGCGTCGGTCATCGCGCTGTCCTGCCGGGCGGCGCGCTCGTCGGCGGCCATCCGGGCGCAGGTCTGGACGAAGCCGAGCAGGTGGGTCAGCGCGGCGTCCAGGTCGACGTCGGAGAGCCCGGTGCCCTCGAAGGCACGCAGCTCGTACTCGTACTTGGCCATCAGGCCGGGCCCCAGCGGCGGACGGCTGGTGGAGACGGCGGCGACCCACGGGTGGGCGCGGTGCAGCGCCCGGTTGTCGTCCGCGACGGCGGTGACCCGGGAGCGCCAGCCCTCGTCGGCGGGGGTGCTGCGGGGCATCGTGGCGTAGACGGTGTCCAGCATCAGGTCGAGCAGCTCGGCCTTGCCGGGCACATAGGTGTAGAGCGCCATCGGGGAGAGCCCCAGCTCCTGCGCGACCCGGCGCATGGTGACGGCGTCCGCTCCTTCGGCGTCGGCGAGGGCGATCGCGACGGTGGCGATCTCACCGGTCGAGCGCGCCTGCCGGGGCCCGCGCCGGCCGGGCTTCTCCTCGGCGGTGAGCCCCCAGAGCAGGGCGAGGGTGCGTGCCGGGTCTCCTGCGCTGCTGCGGTCGCTCGCCATGGGGCCATCGTTTCACGCACCGGCAGCGGCCTTGACGGCGTGGGCGGCTACCGTCTCAGCATGACCAGCCCGACCAACCCTCCCGGCTCGTCCGGCCTGCCCGGCTCGACCGGTCCGACCCGCGCGTCCGGCGCGTCCGGCCCGGAGCCGCTTCCCGGGACGGACACCGCGCAGACCCTCCGCCCGCGGGTGACCTGCCGCCGCTGCCACCGGCCGCTGCACGACCCCGAGTCGCGGATGCTGCGGCTGGGACCGGAGTGCCGGGACCCGGCGGAGCGGGTCGCGCGGTACGACGTCGACCAGGAACCGCTGCCGGGGATGGGTTAGGGCCGGCCCGGGCCTCAGACCTCACCTCAGACCTCGTCTCAGACCTGGCCTCAGGCCTCGTCTCAGCCCCTGCCTCAGCCCCGGCCGAAGAGGCGGCGCAGGCGGCCGGGACGGGGCTCCTCCCCAGCGGCCCGCTCGGCCTCCGACCGCTCCGCCGCCTCCGGTTGCCCCGCGGTCCCCGGGCGCTCCGCCGCCTCGGCCTGGTCCGCCGCCTCCGGTGCGGCCTCCGCCCCCGCGTCGGCGGCGTCCTCCTGCTCCATCAGGTGCCGGGCGAGCGCGCGGTCCTCGTCGGACGTCCAGGGCGCGGCGAGCACCAGCGCGGACAGCGAGCGGAGGATCGTCACCGCCCGGGTGCGGCGGGCCCGGGCGCCGTGGTGCAGCCGCTGCTGGAGCAGTGCGGCGACGTCGGCCCGGGTCTGCGGCTGGGTCCAGCCGATCGCGACCAGCGCGAAGCCGGCCGCCTCGACCACCCAGTCCTCCGGCCCGAGCAGCAGGTCGCGCAGCACCCGGCGGCGCTCGGAGCCGGCCCAGGGCTGGTCGGTTCGGTGGTGGGCGATGCCGAGGCAGGCGAAGACCTGGACGGCCCGCACCCAGAGTTCGGGCTGGTGGGCGAGCAGGGCGCGGCCGAGTTCGTCCTCGCGCGGCGCGGGCGGGTGGACCAGGACGCCGAGCAGGTCGTCCAGCGGCAGTCCGGCCAGCCGGACGGCGTGGTCGTAGGCGGCGGGGACGGTCGGCCAGAAGATCTCGGCGGTGGCGCGGACGAGTTCGGCGCTCCGCGGCGCGGGCGGGGCGACGGCCGGGCGCGGGTCGGTACCGTCCCAGGCCCAGATCCGGGTGGTGGGTTCGGTCAGCGGCAGCCGGGGGTCGGGCTCGCCGACGGCCCGGTAGCCGACGGTGGAGCGCGGCAGCGCGAGCCGGACGGCCAGCACCGAGCTGGGCGGCTCCACGGTGGAGGCCGTGCAGTCGATCTCGGTGTCGCGGCCGGTGTCGGGGGCGGCGAGCACCTGGTGCAGCACGTTGACGGTGGCCTCGGTGGCGCCGGAGACCAGGCCGAGCCAGGGCTCCCGGTGGCTCAGCCGTTCCAGCAGTTCCTGGGCGTACTCGTGCTCGGGGTGGGAGCGGTGGTGGTCGGCCAGGCCGAGCAGGTGCGCCGGGTCGCCGTCGAGGGCGTGGCGCAGCCCGTACCGGGCCGGGCCCGCCTTGGGGTGGTCGGGCTCGGCGGCGAGCACCCGGTCGAGCCAGGGCAGGCCTTCGGCGGGGCGTCCGAGGGCGCCGTACAGCTCGGCGACGTCGACGGCGAGGTAGCTGCTGGAGTCGTCGCGGTCCGGCGCGACCCGGGCCAGCTCGGCCTCCCAGACGGCGAGCGCCCGTTCCGGCCGGCCGGCCGAGCGCAGGGCGTTGCCGAGCATCACTGCGGTCAGGTAGCCGGGGGCCAACCGGTGGGCCCGATCGGCGAGTTCGACGGCGCGGTCGGTGTCGCCGAGCCGGCGGGTCAGGCCGGAGGCCATCGCCAGCAGCGACACGTGGTCCTCGTGCCGGGCCAGGACGGCCTGTACGAAGTCGTGGAACGGCCGTACGGCTCCGGCCGGTTCGGCCGGGAGCGGGTCGGGCAGCGCGCCGGTGGCGCGGGCCACCGCCTGGGCGACGGCGTCCGGGTCGACCAGGCCGGGCAGGTCCTCGCGGGCGAGCCAGGCGGCGTGCGCCCAGGGGCGGGCCGGCTCGTGCTGGACGGCGGAGGCGAGCAGGCCGACGGCGGTGTCCCAGTCCCCGGCGGCGGCCTCCACGTGGGCCCGGCAGGCCACCGTGCCGAGGTACACCTGGCCGTCCAGCGGGAACAGCTCGCGGGCCGCGGCCGGTCCGCCCGCCGCCGCGCACAACTCGGCCAGTGCCTCGTGCAGTTCGGGCAGCTGGGGGTCGGCGAGGATCGCGTCGCCGAGGTGGTCGGCGGCGTGGGCCAGGTCGCCGGAGTCGATCGCCAGCCGGGCGAGGGCGACGTCGCCCTCGGCGGCCAGGCGGTCGTCGCCCGTGTCGTCGGTGTGCCCGCTCATTCGCCCCTGCTCCCCGTTCCCCCGGTGGTGCCGTCCCGCTCGGAAGGAGGCTATCCGGTGCGACCGACAGCCCGGTGGGCCCCCGCCGGCGGGCGGCGTCCAGCGACCGGACCGGATACGACCCGTACGAGTGGTTTAGACCTCCGATAGCCATATTTGACGTTTTCCGACCGCGAGGATGACGGAGGCTCTTCGCACGCGAAATGCCAATCCCGCTACCGGAATCGAGGAGATCGATGAAGCTCTCGCGCACCCTGTCCCTGGCGGCCTCCGCCGCCGTGCTGAGCACCCTCGCCGTCGCCGGCCAGACCGCCCCCGCCTCCGCCGCCGGGTCCTTCGTGGTCAGCGAGGCCCAGTTCAACAAGATGTTCCCGAGCCGGAACTCCTTCTACAGCTACCAGGGCCTCACCGACGCCCTGGGCGCCTTCCCCAAGTTCACCACCACCGGCGACACCGCCACCCGCAAGCGCGAAGCCGCCGCCTTCCTGGCCAACGTCAGCCACGAAACCGGCGGCCTGCGGTACGTCGTCGAACAGAACACCGCCAACTACCCGCACTACTGCGACAGTTCGCAGTCGTACGGCTGTCCGGCCGGGCAGTCCGCGTACTACGGGCGCGGGCCGCTCCAGCTGAGCTGGAACTTCAACTACAAGGCGGCCGGCGACGCCCTGCACATCGACCTGCTGCACGACCCGTACCAGGTCGAGAAGAACCCGGCGACGTCCTGGAAGACCGCCCTCTGGTTCTGGAACACCCAGAGCGGCGCCGGGCGGATGACCGCGCACGACGCCGTCGTCAACAACAAGGGCTTCGGCGAGACCATCCGCACCATCAACGGCGCGCTGGAGTGCGACGGCAAGAACCCGGACCAGCGCAACGACCGGATCAACCTCTACAAGCAGTTCGTCGGCGTGCTGGGCACCGACGTCGGCGGCGGCAACATCTCCTGCTGACGGCCCGCCGGGAGCGGGGGCCGGGAGCGGGGGCGGGCCCTGCGGAGTGGGAGGTCGGTCGGACCGACTTCCCACTCCCTGTCGGTGCCGGCTGCTTCACTGGCGCCCGACGTCGAACGAAAGGGCGGCCGCGATGGGTGTGCTGACCGACTACTTCCGCGCGGCCGACGCGGCCACGGTCGTCCGGGCGCTGGAGCTCGGGGACGGCGGGCTGCCGCCGCTCGACGGCGACGGCTCCTCCGAGAAGGCCGCCGACGGCGCCGACCCGTCCGACCTGCTGCCGCTGGCAGAGGAGTTGATCGCCCTCGCCCGGCGGGCGCGGGCCGCCGGCGAGCAGCTGTACTGCTGGATGTCCCTGTAGCGGCGCCCGGTCCGGCGCCTCAGCGCGGCACCGGGGTGGCGCCGGTCGCGGCCAGCGAGAGCTCCCAGAGGCGGGCCGCCCCGTCCGGGTCGAGGGCGTACGGGCGGACGCCGCCGTCGTCCATCGGGGTGTCCGGGCCGCTGACGCGGGCGACCTCGCAGTCCTCCAGGTAGAGCCCGCCGCGGCCGTCGAGCAGTGGGGAGGTGGCCGCCCACAGGCCGGTGGCCGCGCCCTGGGAAGGGGACTTGAAGTCCGCGCCGATCACGTTGCCCCGGTCGTCCACCCAGCCGCGCTCGACCTGCTCCCGCCGGGTCATCTCCCGCTGGAGCCCGGTGATGATCTTCCCGGGGTGGAGCGCGAACGCCCGAACGCCGTCTTCCCGGCCGAGCGCGTCGAGGTGCACGGCGAACAGGGAGTTGGCGGTCTTGGACTGGCCGTACGCCAGCCACTTGTCGTAGCCGGTGCGGAAGTGCGGATCGTGCCGGCGGATGTCGGTCAGGGCGTGCCCGGCGGAGCTGTTGACGACGACGCGCGCGCCGTCCGGGGCGGCGGCCAGCAGCGGGTACAGCTCGCAGGCGAGGAGGAAGTGTCCCAGGTGGTTGGTGGCGAACTGCCCCTCCCAGCCCGGCCCGACGCGCCTCTCGGGGGTGGCCATGACGCCGGCGACGGCCAGCAGCAGGTCGAGGCGGTCCGCGGCCTCGCGGATCAGCCCGGCGGCGGCACGGACGCTCACGGGGTCGGCGAGGTCCATGGGGACGACCCGGCCGCCGGTTCCGGCGAGTGCGGCACGGGCGACGTCCGGGCGGCGGGCCGGAACGATCACGGTGGCCCCGGCGGCGGTCAGCGCCCGGGTGGTCTCCAGGCCGAGGCCGGAGTAGCCGCCGGTCACGACGGCGGTGCGGCCGGAGAGGTCGAGGCCCGCCAGGACGTCCTCGGCGGTGGCGGCGGCGGAGAAGGGCGAGCCGGTCGGCTGCTGCCGGCCGGCGGTGGCCTTGCTGGTGGTGGTCATGGCGACGACGGTAGGAAGTGGAGCGCGGTCTAGATCAAGCCCCGCGGGTCCGCTCCTATGCTCTGACGCCATGACGGAACTCAGCATCGGCGAAGTGGCCGAGCGCACCGGGCTCAGCGTGCACGCCCTGCGCTTCTACGAGCGCGAGGGCCTGCTGGTCGGCCCGGTGCGGCGCACGGCGGGCGGACGCCGGCGGTACGCCGTGCTCGACGTGCAGTGGCTGGAGATCTGCATCAGGCTGCGCGAGTCCGGCATGCCGCTCGCCGACCTCCGCCGCTTCGCCGACCTGGTGCGGCAGGGGCCGGGCAACGAGGCCGAACGGCTGCGACTGCTCGACGCCCACCGGCAACGGGTCGACGAGCGGATCCGGGAGCTGGAGGAGTGCCGCTCGCTGATCGCCTGGAAGACCGCCGTCTACGCCGACCACCTGGAGCGCGGCGAGGCCGCCGGGCTCTGGGACCCGACGGCGGGCTCTCCGGCGGCTCCCGGTCAGTCGTCCTCGCTCTCGTCGAGGTCGTAGGGCGGGATGGTCCAGCGCAGGACCGTGCCGCCGGCCCCGTCGGCTTCGAGGGTGACCGGGAAGACCTGGCCGCAGTCCCGCCCACCGTGGTGCCGGACGGCGTGGTCGCCCGGGTCCCAGTCGATCCCGAGCACCTGGCAGCCGCCGACCTCGATCGCGCCCACGTGCAGCGGGTGGTGCAGGCCGGCCCGCCGGAAGCGGAGGTAGTCGACGTGCTTCTCCACCATGGTGGCCACTCCCCTGCCGCGCAGGCCGCCCTGCCAGGTGCTGATCTCGACCTCCCGCGCGACGGCCTCCGCGACCGGGAGGTCGAGCCACCCGTACGGCCCGTCCTCCCCGCCGTGCGGGGAGAGCGGCTCGCCGCCGAACCGCTCGTGGGCGTCCTTCCCGTACCGGCCCCAGAAGGAGAGGTCGGCGAGTCCGTCGGCCGGTTCGTGCTCCAGCCCCGTCCAGGCGTCCAGCCCCACGGCGTCGCCGACCGCCATGCCGCCCCGGTCGACCGGCAGGTCCCCGAGCAGCACCGGCACCGCCGGGTCCGCGGCCGCGGGCCAGGGCAGGCCGAGGGCGATCTCCAGCGTCGCGATCGTCGGCTCCTCGTCGAAGGCCGAAGGCTCCGTGGTGGCCCGCACCGCCAGCGGCCGGTCGGCGGCGGCCGGAACGGCGACCGCCTCGTACTCCCACTCCTGGAGGTGCCCGCCACCCGCCTCCGCCGCAGCCGCGGCCCGCACCGACAGCGGCTCTCCCACCCTCGGCCACTCGTCGATCCAGCTGGCCATCGCCAGCACCACCACCCCGGAGGGCGCCGTGACAAATCCCAGGTCAACGAAGGCTTCGGACATCCGCCGATTATCTCCGGGCAGGATGTCGGCCCCGTCCCATAGCCTGGCCCGGTGAATCTCGACGATCTCGCCTGGCAACGGCAGTTCGACGGCGGGATAGAGCCCGCCATGGCGGAATACCTGGCCAGCCAGGGGCAGTTGGATCTGCTGATCGAGACCGCCCGGGACCGCGGTGAGTGGTTCTGCGCCGAGGTGGCGGTCGGTGAGCTGTGCGCGGTGGGGGAGTTCGAACGGGCCCTGACGGTCCTGGAGCCGTTCGTCGCGGTCGGCTGGCCGTTCGCCGTACGGGAGTCCGCCACGATCATGGTCCAGCAGGGCCGGATCGAGGAGGGGCTGGCGCTGGTGCGTCCGGACGCGGCCGGCCTGAAGTCGGCGCACGACTGCCACTGGTTCGCGGAGGCACTGGTGGAGGCCGGGCGGGTGGACGAGGCCATCGAGGTGCTCACGCCCCACCTCGGGGAGCCCTGGATCCTGGAGTCACTGGTCGATCTGACCAGGGGGCAGAACCGTGACGCCCGCGTCCTGGAGCTGCTCGCCCCGTGCGCCGAGCGGGCCCTGGGCGGCACGGCGGACTGCCGGTGCTCCGCGGCCGGGGGTCGGCGCGAGTGCCGGCACCAGCCGTCGGAGGTGCTGGCGCTGTACGGGCGAGCCCTGGAGCGCATGGGCCGGGCGGACGAGGCGATCCGGCTGCTGGGCCCGGTCCTGCCCGTCGTCCCGCGCATCGCCTGGCTGTACGCGGACCTCCTCGCCGGCCAGGGCCGGATCGACCGGCTCCGCGAGCTGGCCGCCGGCGAGCACGCGCGGCTCACCCGGAACCGGTGCGCGGAGGCGCTGGAGGAGCAGGGGCGGGTCCAGGAGGCCGAAGCCGTCCTGCACGAGGCCGTCGAAGCGAACGGCCGGCACGCCCGTCGGCGCCTCATGGCCTTCCTGGCCCGCCAGGGACGCCTCGACGAGGCCGTCGACGTCGGACGGCCCACGTACGAGCGTGCCAGGGGAAACCTCCTCCACGAGGCGATCGAACTGCTGATCAAGGCGGGCCGCCCGGAGCGGGCGCTGGAGCTCGTCGACGGCCTCGGCACCGCGTACGTCGGCGCGCATTCCGATGTCCTGCGCTACACCCGGCTGCGCCTGCTCGCGAAGGCCGGGCGCCGTGCCGAGGGCATCGCGGAGGCGCGGGCCCTGAGCGAGCGGGAGCCCGGCCAGTGGGACACCACGCTGGCCTGGCTGCTGGATCAGGACGGCCGGGCGGACGAGGCCCTCGACCTGCTCCGGTCGTCCACCGAGCACGGGGCCCACCGAGCGGTTGCCGAGATCCTGAGCAGGAAGGGCCGCTACGCCGAGGCCGTCGCCGCCGTCCCCACGGTGTCCGCCCAGCGCGAGGCCTGGGATCGGCGCTGAGACAGGAGGCCGCCGCCGACCGACCTGGATATTTCAGTGAGAGAAATATCCAGGTGGACGGAGGCGTTCCGGCAGGAGCAGGCGCGGGAGGTCCGCGCGAGCTGGAAGGAGTGCGGCGCCGTGCGCGTGGAGATCTGGAGCGACATCAACTGCCCGTGGTGCTACATCGGCAAGGCCCGGTTCGAGCAGGCGCTGGCGGCGTTCCCGCACCGCGAGGAGGTGGAGGTCGTCCACCGCTCCTTCGAGCTGGACCCGCGGGCGCCGCACGAGGCCCGTCCGGTGCTGCCGCTGCTCGCCGCCAAGTACGGGATGAGCCTGGAGCAGGCCGAGGCGGCGGAGGCCCGGATCGCCGAGAACGCGCACGCCGAGGGCCTGCCGTACCTGCGCGAGGGGCGTGACGCGGCGAACTCCTTCGACATGCACCGTCTGCTGCACTTCGCCGAGGAGCACGGCCGGCAGGGGCAGCTGCTGGACGCGCTGTACCGGGCGAACTTCGCCGAGGAGCGGTCGGCCTTCGAGGCGGGCCGGCTGGTCGAGCTGGCGGTCGACGCGGGGCTGGACGGCGAGGCGGCCGCGGCGGTCCTGGCCGACCCGGAGGCGTACGCGGAGGCGGTGCGCGAGGACGAGGCCACGGCGAGCGCCATGGGGGCGACGGGCGTGCCGTTCTTCGTCCTGGACCGGCGGCTGGGCGTCTCGGGCGCTCAGCCCGCGGAGACGTTCTGCCGGGCGCTGGAGCAGGCCTGGGAGAGCCGGGTCGCCCTGCCGCTGACGCCGCTCGTGCCCAAGGACTGAGCAGCCGCGGAGCGGGAGGTCGGCCCGGCCGCTCCGGCGGGCCGGCCTCCAGGTGATCCCGAACGCCGTACCGGCGGGCACGATGCCGTTCGTCCGCGGTTACGGTCCCGGGGACGGACCGACCTGACGAAGGACTACCCGCGGTCGAGGGACCTCAGGAACTCCGGCCGCAGCCGCCAAGGAAGGCCGTCCTCGGTATCGACCTGGTACACGGGCCCGACGTGGCCACCGTCGCGGTCATCGGCCTCGACGACGCATTCGACGACCACGCCCCGGGTGCCGAGGATCTCGCCGCCCAGGTGGCCGAGTTCGGGCCGCGGCGGGTCCGGGGTGGTCAGTGCCACCCGCTCACCGCGGGCGAACGTGGCCTCGTCGGGCCAGGGAGTCGTCATACCACCAGGTTATGGGCCTCGCCCCGCCGTCCCGGACCCGACGACTGCGGCCGGGCTCCGGGGAGCTACTCCCGCACGAACCCGTGGCTCCGCTCCACCTTCGCCACGTGCAGCGTGTAGCGCTCGTACCACTCGGCCCGCCCGCGCTTCTGCGCCGCGCGGTGCTCGGCGTTGGTCCGCCACTCCGTGAGGGCGTCGGCGTCACGGAAGTACCCGACGGTGATGGACAGCCCGCCGGGAGTCTGCGCGTGGTCCATCCCCAGGTACCCCGGGATGTCCTTCACCAGGTCTTCCATGCGGTCGTTGGTCTCGCTGTAGCCGGCCCGCTCCTGGGTCGACACCGCGGTGAAGACCGCCGCGTAGTAGGGGGTTTCAAAGGCCTCGACGGGCACCGCAGTCACATTCGCATCATTGCTCACGGCGTCACCGTAGGGCGGGACCCGCCCGGCGTACCAGCGTCTTTGCCGAACGGGATCCACAAGGGATCCAGATCTTTGCCAAGCCGCTCGGGTCCCTCCGACGAGGAACACCGGGGCGCACGCCGGCCGGTGCGGGTCCTAGTCGTAGAAGAACTGGCGGAGGTCCTCGACCGAGCCCGGGCCGAAGAGGAACGCCTCGAACCCGTTGACCGCGCGAAGCGGTGGCGGTCCGTCAGCGGAGAGCCGCCGCAGCCAGGCCTCGCCCTGCTCGCCCACCGCGTGGACGGCGGAAAGCAGTTCGGCCATCCCCGCAGGGCGGGGTGGGACCACTCCGGTGACCGGGACGAGGTCCCAGCCGCCCGCCCCGGCGGCGAGCCGGAGCGCGCCCGCCCAGGTGGCGATCCGGCAGAGCCGGTTGCGCAGGGGCAGCTCGACGGACGGGTCCAGGTATCCGAGTCCGACGGTCGCGGCGGCGAGGTCGTCCATCACCTGCCGTTCGAGGGCGGTGCGGACCCAGCGGCCCTCCTGGGCGTCCTCGATGGCGGCCTGCCACCACTCCCAGGCGCTGTCGAGACGCGCCGTGAACTCGTCCACCCGGCCGGGTCGCAATCCGCTCTGCGACGGAGATCCGGCCGTGCCGCTCCGCGGTCGGTGGAGGTAGAACAGTTCCGGGTCGCCCTCGTCGAGGCCGTGGAGAAGGCCGACCGGCCGCCACCCGGCCCGCTGCAGCAGTCGCCGCATCGGATGGTTGGAGACATTGGTCGAGGTGAACAGCTTCGGGGTCTCGCAGGAGGCCGCCACGGCGTCCAGCAGCCGGCGGCCGACGCCGGTGCCCCGAGCGGACGGTCCGACCATCAGCATCGTGACGAAGCCCTGCTCGAAGAACGTGTACTCGACGACGCAGTAGCCGAGCGGGCCGGTCGCGCCTTCCGCCACGAACAGCGGGCTGATCGGGCCCTGCCGGCACCACCTGCGGATGCTCGCCGCCCGGTCCTCGTCGCCTTCGAGCGCGACCGAGTCGATACCGACCAACGCGTCCGCGTCGGCCTCCCTGCCGCGCCGCACGACGAACTCGCCCAGGTCCACTGCTTCCATGGGGACATGCTGCCAGTCCGGACCGATGCCCCCGCGCCACCGCCTACCGCGGGCCGGGGATCGCGTCGGCGCGGGGGTTCAGACGGGTGGCCAGCCAGGGGGAGTTACGGCCGGCGGCCTCGCGGTAGGCGACGCGCTGGACGGCGAAGAGCAGACGGTAGAGATTGAGAGCGGTGTCGGAGTCGTCGGCGGCGAAGCCCAGGTGGTGGACGAAGTCTTCGAGCTTGGGCCAGTCGAAGTCGTCGGGGACGGGCGGGGCGACGGCGACGCCGAAGACCGTGTTGAAGGCGGCGGCCACGGCGTAGTTGGCGGCAGCGAGGGCGTTGACGACGTCGGGGTCGGCGGCGGGGCTGGCGGCGGGGTCGGGGACGCACATGGGGGGCTCCTGTTCGTCGGGCTTTGCAAGGTTGCGCGCGGAGGTCACCGGCGATCGCGGTCGTGGCCGACGTCGAAGAGGAGCGTGAGGAGGTTGAAGAGAGTGGAGGCGGGGGCCGCGTTGAAGCGGACGAGGACCCGGCCGTCCAGGGTCCTGCCCGTGCCGGCCGACGGGAAGACCAGGCCGAACTCGCGGCCACGCTCCTGGAGTTCACCGAGGAGGCTGCGGACCTGGTCCTCGGTGTAGGCCCGGATGCGGGGGTCGGTGGGCTGCATGGGGTAGCGGCGGCGGTTCACGCGGAGGCCTCCAGTTCGAACCAGACGACCTTGCCCTGCTTGCGTGGCTCGGCGCCGAAGCGGTGGGTGAGGGCCTGGACGAGGAAGAGGCCCCGGCCGGAGAGGGAGAGCAGGTCATCGGGGAGGCGGGGCTCCGGGAGGACCGGGCTGTTGTCGGCGACCGAGACCCGGAGGCGGTGATCGGCGAGGGCCAGCACGACCACGGGTGCAAGGGTGCCCCCGTGCCGCCAGGCGTTGACGAAGACTTCATGGAGGGCGAGTTCGGCGTCGGAGATGACGGACGGTCGCCACCCCGCGGAGGTGAGCAGGTCGGAGAGCTCGGTACGAGCGCTGGACCAGTCGGGAAGGTTGCAAGCACGCATGAGACACCCCAGGGGAGGAAGAGGGGAATCGACGAAGTAGACACTCCGTCATGTGATCGGTGCAACACTGAGAGTAGGGCTATAGGTGTTACGCGTGCAACCAGATCGCCGAGATACCTCGCCCAACTTGGCTAAGCTCACTCGTGTGGGTGGAGACTGGCCCGACACGGAAGGAATCCCCCTTGGCACTCAGGACCCAAATCAGCGAGCGACAGCGGCGGTTCGGCGCTGAGCTGAGGAGGTTGCGCGAGGCTGCGGGCCTGGCAGTCAAGGACGCCGGCGCCCTCATCGGCATCGCAGGCCCACAGCTCAGTCACATCGAGGCGGCTCGAACGGCACTCGACCCGGAGCGACTCTCGGTCTTGCTCGGTGGCTATGGGTGCACGGATGAGACCTACGCCGGGCTGCTACACGCTCTTGGAGCCAGCAGCGGCAAGGGTTGGTGGAGCAAGTACAAGGGCCAGGTTCCCGACCTATCGCTCGATCTCGCCGAGCTCGAAGACCGAACTGCCCGTCTGGACAACTTCGAGACCCTGTACATTCCCGGGCTGCTCCAACTACCCGAATACGCCGAGGCCATCTACAAGGACGCCTACCGCAACGGGCGCTGGGATCTGGCGACAGCCATCCAGTTCCGCATAGATCGCCAGCGCATCCTGGAGAACGAAGAGCAACGGCAGTTTCGATTCGTCATCCATGAAGCGGCCCTGCGGATGCTCTTCCCTGGCGTAGAAGTCATGAGGGCTCAGCTGGACCACCTGGTCAGCCTGGCCGAACGCCCCAACATCACCATCCAGGTCCTCCCCTTCACGGCTACGAGGAAGCCTCCCCAATCAGGCCCCTTCGTACTGTGCGACCCCGGATGCGTTGACCTCGCAACCATCCTGCTGGATGTGCCCGGGCGCGCCGAGCACCATGGCTCCCCTGAGACCATTGCGGCGTACGGATGGAAGTTCCAACAGTTGAGCGAGATCTCACTGCCAGCCGTCGATGCAACGGCGCCGACCAGCTCGCGAAACTCCTGGGGAATTCTTCAACATCTCCTCTACACCCTACATACCTGAGAGGCACCTCGGATGGCTGGATTCTCCTGGCAGAAGTCATCGTTCAGTGGCGGCGATGCCGGCAATTCCTGTCTGGAACTAGCCCATGGCACCGACGATCTCCGCCACGTTCGCGAATCGGACGACCCCTCCGTCGTCCTGACCACCACGACCACCAAGCTCCGCGCCTTTCTCCTCGGCGCCCAGGCCGGCGAGTTCGACCACCTCGTCTGAGCCCGGCCCCGCCCGCTCGCCGCTCCGGCGAGCGGGCGGTCCTCATCCCAGTCCCTGTTCCGAGGCATTCGACCGTCCCGGAAACGCGAAGAACCCCCATCCGGATCCCGGATGGGGGTTCTTCTGAATAATTGTTCGGCGGCGTCCTACTCTCCCACAGGGTCCCCCCTGCAGTACCATCGGCGCTGTAAGGCTTAGCTTCCGGGTTCGGAATGT
>NZ_JBICVH010000027.1:0-149940 GCF_043198905.1 Kitasatospora sp. NPDC048715 | reverse complement strand
GGTTACATTCCGAACCCGGAAGCTAAGCCTTACAGCGCCGATGGTACTGCAGGGGGGACCCTGTGGGAGAGTAGGACGCCGCCGAACAATTATTCCGAAAAGCCCCTTCCCAACCGGGAAGGGGCTTTTTGCGTTACCCTCTGCCAATGCAGAACCTGACCCTGACCTGGCAGTCCGCCGGGGCCGCCGCCATCGGCCTCCACGCGGGCGCTTACGCCGCGGCGAGGGGCCGGAAGCCGGCGCTGTCCGCGCTGTTGCGGGAGGCCGGCACGCTGCTGGCGCTGTTCGCGCTCTGGCAGCTGGTCGGGCACCTCTCGGTGATGAGTACGGACCACGCGCTGGACCGCGCGAGCTGGATCCACCACACCGAGCAGGTGGTCGGGCTGCCGGACGAGGCGTCCTGGCAGCGGGCGGTCACGCCGTACCCGGTGCTGGTGAGGCTGGCGAACTACTACTACGCGGCCATGCACTTCGCGGTGATGCTGGGTGTGCTGCTCTGGGTGTTCGTGCGGCACCGCGAGCGCTACGCGTGGGTGCGCAACACGGTGGTGATCACGACCGCGGTCTGCCTGCTGGTGCAGTTCATCCCGGTGGCGCCGCCGCGGATGCTGCCGGAGAGCGGTTTCGTCGACGTGGCCGCCCAGTACGGGCAGTCGGTCTACGGCGGCGCGGTCGGCGGTGTGGTGGTGGCCGATCAGCTGTCGGCGATGCCCTCGGTGCACGTCGCCTGGTGCGTGCTGGCGGCGGTCGCGGCGATCCGGGTGTCGCGCAGTTCACTGCGATGGGTGATGGTGCTGCATCCGGTGCTGACGGTGGCCGTGGTGGTGGTGACGGCGAACCACTTCTGGTTGGACGGCATCGTGGCGGTGGTGATCCTGCTCCTCGCCTACGCCGTGCTGGCGCTGGCGGCACGCCGGCGGGGCCGGGCCTCCGCCGGGACGGAGGTCCGGCCCCGCGGCACCGCCGAGGAGCAGTTGGAGCAGGTGGGCTGACCGAGGTCGTTCCCGGTCGGCTACTTGACCGGCAGGGCGATCTTTCCCCAGGAGCCGTTGCTCAGTGCGGAGGTGGCCCAGTACCAGGCGGCGAGCCCGGAGACGGCCGCGATCCAGCCGGCGACCTTGGCCAGGCCGCCGTAGCCGCCGAAGGTGGCGATGGCGGAGAGCAGCAGGGAGACCGTCAGCAGGCCGTAGACGGCGCGGCCGAGCAGGCCCGAACCCCAGCTCGCGGCGGTGAGGGTGAGGGCGAGCAGGGCCCACAGCAGCAGGAAGAGTCCGGCGGCGTTCTTGCCCGCCCCAGCGGCCGTTGACCAGGTCGCCCAGAAGGCGCCGAGGGTGGTGAAGGCGGTTCCGGTGAAGCCCTCGCCGCCGCGGAGTTGCCAGAGGCCCGCGATGAAGAGGGTGACGCCGCCGAGGATATGGGCGAGGTGGGCCGCGTTCCCGGCTCCGGCTCCGTGCAGGATGCCGGTGGAGAGCAGGCCGTAGGCGAGCAGTGTGAGACCGAGCGCGAGGTAGCCGAGGTTACCCGCGTCGGCTCCGGTGGAGCGGGCGTTCGTTGCCCCGGAAGCGTCGTTGCTCACCGGAGGCTCCTTTCACTCTGGGCGCGCGCAGGGCGCAGTGACGCTGTGGTGTCGTCTCGATGAGTGGATGCGCGCGACCGCGCCGAAGGCGCACTGTTGTGAGTGTGCGCGGGCCGCGGTCGGAAGTGAGGGGCCATCGGAAGTGGTGGGCCAGCGGAGAGCCGCTGGTCGTGCCCCCGCCGGAGGGAATCTCCGGTGAGATCGGTCTACCCGACCCCGTTTCGCTTGTACCCTTGTGAATATAACAATTTGTGACTGCGTCAGCACGGCGTCAGCACGGCCCGGCACGGCACCGACGCCGCGCCGGCACTCGCCGGCACTCGCCGGCACGCGCCGGCCGCCGGACGCTCAGGTCTTGCGCTGGGTGGGCACCCGGAGGGTCAGGATCGCCATGTCGTCGGACGGCGGCTCCGGGGCGAAGCGTTCGACCGCACGCTGCACCCTCGCCGCGACCGCCCCGGCGGTCAGGCCGGTACAGCCGGTGAGTACCTCGGCGAGGCCGTCGTCGCCCAGCATCCGCCGGCCCTCGCGGCGTTCGGTGACCCCGTCGGTGACACAGAGCAGGACCTCGCCGGGGGCGAGCACCAGGTGCTCGGCGGTGAGGTCGAGGTCGTCCATGACGCCGAGCAGCGGCTGCGGGGTGGCGGCCCGGTCGACCTGGCCGTCGGTGCGCAGCCGCAGCGGCAGCGGGTGGCCGGCGCAGACCAGGGAGAGCTCGGTGCTGCCGTCCGGGCGGGGCGTCAGCTCGCCGTAGAGCAGGGTGAGGAAGCGGCTGCGCGAACCCTCGTCCAGGATGGCCGCGTTGAGCCGGCGCAGCACCTGCGGGGCGTCCAGGCCCTCGCGGGCGAGGAGCCGCAGCGAGTGCCGGGCCAGGCCGGTGACCGAGGCGGCCTCGGGGCCGGTGCCGCAGACGTCGCCGATGGCGAAGCCGTAGGTGCCCTCGCGGATGGTGAACAGGTCGTAGAAGTCGCCGCCGACCTCGTTGCCCTCGCCGGCCGCCTGGTAGTAGACGTCCACCTCGACGCCGGGGATCTCCGGCAGGTCCGGCGGGAGCAGGCTGCGCTGGAGGGCCTGGCTGGTGGCGGTGCGCTCGGAGTAGAGGCGGGAGTTGTCCAGGGCGAGGGCGGCCCGGCGGGAGAGGTCCTCGGCGAGTTCGAGGATCTCCTGGCGGAATCCGACGCTGGCCGGGACCCCGAGCACCAGCAGGCCGATGACGCGGTTGCGGGCGGTCAGTGCGAGGACGACGGTCTCGCCGAGCAGGCCGGCGAGCTCCGGGCCGTCGGCGAGGCCGCCCGCCTCGGCGGACTCGGCGAGGGCCGTCCAGAACCGGACGCCGTGGGCGGGGCCGGCCTCCGGTACGGGCGTCTTGTCGAGCAGGTCGCGCAGCGGGTCGATGCGGTCCTCGTCCTCGTGCAGGACGAAGGCGAGCCTGGCCGGTGAGGAGCGGTCGGCGGTGGTGTAGACGGCACACCAGGAGGCGAGGGTGGGGACGGCCATCTGGGCCATCAGCGCGAGGGTCTGCTCGTGTTCGAGGGTGCCGGCCAGCAGGTCGGAGGCCTCGACCAGGAAGGAGAGCGAGCCGCGGCGCAGCTGTTCGAGCTCGGTCAGCCGGGTGCTCTCGACGGCGAGGGCGACCCGGTCGGCGGCGAACTGCAGGCGCAGCGCGTCCTCGTTGTCGTAGCGGCCGGGCACGGCGGCGGCGATGCCCAGCGAACCGATCAGCCGGCCCTCGACCTTGAGCGGGACGGTGATCAGGGAGCGCATGCCGCTGTCGGAGAGCAGTGGCAGGCCGGTGGGCCGGGCGGAGAGGTCCTCGTGGACGGAGGGCAGCCGGGCGGAGTCGTAGCGGTTGCCGGTGCCGACCGGGAAGCGGGTGTGCCTGCGGTGTCCGGAGGTGAGGCCGGTGGCGGCGCGGACCTCGAACTCGGCCTCGTCGTCGGTGGTGAGCAGCAGGTACGCGGCGTCGCCGTCGAGCAGGTCGCGGGCGCGTTCGACGGTGCGCTGGAGCAGGGTGTCGAGGTCGTCGGTGGCGACCGGGCCGGCCAGCAGGTCGAGCCGGGGGCCGGCCGGGTCGGGGCGCTCGCCGGGCAGGGCCCGGGCGGGGGAGCGCAGCACCGCGCGGTCGGGTTCGAGGACCAGCAGGCAGAGGGTGGAGGGGACGCCCTCGGTGTCGCGCAGCCGGACCTGGACGCCGTACACCTCGACCTCCTGGCCGTCCTGGCGTCGGATGCCGTAGCCGCCCTCCCAGCGGGCCATCCGCAGGGTGTCGGTCAGGCCGAGGCCGCGGGCGGGGGACTTGGGCCAGACCGCGAGGTCGGCCCAGGCGCGGCCGAGGACGGTCGCGGCGGGGTACTGGAAGAGCGCCTCGGCGTCCGGGTTCCAGGCCAGCACCCGGCCGTCCTCGTCGAGCTGGACGACGGCGACGCGCACCGGGCCGGGGCCGCTGGGCAGATCGCTGCCGGGGGTCGCGGGAACGGCGTAGCGGGTCCCGGACACGTGTACGGGCAGTGCGAGGCGGAACCAGACGGTCTTGCGGCCGGCCGCGTACTCGACGCCCCACCGCTCCGAGAGGGCGGAGCACATCAGCAGGCCGCGACCGCCCTCGCCGTCCGGGTCGGCGTAGCGGTCGGAGCCGGTGACCGGACCGTCGCCGAGCGAGGGCAGGCCGCGCTCGGGGTGGTGGTCGGTGACCTCGATCCGGACGCTCTCCTCCTCGCGCAGGCAGCAGACCTCCGCGGCGGTGCCGGCGTGCACGACGGCGTTGGTGACGAGCTCGCTGACCAGCACGACCGCGTCGTCGACGACCTCGGGCAGGCCCCAGCCGAGCAGCGCGTCCCGGACGAACCCCCGTGCGGCGGCCGCGGACCGGCCGTCGGGATCGAAGGTGGCGGCTGCGCGCGCGGTGACCACGTTGCCACTTCTCCTCTGCTGCTCTTGCCCTGGCTGTCCGGGGTGCGGCGCCGAATCCCCGTGCGCGCCGTCGGGGTGAGCGGCGGCGCTGGGTCGGGTCGTGGCCCGGTGCAGCGCTCCACCCTACTTTCCGCTTGGTTCCCCGTGGGGACGGGGAGTCGAAACAGGCACCTGAGGGTGATTCTGCCCACCTGTTTCGGACGGTGCGGTACGAACCGAGCGCAACCGGCCGTGCACCCGGTGCCGGTGCTGCCAGACTGGGGGGTCCGCGACGGCCGGTGCGAGCAGTACGGTCGTGTGGGTGCCGGCGCGTCGCGGACCGTCGGCACGCAGCCCAGCCGGGCCGGTGCCCGGGTGCGTGCCGCACCGGCACGGTCGGTCACCGGACAGTTCACGATGTGGGAGGGGCCCGTTGAGTTCGGCCACCAAGGACGCAACCGGAACGACGCCGCCCACTGCGCGCGGTGGACGCCCCGGGGCCGTGCCGCGGAACGCGGCCGGCCGACGGGCGCCGGGCCACAATCGTGGCGCGGAGCCCGCCGAGCTGCGCAAGCTGCTGTCGGCGCTGACCGCGATGAGGGACGGCAACTTCCGCCGCCGGCTGACCGTCCCGGGGGACGGGCCGCTGGCCGAGATCGCCGCGGTGTTCAACGAGGTCGCCGAGCGCAACCAGCACCTGACCGGTGAACTGGCGAGGGTCCGGCGCGCGGTGGGCCGCGAGGGCCGGCTGAACGAGCGGCTGGAGACCGGCGCGGGCGAGGGCGCCTGGATGGCGGCGGTCGACAACTGCAACGCGCTGATCGACGACCTGGCCCGCCCGATGGCCGAGGTGGGCCGGGTGCTCACCTCGATCGCCGAGGGCGACCTGGACCAGAAGATGGAGCTGCGCTCGCTGCACAGCAACGGGGTGAGCCACCCGCTGCGCGGCGAGTACCTGAAGATCGGGCGGACCGTCAACGGGCTGGTGGACCAGCTCTCCGAGTTCACCGACGAGGTGACCCGGGTGGCCCGCGAGGTCGGTACCGAGGGCAAGCTCGGCGGCCAGGCCAAGGTCCGCAGCGTGTCCGGCAGTTGGAAGGACCTGGCGGACTCGGTCAACACCATGGCGGGCCGGCTGACCGCCCAGGTGCGCAACATCGCCCAGGTGACCACGGCGGTGGCCAAGGGCGATCTGTCCCGCAAGGTCACCGTCGAGGTGGCCGGCGAGATGCTGGAGCTGAAGAACACCGTCAACACGATGGTCGACCAGCTGAACGGGTTCGCCGCCCAGGTCACCACGGTGGCCCGGGACGTGGGGACGGAGGGCCGGCTCGGCGGGCAGGCCCAGGTGCCGGGCGTGGCCGGGGTCTGGCGGGACCTGACCGACTCGGTGAACTTCATGGCGAACAACCTGACCGGCCAGGTGCGCAACATCGCCCAGGTGACGACCGCGGTCGCCAAGGGCGACCTGTCGCAGAAGATCGAGGTGGACGCGCGCGGCGAGATGCTGGAGCTGAAGAACACCATCAACACGATGGTCGACCAGCTCTCCGGCTTCGCCGAGCAGGTGACCCGGGTGGCCCGTCAGGTGGGCACCGAGGGACGGCTCGGCGGTCAGGCGCAGGTGCCCTGGGCGGCCGGGGTCTGGCGGGACCTGACCGACAACGTCAACTTCATGGCGAACAACCTCACCGATCAGGTGCGCAACATCGCCCAGGTGACGACCGCGGTCGCCAAGGGCGACCTGTCGCAGAAGATCCAGGTGGACGCGCGCGGGGAGATCCTGGAGCTGAAGAACACCATCAACACGATGGTGGACCAGCTGGGCGCCTTCGCGGACGAGGTGACCCGGGTCGCCCGGGACGTGGGCACCGAGGGCATCCTCGGCGGCCAGGCCAGCGTGCCCGGCGTGGCCGGGATCTGGAAGGACCTGACCAACTCCGTCAACCTGATGGCCAACAACCTGACCAGCCAGGTCCGGAACATCGCCGAGGTGACCACCGCGGTCGCGCGCGGCGACGTCTCCAAGAAGATCACCGTCGACGCCCGGGGCGAGATCCTGGAGCTGGTGACGACCGTCAACACGATGGTGGACCAGCTGTCGGCGTTCGCCGACGAGGTGACCCGGGTGGCCCGCGAGGTGGGCACCGAGGGCATCCTGGGCGGTCAGGCCCGGGTGCGAGGGGTGTCGGGCATCTGGAAGGACCTGACCGACAACGTCAACTTCATGGCGTCGAACCTGACCGGACAGGTGCGCAACATCGCCGAGGTCGCCGGTGCGGTGGCCCGCGGCGACCTCTCCAAGAAGATCGCCATCGACGCCCAGGGCGAGGTGGCGGCGCTCGCCGCGACCCTCAACACCATGGTCGACCAGCTGTCCTCCTTCGCGGTGGAGGTCACCCGGGTGGCCCGCGAGGTCGGTACCGACGGCACCCTGGGCGGCCAGGCCAGCGTGCCGGGCGTGGCCGGCATCTGGAAGGACCTGACCGACAACGTCAACCAGATGGCCAACAACCTCACCGGCCAGGTGCGGAACATCGCGCTGGTGATCACCGCGGTGGCCCGCGGCGACCTCTCGCAGAAGATCGACGTCGACGCGCGCGGCGAGATCCTCCAGCTCAAGACCAACATCAACACCATGGTCGACCAGCTGTCGGCCTTCGCCGACGAGGTGACCCGGGTGGCCCGCGAGGTGGGCACCGACGGGCGGCTCGGCGGCCAGGCCCGGGTGCCCGGCGTGGACGGCACCTGGCAGGACCTCACCGAGTCGGTGAACGAGCTGGCCAACAACCTGACCCGGCAGGTGCGCGCGATCGCCCAGGTCGCCACCGCGGTCACCAGGGGCGACCTGAGCCTGCGGATCGACGTGGACGCCGCGGGCGAGCTCGACGAGCTCAAGGACAACATCAACCAGATGATCGCCAACCTGCGCGAGACCACCCGCACCAACCAGGAGCAGGACTGGCTCAAGACCAACCTGGCCCGGATCTCCGGCCTGCTCCAGGGCCGCCGGGACCTGGAGGCGGTCGCCTCGCTGATCATGACCGAGCTGACCCCGGTGGTCTCCGCCCAGCACGGAGCCTTCTTCCTCGCCCAGCCGGCCGGCCGCACCGCCGAGCTGATCACCGAGGACGACGACGAGAACGACACCGTGCTGCGCCTGATCGGCAGCTACGGCTACCAGCGGCGGGCGATGCCGACCACCTTCCGCCCCGGCGAGTCGCTGATCGGCCAGGCCGCGGTGGAGAAGCGGGCGATCATCCTCAAGGAGGCGCCGCCCGGGTACCTGAAGATCGCCTCCGGGCTCGGCGAGGCCTCCCCGGCCCACATCGTGGTGCTGCCGGTGCTGTTCGAGGGCCGGCTGCTGGGCGTGATCGAACTGGCCACCTTCAGCTCCTTCACCACCGTCGCGCTGGACTTCCTGAACCAGATCGCGGACCTCATCGGCGTCACGGTCAACACCATCAGCGTCAACACCAAGACCGAGGGCCTGCTGCTGGAGTCCCAGCGCCTCACCGCCGAACTCTCGATGCGGTCCGCCGAGTTGGAGGCCCGCCAGGAGGAACTGGAGCGCACCAACGAGGAGTTGCAGGAGAAGGCCGAGCAACTCGCCCAGCAGAACCGCGACATCGAGATCAAGAACGGCGAGATCGAAGAGGCCCGGCAGGTCCTGGAGGAGCGCGCCGAGCAGCTCGCCCTGGCCTCCCGGTACAAGAGCGAGTTCCTCGCCAACATGTCGCACGAGCTGCGCACCCCGCTCAACTCGCTGCTGATCCTGGCCAAGCTGCTCTCCGACAACAACGAGGGCAACCTCTCGCCGAAGCAGGTCGAGTTCGCCGACACCATCCACGGCGCCGGCTCCGACCTGCTCCAGCTGATCAACGACATCCTCGACCTGTCCAAGGTCGAGGCCGGCAAGATGGACGTCCGCCCGGCCCGGATCGCGCTGGTCCAGCTGGTCGACTACGTCGAGGCCACCTTCCAGCCGGTCGCGCTGGACAAGAACCTGGACTTCGCCGTCCGGGTCTCGCCCGCCCTGCCGGTCACCCTGCACACCGACGAGCAGCGGCTCCAGCAGGTGCTGCGCAACCTGATCTCCAACGCGGTGAAGTTCACCGACGCCGGAGCCGTCGACTTCTCGATCCGCCCGGCCGGCCGGGAGGTCCCGCAGGACGTGCGCGAGCGGCTGCTGGAGTCCGGCTCGATCCAGGGCCCGGACGACGAGCTGATCGCCTTCGCGGTCTCCGACACCGGCATCGGAATCCCCGGGAACAAGCTGCGCGAGATCTTCGAGGCGTTCAAGCAGGCCGACGGCACCACCAGCCGCAAGTACGGCGGCACCGGCCTCGGCCTGTCCATCAGCCGCGAGATCGCCCGGCTGCTCGGCGGCGAGATCCACGCCGAGAGCGAACTGGGCAAGGGCTCGACCTTCACGCTCTACCTGCCGCTGCGCACCGAGGCCCCGGAGGCCGTCGGCGACCCCCGCTCGACCGTGCCGGCCGGCCTGACGCCGCGCGCCTCGGTCGGGGTGACCCCGGTGGGCCTGCCGGTGCCGGTCGGCGAGAACCCGGCCGACCACTGGGCCCAGGAGGTCCGCGAGCTGGCCGAGGAGCGCCGCCGCGGCGCGGTGGAGCGCCGGCGCAGCGCCGCCCTGGAGAGCGCCGCCGGACCGCGGACGGTGGAGCCCCTCCAGCCCCGCCCGGTCAACGGCGACCGGCGCTTCGACGGCCAGCAGGTGCTGATCGTGGACGACGACGTCCGCAACGTGTTCGCGCTCACCAGCGTGCTGGAGCAGCACGGCCTGACCGTCCTGTACGCCGAGAACGGCCGCGAGGGCATCGAGATGCTGGAGCAGCACGAGAACGTGGCGCTGGTCCTGATGGACATCATGATGCCGGAGATGGACGGCTACGCGACCACCGAGGCGATCCGCCGGATGCCCCAGTTCGCGGGCCTGCCGATCATCGCGCTGACCGCCAAGGCGATGAAGGGCGACCGGGAGAAGTCGCTGCAGGCGGGTGCCACCGACCACATCACCAAGCCGGTGGAGACCGACCACCTGCTGTCGGTCATGCGCGAGTGGCTGAACGCGGACCGCGCGTGATCGCGGGGGGAGGCGTGAAGCCCCGACCGGGCCCCGGGGTTCACGTCGGCCGGTCGGCCGGTTTGCTGGCGGTCGGGCCCGGGAACCGGGTAGGGTCACCGATCGTTGCGAACAGTGACCGGATGGCGACACGCTGCTGAGCGTGCGCCGGAGCACTGGCTGCGCGCCGCCCCGGATCGGGTCACGACGGGGCGATGTGCCGGGCGAGGGGGTGCGGCTAGCATGACCGGGGTAGCGGTGGGCAGTACGCGGGTGCCTGCACCGGGCGGCAGGCAGGCGACAGGAGGGCGAGCCCTGATGCAGAAGGCCAAGATCCTCCTGGTCGACGACCGACCGGAGAACCTGCTGGCGCTGGAGGCGATCCTCTCGGCCCTGGACCAGACACTGGTCCGTGCGGCCTCGGGTGAGGAGGCACTGAAGGCGCTGCTCACCGACGACTTCGCGGTGATCCTGCTGGACGTCCAGATGCCGGGGATGGACGGCTTCGAGACCGCCGCCCACATCAAGCGCCGCGAGCGCACCCGGGACATCCCGATCATCTTCCTGACCGCGATCAACCACGGCCCGCACCACACCTTCCGCGGCTACGCGGCCGGCGCGGTGGACTACATCTCCAAGCCCTTCGACCCGTGGGTGCTGCGCGCCAAGGTCTCCGTCTTCGTCGACCTGTACGCGAAGAACTGCCAGCTGAAGGAGCAGGCCGCGCTGCTGCGCCTGCAGCTGGAGGAGGGCGGCGACGAGCGGGCCCTCGGCGGGGCGCTGCTGGGTGAGCTGTCCGCGCGGCTGGCGGCGGTCGAGGAGCAGGCGGAGGCGCTCGGCAAGCAGCTGGACGGGGGCGAGGACGCCGGGGTGGCCGCCACCGCGGCACACCTGGAGCGCAAGCTCGCCGGGCTGCGCCGGGCCCTGGACGCGATGCGTCCGGGCAGTTCCTGATCCCCTGCCGGGGTTCACCCGTCCGGGTGGTCCGGTGCGGCGACCGGGTGAATCCCGGTCAGGGTGACGGTGTGTCTGCGACACGTCCCGGCGCCCGGACTCGGGCACATGTGCAGTGGTCGTCGGCCCCGGTAGGCTGCTGACCCATGGCCACTCGCACGCCCGGGAACGCAGCACGCAAGTCGAGTCCGGGAGCGTCCGGGAAGGCCGCGGCGAAGGCCCCGGGCAAGCCGCCCGCGAAGAAGGCGGCGGCCGGGAAGGCGGCTCCCGCGAAGAAGGCGGCGGCCAAGCCGGCCGCACCCGCGCCGCCGAAGCCGTCCAGATCGGTGCTGATGGGCGCGCTCAACGCCCTGGCCAGCCCGATCGCGGCGATCTTCCGGGGCTTCGGCGACGGCGCCAAGAACCTGCATCCGGACCACCGCAAGGACGGCGTGGGACTGCTGCTGTTCGCGCTCGCGCTGGTGACCGCGGCCGGCACCTGGTTCAGCCCGCAGGGCTGGCTGGGGGAGGGGGCCACCGCCGTGGTGTCCGGGCTGTTCGGCCGGCTCGACGTGCTGGTGCCGTTCCTGCTGGCCGCGATGGCGATCAGGCTCTGGCGCCACCCGGAGCTGCCGGAGGCCAACGGACGGATCATGATCGGGCTGAGCGCGCTGCTGGTCGGCGTCCTCGGCCTGGTCCACATCGGCTGCGGCGCGCCCATGATGGGCAGCGGCGCCTCCCGGATAAGGGCGGCCGGCGGAATCATCGGCTGGGCCGCGTCCACCCCGATGATGGCCGCCGCCGGGCCGGCGCTCGCCGTGCCGCTGCTCCTGCTGCTGGCCTTCTTCGGCCTGCTGGTGGTCACCGCCACCCCGATCAACCGGATCGGCGAGCGGGTGCGGGGGATCGGCATACGGCTGGGCGTGGTCGAGCCCGGGCCGGAGGACGAGCGGTGGGGGCGCGCGCCGGAGCGCGAGCTGTCCACCGACCCGCCGGAGGACGCCGACCCCGACGCGCTGCCGTTCACCGTGGACACCGGCGGTGACGACCCCTCGGACGAGGTGGCCGCCCGCCGGCGCCGCCGCCGGCGCAAGCCCGCCGAGGAGCCGGAGGACGTCGAGCGGATCTCCCTGGACAAGGAGCCGCTGGACCCGTACGCCACCCGCGACCTCGCCGCCGGCGCGGCCGCGGACCTGGACGGCGCCCTGGTCTACGGCGTGCCCGCCTCCTCCGCGGTGGCGGACATGATGCACCAGGTGCAGGACCGCACCGCCCCGCCGGAGGAGGCCGCCGTCCCCGCCGCCCGCAGCGGCGGCCCGGGCGCGCCCGAGGAGCACGGCGCGGCGCCGGTGCGGATGGAGCAGCTGCAGTTCGGCGAGGGCGTCACCTACGCCCTGCCCTCGCTCGACCTGCTGGAGCGCGGCGGCCCGGCCAAGGCCCGCAGCGCCCTCAACGACGAGGTGGTCGCCCAGCTCACCGGCACCTTCGCCGAGTTCAAGGTGGACGCCAAGGTCACCGGCTTCACCCGGGGGCCGACGGTCACCCGCTACGAGGTCGAGCTCGGCCCGGCCGTCAAGGTGGAGCGGATCACCGCGCTCGCCAAGAACATCGCGTACGCGGTGGCCAGCCCGGACGTGCGGATCATCAGCCCGATCCCCGGAAAGTCCGCGGTCGGGATCGAGATCCCCAACCGGGACCGCGAGATGGTCAACCTCGGCGACCTGCTGCGCTCGCGCACGGCCGCCGAGGACACCCACCCGATGGTCGTCGGCATGGGCAAGGACGTCGAGGGCCACACCGTGATGGCCAACCTCGCCAAGATGCCGCACATCCTGGTGGCCGGCGCGACCGGCGCGGGCAAGTCCTCCTGCATCAACTGCCTGATCACCTCGATCCTCGCCCGGGCCACCCCGGACGAGGTGCGGATGGTGCTGGTCGACCCCAAGCGGGTAGAGCTGACCGCGTACGAGGGCATCCCGCACCTGATCACGCCGATCATCACCAACCCCAAGAAGGCCGCCGAGGCCCTCCAGTGGGTGGTGCGCGAGATGGACATGCGCTACGACGACCTCGCGGCGTTCGGCTTCCGGCACGTGGACGACTTCAACGCGGCGGTGCGGGCCGGCAAGGTCACCCCGCCGCTCGGCAGCGAGCGCGAGCTGACGCCGTACCCGTACCTGCTGGTGATCGTCGACGAGCTGGCCGACCTGATGATGGTCGCGCCGCGCGACGTCGAGGACTCGGTGGTCCGGATCACCCAGCTGGCCCGCGCGGCCGGCATCCACCTGGTGCTCGCCACCCAACGGCCCTCGGTGGACGTGGTCACCGGCCTGATCAAGGCCAACGTGCCGTCCCGGCTGGCCTTCGCGACCTCCGCGATGGCCGACTCCCGGGTCATCCTGGACCAGCCCGGCGCGGAGAAGCTGATCGGCAAGGGCGACGCGCTCTTCCTGCCGATGGGCGCCAGCAAGCCGATCCGCATGCAGGGCGCGTTCGTCACCGAGGCGGAGATCGCCAGGGTGGTGCAGCACTGCAAGGACCAGCTGACCGCCGTCTACCGGGACGACGTGACGGTCGGGGGCGGGCCGAAGAAGGAGATCGACGAGGAGATCGGCGACGACCTGGACCTGCTGATCCAGGCGGCCGAGCTGGTGGTCTCCACCCAGTTCGGCTCGACCTCGATGCTCCAGCGCAAGCTCCGGGTCGGCTTCGCGAAGGCGGGCCGGCTGATGGACCTGATGGAGTCGCGCGGGATCGTCGGTCCGAGCGAGGGCTCCAAGGCCCGCGACGTGCTGGTGAAGCCGGACGAGCTGGACGGGGTGCTGATCACCCTTCGGGGCTGACGGACGGGCCCGGTCGGGGCCCGGCCCGTGTCCTGGGCGAGGTGTCACTCGTTCGGAGGGGGGTAGGCGCCACGTGGGGAACCGAACGTGCGTACACCGCGTCACACCGCGGAAAGCGGACCCCGGGTTCCCCGCGCGGCCGCGCTGACGGCCCGTCGGCGCGGTGCCGGACCCCGGTCGGACCGGGAGTGCGCATTCGGCCCGTTCCGCTTGAGAAACGATCCGCCCACGCCCCTAGACTGTTCCCCAGCAGGTGGCCATCCGCTCGAAAGGCGTGCCCCGTGACCATCGGCAAGTCCTCCGACCGCGAGAACACCATGCCGCCCCTCGAACCGGCCGACGACGTGGTGCAGGCGGCCGATGCCCCGAGCATCGGCCGGGTGCTGTCCACCGCCCGGATCGACGCGGGGCTCACGGTGGACCAGGTGAGTACCGCCACCCGGGTCCGGGTGCCGATCGTCCATGCCGTCGAGGCGGACGACTTCGCCCGCTGCGGCGGCGACTTCTACGCCCGCGGGCACATCCGCCTGATCGCCCGGGTGGTCGGTCTGGACGGTGAGGCGCTGGTCGCCCGGTACGACGCCGCGCACGGCGGCCCGCCCGCCGCCAGGCGCCCGGCGACCCAGCTGATCGACAGCGGCCCGATCAAGGTGCCCCGCCGCGGCCGGCCGAACTGGGCGGCCGCCATGGTCGCCGCGATCGTCGCCGTGGTCGCGCTGATCGGCTTCAACCTGGTCAGCGGCACGGGCGGGCGCGGCACCACCGGCTCGGCCAGCGCGCCGCTGCCCAGCGGCTCGGGGACCGGCTCGGTGGCCCCCGCCGCCACGCCCGCCGTCCAGCCGCCGGCTCCCGTGCCCAGCGCCGCCGCGATCGCCGCCGTCCCGGCCGACAAGGTCACCGTGAAGCTGGTCGCCGAGGGCACCAGCTGGGTCTCGGCGATGGACGGCAGCGGAAAGTCGCTGTTCCAGAACAACATCAGCAACGGCCAGGACCAGACCTTCACCGACCCCCGGCAGATCAAGCTGGTGCTCGGCAACGGCGGGGCCGTGCACGCGTACGTCAACGGGAAGGACCTCGGCCTCCTCGGCAAGGACGGCCAGGTGGTGCACGTCACGTACACCCCCGGAGACCCGCAGGCTGGCTGACCACAGGGGCCGGACGGCCCGCTGATGATCAGCTGATCCGAGGCGCGCGGACTCCGGGGCCAACGGCACCGGAGCCCGCGCGTTAATCTTGGGCCTATGCCTGAACGCCGTACTGTCGCCCTTGTCACGCTCGGATGCGCCCGCAACGAGGTGGACTCCGAGGAACTCGCCGGGCGACTGGAAGCCGACGGCTGGTTGCTCGTCGACGACGCCGCCGAAGCGGACGTCGCCGTGGTCAACACCTGCGGCTTCGTCGAGGCCGCCAAGAAGGACTCCGTGGACGCCCTGCTGGAGGCCAACGACCTCAAGGGGCACGGCCGCACCCAGGCCGTCGTCGCGGTCGGTTGCATGGCCGAGCGGTACGGCAAGGAGCTCGCCGACGCGCTGCCCGAGGCCGACGGCGTGCTCGGCTTCGACGACTACACCAACATCTCCGACCGCCTGCAGACGATCCTCTCCGGCGGCCACCACGCCCCGCACCTGCCCCGCGACCGCCGCAAGCTGCTGCCGATCAGCCCGGCCGAGCGGCAGTCCGCCGCCGAGGCCGTCGCGCTGCCCGGCCACGGCGCCGAGGCCCCCGCCGAGCCGATCACCGACCTGCCGGACGGCGTCGCCCCCGCCTCCGGCCCGCGCACCCTGCGCAAGCGGCTGGACGACAACCCGGTGGCCTCGGTCAAGCTCGCCTCCGGCTGCGACCGCCGCTGCTCCTTCTGCGCCATCCCGGCCTTCCGCGGCTCCTTCATCTCCCGGCGCCCCTCCGACGTGCTGAACGAGGCCCAGTGGCTGGCCGGGCAGGGCGTGCGGGAGATCGTCCTGGTGAGCGAGAACAACACCTCGTACGGCAAGGACCTCGGCGACATCCGGCTGCTGGAGACGCTGCTCGGCGAGATCGCCGCGATCGAGGGCGTCGAGCGGGTCCGGGTCTCCTACCTCCAGCCGGCCGAGATGCGCCCGGGCCTGATCGACTCGATGACCGGGACCGCCGACGTGGTGCCCTACTTCGACCTGTCCTTCCAGCACTCGGCACCCGCCGTGCTGCGCCGGATGCGCCGCTTCGGCTCCACCGACCAGTTCCTGGAACTGCTGGGGACCATCCGCGGCAAGGCCCCGCAGGCCGGCGCCCGGTCCAACTTCATCGTCGGCTTCCCCGGTGAGACCGAGGAGGACTTCGCCGAGCTGGAGCGCTTCGTCACCCACGCCGGGCTGGACGCGATCGGCGTCTTCGGCTACTCGGACGAGGACGGCACCGAGGCCGCGACCTACGACGGCAAGCTCGCCGAGGACGTGATCGCCGACCGCCTGGACCGGCTGAGCCGGCTGGCCGAGGAGATGACCGCCCAGCGGGCCGAGCAGCGGATCGGCACCGAGGTCGAGGTGCTGATCGAGTCGATCGAGGACGGCGTGGTCGAGGGCCGCTCCGCCCACCAGGCCCCGGAGACCGACGGCCTGACCACCCTCACCGGCGTCGAGGCGCCCGGGATCGGCCAGTTCTGGCGGGCCAAGGTGGTCGCCAGCGAGGGCGTCGACCTGATCGCCGAGGCGCTGGAGCAGGTGCGACCGCCCAGGACCCCGGGCGCCGAGGTCACGGGGGCCACGGTCTCGGGAGTCGGGGAATGACCAAGGGGCCCGTCGCCCCGGCCGCGGCCCACCCGGGCAGACCGGTGGCCGCGGCGGCGTCCGCCCCGGGGGTCTGGAACATCGCCAACGTGCTCACGATGGTCCGGGTGCTGCTGGTGCCGGTCTTCGTGGCCCTGCTGTTCGCCGACGACGGGCACAACCCCAAGTGGCGCGCGGTCGCCTGGGCGGCGTTCGCGATCGCGATGATCACCGACCTGTTCGACGGCGAGCTCGCCCGGCGCAAGGGCCTGGTCACCGACTTCGGCAAGATCGCCGACCCGATCGCCGACAAGGCGATCATGGGCTCGGCGCTGATCGGCCTCTCGGTGCTCGGCGACCTGCCCTGGTGGGTCACCGTGGTGATCCTGGCCCGCGAGCTCGGCATCACGCTGATGCGCTTCTGGGTGATCCGCTACGGCGTCATCCCGGCCAGCCGCGGCGGCAAGCTCAAGACGCTCACCCAGGGCACCGCGGTCGGCATGTACGTGCTGCCGCTGACCGGCTGGCTGGCCACCGGGCGGGCCGTGCTGATGGGCCTGGCGGTAGTGCTGACCGTCGGCACCGCGCTGGACTACATCGGACAGGCGGTGCGACTGCGCCGCGAGGGACAGGCCGCGGCCCGGGCCGGCCGCTGAGCGACGGGGGAGACCGGGTGGCGGAGCGGGACGTGGCGCAGCGGGACGCGGCGGAGCGGGACTACGAGCTGGCGGAGCGGGCGCACGCCGCGCTGCGGGCCGAGGGCGGCACGCTCGCGGTCGCCGAATCGCTGACCGGGGGTCTGCTGGCCGCCGCGCTGGTGGACGTCCCCGGGGCGTCCGCGACCTTCCGGGGCTCGGTCACCGCGTACGCGACCGAACTGAAGGCCTCGGTGCTCGGGGTCGACGAGGGCCTGCTGGACGTGTACGGGCCGGTCCATCCGGTGGTGGCCCGGCAGATGGCCGAGGGCGTGCGCGGATTGCTGGGGGCCACGTACGGGCTCGCGACGACCGGGGTGGCCGGGCCCGACCCGCAGGACGGGCGGCCGGTGGGCACGGTGCACCTGGCGGTCGCCGGCCCGGGGGGAACTCTGGTCAGTTCTCCCCTGCTGTCGGGGGGTCGTGCCACAATCCGTCACGGGGCGGTGACCGCGGCGCTGGAGCTGCTGGTCGGTCGGTTCGCACGGTAGGAGCCCCGCCGGGCGGGGATCTCCACCGAACCGGGATCCGGCGATCCGGTGCGCGGGTATGGGACAGCTGGAGGATCGTGTTACATCCAACACCCTGGTTGGGCAGAAACCAGGTGGCGAACGAGTTGCGTGACGGTGGCGGGGCGGGTCGCGACGGGTACCACGAGGGGCCCGCGAACCCCGGTACGACACCGGAACGAGGAGGGGGACGGCCTTGCAGCCCAGAGTGAACACGACCAGGGTCCCCGCACGCGAAGCGGGCAAGGCGGTACGGTGGGGTCGTGACATCTCGATCCGCAGTCCGAGGAGGGAGGCACCGATGATCCTGCTTCGTCGCCTACTGGGCGATGTACTGCGTCGGCAGCGCCAGCGCCAGGGCCGCACACTCCGCGAGGTGTCGGCGGCCGCCAGGGTTTCGCTCGGATACCTCTCCGAGGTCGAGCGGGGACAGAAGGAGGCGTCCTCGGAGCTGCTCTCCGCCATCTGCGACGCGCTCGATGTCCGGATGTCCGAGGTCATGCGCGAGGTCAGCGACGAACTGTCGCTCGCCGAACTTGCGGCGATGGCCACCCTCTCCGAAGGTGATCTGCTGAGGCCGGTACTCGAACCGGTTCCGCTGCCCGCCCCCGGCGCCGACCGGGCGACCCTGTCGCCCAAGGCCGCCGCGATGGACGTGGTCGCCGCCTGATCCCGGCCTCGACTCCCGGGCGCCCCTGCCCGGGGCGAGCGAAGGGAGGGCGGTCGTGCGAACAGACGCGCAGACGCGCCCGATGGCCCGAATACGGGCCCGGGCGCGGCTGTCCACCCGGGTACGGCGTCCGGTGCGCCGGCTGCTGGCGCTCTCGGCGGCCGGGCTCGCCTGGTGGCTCCTGGTGGTCCGGGGGCAGCTGACCGACGGTGCGGTGCTGGGGCTGCTCGCGGCCGGCGGCTGGGGACTCGGTCTCATCCCGGTCCACGCCGACTGGAACGCGACCGGACCGGCCCGGCGTCCGCGGGCGGAGCCGGTGGCACCGGTGGAGCCGGTGGAGGTACAGCTGCCGCCGACCGGGTGATTCGACGGGGCCGGAGGCCGCGGGGTCCGACCCCGCGGCCTCCGGCCTTTCGGCGTTCCCCCACGGTCCCCGCGGCGGGGCCGGAACCGCGCGGTCAGGGGCGCAGGCGCAGGCCGCGCGGGGTGGCGTGGAAGCCGGCCTCCTCCAGGGCGCGGCCGAGATCCGAGCCGAGGGCGGGCTCGCCGTTGGCCCGCTCGACCGTCACGCTGCCGAGCGCGCCCTCCCGGACGGCGGCCGCGAGCGCCCCGGCCGCCAGCGCCAGGGTGGCTCCGTCCTGCGGCCAGGCCAGCAGGGACTTGCCGCCGCGCTCGACGTACAGCGCCGGCTCGCCGTCCACCAGGACCACCAGGGCGCCCGCCTTGCGCCCCGGGCGGTGGGCGGTGGACTCCTTGCCGCCGGGGGCGGTGGGCGGCTCGGGCCAGGGCAGGGCGGCGCCGTACGCGTTGGCCGGGTCCGCTGCCGCCAGCACCAGCGTCTGCGGCGGCTCGCCCAGCGGGGCGGCCGGCCACTCGGCGGCCCGGGCCCGCTCCAGCCGGCCGTTCACCGAGCGCAGCCGGTCCGCCGCGCCCTCCATGGCGAACTGGGCGCCGCCCAGGCCCTCGACGAAGTAGCCCCGGCGGGCCCGGCCGCGCTCCTCCATCGCGGCGAGCACCCGGTAGACGCCGGCGAAGCCGCCGGGCACCCGTTCGGCCGCCACCGTGCCCCGGGTGAGCAGGCCGTGCCGGTCCAGCAGGCTCTGCGCCCGGGCGGTGGCCCGGACCGTCGGGTCGGCGGCGAAGGCGGGCAGCAGCGACCACCGGCCGGCCACCGTCGGCGGGCCGCTGCGCAGGGCGCCGCCGACCCGGCCGAAGGCGCGGCCGGCGCCGCCGTAGCGGCCGCGCGGGGTGGACCTCGGCGCGCGGTGGGCGGTGGCGCCCGCCGTCCGGCCGGAGCCGAGCAGGGCGCGCAGCGGGGCGAGGGTGTCGTTGGTGACGTGACCGGCCCAGACCAGGTCCCAGAGCGCCTCGACGATCTCCGCCTCGGCGGTCTCCTCCGGCAGCTGCTGGACGAGCTGGCGGAAGAACAGGCCGTAGCCGCCGGCCAGCGCGGACATCAGGGCGCTGTGCACCGGGGTGAGCGCGGGCGGAACGGGCTCGGGGCGCAGCAGGTGGGCGTTCTCGGCGAGGTGCAGGCTGAGCCAGCCGTCCTTGCCGGGCAGCGCGCCGGCCCCGCACCAGCCGACCTCGCCGGCCGCCATCAGCTCGTCCAGCAGACCGGGGGAGTAGTCGGTGAGCCGGGCCGGGAGGATCAGCTTCTCCAGCGCGGAGGCGGGCAGGGCGGTGCCCTGGAGCTGCTCGACCACCCGCAGCAGGCCGTCCGGGCCGCGCAGCCGGTGGCCGGACAGGTGCTGCCACTGCGGCAGGAAGGCGGCCAGGGCGCGCGGCGGGACCGGCTCGACCTCCTGGCGCAGGGCCGCCAGCGAGCGGCGGCGCAACCGGCGCAGCACCTCGGCGTCGCACCACTCGGGGGCGGTGTGGCTCTCGGAGGGCCTGAAGCGGCCCTGGACCAGCCGGCCGGCGGCGGTCAGGCGGTGCAGGGTGCCGGCGACCACGGCGCCGCCCAGGCCGTAGCGGGCGGCGGCCTCCGCGGCGGTGAACGGGCCGTGGGTGCGGGCGTGGCGGGCGATCAGATCGCCCAGCGGATCCTTGACCGGTTCGGTGAAGGCCTCCGGGACACCCACCGGCAGCGGCGTGCCCAGCGCGTCGCGCAGCCGTCCGGCGTCCTCGATCGCCGTCCAGCGCTGCTCGCCGGCGATCCGGACCTGGATCACCCGGCGGGCCGCCTCCAGCTCCAGGGCCCAGAGCGGATCGGCGCCGCGGAGCGTCAACTCGGCCTCGGTGAGCGGGCCGAGCAGGCGCAGGGCGTCGGCGACACCCTCGGCGTCCTTGATCCGGCGCTCGGGGGTGAGGCGCTGGAGCTCGGCCTCCAGCTCGGTGAGCACCTGCGGGTCGAGCAGTTCGCTCAGTTCGGCCTGGCCGAGGAGTTCGGACAGCAGCCGGGAGTCGAGCGAGAGGGCGGCGGCACGGCGCTCGGCGAGCGGGGTGTCGCCCTCGTAGAGGAACTGGGCGACGTAGCCGAACAGCAGCGAGCGGGCGAAGGGCGAGGGTTCCGGGGTGGTGACCTCGACCAGGCGGACGGCGCGGGACTCCAGATCGCCCATCAGCTCGACCAGGCCGGGGACGTCGAACACGTCCTGCAGGCACTCCCGGACGGCCTCCAGGACGATCGGGAACGAGCCGTACTCGGAGGCGACTTCGAGCAACTGGGCGGCGCGCTGGCGCTGCTGCCAGAGCGGGGTGCGGCGGCCGGGGCTGCGGCGGGGGAGCAGCAGGGCGCGGCCGGCGCACTCCCGGAAGCGGGAGGCGAACAGGGCGGAGCCGCCGACCTGGTCGGTGACCAGCTGCTCGATCTCGCCGGGGTCGAACAGGGCGGCGTCGGCGCCGACCGGCGCCTCGTCCGGGACCGTCTGCTCCGGGGGGCCGCCGAAGTCGAAGTCGGCGGCCAGCAGGTCGGCGTCGGGCAGGCGCAGCACGATGCCGTCGTCGGCGTGCATGACCTGCGGGTCCAGGCCGTGCTTCTCGCGCAGCCGGGCGCCGAGGGCGAGCGCCCAGGGGGCGTGCACCTGGGCGCCGAAGGGGGAGTGGATGACGATCCGCCAGTCGCCGAGCTCGTCCCGGAAGCGCTCGACCACGATGGTGCGGTCGTCCGGGAGGTGGCCGCAGGCGGCGCGCTGCTCGGCCAGGTAGTCCAGCAGGTTGGCGGCCGCCCAGTCGTCCAGGCCGGCCTGCTGGAGGCGCGCGGTGGCGGCCTCGGGCCGGAGGGCGCCCAGTTCGCGGGTGAAGGCGCCGAGGGCGCGGCCGAGTTCGAGCGGACGGCCGAGGGTGTCGCCCTTCCAGAACGGGAGCCGGCCGGGGACGCCGGGAGCCGGGGTGACCAGCACCTTGTCGTGGGTGATCTCCTCGATCCGCCAGGAGGTGGTGCCGAGGGTGAACACGTCGCCGACGCGGGACTCGTAGACCATCTCCTCGTCGAGCTCGCCCACCCGTCGCCCGCCACCGCCCTTCTTCCCCGCCTTCGAATCGGACGCGGTGGTGCCGGCGATGAAGACGCCGAACAGGCCGCGGTCGGGGATGGTGCCGCCGGAGGTGACGGCCAGCCGCTGGGCGCCGGGGCGGCCGGTCACCGTGCCGGCCACCCGGTCCCACACCAGGCGGGGGCGCAGCTCGGCGAAGGCGTCCGAGGGGTAGCGGCCGGCCAGCATGTCGAGCACGGCGTCGAACGCGGACTGCGGGAGGGTGGCGAAGGGGGCGGCGCGGCGGACCACGGCGAGCAGCTCGTCCACCGGCCAGGCGTCCAGGGCCGTCATCGCGACCAGCTGCTGGGCGAGCACGTCCAGCGGGTTGCGCGGGATGCGCAGCGACTCGATCCGGCCGGCCCGCATCCGCTCGGTGACCACGGCGGACTGCACGAGGTCCCCCCGGTACTTGGGGAAGAAGACACCGGTGGAGACGGCGCCGACCTGGTGGCCGGCCCGGCCGACCCGCTGCAGGCCGGAGGCGACCGAGGGCGGGGACTCGACCTGGACGACCAGCTCGACGGCGCCCATGTCGATGCCCAGCTCCAGGCTGGAGGTGGCGACCACGGCGGGCAGCCGGCCGGCCTTCAACTCCTCCTCGACGAGCGACCGCTGCTCCTTGGAGACGGAGCCGTGGTGGGCCCGGGCGATCACCGGGGGCGCGCCCTTGGCCGCGCCCGAGCCGCCCATCAGCTCGGCCGGGGCGTGCGCCCCGGGGACGGCGGTGCCGGTGGCGCGCTCGTAGGCGATCTCGTTCAGCCGGTTGCACAGCCGCTCGGCCAGCCGGCGGGAGTTGGCGAAGACGATGGTCGAGCGGTGCGCCTCGACCAGGTCGACGATCCGCTCCTCGACGTGCGGCCAGATCGACGCCTGCCGCTGCGGGTCGGTGCCGGCGGAGCCGCCGGTGGCCGGGGCGGCGGGCAGGTCGTCCAGGTCGGGGACGGGGACGACCACCGAGAGGTCGAACTCCTTCTCGGAGGCGGGCTGGACCACGGCGGCGCCGCGCCGGGGGCTCAGGAAGCGGGCCACCTCCTCGACCGGGCGGACCGTCGCGGACAGGCCGATCCGGCGGGCCGGGCGGTCCAGCAGCTCGTCCAGCCGCTCCAGGCTGAGCGCGAGGTGCGCGCCGCGCTTGGTGCCGGCGACCGCGTGCACCTCGTCCAGGATCACCGTGTCCACGCCGCGCAGGGCCTCCCGGGAGGCGGAGGTGAGCAGCAGGAACAGCGACTCGGGGGTGGTGATCAGGATGTCCGGCGGGTGGGTCGCGAAGCGGCGGCGGTCGGCGGCCGGGGTGTCGCCGGAGCGGATGGCGACCTGGACCTCCGGTTCGGGCAGGCCGAGCCGGACGGCGGCCTGGCGCAGGCCGGCCAGCGGGGCGCGCAGGTTCCGTTCGACGTCCACCGCGAGCGCCTTGAGCGGCGAGACGTAGAGGACCCGGCAGCGGCGCCTGGGCTCGGCGGGGGGCGGGGTGGTGCTGAGGCGGTCGAGGGCGGAGAGGAAGGCGGCCAGCGTCTTGCCGGAGCCGGTGGGGGCGACCACCAGGACGTCCGTCTCCCGCCGGATGGCCCGCCAGGCCTCGGACTGGGCGGCGGTGGGGGCGGAGAAGGCGCCGGTGAACCAGGCCCGGGTGGCCGGGGCGAAACCGGCCAGGGGGTCGTCGGCGGGCGGGGTCGGGTGCGGGGGCGCCATGCCCCCATGGTGCCGGGTGGGACCGACAAGTGGAGGTGGGCCGGGACGGGGGACCTGGAGGGCGGTTCGGGAGGGGACGGGCGGGAGGTGCGGGGGAGGGGTGCGGGGAGGGGTGCAAGCCGGGGAGCAGAAACAACAATCCGCTCATATGGTGAGGAATCGGATGCTTGATCCAGTCGTGACCCACCGGACCGACGAGCGGAGACCGTGCGATGGCGCAGGTGCACCCGTCGGGCAGGACCGTCCGGCGCCGCCGGGCCGGCGGGCCCGCCCGGGCGCTGCTCGCGATGCTGCTCACGGCGCTCGTGGTGGGTGGCGCCGTCCCGTACGTGTCCGGATCGGGGCGGGCGTACCTCAGCTACCTGGTGCTGGCCGAGGGCGAGGACGCCGCCGGCGCGGCCCGGGCCGGAACGGAGAGCCGGGCCGTGGGCGGGCAGGTGGTCCAGGAGTACCCGCAGATCGGGGCCGCGCTGGTGTACGCGACCGGCCCGTTCGCCGACCGGGTGCGGGCCCGGCCCGGGATCGCCGCCGTCGGGGCGACCAGGACCGCGCCGGTGGTCGCGCCGCCGCGGGCGGTGGCGGGGGCGGGCGACTTCTCGGCGGGCACCGGCGCGCGGCCGGCGGCCGGGACGGGCCGGAGCGGGGACGTCCTTCCGCGCGGTGGTGACCGGGCGGACTCCGGGACCGTGACGGTGCCCGATCCGGGGGAGGCGGGCGCCTGGAACCTCGCCATGGTCGGGGGCGCCGGCGTCCGGGCGGGCGATGCCTCGGCGGTGTCCGGTGGCGCGCCGCCGGCCGCAGGCGCGGTGCGGGGCGGGGGTTCGGCGCCGGCCGGGGCTGCGGTGCCGGGCGCCGACGTGCTGCACAAGGTGCTGGTCGCCGTGCTGGACTCCGGCGTCGACGACACCCACCCGGACCTGCGTGCCGCCGTCGACCCCAAGGCCTCCGCCTCCTGCGCGGACGGCCGGCCCGACGCCCGGACCGGCGCCTGGCGGCCGGACCCCGGGGTGGTCGAGAGCGGCCACGGCACGCACGTCGCCGGGATCGTGGGCGCCACCCGGGACGGCCACGGCGTCACCGGGGTCGCGCCGGGCGTACGGATCGCCGCCGTCCGGCTGCTCGGGCCGCTCGGGCAGTACTACGCCGAGAACGTCGTCTGCGGCATGCTCTGGGCCGCCGACCACGGGGCCAGGGCGATCAACAACAGCTACTTCGCCGACCCGTGGAAGTACAACTGCCCCGAGGACCGGGACCAGGCCGCACTGACCGCGGCCGTCGGGCGGGCCGTCGGGTACGCCCGGCGGAAGGGGGCGGTGGTGGTCGCCTCGGCGGGCAACGACGGGCAGGACCTCGGCGCCGGGCGGACCGACGACCGGAGCCCCAACGACCGGCTCTCGGGGCCGGCGCCCGTCCGCCACCTGGGCACCGAGTGCGTGCGGCTGCCCGGCGAGCTTCCCGGGGTGGTCACCGTCACCGCGGTCAACCGGGACGGGCACCCGGCGGGCTACTCCAACTACGGGCGCGGACGGGTCTCGCTGGCCGCGCCGGGGGGCGACCCGGACGGCGGGCCGCAGGGCGCGATCGTCTCCGACTGGCCGGACGGGCGGTACGCCGCGCTGGCGGGGACCTCGATGGCGGCCGCGCACGTGACCGGGGCGGTGGCGGTGGTGGCGGCCCTGCGTCCGGAACTGGGGGCGGACGGGCTGGCGGGGGTGCTGGCGGGGGCGGCGGCACCGGGGTGTCCCGCGGGGGTGTTCGGCTGCGGGGAGCGGCAGTACTTCGGTGCGGGGCTGCTGGCGCTGCCCCGGTGACGGGGGCGCGGATTCCGTTGCGGGCGCGCGGGCCGCGCCCCGCGCGCCCGTCGGGTGGTGGGGGCGGGGAAAAGCAGGTGACGGGGCGGCGGGACGGGGGTGAGGATCGGGGCATGGGTGAATCGGACGCGGCGGTGTTCCTGACGACCGAGCGGCTGGTGCTGCGGCGCTTCACGGCGGCGGACGCGGACCGGCTCGTGGAGCTGGACGGGGACCCCGCGGTGATGCGCTTCCTCACCGGGGGGCGCCCGAGCCCGCGGGAGTGGGTCGAGGAGGAGTTGTTGCCGCAGTACCTGGAGCACTACCGGCGGTACGGCGACCTCGGCTGGTGGGCGGCCGAGGAGCGGGCGGGCGGGGCGTTCCTGGGGTGGTTCGAGTTCCGGCCGACGCGGGAGGGGGAGCGCGGGGAGGTCGAGCTCGGGTACCGCCTGCGGCGGGCCGCGTGGGGGCGCGGGTACGCGACGGAGGGAGCGCGGGCGCTGGTCCGGCGCGGGTTCATGGAGCTGGGGGTGGAGCGGGTGGTGGCGTACACCATGACGGTGAACGCGGGCTCGCGGCGGGTGATGGAGAAGAGCGGGCTGTCGTACGTCCGTACGTTCCGCGAGGACTACCCGGAGACGATCCCGGGCAGTGAGCACGGTGAGGTCGAGTACGCGCTGACGGCCGGGGACTGGCGGGCGCGGTCCGGGATAATCGGGGCATGAGGCTGACGGATTTCTGGCGACGGATGTACGCGCACTTCGGGGAGTCGTACGCGGAGTCGTTCGCGACCGACCACGTGATGAGCGAGCTGGGCGGGCGGACGGTGCGCCAGGCGCTGGAGTCGGGCTGGGAGGCCAAGGACGTCTGGCGCGTGGTCTGCGACACCCAGGGCGTCTCCGGCGTGCTGCGCTGAGTGCCGGCCTCCGGGCGGCATGGGACAGACTGTTCGGGTGACAAATAGCGCAGAGCAGAAGAATTCGGACCGGAGCGCCGAGGGCGCTCCGGTGGGCGGGGGGCTCTGGGGCGGCGGGATGCCGCGCTGGCTGCCGCGGGCGATGGTGCTGTTCCTGGTGCTGGTGGGGGTGTTCCAGCTCGCCGACTGGGCGTTCCGGCAGCTGATCGACCTGTTCGTGATGCTGCTGGTGTCGTTCTTCCTGTCGCTGGCGCTGGAGCCGGCCGTGGACCGGATGGCGGCGCGGGGGGTGCGCCGGGGGATGGGGACCTTCCTGGTGTTCGTGGCGGTCGGGGCCGCGGTGGTGGGCTTCCTCGCCGCGCTCGGCACGCTGCTGGTCGACCAGGTGGCGAAGATCGCGGGGGACCTTCCGCACCTGGTCGACAATCTGATCGGCTGGATCAACCGGACCTTCCACCAGGACCTCTCGCTGGGCGAGTTGCAGAATCGGTTGCTCAAGGACTCCGGCACCATCGAGAACTACGTCCAGCAGGCCGCCGACAACGTCTGGGGCGTCTCGTCCACCGTGATCGGCGGGCTCTTCCAGGCCTTCACGGTCGGGCTGTTCACCTTCTACTTCACCGCCGAGGGCCCGCGGGTGCGCCGGACGGTCTGTTCGATGCTGCCGCCCGCCAAGCAGGGCGAGGTGCTGCGGGCCTGGGAGATCGCGCTCGCCAAGACCGGCGGCTACCTGTACTCCCGGGCGCTGCTCGCGGTGGTGTCGGCCGCCGGGCACTGGGTGATGTTCGAACTGCTGAACCTGCCGTACGCGGCGGCGCTGGCGGTCTGGGTCGGCGTCATGTCGCAGTTCGTGCCGACCCTCGGGACGTACCTGGCCGGGACGCTGCCGGTGCTGGTGGCGCTGACGGTGGAGCCGGTGGACGCGCTCTGGGTGCTGGTCTTCGTGGTGGTCTACCAGCAGGTCGAGAACTACCTGCTGCAGCCGCGGATCACCGCGCGGACGGTGGACGTGCACCCGGCGGTGGCCTTCGGCTCGGTGATCGCGGGCGCGGCGCTGCTCGGCGCGGTCGGCGCGGTGATCGCGATCCCGGCGGCGGCCACGCTCCAGGGCTTCGTGGGGACGTACGTGCGGCGGTACGAGGTGGCCACCGATCCGCGGATCGACCGGGGCGAGCAGCGGCGGGCGCGGCGGGAGCTGCGCCGGGAGGCGGCCCGGCGGCTGCGCCGGATGGTCGGCGGGGACGGGACGAGGCGCGGGGAGTGACCCGGGGCGCCGCCCCCGGGGGGTGTCCCGGGGGCGGCACGGCCCGGACGTGCGACGCTTGAATCGAACAGATGTTCTTTGTACTCTCCGGCGAGGAGTTTTCCACAGGCCGAGCCCGATCGAGCCCGTTTGTCAGTGGGACGCGCTAGCGTCGAGGACGATGAAGCGCACAGCACAGAACCCGAGGGAAAAAGCCATGGCAGGTACGGACCGCGAGAAGGCCCTGGAGACCGCTCTCGCCCAGATCGAGCGGCAGTTCGGCAAGGGCTCGGTGATGCGCCTCGGCGAGAAGGCCAACGAGCCGGTCGAGGTGATCTCCACCGGGTCCACCGCCCTGGACGTCGCCCTCGGGGTCGGCGGCATCCCGCGCGGCCGGGTGGTCGAGATCTACGGCCCCGAGTCCTCCGGCAAGACCACCCTGACCCTGCACCTGGCCGCCAACGCCCAGAAGGCCGGCGGCACGGTCGCGTTCGTCGACGCGGAGCACGCGCTCGACCCGGAGTACGCCAAGAAGCTCGGCGTGGACACCGACGCCCTGCTGGTCAGCCAGCCGGACACCGGTGAGCAGGCGCTGGAGATCACCGACATGCTGATCCGCTCCGGCGCGATCGACCTGGTGATCATCGACTCGGTCGCGGCGCTCGTGCCGCGCGCCGAGATCGAGGGCGAGATGGGCGACTCGCACGTCGGTCTGCAGGCCCGACTGATGAGCCAGGCGCTGCGCAAGATCGCCGGTGCGCTGAACCAGTCGAACACCACCGCGATCTTCATCAACCAGCTGCGCGAGAAGATCGGCGTGATGTTCGGTTCGCCGGAGACCACGACGGGTGGCCGGGCGCTGAAGTTCTACGCCTCGGTCCGCCTCGACATCCGCCGGATCGAGACCCTGAAGGACGGCACCGAGGCGGTCGGCAACCGCACCCGCGTCAAGGTGGTCAAGAACAAGGTCGCCGCGCCGTTCAAGCAGGCCGAGTTCGACATCCTCTACGGCGTGGGCATCAGCCGCGAGGGCGGCCTGATCGACATGGGCGTGGAGCACGGCTTCATCCGCAAGTCGGGCGCCTGGTACACCTACGAGGGCGACCAGCTCGGCCAGGGCAAGGAGAACGCCCGCAACTTCCTGCGGGACAACCCGCAGCTCGCCGACGAGATCGAGCGGAAGATCAAGGGCAAGCTCGGCATCGGCCCGAAGGTGGAGGAGCCGGCCGAGGGCGGGGCCGACGCTGCTGCTGCTCCCGCCGCCGACGGCGCCGCCAAGCCGATCACCGCGACCGCCACCAAGACGGCCGCGGCGAAGAAGACGGCGGCGGCCAAGGCCTGATCCGTTGACGCAGTACGACACGGTGGGCGGCGGCCCGGCGGGCCCGGAGGACGACGACTACGGCCCGCCGGACTGGTTCGCCGCAGTCGCGGAGGAACCGGAGCCGGCGGCCGAGAGGCCCGAACGGCGGTCCTCCCGGCGCGACCGCCGCTCCACCACGCAGTGGGCATCCGGCCCCGAGCCGGAGTTCGACCTGGCTCCGGACCGGGCGGTGCGCGGCGCGGCGCCCGGGCCGGAGCCGGCGGAAGCATCGGTCGAGGCGCTCGGCCTGGTCTCCGCCTCCGAGCTGCCCACCGGCCGTCGACGACGGCGCTCGGCCCTGGAGGCCGAGGAACTCGAAGCGGCGGGGCCCGCTTCGGCACCGGCGGCCGCGGAGAGCGGCCGGGGCGGAGGCGAGGCGGCCGGTCACGGGGGTGCGGCCGCCTCGGCCTCCCGTCGCGGCGCCCGTCGGGGCCGTTCCGCGGCCGGGCCGTCCGGGGAGGAGGGCACCGGCCGTGCCTCCCGGAAGCAGGCCGAGGAGTCGGTCGATCCGGAGACCCGCGCGCGGGACATCTGCCTGCGGCTGCTGACCGGCGCCGCCAAGACCCGCAAGCAGCTCGCCGACGCCCTGCGCAAGCGGGAGATCCCGGACGAGGTCGCCGACGAGGTGCTCACCCGGCTCGAAGAGGTCGGGCTGATCGACGACGCGGCCTTCGCCGCGGCCTGGGTGGAGTCCCGGCACGCCGTCCGGGGCCTGTCCCGGCGGGCGCTGACCCAGGAGCTGCGCACCAAGGGCGTCGCCGCCGACCTGGTCGAGCAGGCCGTCGCCCAGGTCGACCACGACGACGAGACGGACGCGGCCCGGGCGCTGGTGGAGCGCAGGCTGCGCTCCACCCGGGGGCTGGACGCACAGGTGCGCACCCGGCGGCTGGTCGGGATGCTGGCCCGGCGCGGCTACTCCGAGGGACTGGCGTTCCGGGTGGTGCGCAGTGCGCTGGAGGAGGAGCGGAGTGAACTGTCGGGTCGGGAGTAGTGGCAGTTCTGTAGGCGTCCTGGAGTGAACCAGGTCAACCCTTGACCCTTTCATGACCCCCACCTAGCCTCGCCATCAGTTCCCGGGGCGCCTCCGTACGGCGGCCCGCGCGGCGACGGGGGAGTGGGCGGCACATGGGGATCTCGGCGGGCACCGGCCCGGGCGGCTCGCTGGTGGCGGTCGCCGGATCGGCCGCGTTCCTGCTGCTGGTGTTCGCGGTGGCCGCCGGGCTGGTGATCAGGCGGCTCCGGGCGGCCCGGCACAGCGCGCTGGCCGAGGCCGAGCGGGCCCGTCGGCGGGCCGAGGAGCAGAGCGCCGGGCAGCGGGCCGAACTCGCCCGGCGCGAGCAGGACATGGCCGAGGAACTGCGCAGGCTGCGCCGCCGCGAGGACGAACTGGCGGAGCGCTCGACCGAGTTGGAGCGGTCCCGGAGCGAGTCCGAGGCGCTGGTCGCCCGCCGGGTGGCGGCGCTGGAGCGGGCCGCCGGGCTCTCCGCCGAGCAGGCCCGCGCCGAACTCCTGCGGGAGGCCGAGGAGTCGGTCCGGCGGGAGGCCGCGGTCACCGTCCGGGAGATCGAGCGCGAGGCCAAGGAGGAGGGCGAGCGCCGGGCCCGGGACATCGTCGCCGGGGCGATCCAGCGGCTGGCGACGGAGCAGACGATGGAGAGCGCCGTCACCGTCCTGCCGCTGCCCAACGAGGACATCAAGGGCCGGATCATCGGTCGGGAGGGCCGCAACATCCGGGCCTTCGAGGCGGTCACCGGCGTGAACCTGATCGTCGACGACACCCCCGAGTCGGTGCAGCTGTCCTGCTTCGACCCGGTCCGCCGGGAGACCGCCCGGCTCACCCTGGAGCAGCTGGTCGAGGACGGCCGGATCCACCCGACCCGGATCGAGCACCTGCACGAGCGCAGCCGGGAGGAGGTCGGGCAGCGCTGCGTCCGGGCCGGCGAGGACGCCCTGCTGGACGCCCGGGTCGGCGCGATGCACCCCGAACTCGTCCGTACCCTGGGCTCGTTGCGCTACCGGGCGTCGTACGGGCAGAACGTGCTCGGGCACCTGCTGGAGTCCGCGCACCTGGCCGGGATGATGGCCGCCGAGCTCGGGGTGGACCCGGAGCCGGTGCGGCGCGCGGCGCTGCTGCACGACATCGGCAAGGCGCTCACCCATGAGTCGGAGGGCAGCCACGCGGCGGTGGGCGCGGAGCTCGCCCGGCGGTACGGCGAGTCCCCCGAGGTGGTGCACGCGATCGCCGCCCACCACAACGAGGTCGATCCCCGGACGGTGACGGCCGTGCTGACCCAGGCCGCGGACGGCTGCTCGGGCGGTCGGCCGGGCGCCCGCAAGGAGTCGCTGGAGCTGTACGTACGGCGGCTGGCGCGGCTGGAGGAGATCGCGCGCTCGCACCAGGGCGTGGCCGAGGTGTACGCGATGCAGGCCGGCCGCGAGGTCCGGGTGATGGTCCGCCCGGACGCGGTGGACGACCTGGGTGCGGAGCTGATCGCCCGTGAGGTCGCCCGCCAGTTCTCCACCGAGCTGACCTACCCGGGCCGGATCCGGGTGACGGTGGTCCGCGAGAGCCGGGCCACGGCGGTGGCCGGCTAGGAGGGCCCGCCAGGAGACCTGCCAGACCTGCCAGGACCTGCAAGGGGACTTGCCTGGGCCGTCCCGCCGGGACCCGTCAGGACACGCCCTGGCTCGGGGAGTCCACCTCGCGGGGCTCGGGCTGCTCGGCCGGGTCGGGGGCCGGGGTGAGCGTGGCCGGGCCGCCGCGGGCGCGGTCGGCGAGGGCGAGGAGGTCCTCGGCGACGGCGCCCTGGGTGACGCCGACGAGGTGGCCGTCCGGGCGGATCAGCAGGACGGTGTGCGGGCCGGCGCCCGGGTAGTCCTCGGTGACCAGCACCTCGGCGGGGACGGGCAGCGCGGCGGCGACCTCGGCGAGGCGGGGCATCAGGCCGGCGCCGAGCCAGTGCTCGGAGGACCAGACGGCGGTGCCGGGGGCGACCAGCAGCAGCAGGAAGGTGGTGCCGAGCCGGGCGTGCAGGTGGTCGGGGGTGCCGTCGTCGGCGAGCACCGGCAGGTCCGGGACGAGCACCCCGGGGGCGGTGGCGGGCAGCAGCTCGCTGAGCGAGGTGGTGCCGCGCGCGCCGCGCTGCACCGGGACCCGGCCGGGGACGCCGGAGGGCGCCGCCGGGTAGGCGGGCGCGCCGCCGAACCGGCCGGTGCCGAGCTGGCCGTCGGCGAGCAGCGGGGCGTGCTTGCGGAAGCCGCCGACCAGCAGCGAGCGCCGGGTCTGCTGCCAGCCGCGCAGCGGGCGCAGCAGCGGCATGGACTGGTCGACCGCGCGCAGCCGGGCGCCGACCGCCCCGCGCCGCTCGGCCTCGTAGCCGTCCAGCAGCGATCCGCCGGGCTGCGGGCCGCCGGAGTGGAGGTGCCAGGCGAGGGCCAGCCGCCAGGCGAGGTTGTCGGCGTCGCGCAGCCCGTCCGGGAGGTTCTGCATGCCGAGGGCGCCGTGCAGGTGGGCGGCGTCGCCGGCCAGGAAGCAGCGGCCGATCCGGAAGCGGGCGGCGAGCCGCTGCTGGGCGGTGTGGTCGGCGGCGGCCAGCAGTTCGAAGCGGGGCAGCTCGCCGCACCAGCCGGTGAGGGTGGAGGTGACCCGGGTGAGCAGGGTGTCGCCGGTGACGATGCCGGGCCAGGTGGCGTGCGGGTCGACCGTCTCGGTGGCGGCGGGCCGGCCGGGGGGCAGTCGCCAGTCGAGCCGCCAGACGCCGTCCGGCAGCGGACGGGCGGAGGCCTCGCGGTCGCCCCGCCACGGGGGCTCGCGGTGCAGGCGGGCGCCGTCGAAGGGCAGGTCGACCCGGACGGTGGCGATGGCGTTGCGGTCGACCGCCGGGCGGCCGGGGAAACGGATCTTCAGGAGCTTGCGGACGGTGGATCTGGCGCCGTCGCAGCCGACCAGGTGGCTGCCGCGCCACCAGGTGGTGGAGCCGTCCTGGGTGCCCGTGGTGCGGATGCTGACGCCGTCCCGGTCCTGTTCGAGTTCGACGACCCGGTTGAGCGGGACCAACTTGATCAGCGGGGTGCCGGTGAGGGCGTCGCGCAGCCCGCGTTGGAGGCGGTGCTGGGGCAGGTGGTAGGTGGGCGAATCGGTGAGGTCGATCCGCAGCACCTCCTGGCGGCGGCGCCAGACGGCGAAGGAGTCCCACAGCGCGGAGTCCGAGGCGGCCCGCGGGTAGCCGATCCGGGTCAGGAAGGCGGCGGTGTCGGCGCCGAGCACGAGGCTGCGCGGGCCCTCGGGACAGAGCCCGGAGCCCTCGTCCAGGACGACGGTGGGTACCTCGTGCCGGGCCAGGGCGAGGGCCAGGGCCAGACCGACCGGTCCGGCCCCGACCACGATCACCGGGTCCATGAGGGAACCTCCGGGCGCGAACCGGCCGATCGGCCGGCGTCAGTTACCGCTGCCGCATATGCCGCGTGGATGCTCCCGGGAGGTGTCACGAAGAGCAATGCAACAGTTCACCTGCGTGTCCGTCAAGCAGAAGCTGAAGTGCGCCGGTTCGCGCCGCGACGGCCACGTGCTTCGATCCAGCGTGCGAGCGCGGTCAACAGAAGGCACATCACGATGTAGATCGGGCCGATCACGAGCACCACGGGGATGTAGGGGAAGCCCGCGGCGTTGATCGGCTGGCTGGCGATCTTCTTGCCCATGAACAACAGTTCGCTGTAGGTGATGACGAAGCCGAGCGAGGTGTCCTTGAGGGTGACGACCAGCTGGCCGATCATCGAGGGCAGCATCGAGCGGACGGCCTGCGGCACCAGGATCGACATCATCACCTGGGTCTTGCGCATGCCGAGCCCGTACGCCGCCTCGCCCTGGCCGCGCGGGACGGCGTTGACGCCGCTGCGGATGATCTCGGCCTGGACCGCCCCGTTGTAGAGGCTGAGGCCGAGCACCAGCGCCCACATCGGCTGCTGGGCGAAGAAGGCGTAGTAGAGCCCGACGATCAGGATCAGCAGCGGCATCGCCCGGAAGAACTGGGTGAAGGCCGTGCAGAACCAGCGGACCGGCCGGTGGTCGGAGAGCTGACCGGCCGCCAGCAGCGCGCCCAGAGTGAGCGAGAAGGCTGCCGCGAGCCCGAAGGCCTCCAGGGTGGACAGCAGGCCGTCCACGATCTGCTGCTGGACGAAGGTGTACTGGAAGGCGTCCCAGAGGCCGGCGTCGAACTGGCCGTTGTCGTTCAGCGCGCTGAAGACGTACCAGAGGAGACCGGCGATGCCGAGCACCGAGAGGACGCCGAACACGCGGTACCGGGTACGGGCCTTCGGGCCGGGGGTGTCGTAGAGGACACTCGCCGACGCCTGACGGTTCAGAACGCTCATGCGCCCACCTCGCTGCGCTCGGCAGGGGCCTTCGCCCACGCGCACCACTTGATCGTTCGCTCGCTGCGCTCACTCATCGGGCCACCGCCAGTCGGGATTCCAGGAAGCGGAAGAACGTGGCGACCGTGGCGCTGATCAGCAGGTAGGCGCAGGCCACCCAGAAGAAGATGGCGAAGATCGAGTAGCCGCGCTCGGAGAAGGTCTGCTGGGCGCTGTACAGCTCGGGGACGCTGAACGCGCCGGCGATCGCCGAGTTCCTGGGCAGGGCGATGAACACGCTGCTCATCGGGCCCAGGACGGTCCGGGCGGCCTGCGGCAGGACGACCAGGGTGAGGGTCTGGCCGAAGGTCATGCCCAGGCTGCGGGCGGCCTCCGCCTGGCCCAGCGGCACGGTGTTGATGCCGGAGCGGATGACCTCGCAGACGAACGAGGCGGTGTACCCGCCGAGCGCCAGCACCGCGAACGCCAGGTGGCTGAAGTGCACGCCCAGCGGCGGCAGGCCGAAGGTGACGGCGAAGAACAGCAGCGTCAGCGGGGTGTTGCGGAAGAGCGTCACCCAGGCGGTGCCGAAGGCGCGCAGGACCGGCACCGGGGAGACCCGGAAGGCCGCCAGCAGGGTGCCCAGCAGCAGGGCGAGAAGAGCGCTGAGCGCGCTCACCTCGATCGTCTGTAGGAAGCCGTCGCGGAACAACGCGAAGTTGTCGTCCTCGAACAGGAACCCCATCCGGCGGCCCTCCTCTCAGTTCATGGTCGGGAGTCGACGTACGGCGGGCGGATCAGTAGCGCTCGAGGGCCGGGACGTCCGGCGCCGGGGAGCCGGAGGCGCCCAGGGTCGCGTCGTAGGCCTTCTTCCAGTCGCCGTTGTCCTCGTGGGCCTTGAGGGCGTCGCTGATCGCGTCGCGCAGCGCCTTGTCGTCCTTGTTGAGGCCGACGCCGTAGTTCTCCTTGGTGAACGGCTTGCCGACCACCTTGAGCTTGGGGCTGTACTTGGAGGCGTAGCCCTTGAGGATCGCGTCGTCGGTGGTGACCGCGTCGACCTCGCCGGACAGCAGCTTCTCGACGCAGGCCGAGTAGGTGTCGAACTGGGTGACCTTCGGGTTGTACTGCTGGATGTTCTTGATCGAGGTCGAGCCGGTGGCGGTGCAGACGTTCTTGCCGCCGGTGCTCTCCGGGCCGGTGATCGTGGTGTTGTCGGCCTTCACCAGCAGGTCCTGGCCGGCGATGTAGTACGGGCCGGCGAAGGAGACGCTCTTCTTGCGCTCGTCGTTGATGCTGTAGGTGCCGACGTAGAAGTCGATCTGGCCCTTGGCGATGGCCGGCTCGCGCTGCGAGGAGACCAGGGTCTGCCACTTGATCTGCTGCGGGGTGAAGCCGAGGTCGGCGGCGATCATCTTGGCGATCTCGATGTCGAAGCCGCTGCGGTCGCCGCTGGCGACGTCCTCCCAGCCGAGGTTCGGCTGGTCGGCCTTGGCGCCGATGATCAGCTGGCCGCGCTTCTTGGCCTCGGCGAGGACCGCGGAGTCCACCTTGACGTCGGTCTTGACCGTGTAGCTCGGCAGCTTCGGGGCGCCGGCGCCGCTGCTCGCGGCGGTGGCGCCGGGGGTGCCGTCCTTGCCGCAGGCGGCGGTGGCGGTGAGCGCGACGGCACAGAGCGCGACGGCGAGGGTGCGGGACGTCCTCATGAGGGTTCTCCTGGGGCTGGGCCGCGGTGTCAACCGGGCTCTGGCGTCTGGAAGGCGTGCACGGGCGGGGCGGGCCGGCACTGCGGCCGGGGGCGGTCCCGCCGGTCTCGAAGCGTCAGTGGTGGAGGATCTTCGAGAGGAAGTCCTTGGCGCGCTCGGAGCGCGGCGCGGTGAAGAACGCGTCCGGGGTGTTCTGCTCGACGATCTTCCCGTCGGCCATGAACAGGACCCGGTTGGCGGCGGAGCGGGCGAAGCCCATCTCGTGGGTGACCACGACCATCGTCATGCCGTCCGCGGCGAGCTGGCGCATGACCTCCAGCACCTCGTTGACCATCTCCGGGTCCAGCGCCGAGGTGGGCTCGTCGAAGAGCATCACCTTGGGCTTCATCGCCAGCGCGCGGGCGATCGCCACGCGCTGCTGCTGGCCGCCGGAGAGCTGGGCCGGGAACTTGTCCGCCTGCGCGCCGACGCCGACCCGCTCCAGCAGCTCCCGGGCGGTCTTCTCGGCCTGCGGGCGGGGCACCTTGCGCACCTTCACCTGGCCGATGACCACGTTCTCCAGCACGGTCTTGTGCGCGAACAGGTTGAAGCTCTGGAACACCATGCCGACCTCGGCGCGCAGCCGGGCCAGTTCCTTGCCCTCGTCGGGCAGCGGCCGGCCGTCGATCGTGATCGCGCCGGAGTCGATCGTCTCCAGCCGGTTGATCGTCCGGCAGAGCGTCGACTTGCCCGAGCCGGACGGGCCGATCAGCACGACCACCTCGCCCTGGGCGATCCGGAGGTCGATGTCCTGCAGGACGTGCAGCGCGCCGTAGTGCTTGTTGACGTTGCTCAGCACGACCAGTGGGGCGGCTGCGGGGGTGGAGTCCTCGACCGGGCTCTCGGTCATCGCGCCTGCTCCCTCTGTCGTCGAATCACGCCTGTCCGAGAAGTCTCAACTCCCTTGACAGGCAATGGTGGTACGGATCCGGGGGCCGAGGCCGGCGGAGCCGCGGCCCCCGGTGGGCCGACCTTAGGAGCCATGACCGCGCGCCGTCAGCCGATCTGAGCGGAACTTGAGGATCACGAAACGGCCACACGGCGCTCGCACGCTGTTCGCGCGGGCGCCGACGGGGCATGTCACAGCGGGAATCCGCTCCGGTGCTCCCCGTTCCCCCCGGGCCCGGTGCGCGGTCGAACCTGGCGCCGGGCCGTTCGCTGGCCCATACTGCGCAGGACCGGGACCTGAACGATCGGCCCGGTGATCATCGGTGATCACGTGGGGGAAGGAGGAGGACAGGATGCGACTGCTGCTCGTCGAGGACGACGAACGCGTGGCCGCCGCGCTGGTCGCGGTGCTGGGCCGGCACGGCTTCCAGGTCCGGCACGCCCGCAGCGGGCACGAGGCGCTGGACGCCCTGGTGCCGGACGGCAACGAGCCGTACCGCGTGGTGCTGCTCGACCTCGGACTGCCCGACCGCGACGGCTTCGAGGTGTGCAGCCGGATCAGGGCCGGCAGCGGCGTGCCGGTGATCATGGTCACCGCCCGCGCCGACGTCCGCTCCCGGATCCACGGCCTCAACCTGGGCGCCGACGACTACGTCACCAAGCCGTACGACATGGGCGAGCTGCTCGCCCGCATCCACGCCGTGGCCCGCCGCGGCGCCGCCCCCGCCGCGGTGGCGGTGTCCGCGCCCGACACCGTGCCGCAGCAGCGCGGCCCGCTGGAGTCCCGCGGCATCCGGATCGACCGGGAGCGCCGCCGGGTCAGCGTGGACGGCCGCGACGTGCCGCTCACCCGCAAGGAGTTCGACCTGCTCGCACTGCTCGCGCAGAGCCCCGGCGTCGTCTACCGGCGCGAGCAGATCTTCAGCGAGGTCTGGCGCAGCGGCTGGGAGGGCAACGGGCGCACCCTGGAGGTGCACATCGGCTCGCTGCGCAACAAGCTGGCGCTGCCCGGCCTGGTCGAGGCCGTGCGCGGGGTCGGCTACCGGCTGATCCCCGACTGCCCCACGCCCGCCGCGGCCGAACCGGCCCCGAGCGCCCCCGCGGAGCACTGACCGCACGTGCGCACCCGCCTGCTCGGCATCCTGATCGCCCTCATGCTCTGCGTCCTGGCCGCCCTGGGGCTGCCGCTCGCGGCGGCGGTCGCGGCGGCCGAACAGACCAAGGTGGTCGTCGACCGGCTCGACGACGCCGCCCGCCTCGCCCAGGACCTGCCCACCTCCGGCGCCGCCGACTCCGCCCGCAAGGGCGACCCGGAACCCGCCCCGGGCGACGGCAGCCGGCAGCGCGCGATCGAGGCCGAGGTCCGCCGCTACCACGACCTGTACGGCGTGCGCCTGGGCATCTTCCAGCGCGACGGCATTCCGCTCGCCGTCGCCCCGGACGACTGGCGGGTGCCCTCCGGGGGCTGGGGCGCCCAGGCCTTCCAGGAGGCGCTGGACGGGCGGCGCAGCCACAACCCGCCGCAGGTCTGGCCGTGGACGCCGGACCGGACGATCACCGTCGCCGCCCCCGTGGTGCGCGACGGCGACGTGGTCGCGGTGGTGCTCAGCGAATCCCCGGCCGAGGCGCTGCGCACCCGGGTGGTGCACAAGTGGCTGGTGATCGGCACGGGCGAGGCCGCCGCGATGATCGTCGCCGTGCTGCTCGCCGTCCGGCTCACCGAGTGGGTGCTGCGCCCGGTGCGCACCCTGGACCGGGCCACCCACGACATCGCCACCGGCCGGATGGCCGCCCGGGTCGCCCCGGGCGGCGGACCGCCCGAACTCCAGCGGCTGGCCCGCTCGTTCAACGAGATGGCGGACCACGTGGTGCTCGCCATGGACCAGCAGAAGGCCTTCGTCGCGGACGCCTCCCACCAGCTGCGCAACCCGCTGTCGGCGCTGCTGCTGCGGGTCGAGCTGCTCGGCCTGGAACTGCCCGAGGGCCACGAGGAGGAGCTCAGCGGCGTACGGGAGGAAGGCGCCCGGCTGGCCAGGGTGCTGGACGACCTGCTCGGCCTGGCCACCGCCGAGCACGCCCGCCCCGAACCGGAGCGCACCGACCTCGCCGAGCTCACCCTGTCCCGGGTGGACGCCTGGCGGCCGGTGGCCGAGCAGCGCGGGATCGGGCTGCGCTGGGACGGCCCGGCGCTGGCGATCGGGATGGCTGACCCGATCGGCTTCGGCTCGGCCCTGGACGCCGTGGTGGACAACGCGCTCAAGTTCAGCCCGGCCGGCAGCGAGGTGCGGCTGCGGGTGGCGGTGCGGCGGGACGAGGTCGCGGTGACCGTCACCGACGCCGGGCCCGGTCTCACCGAGGACGAGCTGTCCCGGGCCGGGGACCGGTTCTGGCGCAGCACGCGGCACCAGAACGTGGACGGTTCGGGGCTCGGGCTGTCCATCGCCCGCACCCTGCTGGCGGCCGGCGGCGGCACGCTCGGCTTCGCGCCGGTCAGGCCGACCGGGCTCGCGGTGACGCTGGCGGTGCCCCGGCCGGAGAAGTAGCCGGGGCAGGCCCTGCGCCCTACGGCTTCACCGGGCGGCGGCCGCGCCCCGCGGCGTCAGCGGTCGGTGGTCGCGCCCTACGGCTTCACCGAGCGGTAGTAGCGGGCCGCGCCGGTGTGCAGCGGGAGCGGGTCGGTGTAGACGGCGGTGCGCAGGTCGACCAGCTGGGCCGCGTGCACCTGGGCGCCGATCTGGTCCCGGCTGTCGATCACCGCGCGGGTCATGCCCTCGACCAGGCGCGGGTCCGCGTCGTCCAGGGTGATCAGCAGGTTCGGCACGGCCACCGTGGCGACGGCGTCCTTGGGCTCGGCGTTCGGGTACGTCCCCTTGGGCATGGTGGCCGCCCGGTAGGCGTCGGTGCCGCCGCCCTCGGCCTTGTGCAGGGCCTCGGCGAGGTCGCTCAGCGGCACGACACGGATCGGGAAGTGGTCGGAGAGGTCGGTGAGCGCGCTGGTGGGCAGGCCGCCGGACCAGAAGAAGGCGTCCAGCCGGCCCGCGCGCAGGTCGTCGGCGGCCTCGCCGATCCCCTTCGGCACCGGGACGATGTCGTGGTCCGGGTCCAGGCCGGCCGCGCCCAGCAGCCGCTTGGTCACCAGGTTCACCCCGGACTGCGGCAGGCCGACGCCGACCCGCAGGCCCTTGAGGTCGGCGGTGCGGCGCACCGGGGAGGAGGCCGGGACGATCAGCTGCAGGTAGTCGTCGTACAGCCGGGCGATGGCCCGCAGCTTCTCCTTGCCCTGGCCCTGGTAGTCGGCGACCGCGTCGGCGGTGGCTATCGCGAAGGCGTCCCGGCCTCTGATCACCCGGGTGAGGTTGTCGATCGAGCCCTCGGAGTTGTCCAGGGCCAGCCGCACCCCGGGCATGGTCCGGGAGACGTGGGCCTGGAGCAGCTGCCCGTACCGGTCGTAGACGCCGCGCTGCACCCCGGTGGCGAAGCGGACCTCGCCGCGCGGGTACCCGGGCGAGCGGCCCGCCGACAGCCACCAGCCGCCGAACCCGGCCACCAGCAGTACCACCACCAGCACCGTGCGCCACAGCGGGCTCCGGGCCGCGGTGCGGACGGCGGCGCCGAGACGGGACGCAGTGGTGGGGGTCATGCAGGGATACTGCCAGGCGCTCAGGCCGAACGGGAGTGGAACGGGTGGTGGAAGCTCAGGGAAAAGCCCTTCGCCGCTGCCCGTACCCTGGTCTGGTGAGCGGTGAGAGCGGATTGAAGAGCTACAAGGTCGTCACGCACGGCTGTCAGATGAACGTCCACGACTCCGAGCGGCTGTCCGGCCTGCTGGAGGACGCGGGGTACGTCAAGGCCGGGCCCGAGGGCGACCCGGACCTGGTGGTGTTCAACACCTGCGCGGTGCGCGAGAACGCCGACAACAAGCTGTACGGCAACCTCGGCCAGCTCGCGCCGGTCAAGACCCGTCACAAGGGCATGCAGATCGCCGTCGGCGGCTGCCTGGCCCAGAAGGACCGCGAGAGCATCGTCAAGCGCGCCCCGTGGGTCGACGTGGTCTTCGGCACCCACAACATCGGCCACCTGCCGGCGCTGCTGGAGCGGGCCGCGGTCGAGCGCAGGGCCCAGGTCGAGATCCTGGAGTCGCTGGAGACCTTCCCCTCCACCCTGCCGACCCGCCGCGAGTCCGCGTACGCCGCCTGGGTCGCCATCTCGGTCGGCTGCAACAACACCTGCACCTTCTGCATCGTCCCCGCGCTGCGCGGCAAGGAGGAGGACCGCCGCCCCGGCGACGTCCTCGCCGAGATCGAGGCGCTGGTGGACGAGGGCGTCATCGAGGTGACCCTGCTCGGCCAGAACGTCAACGCCTACGGCTCCGACCTGGGCGACCGCGAGGCCTTCTCCAAGCTGCTGCGCGCCGCCGGGCAGATCGAGGGCCTGGAGCGGATCCGCTTCACCTCGCCGCACCCCCGCGACTTCACCGACGACGTGATCGCCGCGATGGCCGAGACCCCGAGCGTGATGCACCAGCTGCACATGCCGCTGCAGTCCGGCTCGGACCGCGTCCTCAAGGCGATGCGCCGCTCCTACCGGCAGGACCGTTTCCTCGGGATCATCCGCAAGGTCCGCGAGGCGATGCCGGACGCGGCCATCTCCACCGACATCATCGTGGGCTTCCCCGGCGAGACCGAGGAGGACTTCGAGGAGACGATGCACACCGTCCGCGAGGCCCGCTTCACCAACGCCTTCACCTTCCAGTACTCCAAGCGCCCCGGCACCCCCGCCGCGGACATGGCGGACCAGGTGCCGAAGGAGGTCGTCCAGGCCCGCTACGACCGGCTGATCGCCCTCCAGGAGGAGATCTCCTGGGAGGAGAACAAGAAGCAGGTCGGCCGCACCCTGGACGTCCTGGTCGCCGAGGGCGAGGGCAAGAAGGACGATCAGACCCGGCGGCTCTCCGGCCGCGCCCCCGACAACCGGCTGGTGCACTTCAACCCGAGGCTCCGAGGGGTGGACGACGAGCACAGCACGAAGCCGGACGAGCCGGTGCGCCCCGGCGACGTGGTGACCGTCGAGATCACCTACGCCGCCCCGCACCACCTGCTCGCCGAGGGCCCGGCGCTCGCGGTGCGCCGCACCCGCGCCGGCGACGCCTGGGAGAAGCGCCGGGCCGCGCCCGCCGCCAAGCCGGCCGGAGTGATGCTCGGCCTGCCGAAGATCGGCGCCCCGGCCGAGCTGCCGCTGGCCGCGCCGGCGGGCGGGGCCTGCTGCGGCGACTGACCCGCGGGTGTTCCGGGCGGCCCGGCGGGAGCTTCGGCTCCGGCCGGGCCGCCCGGCTTCTTGGCTAGAGTGATCCACATGCTGGTAGCCGCCGCCGTGTGCCCCTGTCCGCCGCTGCTCGTCCCCGAGGTCGCCGCCGGGGCCGCGCCCGAGCTGGACGCCCTGCGCACGGCCTGCGACGAGGCGCTGGCGGCGCTGGTCGCGGCCGGGCCGCAGCTGGTCGTGGTGGTCGGCACCGGGCCGACGGCCGAGGTCTGGACCGAGGGCGGAGCCGGCTCCTTCCGCCGCTACGGGGTGCCGCTGGTCGCCAAGCTGCCCGGCGACCGGGTCGAGGGGCCGGAGCTGGCCCCCTCGCTGACCGTCGGCGCCTGGCTGCTGGAGCGCGCCGGGGTGACCCTGCCGACGCACGCGTGCGCGGTGCCCGCCGACGCCCCCGCCGACCGGATGCTCGGCCTCGGCCAGGGCCTGGCCGGCCTGGCCGAGCGGGTCGGCCTGCTGGTGCTCGGCGACGGCAGCGCCTGCCGCTCGTTGAAGGCGCCCGGGTACCTGGACGAGCGGGCCGAGGGCTTCGACGCCGCCCTGGCCGCCGCCCTGGGCTCGGCCGACCTGCCCGCCCTGGCCGCGCTGGACCCGCTTCTGGCCGCCGAGCTCAAGGCCGACGGCCGGGCGCCCTGGCAGGTGCTGGCCGGCGCCGCGGAGGGCGCCGGCCTCACCGGGCGGCTGGGCCACCAGGAGGCGCCGTACGGGGTCGGGTACTTCGTGGCGTCCTGGTCCTAGCCGGTCGGGGCCGCCGGACCGGGGCTCCCGGCCGTCGGGGCTCCCGGTCGGGACCGCCGGACCGGCCGGGACCGGGACCGGGACCGCGGGGTCAGGACCGCGGGGGCTGCCCCTCGTCGCCCGGCTTCGGCTTCTGGGCGAAGTCGCCGACCGCGTCCTTGGCCTTCTCGGCGCCGTGCTCGATCTTGTCGCTGTACTTGCCCTTGGTCGCCTTGTCGATGGCCCCGCCGGCCTTGTCCACGGCCTTCTCGATCTGGTCGCTGTGCTTGCCCGCGAACTCGCCGGCCTTGCCCTTGAGCTCCTCGGCCTTGCCCTTGAGGTTGTCCATCAGGCCCATGACGATCTCCTTCATCCGCTGTTCCCCGCACAACGAGCGGGCCGGGCAAAGCGTTCGCAAAGCGGGCCCAACCGGGGAAACGGCCGGAAAATGTCCGGGAAACAGTCATATCGTCGCGCAGTGGCGGGCGGGCGGCAGCCCGGTCCCCGGTGGCCCGGCGGTTTTGGGAGACTGGAACGGTGAGCAGCTCCCGTACCCCGCATGTCGCCCCTCCCCGTGTGGTCTGCGTCGTCGGCGCGACCGCCGCCGGCAAGTCCGACCTGGCCGTCGCCATCGCCCGCAGCCTCGACGGCGAGGTGATCAACACCGACTCGATGCAGCTGTACCGGGGCATGGACATCGGCACCGCCAAGCTCACCACGGCCGAGCGCGGGGGAGTGCCGCACCACCTGCTGGACGTCTGGGACGTCACCGAGGCCGCCAGCGTCGCCGAGTACCAGCGGCTGGCCCGGGCCGAGATCGACCGGCTGCTCGCCGCCGGCCGCACGCCCGTCCTGGTCGGCGGCTCCGGGCTGTACGTCCGGGCGGCGATCGACGAGATGGAGTTCCCGGGCACCGACCCGGAGGTGCGGGCCCGGCTGGAGGCCGAGCTGGAGCTGGTCGGCCCGTACGCGCTGCACGGGCGGCTGGCCGAGCTGGACCCGGCGGCCGCCGAGGCGATCCTCGTCAGCAACGGCCGGCGGATCGTCCGCGCCCTGGAGGTCATCGAGATCACCGGGCAGCCGTTCACCGCCAACCTGCCGAGCAACACCGCCGTGTACGAGGCGGTGCAGATCGGCGTCGCCGTGCCGCGCCCGGAGCTGGACGAGCGGATCGCGCTGCGGGTCGACCGGATGTGGGAGGACGGACTGCTGGACGAGGTGCGGGAGCTGGAGAGGGCCGGGCTGCGCGCGGGCAGGACCGCCTCCCGGGCGCTCGGCTACCAGCAGGTGCTCGACCACTTCGCCGGGGAGTGCACCGAGGACGAGGCCCGGGCCGAGACCGTCCGGGCGACCAAGCGCTTCGCCCGGCGTCAGGAGTCCTGGTTCCGCCGCGACGACCGCATCGAATGGCTCTCCCGGCCGGCCGGAACCGACCCCGTCGAGCTGCTGGAACGATCCCTCGAACTGATCGGCCGTCAGGCGGTTCCGGCCGTACAGGACGGGTTTTTGGCCAATCCGGCGGTGCACCTGCGCGCGCAGGCGACCGTGCAGGACGAACCGGCGGTCACGGCCCGATCACGTGATGGCCACGGATCACCCGTCGACCCCGGTCAGGCCCGGAACGCCTCTCTGGACATGCCATCATCGATGCCGTAGGGGTCGGCCGGACGGGCCGACCGTGCCCGGCCGCGAGTCCGCTCGTGTCGAACTGTCAGGGGAGGCCGTGTGTCGACGGGTACCGGCCCCGAATCCGGCCAGGGCGGAAGTGTCACCGCGCCGGCCGAGGAGTTCGACGAGTCGACGATGGGTGACCTCCCCGTGCTGACCGGACTGGAGGCGCCGACCTCCTACGCGGCCGCGGTGCCCGCCCTGGACACCCGCACGCCGCCCGACGCCGCGGTGCACGAACGGGAGATCCGTCCGCTGCGCCGGCTGCGCTGGTGGCAGACGCTGCCGATCGCCCTGCTGGGCACCCTCGGCTCGCTGATGTTCGCCTTCCCGCTCGCCTTCGGCTCGGCCGGGGCGCGCGCCACCATGGTCGGGATGCTCGGGCTGCTGTTCACCGCCGCCTCGATGGGCTGGGGCGCGATGGCCGCCCGGCACGCCGGCTACAAGTGGCCGGGGCTGCCGAGGCGGGGCTCCGGGCAGCGGGCCGGCTGGAAGGCGATCGTGGTCTACACCCTGATCGCGCTGGCCGCCTGCGCGCTCGCGGTCTGGCGGGTCGCCTACCTGCGCTGAGCGCCGCCCGCCCGGAGCACCTCCGCCCCGGGCGCCTCCCGCTCCGGGGGCCTCCCACCCCGGGCGCCTCCCGCCCCGAGCGGGCGGGTCGCCGCTCAGTACCATCGGAGGGGTGAGCGCATCCTCTCCCCAGCAGGGCGGCATCCCCTTCTTCAAGGGGCACGGCACCCAGAACGACTTCGTCATCGTCCCGGACCCGGACGGCGCGCTGGAGATCGGTCCCGAGACCGTCGCCGCGCTGTGCGACCGGCGGGCCGGCCTCGGCGGGGACGGGCTGCTGCGCGTGGTGCGCGCCGCCGCCGACCCGGCGGCCGCGGCGATGGCCGACCGGGCCGAGTGGTTCATGGACTACCGCAACTCGGACGGCAGCGTCGCCGAGATGTGCGGCAACGGCCTGCGGGTCTTCGCCCGCTTCCTGGTGGAGGCCGGCCTGGCCGAGCCGGGCGAGCTGGCCGTCGCCACCCGCTCCGGGGTGCTCACCGCGAAGGTCGCCGAGGCCGCCGAGGACGGCACGCCCGGCGACGTCACCATCGACATGGGCCGGGCCCGGCTGCCCGGGCCGGACGGCATCGAGGTCGCGGTCGGCGAGCGGCGCTGGCCGGCCCTGAACGTCAACATGGGCAACCCGCACGCGGTGGCCTTCGTGGAGAGCCTGGACCACGCCGGCGACCTGTTCGCCGCGCCGCTCACCAGCCCCGCGAGCGCCTACCCGGAGGGCGTCAACGTCGAGTTCGTGGTGGACCGCGGGCCGCGGCACGTCGCGATGCGGGTGCACGAGCGCGGCTCGGGCGAGACCCGCTCCTGCGGCACCGGCGCCTGCGCGGTGGCGGTGGCGGCCATCCGCCGGGACGGCGCCGACCCGGGCGTCACCGGCGAGTCGGTCGCGTACACCGTGGACGTGCTGGGCGGGCGACTGGTCATCACCGAGCACCCGGACGGCCGGGTGGAGATGACCGGGCCGGCGGTGATCGTGGCCGAGGGGCGGCTGGACGGGCGCTGGTGGGAGTCGGTGCGCTGAGGCCTGCGGCCCGGTTTGCCCAATTCGTGTGGTGACGAATCCCCCCGATCGGGTGATACCGGTCGCGGACGGGAATCAGGGCGTCGCGGAACGTGCTCTGCTCGGTAGCATGGACCACCGGGTCGATCACCCCATGGGGAGGGGTGTCGAGATCACCCCCTCGGACGGGGCGGCGCCCGGCGACCGTTGCCGGAGGTGCCGATGACCATCGAAGCCGGGCAGTCCCTGACGGGACAGCCGACGACCGTACGGCAGGCCGGGGCCAGGCGGCCCCTCGGAGAGCTCGGCCGGGCCGCTCTCGGCCGGGCCGGGCGGGCCGCGTTACTGGCCACCGGCCGGCCGCCGGTGCCGGACGCCCTGGAGCCGCTCGTCCAGGTCCACCGCCGGCACCACCCGCAGGTCGACCTCGGCCTGCTCGCCCGGGCGTACCGGCTCGCCGAGGCCAGCCACCGCGGCCAGAAGCGCAAGAGCGGCGAGCCGTACATCACCCACCCGCTGGCCGTGACCATGATCCTGGCCCAACTCGGCGCCGGGACGACGACCCTGGTCGCCTCGCTGCTCCACGACACGGTCGAGGACACCGAGTTGACGCTGGACCAGGTGGGCGCCGGGTTCGGGCCCGAAGTCGCCTACCTGGTCGACGGGGTGACGAAGCTGGAGAAGGTCGACTTCGGTGCCGCCGCCGAGGCCGAGACCTTCCGCAAGATGCTGGTCGCCACCGGGGACGACGTCCGGGTGATGGTGATCAAGCTGGCCGACCGGCTGCACAACATGCGCACCATCCGGCACATGAAGCCGGCCAGCCAGGTGCGGATCGCCAAGGTCACCCGGGACGTGCTGATCCCGCTGGCCGAGCGGCTCGGCATCCAGGTGCTCAAGGCGGAGCTGGAGGACATCGTCTTCGCCACCCTGCACCCCGAGGAACACGCCCGCACCCGCGCCCTGATGACCGGTCACGAGGCCGAGCCGGACGCCCTGCTGGAGCCCTTCGCCCGGCAGCTGGCCCGCCAACTGGCCGAGGCCGGGGTGACCGCCGAGGTGACCGTCCGCCCCCGGCACTGCGTCTCGCTGCACCGGGTGCTGCTCCGCCGGGCCGCCGTGCCCGGGCCGGACGGCCGGCCGCAGGGGCCGCGGCCGGCCGACTTCGGGCGGCTGCTGGTGGTGGTCGAGGAGAACGCCGACTGCTACGCCGTGCTCGGCGAGCTGCACACCTGCTGGACGCCGCTGCCCGGGGAGTTCAAGGACTTCGTGGCCGCGCCCAAGTTCAACCTCTACCAGTCGCTGCACACCGCCGTGGCGCTCAGCGGCGGCGCGGTGGTCGAGGTGCTGGTCCGCACCCGGCGGATGCACGAGGTGGCCGAGACCGGGGTGGTCGCGCTCGGGGACCCGTCCCCGGCCGGCGCCGTGCAGGACGCCGACGAGCTGGACCGCACCGACCCGGCCCGCCCGGGCTGGCTCAGCCGGCTGCTGGAGTGGCAGCAGGAGACGCCCGATCCGGACGCCTTCTGGTCCGCGCTCACCGCCGACCTGGCCGGCGACCGCGAGATCACCGTGGTGACGGAGAGCGGCGAAACGCTTCAGCTGAGGGCCGGCGCCACCTGCGTGGACGCGGCCTACCTGCTCGGCGAGGAGACCGGCCACCGATGTATCGGGGTGCGGGTCAACGGGCGGCTCACCGCCCTGTCCACCGTGCTGGAGGACGGCGACCAGATCGCGGTGCTCACCGAATCCCTCCCGGCCGGCGGCGGCCAGCCCTCCGGCCCCGCCCCCGAGTGGCTGGCGCACGCCCGCACCCCGGGCGCCCGGCTGGCCATCGAGCGCTGGCTGGCCGACCACCCGGCCCGCCAGCCGGTGGTCCGCACCGGCCCGACCGGAGGCCAGCCCGCCCCGCCCGGGCGCCCGACCGCCGAGCGGCGGGCCGCCCCGGTCGCGGTGGCCGGACGGCCCGGGGCGCCGGTCCGGCTGGCGCGCTGCTGCACCCCGGTGCCGCCGGACGAGGTGGCCGGCTACCCGATCCGCGGCGGCGCGGTCGCGGTGCACCGCACCGGCTGCCCGGCGGGGGAGCGGATGCGCGCGGACGGGCGGGCCGAGCTGGAGGTCCGCTGGCGGCCGGAGGACGCCCCGGCGACCGGGCACCGGGTCACCCTGCGGGCCGAGGCGCTGAACCGGCCCCGGCTGCTCGCCGACCTCACCGCCGCGATCTCCGGAGCCGGCGCCGGCGTCGGCATCGTCTCGGCCGAGGTCGAGCCGCCGCAGGAGTCCCGGGTCCGGCACACCTACACCGTCGAACTGCCCGAGCCGGCCGCCCTGCCGCGGCTGATGCGGGCGATGCTCAAGGTCTCCGGGGTGTACGACGTGAGCCGCCCGCAGGCCCCGGACGGCGGCCGGGAGCCGGGGGAGCGGCCGCTCGGCCCGGCGGCCCGCGGGAAATGAGGATGTCCGGCCCGCGGAAATGGGGATGACCGGCCCGCGCCGGGCGTGCGACCATCATGGGGAATTCACGGCCGGTCCACGGTGTTGTCCGGGCACAGGAGCCCGGGCCTCGTCCGAGGACCCGAGGGGCAGCTCACCCCCGCCCGGACGGTAACCGGGGCGGCAGCTGGGCAGACTCCTTACGGGACCGCGGCAGCGGTCCCCGAAGGCCACCCGTACCAGCGAGCCAAAGGACAGAATGACCTCCACGTTCGACACCCGCGACCACGCCGACGCTCCGCGCCGCCTCGACGGTCTGCGGGCGGAAGCCCTCATGGACGAGGACCTCGCGGCCATCGACGAGGACCTCGGCCACCACTACGACGGCGACCAGTACGACCGCAGCGAGCGAGCCGCCCTGCGCCGTGTCGCCGGCCTCTCCACCGAACTCGAAGACGTCACCGAGGTCGAGTACCGCCAGCTCCGCCTGGAGCGCGTGGTGCTCGTCGGCGTCTGGACGGACGGCACGCTGGAGGAGGCGGAGAACTCGATGGCCGAGCTCGCCGCGCTCGCCGAGACGGCCGGCTCCCAGGTGCTGGACGGCGTCATCCAGCGCCGCGACAAGCCCGACGCGGCCACCTACATCGGCTCCGGCAAGGCGAGGGAACTGCGCGACATCGTCGCCGCCAGCGGCGCCGACACCGTCGTCTGCGACGGTGAGCTCACCCCCGGCCAGCTGATCCACCTGGAGGACGTGGTCAAGGTCAAGGTCGTCGACCGGACGGCCCTGATCCTGGACATCTTCGCCCAGCACGCCAAGTCCCGGGAGGGCAAGGCTCAGGTCTCGCTCGCGCAGATGCAGTACATGCTGCCGCGCCTGCGCGGCTGGGGCCAGTCGCTGTCCCGGCAGATGGGTGGCGGTGGCTCCGGCACCTCGGGCGGCGGCATGGCCACCCGTGGCCCCGGTGAGACCAAGATCGAGACCGACCGGCGCCGGATCCGCGAGAAGATGGCGAAGCTCCGCAAGGAGATCGCCGACATGAAGAAGGGCCGCGACACCAAGCGCCAGGAGCGCAAGCGCCACCAGGTGCCGTCCGTGGCCATCGCCGGGTACACCAACGCCGGCAAGTCGTCGCTGCTCAACCGGCTCACCGGCGCGGGCGTCCTGGTGGAGAACTCGCTGTTCGCCACCCTCGACCCGACCGTGCGCCGGGCCGAGACCCCGAGCGGGCGGCTCTACACCCTGGCGGACACCGTCGGCTTCGTCCGGCACCTGCCGCACCACCTGGTCGAGGCCTTCCGCTCGACCATGGAGGAGGTCGCCGACGCCGACCTCATCCTGCACGTGGTGGACGGCTCGCACCCCGAGCCGGAGACGCAGCTGGCCGCCGTCCGCGAGGTCATCGTCTCGGTCGACGCGCAGAACGTGCCGGAGATCGTGGTGATCAACAAGGCGGACGCCGCCGATCCGCACGTGCTCCAGCGCCTGCTGCGCCGCGAGCCGCACGCCATCGTGGTGTCGGCCCGCAGCGGCGCGGGGATCGAGGAGCTGCTGCAGCTCATCGACGACGAGCTGCCGCGTCCGGCGGTCGAGGTGCGGGCCCTGGTGCCCTACACCCAGGGCGCGCTGGTCTCCCGGGTGCACGCCGAGGGGGAGCTGCTCTCCACCGAGCACACCGGCGAGGGCACCCTGCTGCACGCCAAGGTGCAGGCCGAGCTGGCCGCCGAGCTGGAGTACTTCGCGGTGGCCCTGCAGGGCTGAGGCCGGAGCCGACGGAGGGCCCCGGGACGGTACGCCGTCCCGGGGCCCTTCCCGTGCCCCCGCAGGGGCTACCGGACGTTCTTGGCGAAGTAGTCGAAGGCCTGCTTCGCCTGGTCGTGCAGGGAGGGCCCGGCCTGGTAGCCGGCCGGGTTGCGGTTGCCGACCGCGCCGACGCTGATCAGGTTGGGCTTGCCGTCCCTGATGACGAACCAGCCGCCGCCGGAGGCGCCGGCCGTCATGGAGCAGCCGATCACGTACATCGGCGGGCGGCTCCGGTCGAAGGAGAGCCGCCCGGGCGCGGCCGGGGAGTCGCAGTGTTCGAGCTCCAGGCCGTCGAACGGCCGCTCGGCCGGGTAGCCGTAGGCGGCGGCCGCGGTGATCTGCTCGCGCGGGGCGTTGAACCAGATCGGCACCGAGCCGCCGACCGTCTCCTCCAGGGACCTGCCGGAGCCGTCCTCGCCGCGCACCCGCAGCACGCCGTAGTCGTACTGGTTGCGGGCACCGACGCCGCTCTCCTGGCGCCAGGTCGGCGAGACCAGCGCGCGCACCGCCGTCCACCGGCCGTACGGGGCGGCCTGCTGGTCCGGGTTCGGCTTGCCGTGGACCACCCGGCCGTCCCGGTTGAAGGCGGGGACGAAGACCAGGTTCTTCAGCCAGCCGCCGCCCTTGCCGTCGTGCAGGCAGTGCGCGGCGGTGTAGACGAGGTTGCTGCGGCCGGGGTTGACCGGGTCGGAGACCACGGTGGCGGAGCAGGCCGCGTCGCCCTGCGGCGTGGTCATGAAGAGCCGGCCGACCACCGCGCCGGCCTGGGCGTACGGGTGCGGCAGCGGCTGGGCCGGGACGGCGGCCGGCGGGGCGTCCTGTTCGACACCGGCCGCCGCGGGGGCTGCCAGGGAGTACTCCGGGGTGGGCCGGGGCTTGGCGGTGTCCATCCGGGCGGCCGTCCAGGAGCCGGGCGCCGCGTCGCCGGCGAAGGCGCTGTCGGCGACGTAGCGGTCCCAGTCCTCCACCTTCCAGCCGGTCAGGTCGCCCAGGCTGGTGGGCGCGGAGCGGGGCAGGGCGAGGGGCGCGGTGGCGGGCCGGGCCGGGCCGTCCGGGCCGCACCCGGCGGCGCCCAGCGCGAGCGCGGCGAGCAGCGCGGCGCCGGCCGTCGCGGCCCGGCGCCGCCGGCTGGTGGTTGTCGGCATGCTGGCTCGTCCCCCGTGCTGTGCTGGTGGTCCCGTACCGCCCCCCCGCCGGCGGCTGCTTCCCTCGTACGGCTGCTACTTCTTGGAGATCCAGTCCAGTGCCTGCCGGGCGACCGCCTCCAGGTAGGGGCCGCTCAGCGAGGTGTGCTCCTGGGTGCCGATCGAGGTGTTGCTGACCAGGGCGGTCCTGCCGTCGGGCATGGTGGCGAACCAGCCGCCGCCACTGGCGCCCTGGGTCATGGTGCAGCCGATGGTCAGCATCGTCGGGCGCTTGGCGTCGAAGGAGAGCCGGGTCGGCTTGCCGCCGTCGCACTTGTACAGCTCCTGGCCGTCGAACGGCTTGACGAGCGGGTAGCCGACGGCCGAGACCTTGAGCTGGTCGCGCGGCGCGTCGAACCAGACCGGAACGGCCGAACCGACCGTCTCCTCCAGGGACTTGCCGGTGTCGTTCTGGTTGCGCACGCGCATCACCGCGAAGTCGTACTGGTTGGCGGCGTCGCCGCTGCCGCCGCCCTCGACCATCCACTGCGGCGAGGCGGTGACCTGGTCGGCCCACCAGGTGCCCAGCGGGGCCAGCTCGGACAGCGGGGCCCGCTTGCCGCCGCTGGAGGCGCCCGAGTTGTTGTAGGCGGGCACGAAGACCAGGTCCTTGAAGAAGTTCCCGCCCTTGCCCTCGTGCACGCAGTGGCCGGCCGTCCAGACCAGGTTGCTCTTTCCCGGGTGCTGCGGGTCGGTGATCACCGTCGCCGAGCAGTTTCCGCGGCCGCCCTGGGCGGAGAAGAACACCTTTCCGGAGGGCTGCTTCGTGTACGGGCGGGGCACCGCCAGGGCCTTGACCACCGGGGGCTCGGGGTCGGTCACGCCGTCGTCGGTGGACGGCGCGGGGGTGGCGGGGGCGGGCTTGGCGGTGGGCGGGGCCGGCTCGGCGGGCTTGGAGTCGCCCATCTTGTCCGGGTCCCAGAAGTCCTTCACCACCGGGTTGTTGAAGACGTGCTTGGACGCCCACTTGTCCCAGTCCTCGAACTTCCACTTCTTCAGGTCGTCCCAGCTCCTGGGCAGTCCCTCCAGCAGGCTGGTCGGCAGCCCGGACGGGAGGGTGATGCCGCCGATCGCCCCGCCCGCGCCCGCGGCCTGGGCCGCCGCGGAGGAGGGCGGCGGCGCGGGGCTGGTCCCGCCGCCCGCCGGGCCGTCGGGCCCGCAGGCGCTCACGGCGAGCAGGGTGCCCGCGGCCAGGGCGGCGGCCAGGGCTGACCGGTGGATCGTTGGCATCTGTGCGCTTCCCCCTGTGCTCGGGCGGTGGGTGCTGGGCGGTGCCGGGTCGCCGGGTGGTCCCGGCTCGCCGGACGGTGCCGCGGCGGGCGGCCGCACACCGGGGCGCTGGGTGCCCGGCCGGTTCGCGGTGCGGCGGTCCGCCGTCCTGGAGTCTTCCATCGCCAAGGAGGACGGCGGTGCCCACCCCCCGGGTTGCGGTGCCGGCCGGAGGTCACCGATCCGTGATCCGGGCCCGGCCGGTGCACCGGCCCAGCAGGGCATCCGGCCCCGGATGTGCACAATCGCCGATTCTCACCCGGACGAGTGAGCGCTCCTTGTGATCACCCGTCATGGATAGGTAACCCTTACCTGACGCGACGGTGCGAGTGCCCGCCGATCCCCTCCACCACAGTGCGCGTCCGCACCCCCACGCGCCCCAAGGAGCAGCCTTGAGCACCGCCCTCACCGGAGCCCCGCCCGTACCGCCGCCCACCGCGGCACGGGCCTTCGGACACGACCTGCTGCTGCACCCCGACCCGGCCGTCGCCGCCGAACAGGCCGGACTGGAAGCCCTGTTGCGCTGCTGGACGCGGGAGACCGGAGCCCGGCCCGGCCCGGACGGCCGACTGCGGATCGCCGTCCTCGGCGGGGCCGCCCGGCTCACCGCCCCGGTCCGCTACTGGTCGCCCGGCGGCTGGCACCGCTTCGGCCCCGCCACCCTCGCGGCCGGCGAGGGCGGCGCCGAGGCCCCGGTGGACGCCGTCACCGCCGCCGCGCTGCTCGCCGCCGCGGCCGCCGAACGGCCCGACCCCGGGCAGGTCGCCGACCTGGCCGGCCGGGTCGCCGACTCGGTCGTGCGCACCGCCGAGATCCTCGCCCACCGCCGCACCGCCGCCGTGCCCGGCGGGCCGGAGCGCTCGCACTTCCTCGCCGCCGAACAGTCCCTGCTGCTCGGCCACCCGCTGCACCCCACGCCCAAGAGCCGCGACGGCCTCGGCCCCGCCCAGAGCGCCGCCTACTCGCCCGAACTGCACGGCTCCTTCCAACTGCACTGGTACGCGGTGGACCGCGAACTGCTCGCGGCCGGCTCCGCCGTCGCCGAGAGCGCCGAGCAGCTCACCGCAGGACTGCTCGACGGCGGCCCGGCGCTGCCGCCCGGCACCGCCGCCGTCCCGCTGCACCCCTGGCAGGCCCGCGAACTCGCCCACCGCCCGGCCGTCGCCGCACTCCTCGCCGACGGGCTGCTGCACGACCTCGGCCCGGCCGGCGAGCCCTGGTACCCCACCTCCTCGGTGCGCACCGTCTACCGGCCCGGCACCCCGTGGATGCTCAAGCTCTCGCTCGGCCTGCGGATCACCAACTCCCGCCGGGAGAACCTGCGCAAGGAACTGCACCGCGGCCTGGAGATGCACCGGCTGCTGGAGAGCGGGCTGGCCGCCGAGTGGCGGGCCGCCCACCCCGGCTTCGACATCGTCCGCGACCCTGCCTGGATCGGCGTCGACCACCCCGACCTCGGCGACCCCAACGGCCTGGACACCGTGCTGCGCGCCCAGCCCTTCGCACCCACCGACCGCGCGCTGTGCGTCGCCGGGCTGGTCGCCGAACAACCGCTCGGCGGCGGCGACACCGTGCCCTCCCGGCTCGGCGACCTCCTGCGGGCGCTGGCCCTGCGCTGCGCCCGCCCGCTGCGGACGGTGGCCGCCGAATGGTTCCTGCGCTACCTGGACGCGGTCGTGCTGCCCATCCTCTGGCTGGACGGCCGGGGCGGCATCGCCCTGGAGGCGCACCAGCAGAACAGCCTCGTGCTGCTGGACGCCGAGGGCTGGCCGTGCGGCGGCCGCTACCGCGACAACCAGGGCTACTACTACCGGGAGAGCGCCGCCGGCGCGCTCGCCGCCCGGCTGCCCGGGCTCGGCACGGACAGCGACACCTTCCTGCCGGACGAGGTGATCGACCACCACTTCGCCTACTACCTCGGCATCAACCACGTGCTCGGCCTGATCGGCGCCTTCGGCTCCCAGCGGCTCGCCGACGAAACGGTGCTGCTGGCGGCGCTGCGCCGGTTCCTGGCCGGTCCGCGGGCCGCCGCCACCGGCTCGGCGCTGCCCGCCCTGCTGCTGGACGCGCCCACGCTGCCCTGCAAGGCCAACCTGCTCACCCGGATCAACGGCATGGACGAGCTGGTCGGCCCGGTCGCCAGCCAGTCCGTGTACGTGGACATCCCCAACCCGGTGGCGGGCGCCTGATGCCGCACGAGCTGCCCGGGCGGGCACCGGTGCCCGCCCCGGCGGGTGAGTTCCGGCTCGGTCCGGTGCCCACCGCGGCGGGCGAGTTCCGGCTCGGCCCGGTCCTGCTGCCCGCCGACCTGGCGCTGCTCACCGGCTGGATGAACGACCCGGAGGTCGACGCCTTCTGGGAGCTCGCCGGGCCGCCGGAGGTCACCGAACGGCACGTCCGGGCCCAGCAGGACGGCGACGGCCGGAGCCTGCCCTGCCTCGGCCTGCTCGACGGCGAGCCGATGAGCTACTGGGAGGTCTACCGCGCCGACCTCGACCCGCTCGCCGCGCACTACCCCGCCCGGCCGTACGACACCGGCGTGCACCTGCTGCTCGGCCCCGCCGCCAGCCGCGGCCGAGGGCTGGGCGCCGTCCTCCTCGCCGCCCTCGCAGAATTGATTCTTCGCGGGAATCCGCGCTGCGAACGGGTGGTGGCCGAGCCGGACGTCCGCAACCGGCGGTCCGTCCGGGCCTTCGAACGGGCCGGATTCCGAGCCGCCGCCGAACTCGACCTGCCCGGCAAGCGCGCCGCCCTGATGGTCCGCGACCGGGCCGACGGGCCCGCCGCGCAGGCCCAACTCCCCGCCTAGGAAACCCCTGTGGACACCTCGACACCCCCCGCGTACGACCTGCTCGGCGTCGGCATCGGCCCGTTCAACCTCTCGCTCGCCGCGCTCGCCGAGCCCGTCCCCGGCCTGCGCACCCTCTTCTGCGACCAGCGCCCGGAGTTCCGCTGGCACCACGGGATGCTGGTGGACGGGGCCCGGATGCAGGTGCCGTTCCTCGCCGACCTGGTCTCCCTGGTCGACCCGACCAGCCCGTGGTCCTTCCTCAACTACCTGCGCGACCAGGACCGGCTCTTCCCGTTCTACTTCGCCGAGCGCTTCCAGCTGCCGCGCCGCGAGTACGACCACTACTGCCGCTGGGCCGCCGAACGGCTGGCCGGCTGCCGCTTCGGCACCGAGGTCACCGCCCTGCACTGGGACGCGCCCTGGTACCGCGCCGAGCTGACCGACACCGCGACCGGCCGGCGCTCCGAGGTCAGGGCCCGCAACCTCGCCCTCGGCGTCGGCACCCGGCCGGTCCTCCCCGAGGCCTTCGCCGCGCTGGCCGGACACCCGCGCGCCTTCCACTCCGCCGAGTACCTGGACCGCCGCGCCGACCTGGCCGGCGCCCGGGACATCACCGTGATCGGCAGCGGACAGTCCGGCGCCGAGGTCTTCCTCGACCTGCTCCGGCGCCACGAGGGCGACGGCGTCCGGCTGCGCTGGCTCACCCGCACCAGGGCGCTCGCCCCCATGGAGTACTCCAAGCTCGGCCTGGAGCACTTCACCCCCGACTACACCCGCTACTTCCACGGCCTGCCCGCCCCCGTCCGGGACGCGCTGGTCGCCGCCCAGTGGCAGCTGCACAAGGCCGCCAGCACCGAGACCCTCGCCGAGATCCACGACCACCTCTACGAGCGCACCATCGGCCGCCCGATCGACACCGCCCCGGTCGAGATCACGCCCGGCACCGCCGTCACCGCCGCCCGACCGGGCCCCTGCGGCGGCCTGGAACTGCACTGCCGGCACACCGACTCCGGCGCCGAGCACCTGCTGCGCACCGACGCCCTGGTGCTCGCCACCGGCTACCGGGCGGCCCGCCCGGCCGCCCTCGAACCGCTCGCCGAGCTGATCGACTGGGACGAGGCCGGGCGCTACCGGGTCGACCTGGACCACCGGGTCGCCACCCGCCCCGAACTCACCGGCGGGCTGTACGTCCAGAACGCCGAACTGCACACCCACGGCGTCGGCACCCCCGACCTCGGACTCGGCGCCCACCGGGCCGCCGTGATCCTCAACGCCGTCACCGGGCGCACCGTCCACCGGCTGCCCGACCGCACCGCCTGGACCGGCTTCGCACCGCCCGTACCCGCCCCCGACCCCGCGTCCCACCACCGGACCCCCGTCGTCCCCCGCCCCCAGGAGTTGACCCGTGCCGCAACCGTCGGCCGCTGAACCGCCGCTCCACCTGCCCCCGCACCTCACCGCCGGGCACTGGCAGCGGGCCGGCCGCGCCCTGCTGGCCAAGATGCTGGGCGAGTTCGCCTACGAGGACCTGCTCCGGCCCGTCCCCGGCGAGGCGCCCGGCGAATACCGGCTGGAGCTGCCCGAGGCCGAGTACCGCTTCACCGCCCGGCGCGGCGCCTACGACAGCTGGCAGGTCGACCCCGAGTCCGTCCGCTGCACCCGCCCGGACGGCCTGGACCCGCTGCGCTTCCTCCCGTACGCCCGGCAGACCCTCGGCATGCGCGGCGAGACCACTGGCCACCTGATCCGCGAGCTCTGCGCCACCCTGACCGCCGACGCCCGCCAGCTCGCCACCGCGCTGACCGCCGCCGAACTCGCCGACCTCGACCACGCCGCCCTGGAGGGCCGGCAGACCGGCCACCCCTGGATCGTGCCCAACAAGGGCCGGATCGGCTTCTCCGGCACCGACGCCGCCCGCTGGGCCCCGGAGGCCCGCAGCCCCCGCCCGCTGCCCTGGATCGCCGTCCACCGCCGGCTCGCCGAGTACCGCGGGGTGCCCGGCCTGGAACGGCCCGAGCAGCTGTACGCCCGCGAGCTGGACGACGTCGACGCGCTGCGCGCCGCGCTCGGCCCGGACGCCGGGGACTACCTGCTGCTGCCCGTCCACCCCTGGCAGTGGGACGAGACGATCCTGCCGCTGTTCGCCCCCTGGATCGCCTCCGGCGAGATCGTCCCGCTGCCCTCGGACGGCGACCCACGGCTGCCCCAGCAGTCCATCCGCTCCTTCTTCAACACCGCCCACCCCGAGCGCTGCACCGTCAAGCTGCCGCTGTCCGTCCTGAACACCCTGGTCTGGCGCGGCCTGCCGGTCGAGCGCACGCTGGCCGCGCCCGCCGTCACCGCCTGGCTGCTCGGGCTGCGCGACGCCGACCCGTACCTGCGCGACGAGTGCCGGGTGATCCTGCTCGGCGAGATCGCCTCCGTCACCGTCGACCACCCGCTCTACCGCGAGCTGCCCGAGGCGCCGTACCAGTACAAGGAGCTGCTCGGCGCGATCTGGCGCCAGCCGCTCGGCCCCTTCCTGGACGGCGGCGAGCGGGCCCGCACCCTGGCCGCGCTGCTGCAGACCGGCTCCGACGGGCGGGCGCTCGCCGCCGAGCTGATCGACCGCTCCGGCCTGCTCCCCGGCGACTGGACCGCCCGGCTGTTCGCCGCGACGATGCCGCCGCTGCTGCACTTCCTCTACCGCTACGGGCTGGTCTTCTCCCCGCACGGCGAGAACGCCATCGTGGTCTTCGACCCCTCCGACGTGCCGGTCCGGCTCGCGGTCAAGGACTTCGTGGACGACGTCAACCTCAGCGCGCAGAGCCTGCCCGAACTGCACGCGCTGCCCGCCGAGGTCGCCGAGGTGCTGCTGCGGGAGAGCCCGCAGGGACTCTGCCAGTTCATCCACTCCGGGCTCTTCATCGGGGTCTTCCGCTACCTCGCCCCGCTGCTGGAGGCGCAGACCGGACTGCCCGAGACCGAGTTCTGGGCGCTGCTGCGCGCCGAGGTGCTGCGCTACCAGGACCGCTTCCCCGAGCTGGGCGAGCGCTTCGAGCTGTTCGACCTGTTCCGCCCCCGGATCGACCGGCTCTGCCTCAACCGCAACCGGCTGCTGCTGGACGGCTACCAGGACCGCCCGCACCGCCCGCACGCCGCCCGGCACGGGACCGTGCCGAACGCGCTGGTCGCGGTGGACGTGCGACTGCCCGGGCAACGGGACCGGATTGTCACCCCCGCCCCGTAGGGTGGGAGGGTCATGACGAACGACTCCGAATCCCAGCCCGCGACGGCCCTCGGCGACGAGGCCGAGGAAGCCGTCGCCGTCCCGCGCTCGCGGATCCCCGAACTGCTGCACGCCGCGGTGGCGGCCGTCGGCGGCGCGGAGCGCCCCGGTCAGGTCCGGATGGCCGAGGCCGTCGCCGACGCCGTCGACCACGGCGAGCACCTGCTCGTCCAGGCCGGCACCGGCACCGGGAAGTCCCTGGCCTACCTGGTGCCCGCGCTCGCCCACGGCGACCGCGTGGTCGTCGCCACGGCCACCCTGGCGCTGCAACGCCAGCTGGTGGAACGGGACTTGCCGCGCACCGTCGAGGCGCTGCACCCCGTGCTGCGCCGCCGGCCGCTGTTCGCGATGCTCAAGGGCCGCTCCAACTACCTGTGCCTGCACCGGGCCAACGAGGGCACCCCGAGCGAAGAGGGCGAGGGCCTGTTCGACCCGGTGGACGCGCTCGGCGGGCCCACCGGGAAGCTCGGCAAGGACGTGCTGCGGCTGCGCGAATGGGCCGACGAGACGGACACCGGGGACCGCGACGACCTCAGCCCCGGCGTCTCCGACAAGGCCTGGGCCCAGCTGTCGGTCACCTCCAAGGAGTGCCTCGGCGCCACCCGCTGCCCGTACGGGCAGGAGTGCTTCGCGGAGAAGGCGCGGGAGCGGGCCAAGCTGGCGGACGTCGTGGTCACCAACCACGCGATGCTCGCGATCGACGCGATCGAGGGCGCGCCGGTGCTGCCCGAGCACGGGCTGCTGATCGTGGACGAGGCGCACGAGCTGGTCAACCGGGTCACCGGCGCGGCCACCGCCGAGCTGACCGTCGGCGCGGTCAACCGGGCGGTCAAGCGGGCCGCGCGGCTGGCCAACGAGAAGGCGGTCGACGCGCTCCAGGCCGCCGCCGAGAACTACCACGGCCTGATGGAGACCGCCCAGCCCGGCCGGGTCGAGGAACTGCCCGAGTACCTGGCGTACGCGGTCACCGCGATCCGGGACGCCTCCCGCCAGGTGATCACCTCGCTGGGCGAGACCAGGGACAAGGGGCTCAGCGACGAGGACGCCGTCCGCAAGCAGGCGATGGCCTCGGCCGAGGCGCTGCACGAGACGGCCGAGCGGCTGCTGGAGGACTCCGAGTACGACGTGGTCTGGATCGAGCGCAGCGACCGCTACGGGCTGGGCACCGCCTCGCTGCGGGTCGCCCCGCTGAGCGTCTCCGGGCTGCTGCGCGAGGGGCTGTACAAGGAGCGCTCGGTCGTCCTCACCTCGGCCACGCTCAAGCTCGGCGGGGACTTCAACGGCGTCGCCGCCTCCGTCGGCCTGCCCTCCGAGACGCGGCTGCCGGACGTCCGCACCGCCGGGGACAACCCGGAGTCCGGTCCGGCCTTCGGCGAGGACGCGGTGCCGCACTGGCGCGGGATCGACGTCGGCTCGCCGTTCAAGTACCCCAAGCAGGGCATCCTGTACGTCGCCAAGCACCTCGCCGACCCCGGGCGCGACCCCGAACGGCCGGACATGCTGGACGAGTTGGCCGAGCTGATCGGTGCGGCCGGCGGGCGGACGCTGGGGCTGTTCTCCTCGATGCGGGGCGCCCAGACGGCCGCCGAGGCGATGCGCGAGCGGCTGGACCAGCGCGTCCTGCTGCAGGGCGAGGACACCCTGGGCGAGCTGATCCGGGAGTTCGCCTCGGACGCCACCACCTGCCTGTTCGGCACGCTCTCGCTCTGGCAGGGCGTGGACGTGCCCGGCTCGGCCTGCCAGCTGGTCGTGATGGACCGGATCCCGTTCCCCCGGCCGGACGACCCGCTGATGAGCGCCCGACAGAAGGACGTCGAGCAGCGCGGCGGGAACGGCTTCATGGCCGTCGCGGCGACGCACGCGGCGCTGCTGATGGCGCAGGGCGCGGGCCGGCTGGTGCGCGCGGCCGACGACCGGGGCGTGGTCGCGGTGCTGGACCCGCGGGTGGAGACCAAGCGGTACGGGAGCTTCTTCCGGTCCTCGATGCCCGAGTTCTGGTACACCACGGACCGCAACCAGGTGCGCCGCTCGCTGGCGGCGATCGACGCCTCGGCGGCGCCGGTGCGGCCGGTGGTGAAGCGGGGCTGAGGGCCGGGGCCCTCGGGTCCCGGCGTTCCGGGCCCGGGGGCTTCCGGGCCCGGAACGCCGGAGGGGCTCCCCGCACGAGCGGTGGAGCCCCTTCCGGTGCCGTCGGCCGCGGCACAGGAGTCAGAGGCGGCGCAGGACCGCGACGACCTTGCCCAGGATGGTCGCGTTGTCGCCGTTGATCGGCTCGTACGCGGAGTTGTGCGGCATCAGCCAGATCCGGCCGTCCTCGCGCTTGAGCCGCTTGACGGTGGCCTCGCCGTCGATCATCGCGGCCACGATGTCGCCGTTCTCGGCGACCGGCTGGCGGCGCACGGTGACCCAGTCGCCGTCGCAGATGGCGGCCTCGATCATCGAGTCGCCGCGCACGGTGAGCGCGAACAGCTCGCCCTCGCCGACCAGCTGGCGGGGCAGCGGGAAGACGTCCTCGACCGTCTGCTCGGCCAGGATCGGCCCGCCGGCGGCGATCCTGCCGACCAGCGGGACGTAGGAGGTGGACGGGCGCCCGGCCGTCTCGGCGGTGTTCGGGCGGGCCACCTCGACGCCGCGGACCTCGTAGGCGCGCGGGCGGTGCGGGTCCCGGCGCAGGAAGCCCTTGCGCTCCAGGGCCATCAGCTGGTGGGCCACCGAGGAGGTGCTGGACAGGCCGACGGCCTGGCCGATCTCGCGCATGGACGGCGGGTAGCCGCGGCGCTGGACGGAATCCCGGATGACCTCGATCACCCGGCGCTGGCGCTCGGTGAGACCGGCCTCGTCGGTGCGGATCCCGGGGGGGCGGCCGGGCATCGCGCGGGCGGGGGAGGGATGGCCGTCGTCCAGGGCGGCGGAGTGTTCGATCGGCTGGTCCGGAACGCGGGCCGTTCCGGACAGGGCCGCGCCGGGGAGACGGTGGTCTTCGCTACGGTCCATGCTGATGTCCAGACCCTGTTGATTCGTGGTGCGCTGCCCCACCTTGAACTGGGAGTGTTCCTGCACCGGGATGGTGTTGCTTTCGATCGTGTTCACGGCGGCCCCTCTCGACGGCTGTCCTCTCCCCTTTTCCAGCCCAACGCGCCTCCTATCGAAAGGTTGCGCCAAACACACGTTCGAGTGAATTATTCGGGAGTTGACTGACTCGATCAAGGCTTTGTTGTACATCGAGTAAATGTTCGAGCAGAACTCGACTCCGGCAGTCTAATCGGCGCCGTCGCGGCATCGACACGCCATGGTGCTCACCTCCCCCGGACTCCTAGATGTAGTGGCTACAGTCATCATCCGTGCCCAGTACTAGTGGTCACCCCGCATGATCGGCTTGCCCAGGCCGGGGGCACATCGCATAGACTCAAGAGGTCCGAACGTTCTGCCAGGGAGGGATCCCGAGGTGCACTGCCCCTTCTGCCGGCACTCCGACAGCCGTGTTGTCGACAGCCGGACCACCGAGGACGGCAGCTGCATCCGCCGCCGTCGGCAGTGCCCGGACTGCGGCCGCCGCTTCACCACGGTGGAGACGGCCGCGCTGATGGTCATCAAGCGCAGCGGCGTCACCGAGCCGTTCTCCCGGCAGAAGGTCATCACCGGCGTCCGCAAGGCTTGCCAGGGCCGCCCGGTCACCGAGGACGCGCTGGCCCAGCTCGGGCAGCGGGTCGAGGAGTGCGTGCGCGCCAGCGGCAACGCCGAGCTGACCACCCACGACGTGGGGCTGGCCATACTCGGCCCGCTCAAGGAGCTCGACGTGGTCGCCTACCTGCGCTTCGCCTCCGTGTACCAGGCGTACGACGGACTTGAGGACTTCGAGGCCGCCATCGCGGAACTCCGCGTCGAACGGCCCCGCGCCCCCGAGGCGGACGACACCCCCGTGTCCGTCTCCGCCGCCGCGCCCTAGCGGACGCCGGCACCGGGCCCCGGGCGGGCCCCGTCGCACCACCATGGCCCCGCGGGGCCCACGCGTGCCCGAAAACGGGGCACAGAACACTACAAACCGTGCGTAAGCAGGCAAGGTCTCCGCCTGCCCGCACACCGGAAGAACGAACCAGCAGTGCCCGGACTTTTCAGGGCACTTCGGGCGTTTGCCCAGGAGGAGGAGCGAGAAGTGACAGACACCACGAGCGGTTCGGCGCGCGGGTCGAAGTCCGAGAAGGCCGCGGTCAAGGGCGCCAAGGCGCCGAAGGGCGGCCTCCCGATGGAGCGCATCTACACCACTCCTGGCGTGCACCCGTACGACGAGGTCCGCTGGGAGCGGCGTGACGTCGTCATGACCAACTGGCGCGACGGCTCGATCAACTTCGAGCAGCGCGGCGTCGAGTTCCCCGACTTCTGGTCGGTCAACGCCGTCAACATCGTCACGTCCAAGTACTTCCGCGGCGCCGTCGGCACCCCGCAGCGCGAGTGGAGCCTGAAGCAGATCATCGACCGCGTGGTGCTCACCTACCGCGCCGCCGGTGAGAAGCACGGCTACTTCGCCACCAAGGACGACGCCGAGATCTTCGAGCACGAGCTGACGCACGCCCTCCTCCACCAGGTGTTCAGCTTCAACTCGCCGGTCTGGTTCAACGTCGGCACCAAGCAGCCCCAGCAGGTCAGCGCCTGCTTCATCCTGTCCGTCGACGACTCCATGGAGTCGATCCTCGACTGGTACAAGGAAGAGGGCATGATCTTCAAGGGCGGCTCCGGCGCCGGCCTCAACCTCTCCCGGATCCGCTCCTCCAAGGAACTGCTCTCCTCCGGCGGCAACGCCTCCGGCCCGGTCTCCTTCATGCGCGGCGCCGACGCCTCGGCCGGCACCATCAAGTCCGGCGGCGCCACCCGCCGCGCGGCCAAGATGGTCGTCCTCGACGTGGACCACCCGGACGTCGAGGCCTTCATCGAGACCAAGGTGAAGGAGGAGGAGAAGATCCGCGCCCTGCGCGACGCGGGCTTCGACATGGACCTCGGCGGGGACGACATCACCTCCGTCCAGTACCAGAACGCCAACAACTCGGTCCGCGTCAACGACGAATTCATGACCGCCGTCGAGAACGGCACCGAATTCGGCCTGCGCGCCCGGATGACCGGCGAGGTCATCGAGACCGTCGACGCGAAGAAGCTGTTCCGCAAGATGGCCGAGGCCGCCTGGGCCTGCGCCGACCCCGGAATCCAGTACGACACCACCATCAACCACTGGCACACCTGCCCGGAGTCCGGCCGCATCAACGCGTCCAACCCCTGCTCCGAGTACATGCACCTGGACAACTCCAGCTGCAACCTCGCCTCGCTGAACCTGATGAAGTTCCTGCGCGACGACGACTCGTTCGACGCGGCGACCTTCGCCAAGGTCGTCGAGCTGGTCATCACCGCCATGGACATCTCCATCTGCTTCGCGGACTTCCCCACCGAGAAGATCGGCGAGACCACCCGCGCCTACCGCCAGCTCGGCATCGGCTACGCCAACCTCGGCGCCCTGCTGATGGCCACCGGCCACGCCTACGACAGCGAGGGCGGCCGCGCCCTGGCCGGCGCCATCACCTCGCTGATGACCGGCACCGCCTACCGCCGCGGCGCCGAACTCGCCGGTGTGGTCGGCCCGTACGACGGCTACGCCCGCAACGCGGCCCCGCACCAGCAGGTCATGAAGCAGCACGCCGACGCCTCGCTGGACGCCGTCTCCCACGACGACCTGGACGCCCCGGTCTGGCTGGCCGCCAACAAGACCTGGCAGGACGTGCTGCGCGTCGGTGCGCAGAACGGCTTCCGCAACGCCCAGGCCTCGGTGCTCGCCCCGACCGGCACCATCGGCCTGATGATGGACTGCGACACCACCGGCGTCGAGCCCGACCTGGCCCTGGTCAAGTTCAAGAAGCTGGTCGGCGGCGGCTCGATGCAGATCGTCAACGGCACCGTCCCGCGCGCCCTCAAGCGCCTCGGCTACCAGGACGAGCAGATCGAGGCGGTCGTCGCCCACATCGCCGAGCACGGCAACGTGGTGGACGCGCCGGGCCTGAAGGCCGAGCACTACGAGGTGTTCGACTGCGCGATGGGCGAGCGTGTCATCTCGGCCATGGGGCACGTGCGGATGATGGCCGCGATCCAGCCCTGGATCTCCGGTGCCATCTCCAAGACCGTGAACATGCCCGAGTCCGCCACCGTCGAGGAGATCGAGGAGATCTACTTCGAGGCGTGGAAGATGGGTGTCAAGGCACTCGCCATCTATCGCGATAACTGCAAGGTCGGCCAGCCGCTCTCGGCCAAGAAGAAGGACTCCGAGTCCAAGCCCGAGGCGGCTGCCCCGGCCGCCGCGGTCGAGAAGGTGGTCGAGTACCGCCCGGTCCGCAAGCGTCTGCCCAAGGGCCGCCCGGGCATCACCACCTCCTTCACGGTCGGTGGCGCCGAGGGCTACATGACCGCCAACTCCTACCCGGACGACGGTCTGGGCGAGGTCTTCCTGAAGATGTCCAAGCAGGGCTCGACCCTCGCGGGCATGATGGACGCCTTCTCCATCGCCGTCTCGGTCGGCCTCCAGTACGGCGTGCCGCTGGAGACCTACGTCTCGAAGTTCACCAACATGCGCTTCGAGCCGGCCGGCCTGACCGACGACCCGGACGTGCGGATGGCGCAGTCGATCGTCGACTACATCTTCCGCCGCCTGGCACTCGACTTCCTGCCGTTCGAGACCCGCTCGGCGCTCGGCATCCACTCCGTCGAGGAGCGCCAGCGCCACCTGGAGACGGGCTCGTACGAGCCGCTGGAGGCCGAGGAGCTCGACACCGAGTCGCTCGCCCAGTCCGCCCCGGTCGCCGCCAGGCCGGCCGTGGTCCCGGCCCCGGCCGTCGAGGCGCCCAGGACGGCCCCGAAGCAGGCCCACAACTCCACGGAGCTGATGGAGATCCAGCTCGGCCTCAACGCCGACGCCCCGCTCTGCTTCTCCTGCGGCACCAAGATGCGCCGCGCCGGCAGCTGCTACCTCTGCGAGGGCTGCGGCTCCACCAGCGGCTGCAGCTGATCACGCTCGACCCCGGTTTTCACCCGATGAGGTGAAAACCTGAGGCGGGGCGAGGACTTCACGGTCCTCGCCCCGCCTTTTTCGTGTTCCCGGGAATGCCGATGTCACGTTCGGGGGTGGTGTCCGGTCCACAGGGGGTGACGGGTTCTGTCGAGAAGGAGTGGTGCGGTGATGGGAACGGTGCTGGTGACCGGGGCGACGGGGACGCTCGGGCGGGAGGTGGTGCGGCTGCTGGTGGCGCGCGGGGTGGCGGTGCGGGGGCTGAGCCGGCGGGCGCGGGCCGGGGGCGACGGGGTCGAGTGGGTGGTGGGCGACCTGGTGAGCGGCGCCGGGATCGCGGAGGCGATGGCCGGGGTCGAGGTGGTGGTGGACTGTGCGACCACGCAGAAGACGGAGGACCTGGCCGGGGTCCGGACGCTGGTGGCGCGGGCCCGGGAGGCCGGGGTGCGGCACCTGGTGTACGTGTCGATCGTCGGGATCGACCGGGTGCCGATCGCGTACTACAACACGAAGCTCGCCTGTGAGCGGGTGGTGCGGGAGTCGGGGCTGGGCTGGACGGTGCTGCGGGCGACGCAGTTCCACGACCTGGTGCTGAGGTTCTTCGACGCCTCCGTGAGGCTGCCGGTCTTCCCGGTGCTGAGCGGGACGGCGTGCCAGCCGGTGGACGTGCGGGAGGTGGCGGCGGCGGTCGCGGACCTGGTGGGGGAGGAGCCGGCCGGCTTCGCGCCGGAGGTGGGCGGCCCGCAGGTGCGTTCGTACCGGGAGCTGGCCGAGGCCTACCTGCGGGCGGCGGGCAGGCGCCGGTTGCTGCTGACGCTGCGCGTGCCGGGTGCGGCCGGCCGCGGGTTTCGGGCGGGCGGCAACCTGACGCCGGACCGGGCGGTGGGCCGGGGGACCTTCGAGGAGGCGTTGGAACGGCGGTTCGGCCGCCGCTGAGTTCGGCGGCGGCCGACAGGGGCTGTCCTTCGGGGTGTGAACCGTGGCACGGGGTGGGCGTCGGTGGTGTCGCAGTGTGGTGTGGACGGTGTGAAAGCAGGAGATTGGCCGTCAACTGGCCACTTGAGGCCTATGTCTGAATCGATATGATCGGCCGAAAGCGTGAACCGATCAGACGCCCGGAGACGTTTCATGACGTCGCCGGGCGGTCCGGTATGCGCCCGACCCAGCTGTCGGCGGCCGCGACCGTCGCCGACCCGCCGCCCGCGCCGCCGCCCGCCGACGTTGCCGAGGACCGCACCGATGAGAGAAGCCACCAGCCCCGACGGCCGATCGCGCCGACGGCCCGCGCCGCGCACCGTCGCCCTGACCGCGGCCGCCGTGCTGCTGGCGCTGGTCGCCGCGCCGGTCGGCGTCGTCCGGGCGTTCGGCGCGCACCAGCCGCTCACCGCCCTCGCGGTGGTCGCCGTCACGGTGCTCTGGCTGATCGCCGTCGGCCTCGCCTCGACCGGTGCGGAGCGCGCCCGCGGGCTGACCGAGGAGCTGGCCGCTCAGCACGAGGAGACCCGGGCCGCGCTGGTCGCCGCGGGCACGGCCCGGCAGGCCGAGACGGCCGCCGCCGACCGCGCCGCCGCCGCGCTCGCCGAGCGGGACGCCGCCCGCGCCGAGCAGTCCCGCGCCGAGGCGGACGTCACCGCCGCCCACACCGAACTGGCCCGGCTGCGGGCCGAACTCGACGCCGAGCGGGCCGGGGCGCAGACGGAGCGGGCCCGGGCCGAGTCGGAACGCGCCGAGCTGGCCCGGATCGTCGAGGGGGTGCTGCCCGAGGTGGTGGCGAAGCTGCGGGCCGGCGCCGCGGTGGACAGCGCGCTGGCCGCCCACCGCAAGCACCCCCAGTACGCGCTGCTGCGCGCCGTCGGCGAGGAGATCGGCCGCGGCGAGCGGCTGCGGGCCGCCGCCCTGGCCGTCTGCGCGACCGCCGCCGGGCGGGTCCAGGCGCTGGCCACGAGCATGCACGCCGAACTGCGCGAGATGCAGCACCGGCACGACGAGGAGGTCCTCGGCGACCTGCTGAGCCTGGACCACTCGACCGCCCAGGCGGGCCGGATGGCCGACAGCATCGCGGTGCTCACCGGCGCCCGCTCGGGCCGCCGCTGGGCCAAGCCGATCGCGGTGGAGTCGGTGCTGCGCGGCGCGCTCGGCCGGATCGGCGCCTACCAGCGGGTGCGGCTGCACAACGCCAGCACCGCCGCGGTCGCCGGGTACGCGGCCGAGGGCGTGATGCACGCGCTGGCCGAACTGCTGGACAACGCCACCAACTTCTCCGCCCCGCCGGCCGAGGTGCACGTCTACGTCGAGGAGGTGCCGGCCGGGCTGGTGGTCACCGTCGAGGACAGCGGGCTGGGGCTGAGCGACAGCTGGCTGCGCCGGGCCGAGCGTGCCGTCTGCGCCGAGCCGCTGGACCTCACCACGCTCTCCGCCGGTACCCGGCTGGGGCTCGCGGTGGTCGGCGTGCTGGCGCGCAAGCACGGGCTGCAGATCTCCTTCCGGCCTTCGGCGCGCGGTGGCACCGGCGTGGTGATGCTGATCCCGCCGCGGCTCGTCACGCACCCGGTGCCGACGGCCGCCCCGGCGCCCGTCCAGGCGTCCGTCCCTGCGCAGACGCCGCCCGTGGAGACCGCGCGCCCCGCGCTCACCTCGGCGCGTCCCGCACCCGTCTCCCTGCCTCCGGTGCCCGCCTCCCTGCCTCCGGCGCCCTCCGCGCAGCGGACCCCGGCCGGGGCGCCGACCGCCACCGGGACGCAGACGTCCACCGCGCCCGCCCTGCCGGCCGCGCCCGCCCGGATGACCGACAGCGGCCTGCCGCAGCGCCGGCGCGGACAGACACTGGCGACCGGCGCCCCCGCGACGGCCCGGACCGCGAAGGCCGTGAGCACCGACGCGGTCGGCGCGGCCGCCCGGTTCGGCGCGTTCCGCCGGGCCGCCGCCCGTCCCGCGGGGGCCGAGCAGCCCCCCGCCGGGGCGCCGACCACGGATCCCGACACCATGCCCGACGCTTCCCCCGTCACCGAGAAGGACACCTGATGAGCAGTGCCACCGACCGCGACCTCGACTGGCTGTTGGAGAACCTGCTGGCGGCGACCCCCGGCACCCGGCACGCCCTGGTCCTCTCCGCCGACGGCCTCAAGCTCTGCCACACCGCCGGGCTGAGCACCGACCAGGCCGACCAGCTGGCCGCCATCGCCTCCGGCCTGCAGAGCCTGGCGCACGGCGCCTCCATCGAGTTCGGCGACGGCAGCGGCGGCGTGCGGCAGTCGATGACCGAGTTCCACGGCGGCATCCTGTGCATCGTGGCGGCCGGTGAGGGCGCGCACCTCGCGGTGGTCACGGACGACGACGCGGACGTCGGCGTGGTCGGCCACAACATGCACGGCCTGATCGAGCAGATCGGGGTCCACCTCAGCGCGCCCGCCCGGGAGGCGGAGGGCGAGGCCGCCGCGCGAGAGAGCGCCGGCATATGACTGCCGGGCCGGTGCTGCCGGGCCGTGACGACGACCCGGACCGCCTCTACACCATCACCCGGGGCCGCAGCCGGGCGCCGGAGAACGCCTTCGACCTGGTCACCCTGATCGTCGCCGAGCGGCAGCCGGCGCCGGGGATGCAGTCGGAGCACGCCCGGATCCTGCGGATGTGCGAGGCCCCGACCGCCGTCGTGGAGGTGGCGGCGGAGCTGGCGCTGCCCGTCTCGGTGGTGAAGATCCTGCTCGGCGACCTGCTGGAGTCCGGGGCGGTCACCGCCCGCCACCCCCGGTTCGCGCCGAACAAGGCCCGGCTGCCCGACCTCGACACGCTGAAGCAGGTGCTGCATGGCCTCCAACGGCTCTGATGCGTGGGACGCCGATGTTGACGCCGACGCGGGTGCCGCTGCCGGCGTCCGGCCCGCCGGCGCGCGCACCCCGCTGCGGGCGACGGCCGACAACGCGCTGAAGATCGTCGTGGTCGGCGGCTTCGGGGTGGGCAAGACCACCCTGGTCGGCTCGGTCAGCGAGATCCGCCCGCTGAACACCGAAGAGGTGATGACCAGGGCGGGCGAGGGCATCGACCCGGCCGGCGCCTGGGGCAAGCGCTCCACCACGGTCGCCTTCGACTTCGGCCGGATCACCCTCTCCGAGCGCCAGGTGCTGTACCTGTTCGGCGCGCCCGGCCAGGAGCGCTTCTGGTTCCTCTGGGACCGGCTGTTCAGCGGCGCCCTGGGCGCGGTCGTCCTGGTGGACACCCGGCGGCTGGAGGACTCCTGGTACGCGATCGACCGACTGGAGCACCACGGCACGCCGTTCATCGTGGCCCGCAACAACTTCGGCGAGCCCGGCCACACCCTGGAGCAGGTCCGTGAGGCGCTGGACCTGCCGGCCGGGGTACCGCTGGTGGACTGCGACGCGCGCGACCGCGAGTCCGGCAAGCAGGTGCTGATCGCCCTGGTCCACCACCTGGCCGCCCTGGCCGGGGCCGACGAGGAGGCCCTGACCGGCGGGGCCGCTCCGGCCGTTGCCGCCGGGGTCGATGCCGCCCGGGCCGTTGCCGCCGGGCGCGATGCCGCTCCGGCCGTTACCGCCCGGGCCGTTGCCGCCGGGCGCGATGCCGCTCCGGCCGTTACCGCCCGGGCCGTTGCCGCCGGGGCCGAGGAGCCCGCCCAGGCAGGGTCCCGCACCGTGATCTACGAGGAGAGCACCCCGTGACCGAGCCCGCCGCCACCCCGCCCCCGGGCTGCCCGGCGCACGCCGGCGCCACGCCGCTGTACGGGCCGCGCTTCCAGACCGACCCGTCCCAGCTCTACCGCGAGCTGCGCGCCGCGCACGGCCCGGTCGCCCCGGTCGAGCTGGCCGGCGGCGTGCCCGCCTGGCTGGTCATCGGCTACCGCGAGCTCCAGCAGGTGACCGGCCGGCCGCAGCTGTTCGGCCGTGACTCCAGCCGCTGGCACGCCTGGGAGACGCTGCCCGCCGACTGGCCGCTGAAGCCGATGATGGCGCCCGTGCCGTCGATCCTCTACGCCGAGGGCGAGGAGCACGTCCGGCGTTCGCGCGCGGTCACCGACGCGCTGGCCGGGATCGACCCGTACGAGCTGCGCAAGCACGCCGAGGAGATCGCCGACCGGCTGATCGACGAGTTCGCCGGGCGCGGCGAGGCCGATCTGGTCGCCGAGTACGCGCACCGGATGCCGCTGCTGGTGCTGTGCCGGGTGCTCGGCCTGGACGAGGAGCAGGCGCCGCAGCTGATCGCGGCGCTGCTGGCGATGCTGGACGGCGGCCCGGACGCGCCGGCCGGCGCCCAGCGGCTGTTGGAGCTGATGCTCGCGCTGGTCGAGGAGAAGGCGGAGTACCCGGGCGCCGATGTCGCCTCGCGGATGCTGGCGCACCCGGCCGGGCTGACCCACGACGAGGTGATGCGCGACCTGCGGGTGCTGCTGATCGCCGGCCACCAGCCGAGCTCGTACTGGATCTCCAACGCGCTGCGGCTGATGCTCACCGACGAGCGGTTCGCCGCCTCGCTGGCCGGCGGCCGGCGCAGCATCAGCCAGGCGTTGAACGAGGCGCTCTGGGAGGACACCCCGACCCAGATCTTCGCCGGCCGCTGGGCGGTCCGTGACACCCAGCTGGGCGGCCAGCGGATCGCCGAGGGGGACATGGTCCTGCTGGGCTTCGCCGGGGCCAACGCCGATCCGGCGGTCCGGCAGGCGGACGGCCGCCCGGCGGAGGGGAACCGGGCGCACATGAGCTACTCGTACGGCGAGCACGGCTGCCCGTTCCCGGCGCAGGAGGCGGCCGAGGTGATCGCCACCACCGCGATCGAGGTGCTGCTCGACCGGCTGCCGGACCTTCGGCTGGCGGTGGCCGAGCACGCGCTGGTGTGGCGGCCGTCGGCCTGGGTGCGGGGGCTGGTGGCGCTGCCGGTCTCGTTCACCCCGGGCCACCCGGCCTGATCATTCAACACCCGCCGTTCGAAAGAGAGTTGTCGATGACCGCTGCCCCGGCCCGAATCGTCCTCGACCCGCTGGCCCGTGACAACGCGGCCGAGGGCGCGCTGCTGCGGGCCGCCGGTCCGGCGGTGCCGGTCGAGCTGCCCGGTGGGGTCGCCGCCTGGGCGGTGACGCGGCACGCCGCCGCGCGCGACCTGCTGACCGACGCCCGGCTGGTGAAGGACGCCGCGCACTGGGCGGCGTACCAGCGCGGCGAGGTGCCGAAGACCTGGCCGCTGATCGGTCTGGCGGTGCCCGGCCCGAGCATGGTGACCACGGACGGCGCCGAGCACCGCCGGCTGCGGGCGCTGGTCGCGCAGGCCTTCACCCCGCGCCGGGTGGAGCTGATGCGTCCGCGCGTCGAGGAGATCACCCACGCGCTGCTGGACGCCCTGGCGGCGGGCGAGCCGGTGGTGGACCTGAAGACGGCCTTCGCCTTCCCGCTGCCGATGACGGTGATCTGCTCGCTGCTGGGCGTTCCCGAGTCGGACCACGGCCTGCTGCGCGACCTGTACGAGCGGTTCTTCGGGATCAAGCCGAACCCGGAGGGCATCCAGGCGACCGTCGCCGCGCTGAACGCCTTCGTCAACGGCCTGGTGGCGCAGCGTCGTTCGGCTCCCGGCGAGGACCTGGCGAGTGTGCTGCTGGCGGCCGACACCGAGGGCGGGGCGCTGACCGACGCGGAGGCTGCGGCCACCCTGCGGGTGATCATCGCGGCCGGCCACGAGACCACGGTGAACCTGATCGGCAACGCGGTGCGGGCGCTGCTGACCCACCCGGACCAGTTGGAGCTGGTGCGCTCGGGCCGGGTGTCCTGGGACGCGGTGGTGGAGGAGTCGCTCCGCTGGACGCCGCCGACCAGCAACTTCCTGTTCCGTTTCGCCGCGCAGGACATCCCGGTCGGCGAGGTGGTGATCCCGGCGGGTGAGCCGGTGCTGGTCTCGTACAACGCGATCGGGCGCGACCCGCTCCAGCACGGGGTGACGGCCGAGGTCTTCGACCTCACCCGTGATCCGGCCCGTCACCTGTCCTTCGGGCACGGCCCGCACGTCTGCCCGGGCTCCCCGCTGGCCCGGCTGGAGGCGGGGATCGCGCTGCCCGCGCTGTTCGAGCGCTTCCCGGGGCTGTCGCTCGCGGTGCCGGACGCCGAGCTGCGGCCGAGCCCCTCGCTGGTGGTGAACAGCCTGCGGGAGCTGCCGATCCGGCTGTTCTGACCTGATGCATCGTCATGTCATCTGCCCCGTCCGGATTTTCGGTCGGGGCCTTCGACTTCTGGCGGTGGCGGTCCGGGAACCGCCTGGTCGCGGGTCACGGTCGGGACACCGGCTTGTGAAGGTCGAACGTGGACCTTGGCGAGGGGCGGCGGCTGCGTTAACGTCTTCGATCAGTCCGGACGCGGCTCGCCCGTGATCCCGTCCGCGATCCCCGTCCGCGATCCCCGTTCGTGATCCCCGTCCGTGATCCCCCGTCCGTGACCCCCTGGCCCATCTCCGGTACAGCGCGATGTCGTTCAGCCCACCGTCGGCAGCACGCCCTGGCGAGGAGAACCGCATTGACCCTCAACCCGACCGCGCAGCACCCGGGTTACCGCCGTCGTCCGGTCGCCGCGGCCGCCCTGGTGGCGGCGCTGGCGCTGACTGCGGCCTGTTCCAACAGCTCCGGCGGTTCGGGCGGCGGCGGGGGCGGATCGGCCGCGTCGCTGTCCGGTGACTGCGCCGCGTACCAGCCGTACGCCGGACACGCGGGTACCACGGTGACGATGTTCGCCTCGATCCTGAGCCCGGAGTCGGACAACCTGGAGAAGTCCTGGGCCGAGTTCAGCAAGTGCACCGGGATCAAGATCAGTTACGAGGGCTCGAACGACTTCGAGTCCCAGCTGCCGGTCCGGGTTTCCGGGGGCAACGCCCCGGACTTCGCGATCATCCCGCAGCCGGGCCTGCTGGCGCAGATGGTGAAGAGCGGCAAGGTGGTGAAGCCGCCCGCCCAGACCGTCGCCAACCAGGACAAGTGGAGCCCGATCTGGAAGACCTACGGATCGGTCAACGGCACGTTCTACGCGGCCCCGATGAGCGCCAACATGAAGTCCCTGGTCTGGTACTCGCCGAAGGCCTTCAAGGCGGCCGGCTACGAGGCGCCCAAGACCTGGGCCGACCTGATGGCGCTCAGCGACCGGATCGCCAAGGCGGGCGGCGCCAAGCCGTGGTGCGGCGGCATCGCCTCCGGAACGGCCACCGGCTGGCCGGCCACCGACTGGCTGGAGGAGGTGGTGCTCGGCTCGTACGGCGGCGAGGTGTACGACCAGTGGGTCGGCCACCAGGTGAAGTTCTCCGACCCGAAGATCACCACCGCGATGAAGACGGTCGCCGACTGGATGCAGAACCCGGCCTGGGTCAACGCGGGCTTCGGTGACGTGAAGTCGATCGCCACCACCACCTTCCAGGACGCGGGCACCCCGATCCTGAGCGGCAAGTGCATGCTGCTCCAGCAGGCCTCCTTCTACGAGGCGCAGTGGCCCAAGGGCACCAAGGTCGGCCCGGACGGGGACGTCTTCGCCTTCCACCTGCCCGCGGTGAACCCGTCGATCGCCAATCCGGTCGAGGGCGGCGGCGAGTTCCTGGCGGCGTTCTCCGGCCGGCCCGAGGTGCAGGCGGTGCAGAACTACCTGTCCAGCTCCGCCTGGGCGAGCAGCCGGGTGAAGACCGCGAGCGGCTGGGTCTCGGCCAACCAGGGCGTGGACAAGGGCCTCTACACCGACCCGATCGACAAGCTGTCGGCCGAGGCGCTGACCGACCCGTCGGCGACCTTCCGCTTCGACGGCTCCGACCTGATGCCGGCCGCCGTGGGCGCCGGACAGGAGTGGAAGTCGCTGACCGCGTGGTTCGCCGAGGGGCAGTCGATCCAGAAGACCGCCGCCGACATCGACGCCGCCTGGCCGCAGTAGCCGACGCGCCGCTCCGCTGCCGGCGGGAGCAACCGACGCGTCGGTTGTGCTGCCGGCGCGAGCAACCGAGGCGCCGGTCCGCTGCCGGCGCACTGGGACCACCTGTCGAGGGCGGTGCGGGGCCACCCACCCGCACCGCCCGCCCCCTTCCCACCACGCCCGAAGGGACGCACAGCCATGTCCGTACCCGGATTCCCGTCACCCGCCGCCGAGCTGGCCGCGGACCGGTTGGCCGCCGGCGGGCTGGTCGCCGAGAGACTGGCGGCCGGCACCTGGAACGACGCGGCGGTCAAGTTCGGCAACACCTTCGGCGCCGTCGCCGGCTTCCTCGGCATCCTGCTGGTGGTCTTCCTGGTCGCCGGCCGGGCCCGGGGCCGCCTGGCCCGTCCGCTGGCGGTCGCGGTGTTCCTCGGCCCGGCGGTGCTGCTGCTGGCCGTCGGCCTGGTCGTGCCGCTGGTCCGCACGGTCTACCTCAGCCTCCAGAACGACGACGGCACCCGGTTCGTCGGCGGTGAGAACTTCGGCTGGGCCTTCACCTCCGACTCGGTGCAGAAGGTGCTGGTCAACACGCTGCTCTGGCTGGTGGTCGCGCCGTTGGCGGCGACCGGGCTGGGGCTGGTGCTGGCGCTGCTGGTGGACCGGATGCGCGGCCAGTCGGTGTACAAGTCGCTGATCTTCATGCCGATGGCGATCTCGCTGGTCGGAGCGTCGATCATCTTCAAGTTCGTCTACGAGTCGCGCGGTCCGGGCCAGCCGCAGATCGGCCTGCTCAGCCAGCTCGCCGTCGCGGTGGGCTGGGACGATCCGCCGAACTGGTTGCTCTCGCAGCCGCTGAACACCTTCCTGCTGATGGCGGTGATGGTCTGGGTGCAGACCGGCTTCGCGATGGTGGTGCTGTCGGCGGCGATCAAGGCGATCCCGGACGAGGTCGTGGAGGCGGCCAGGCTGGACGGCGCGAGCGGGGTGCGGCTGTTCTGGTACGTCACCGTGCCGATGATCCGCACCACGGTGATGGTCGTCCTGACCACCGTCATGATCATCACCCTGAAGGCCTTCGACATCGTCCGCACCATGACCGGCGGCAACTTCGGCACCCAGGTGCTGGCCAACGAGATGTACTCGCAGTCCTTCGTGCAGTTCAACTCCGGGCGGGGCAGCGCCCTCGCGGTGCTCCTCTTCCTCGCGGTGCTGCCGCTGGTGGCCTACAACATCCTGCAGCTGCGGAAGGAGCGTGAGGTCCGGTGACCGGGACGGACGGCCGGGAGGGGACGGCGAAGACGGTGCGGCCTGCGGAATCGGCCCGGCAGGTGAAGGCGGCGCGCCGGGCGAAGGGAGCACGGCCGGAGGGGGCGGTGCGACCGGCCGGTGCGGCGCGGCCGGTGCGGAAGGCCTTCAGCAGTCCGCTGGCCTCGGTCTTCGTGATCGCGATGACGGTGCTCTGGACGGTCCCGACGCTGGGTCTGCTGGTGACCTCGCTGCGGCCCAAGCAGGACGTGACCGCCAGCGGCTGGTGGAACGCCTTCCTCCACCCCGACCTCGGCCTCGGCAACTACCACTCGGTGCTGTTCGAGGGCGGATCCGGGGTCTCCACCGGCCTGATGCCCTTCCTGGTCAACTCGCTGGCGATCAGCATCCCGGCGACGGTCTTCCCGCTGGCACTGGCGGCGATGGCGGCGTACGCGCTGGCCTGGGTGCGGTTCCGGGGGAGCGACGCGGTCTTCTTCACGGTGTTCGCGCTCCAGGTGGTGCCGCTCCAGATGGCGCTGATCCCGCTGCTGCGGCTGTTCGCCGGCGGCGCGCACCTGGGCGCGCTGACGCTGATTCCGGCGGTGGACCTGAAGGGCAGCTACGCGCCGGTCTGGCTGGCGCACACCATGTTCGCGCTGCCGCTGGCGGTGTTCCTGCTGCACAACTTCATCGCCCAGCTGCCGCGCGACCTGATGGAGGCCGCGGTGGTGGACGGCGCCTCGCACTTCAAGATCTTCCGCTCCATCGTGCTGCCGCTGTGCACCCCGGCGCTGGCCTCGTTCGCGATCTTCCAGTTCCTGTGGGTCTGGAACGACCTGCTGGTGGCGCTGACCTTCGCGGGCGGCACGCCGGAGGTGGCGCCGATGACGGTGCGGCTGGCGCAGCTGTCCGGCTCGCTCGGCGGGCGCTGGGAGCTGCTGACGGCCGGGGCGTTCCTGTCGATCGTCGTGCCGCTGATCGTCTTCTTCAGTCTCCAGCGGTACTTCGTTCGCGGGCTGCTGGCCGGGTCGGTGAAGGGGTAGCGAGGGAGTCCTTGGTGGTGAGGGCGTTCTGAACGCGTTCAGAGCCGACTTTTGAACCTGTTCAGAATGGTCTACAGTCGGCAGCGGCCGGGGCGCCGAGAGCGCCCGCCGGTGGACCGCCCGACGGGTGGCCTCCGCATGCCCGCCGACCACTGAGGGGGACTCATGTCAGGTCCGTCCGTTCCTGCCGCGCCCGATTCGCCCGATTCGCTCGGTTCACCCGGCTCGCCCGGCTCGCCCGGCTCCACCGGTTCGACCGGCTCGACCGAGCTGCAGGGGACGTCCGAGCCGCAGGGGGCGTCCGAGGTGTCGGGGGCGACCGGGGTTCCGGGCCTGTCCGGGGCGACCGAGGAGGCCGGGGCGGCCGGCCCGACCGAGCCGCACAACCCTTATGACGCGTACGACCCGTACGGCCCGTACCGTGCGACGGGCCCCGGCCCGCAGGGGTCGCAGGGGTCGCAGGGGCCGCAGGGGCCGCAGGGACTGCAGGGCCGGCAAGGGCGGCCGGGCCCGGGCCGGGTTCCCGGCGCGCCCGTGCCCTCGACCGGTGCGTGGCTGCGCCGCAGCGACCCCGAACGACGGGCGGCGGCCAGGCCCGGGGTCGCCCTGGCGGCCCTGCTCACCGGCCTGCTGACGGCCTGGCTGCTCTTCGACGGCCTGGGGCTCAACCTGCTGGTACTCGGCGCCGCCGTCGCCGTCGGGGCAGGGGTCACCGCCCGGGCGGCCGGTCGCCGGATCCGGCCCTGGACGGCGGCGTGGAGCCTGCTCGCCCTCGCCCTGCTCGCCGTTCCGGCCTGCTGGGACGCCTCCTGGCCCGGGGTGCTGGCTGCCGTCGGCGCGCTCGCGCTGGCCTCGCTGGCCCTGCACGGCGGCCGCCGCTGGGCGGGCGTGCTGTTCCCGCTGCCCGGCATCCTGTGGCAGCTGGTGCCCTCGGTGGTCTGGGTCTGGGAGAGCGTGGACCGGCGGAACCTGCCCGGCCGCGGCCGGATCGTCCCGGTGCTCAAGGCGCTCGCGGTCGCCGCCGGCCTGCTGACCGTCTTCGGCCTGCTGTTCGCCAGCGCCGACGCCGCCATGGCGGACCTGCTGGGCAGCCTCAGCCCGGACCTCGACCTCGACCAACTCCCGGGGCGCGGCGTCCTGTTCGTGCTCGGGTCGGCGACCGCGCTGGGCTTCGCGCACATGGCCGCCGGCCCGCGCCGCTGGGACCGTACGGTGATCCGGCCGGGCCGGGAGCGGCGCCGGCTGGAGTGGGCGCTGCCGCTGGTCGCGCTCAACCTGATGTTCGGCGTCTTCGCCGTGATCCAGGCCGTGGTGGTGCTCGGCGGGGCGGACGCCGTGCTGAGCAACACCGGGATGAGCCGCTCCGCGTACGCCCGGCAGGGCTTCTGGCAGCTGAGCGTGATCACCGTGCTCACGCTGGTCGTGGTGGCGGTCGCCAAGCGGTGGGCGCCGCGCAGCACCGCGGCCGACCGCCGGATGGCGCGGATCCTGCTCGGGCTGCTCTGCCTGCTGGCGCTGGCCGTGGTCGCCTCGGCGCTCGGCAGGATGTGGTTCTACGTGGACGCCTCCGGGCTCACCCGGCTGCGGCTCTGGGTGCTGGTGGTCGAGGTCTGGCTGGGCGCCGTCTTCCTGCTGCTGATCGCGGCAGGGCTGACCCGCCGCACCGGCTGGCTGCCGCGCGTCGTCGTCCTCAGCGGGATGCTCACCGCCGCGGTCTACGGCCTGATGGGCCCGGACGCGATCGTCGCCGAGCAGAACGTCACCCGGTACGAACGGGCGCTGCGGACCGACCCGCACACCGCGGCGATCGACCTGCGCAACGTCCGCCGGCTCGCGGCGGACGCGGTGCCCGCCCTGGACCGGCTCCCCGAGCCGCAGCGGAGCTGTGCGCTGCAGCTGATCGGTCAGGGCGTGGGCGGAGCGTCGAAGCCCTGGTACGCGACCAACCTGGCGGCCGCCCGGGCCCGGGAGATCCTGGCGGAGCGGCCGCTGATGGACTCGACGGCGCCCGGCCGCACGGCCTGCGACTGGGCGAGGCTGGCGTACGAGGACAGGTAGGACGACCGGGGCGGGGCCCGCGGACGGCGGCAGGGCCGGTCGGGAGCGTGCTGCTCCCGGCCGGCCCTGCGTCCTGCGGCGGCTTGTTGCGCCTGCTTGTGGCTTGTGGCTTGTCGCGCGGTGTCGCGGCCGCGGGCCGCGGTGCCGCCGCATCGTGACGGCGTCGGAGCGCCGTGACGGTGTCAGTGCATCGCGACGGCGGATGAGCCGCTCGGCAGGTCGCTGGCCTTGGCCTTGATCGCGAAGACCGCGACGAGCAGGGCGACCGCCGCGAGCGCGGCACCCACGATGAAGCCGTGCGAAATGCCCTGGGTGAGCACGGTGTTGGCAGCGTCCGTGCCCGGCGGGAACTCGTGGTGCTGCTGGAGGTAGGCCAGTTGCTCCGGCGTCGCGCTCTCCATGAACTTCGGCAGCTGCGCGGTGGCCTCCGCCGTGGCGTAGTGCGCGAAGACCGTGGTCAGGATCGACAGGCCGAGCGAACCGCCGATCTGCTGCATCGAGTTGAGGAGGCCGGAGGCGGCGCCGGTCTCCTCGCCCGGCACACCGGCGACGGAGAGCAGCATCACCGGGACGAAGATCAGACCCATGCCGAAGCCGAACACCACCGTGGGGCCGAGCACCCCGTCCAGGTAGCCGCTGTCCTTGCTCATCTGGGTCAGCCAGCTGAGCCCGACGGTGACCAGCAGCGCGCCGCCCGCCATGAAGGGCTTCGGGCCGTACTTGGCCTGGAGGTTGGAGGCGATCTGCGCGGCGATGATGATCGCGACGCTGATCGGGAGGAAGGAGACGCCGGCCTTCAGCGGGCTGTAGCCGAGCGGACCCTGCACGAACAGCACGACGTAGAAGAAGATGCCGAACATGGCCGCGGCCAGGCAGAGCATCATCACCAGGCCGCCGGTGCGGTTCCGGTCGGCGAACAGGTGCATCGGGGTGATCGGCTGGTCGGTGCGGCTCTCCACCACGAGGAAGGCCGCGAGCAGGATCGCGCCGGCCGCGAAGGAGCCGAGCGTGATGCCGTCCGACCAGCCGTCCGAGGCGGCCCGGATGAATCCGTAGACCAGGCCGACCAGGCCGAGAGTCGAGGTGAGCGCGCCGGGCAGGTCGAAGCGGCCCGGGTGGCGCTCGGACTCGGCGATGTAGCGCGGCGCGGCTATCGCGATCAGGATCGCGATCGGCACGTTGACGAAGAACACCCAGCGCCAGTTCAGGTACTCGGTGAGCAGACCGCCGGCCAGCAGGCCGATCGCGGCGCCCGAACCGGCGACCGCCGAGAACACGCCGAACGCGCGGTTGCGTTCGGGTCCTTCGTCGAAGTTGGTCGCGATCAGGGCGAAGGCGGTCGGGGAACAGATCGCGCCACCGATGCCCTGGAGCGCGCGGGCGGCCAGCAGCAGAGTGCTGTCCTGCGCGAAGCCGCCGAGCAGCGAGGCCAGGCCGAACAGCAGGGTGCCGAAGATGAACACCCGGCGGCGGCCGAGGATGTCGCCCGCGCGACCGCCGAGCAGCAGCAGCCCGCCGAAGGTCAGGGTGTAGGCGTTGATGACCCACGACAGGTCGGTGGTGGAGAAGCCCAGGGCGTCCTTGATGTGCGGAAGCGCGATGTTCACGATGGTCGCGTCGAGGACCACCATGAGCTGGGTGGCCGCGATGACGGTCAGGGTGATGCCCTTGCCCCGCCCCTGGCCCGTCCGCGGTGGCGAGTTCTTGCTGAGCGTGTCGGAGATGGCCACGAATGTGCCCCCTGCTGGCTGTGTGCTCGGTGGTGCGGTTCGGCGGAGTCGCCGGTCCGGGTGTGGCCGCGCGCCCTTGCGCAGGCCTGGAAGGAACGGGATCGTTCACTAATCGGGACGATATCCTGGCCGTGATTGTGAACGCAAGCGTTCCTTAAGGATGGTGGCGATGGAGCGGTTGGTGCGGCGCCTGGTGGCGGACCGGTCCGGTCGGTCGCGGGGAGGCCCCCCGGGGGGTCCTCCGGGAGGGCCGGCGGACTCGGCCGGCCAAGCGGACCCGGCGTCGAGGGAGGGGACCGTTCGGCCCGCGGAGGCGGACACCGGGGCGGCGGTCACGGGGCAGGGCGTCGGAGCCGGCGCGGAGCCGGGCGGCAGGCCGGGCGCGGACCCGGCCTTCTGCCCGGTGCGGGCCGCCCACCAGGCACTGAGGCGGCCGGCGCGGCGCCGGGGGAAGGAACTGGAGGCGGCGATCTTCGAGGCCGCGCTCGACCAGCTCACCTCCGGCGGATACGCGCGGCTGACCATGGAAGGGGTCGCCAGTGCGGCGCGGACCGGGAAGGCCGCGCTCTACCGGCGCTGGGCGTCCAAGGACGAACTCGTTCTCGACGCCCTGGACGCCACTCTCCCACGCCCTTACGACACCCCCGACCTCGGGTCCGCACGGGACGAACTCCACCGGCTCGTCGAGGGGTTCACGAAGGCGATGACCTCCCGGGTGGGCTCCGCGCTCAATGCGCTGATGGGCGAGATCGACCACGAGCGGGCCGAGGTCTTCAAGGCCTTCGTCACCGACCGGGTCATCGAGCCGACCGCGCGGACCATCCTGGAGATCCTGCGCCGCGGCGCCGAGCGCGGCGACGTCCGGCCCGGCGCGGCCACCCCCCTGGTGGCGGACGTCATTCCGGCGGTACTGCTCTACCAGGTCAAGATCCGCGGGCTGGAGAACATGGGGCCGGGCTTCGCCGGCCGGCTGGTGGACGAGGTGCTGGAGCCGATGATCCGGGCCTGAGGCGGCCCGCGCCGGGCGCGCGGAGCGTGTGGCCCGGTGGCCCCGCCCGCCCGTCGACGGCCCCGCCCGCCCGTCGACGGCCCCCGCCCGTCCGTCCGGTGACTGCCCCGCCCGCCCGGGCGGGCGGACTCGGCGGTCGCGGACCGGGCTTAGGCTGGAGGCTGCCCCCGCTGAACGGAAGACGCCATGCCCATCGTCCCCCCGACGCACTCCGTCGAACGCTCGCTCCGCCGGGCCGGCGCCAAGATCGTCGTCGGTCTCGACGAGGTCGGGCGCGGCGCCTGGGCCGGGCCGGTCACCGTGGGCGCGGCCGTCACCGGCCTGCGCAAGGCGCCGGAGGGGCTGACCGACTCCAAGCTGCTCACCGAGCTGCGCCGCCGCGCGCTCGCCCCCGTGCTCGCCGACTGGGTCACCGCGTACGCGCTCGGGCAGGCCTCCCCGCAGGAGTGCGACGAGCTCGGCATGACGGCGGCGCTGCGGCTGGCCGCCGTCCGCGCGCTGGAGGCGCTGCCGGTCGAACCCGACGCGGTGATCCTGGACGGCAAGCACGACTACCTCGGCGGCCCCTGGCGGGTGCGCACGGTGATCAAGGGCGACCAGTCCTGCATCTGCGTGTCCGCCGCCTCGGTGCTCGCCAAGGTCCACCGCGACGGCCTGATGGCCGAACTGGGCGAGGGGTGCCCGGAGTACGGCTTCGCCGACAACGCCGGCTACCCGTCCCCGGTGCACCGCGCCGCACTGGAGGAGTTCGGCCCCACCGGGCACCACCGGCTCTCCTGGGCGTACTTGGACGCACTGCCGAAGTGGCGCCATCTCAAGCGCGTCCGGGAGGGTGCGGGCGACGGCCGTGGGTCCGCCGACGAACAGTTGACGCTCGGTTTCTGACGATCCGTCTGGAATTGCCCCGGGAGGGGGCGGCAGGAGACCGGTGCCCAATGGGTGGGGCGCCCGTGCGCGTCCGACCGGCATTTGATAGATATCCGGGTATGCCTGTCTTCCCCGAGGAGCCGGAGATTCACGAGAGCATCCCGGGCCCCGGCGTTCCCTTCCCCCGCGAGTCGGACGCACAAGCCCCCGCCACCGCACCCACCACCACCGTCGCCGCCCCGGCTCCGGTGCCCGGCCCCCGTCCGGCGCCTCCGCGCCCGGTCCCGCCGCGCGCCGCCCGTCCGGGCCCGCCGCGACTGATCCCCAAGCCCGGGCCGGCACCGCGCCGCCCGGCCCCCGCCGCACCGCAGGTGGAGGTCCAACGGATCGCCGCCACCCCGGCGCGGGCCGTGGAGCACGCCGACGAGGCGGTCGACCTGCTGTTGGAGTCCGGCCGCGATCCGGGCGACATCCTGGTGCTGACGGTCGGCGAGGCCCACCCGTGGCAGCAGCACGAGCTCTCCTTCGGTGAGGAGCGCTACTGGGCGCAGCTCGCCGAGGGCGGGGACGTGTTCTACGCGGACGCCGCGCTGACCCGTCCGGTCACCCGCGAGGTGGTCGTCCTGGTGGTCAACGGCGGACCGTCCGCCCGGGCCGCCGAGGCGTACACCAAGGCGCTCGGCCGCGCGACCGCGCTGCTGGTGGTCTGCGGCGACGCCGGTCCGGCTGCCGTGGGCGCGGCCGGAGCCGCGCCGAGCCGTCCGGTCAAGGCCTGACCACAGTCGTCCACCCCGGGCCCGGTGCCGTCGTACGGTGCCGGGCCCGGGGTCCGTCCCACGGCGCTCGGGGCCGGTGGCGTCGGCAGGTGTCGACGGCCGGCGGTCGACCGTCGACGGCCCGGTGGGGCCGGTGGCCCGTGCGGACTCAGCCCGTGCCGGTGCGGCGCGTCGGTTCGGCCGCTGCGACCCGCGCCGCTGCCCACGGGGGCTCGGACTTCGGGGAGCGTGCCGCGTCCTCGCCGCGCTCGGCCTGGTCGGCGGTCTGTTGGCGGGTGCGGTGGTTGCGCGGGGCGTCCAGCGCCGAGCGCGGCGGCAGTTCCGTCACGGTGTGCACCGGCCCGTCGGCCCACGAGCCCGCGTGCGGGTTGCGTCCGCCCCGTCCGTCCCCGAGGACCTGCCAACCCGCCGGGGTGAGCCCGATGTACGCGCCGCAGCGCAGTCCGTGGAGCGCGGACGCGTCTCTCAGTGCCCACATCCAGGCGCCGTCCTGCTCCGTCCAGCCGGGTGCGCCGTCGCGGCAGCGCAGCAGTACGGCCGTCCGGGTCGGCTCGGACCGTCTCAGGTCGTGCGGAATGATCCGGCGCAGGTGCGTCAGCAGCGCGTTGCGGTGCTGCCAGCCGTCGGTGTCGTGCGGCCAGGGGGTGAACGAGGCCGAGGCGACGAGGCGGTGGAGCGCGTCCAGGACGGCGACCACGACGGTGCCCGGCTGCGGCAGGTGATGCTGGTGCAGTTCCAGGACGAACTCGCGGGGGTCGCGCAGCAACGGGATCCCCGAGGCGGTCCAGGTCTCCAGGTCCAGCACCCGTCTGGGTTCCGGACTCCCGGAGAAGGGGTTCTGACCTCGGTCGATACCGTTGATCACGATCCTCCTTCCTGGCCCGTGGGCAGGCGGGTGCCTGGGTACGCCGAAGGGCGGGGCCAGCGGACCGGGTTTCGGGTACCTCCCAATTCTCAGGGCATCGGGGGCAGAGCGGCAATGATGAAAAGATGAACGCCACCCGATAGCCCATGGTCTGCCGGATATGTTCCACAGCGGACCGAGTGCCGGGCAGGCGCCTCCAGGCCTTGATCCACGGCGCCCTGAGGGCAGGGCGAACCGTCATCGGCATGGTGAGCACTCCTTTCCCGGATCGTTCGGCCGGTGTGATCGAAATCGCTTCGCCTGATCCTTTCTGTTAGGCCATTCGGGTGAGTGGGTGGGCTTCGTCGACGGCCTTCCGCCGTCCCGTCACGCCTGCACGGCCAGTACCAGCGGCAGCACCGCGCTCGCCCCAGCCCGGCGCAGCAGCCGGGCGGCCACGGTGACCGTCCAGCCCGAGTCGACGAGGTCGTCCACCAGGAGCACCGGTCCACCGGCGGCCGCCACCGCCTGCTCCACCTCCGGGGGCAGGACCAGCGCGCCGGCCAGCGAGTGCAGCCGCTGGGCGCTGTTGCTGCGGGCACCGTGCGGGGGCAGCCCGCCGGCGTAGTCGATCCCGCCGAGCAGCGGCAGCCGCCCGACCTCGGCGATCCGGGCGCCCAGGCTGCCGACCAGCCGCGGCCTGGTCGAGGAGGCCATCGTCACCACGCCGACGGGCCGCTCCAGCCGGGCGCCCTCCGTCGTCGCGGGCCCGGCCCAGCCGCCCGGGCCCCGGGCCCAGTCGGCGAGCACCGCCACCAGCGCGTCCACCGCCTCGCCGGGCACCGGCACGTCCGGCGCCTGCTCGGCGAGCAGGCTGCGCAGCCGGGTGCCCCAGCCGATGTCGGACAGCCGGCCCAGCGCCCGGCCGGTCTCCGCCTGCTCGCCCGCGGGGATCCGGCCCTTGAGCGGCACCCCCAGCGAGTCCATCCCGGTCGGCCACAGCCGGCGCGGCTCGAAGCTCACGCCGGGGCGGCCGAGCGCGGCCCGGGCGGCCGCCAGCGTCTCCGCGGAGACGTCCGGGGTGTGCAGCGGCCCCGCGCAGTTGTCGCACCGCCCGCACGGCACGGCCTGCTCGTCGTCCAGCTGGCGGCGCAGGAACTCCATCCGGCAGCCGGTGCCCGCCGCATAGTCGCGCATCGCCCGCTGCTCCGCGTCCCGGGAGGCGGCGACCTTGGCGTAGCGGGCGCCGTCGTACGCCCAGCTCTGCCCGGTGGCCGTCCAGCCGCCCTTGACCCGGCGGACGGCACCGTCCACGTCGAGCACCTTGAGCATGGTCTCCAGCCGGGCCCGGCGCAGATCCACCCGGGGCTCCAGGGCGGCGGTGGAGAGCGGCCGGCCGGCCTCGGCGAGGGCGTCGATGGTGCGGCGCACCTGCTCCTCCGGCGGGAAGGCCAGCGAGGCGAAGTAGCGCCAGATCGCCTCGTCCTCGCGCCCGGGCAGCAGCAGCACCTCGGCCCGGTCCACCCCGCGCCCGGCGCGGCCGACCTGCTGGTAGTAGGCGATCGGCGAGCTGGGCGAGCCGAGGTGCACCACGAAGCCGAGGTCGGGCTTGTCGAAGCCCATGCCGAGTGCGGAGGTGGCGACCAGCGCCTTGACCCGGTTGGCCAGCAGGTCGGCCTCGGCGGTGCGGCGCTCGGCGTCCTCGGTGCGGCCGGAGTAGGAGGCCACCGGGAAGCCGCGCTCGCGCAGGAAGGCCGTCACCTCCTCGGCGGCGGCCACCGTCAGGGTGTAGACGATGCCCGAGCCGGGGAGCCGTTCGAGGTGGTCGGCCAGCCAGGCGAGGCGGTGGGCCGGGTCGGGCAGGGAGAGCACGCCCAGGGTGAGGCTCTCCCGGTCGAGCGGCCCGCGCAGCACCAGGGCGTGCTCGTCGGTGGCGCCGGTGCCGAGCTGTTCGGCGACGTCCGCGGTGACCCGGGCGTTGGCGGTGGCGGTGGTGGCCAGCACCGGGACGCCGGCCGGCAGGTCGGCGAGCATGGTGCGCAGCCGGCGGTAGTCGGGGCGGAAGTCGTGCCCCCAGTCCGAGATGCAGTGGGCCTCGTCGACCACCAGCAGGCCGGTGGAGGCGGCGAGCTCGGGCAGCACCTGGTCGCGGAAGTCCGGGTTGTTCAGCCGCTCGGGGCTGACCAGCAGGATGTCGACCTTCCCCGCGGCGACCTCCTCCTGGATCGCGGCCCACTCGTCGCTGTTGGCCGAGTTGATGGTGCGGGCGTGGATGCCGGCCCGGCCGGCCGACTCGACCTGGTTGCGCATCAGGGCGAGCAGCGGCGAGACGATCACCGTCGGCCCGGAGCCGCGGGCCCGGAGCAGGGCGGTGGCGATGAAGTAGACCGCGGACTTCCCCCAGCCGGTGCGCTGGACGACCAGGGCACGGCGGCGGTCGACCACGAGGGCCTCGATGGCCGTCCACTGGTCCTCGCGCAGGGTGGCTCCGGGGCCGGCGAGCTCGCGCAGGACGGCCTCGGCCCGCGCCCGGACCTCGGCGCGGTCGGCGGTGGCGGTGGTGTGGGTGTCGGGCTGCTGCATGGCGTCCATGTAACCCCGTACCGCTGACAAGCGACGAATGCGGGGGAGGGGAAGCGGGGGAAGGCGAGGTGTATTTCATCCGCTGATCCGCTGAACGGCGGACAAAATCCACCCGTGGGAGTGAGTCTTGCCTACTTCGAATGAGCGAAGGAAAATTCGGGGGCGGAGTTATCCACAGGAAAAAACTTAGTTCCGGTGTCGTCCGCGGATTGCGTCCACTCTTGCGGCCATGAACGCGATGAACAACGAACACGTCATTCTGTCCCTCGGCCCGGCCTCCGACCACCGGTCGGTCGTCATGCGCGGCCCGGCCGACATGGCCGAGCTGCTTCCGTACTTCCTGGGCTTCTACCCGGACGACAGCATCGTCGCGGTCGGGCTCCACGGCCCCGGCCTCCACCAGGGCGGGGTGATCCGGGCGGATCTGCCGCGGTCGCCCGCGCAGTGGCCGGCCGCGGCGGAGGAGACGGCCGCCCTGCTGGTCGCCCTCTCCGAGCGGCACGGCGCCCGGCCGCTCCAGGTGCTCCTCTACCTCTGCCAGGATCCCGGCACGGCCCACGCCCCTCCGGTGGTGGACGGGCTGCGGCCGCTGGCGCAGGCCCTCCGGGCGGCCTTCGGGCGCCGGGGCGTGGCCGTCAAGGAGTCGCTGTGCGTCTCGGACGGCCGCTGGTGGTCCTTCCTCTGCCGCGGCGACGGCTGCTGCGACGCGGCGGGCAATCCGGTGCGGCGCAGCCCCGACCCGGGTCCGGCGGCCGCCGCCGCGACGGTCGCCGGCCTGGTGCCGCGCGGCAGCCGGAAGGCGATCATCGGCGGGCTGGAGCCCGTCGGTCCGCCGGAGGCCGTCGCCCAGCGCGACGCGCTCGCCCGGGCGGAGGCCGTGGACGCCCTCGCCAGGGAGCAGCGCATCGCCCTGCTCGACCAGGCCGTCGCCGAGTTCCGGGCCGGGGCCGGGGAACTCGATCCGGACCGGACGGCCCAACTGCTGCTCGCCCTGCGGGACCGCCTGGTACGGGACCGCGGCGTCGAGTACGCCCGGCCCGACGAGCTGGCCCCGGCCGAGCGGCTCTGGCGCTTCCTCGCCCGGCGGGCGGTGCCGCCCTACGAGGGCTGCGCGGTGGCCCCGCTCACCCTGCTGGCCTGGACGTCCTGGGTCGCGGGGGACACGCCGACGGCCCGGGTCGTGCTCGGCCACGTCCTGCGGCTCGCCCCGGGCTACCTGCTGGCCGAACTGCTCTACGAGTCGCTCAACGACGGCATGACGCCCCAGGGCCTGTTGGCCGCCGTCGAGGCCCAGCGGCGGCGGCGCGAGGAGCCCGAGGCCGCGGCGGCCCCGGTCGACGAACCGCGGCCCCCGGTCGGCGGAGCGCCGGGCGCCGAGGGGTCACCGCCCGCTCAGGAAGCGCCGTCCGGTGGCGCGGCGGCTCCCGGGCCCGCCGTCCCGGGGGCGGGTGCGGCTCCCGGTGAACGGCCCGGGCGGTCCGCCGGTGGCCGACGGCATCGGCGGGGCGGTCGCCGGAAGGGCTCGTCCACGGCATCGGCACCGGCCGATCCGGGGCCGGGCGCGCCCGACGGCCCCGACGGCCCCGACAGCACGGAGCCGGGCGGTGGCGCCGCCGGGGCGGTCGCCCTGCTCCCGGCGCCCGGACGGGTCGAGCAGCCCGGGCACACCCGGGCGGCCGGCGAGCGGTCCGCCCGGGGCCTGCGGCTCGGCCGGGCCGCGGCGTGCGCGCCCGCCGCGGTCCGGACCGGCCTCCACCGCTGCCGGGGCGTCCGGCGGGCGGGGAGGGGGAGCCACCGTGCGCACTGAGCCCCGCGGCACGGCGCCGGCCCGCGGGCGGCTACGCCTCGCCGCGCGCCATCCTGATCAGGCGGTCCAGCACCTTGCCGCCGCTCAGCCGAAGGCCGTCGTGCTCCCACTCGTTGGTGATCCAGGCCCGCAGGCCGCGCACCGCGCGCGCGGTCTCCAGCGAGTCGGCGGTGTCCACGTACATGTCGTCGTGGTAGACCGCCGCCACCACCGGCACGGTGTTGGCGGCCAGCCGCGCCCGGTCGTACAGGTCGGGCCAGTCGGTGCGGGCGGCGAGCAGGTCCGCGGTCTCCTTCAGCGGGCGCAGCGCCGGGTCGGTGTCGAACATCCAGGGGTAGATCATCTCCCCGGTGAACAGCACCGGCGCGTCGGACTCCAGCGCGGCCCGGGCGTCGAACTGCGGGAACTCCTTGCGGACCCGCTCGGCCGCCCAGGCGGTGCCGCCCTGGTCCACCGACCGCTGGCCGTAGATCGACTCGTGCAGCACCGCGTACAGCGGACCGCCCGCGAAGGAGAGCTGGGCCTGGGCGCCGGCCAGGAAGGTGTCGGAGAGCTCGGGCCCGGCCGCGCCCTCCACCCAGGCCTCCTCCAGCAGGTAGTGGAGCGTGCCGGAGCCGTTACCACCACCGAGCAGCAGGCCGAGCAGCTGGAACGCCTCGACGGTGAGCAGCCCGCCGTCCGGCAGGGTCGCGGGGGAGTCGGCGAGGTGGGCCGCGATCCGGCGCACCGCCTGGACGTCCTGCGGGAACCGGGCGTAGTGCTCCTCGTTCTTGCGGACCACCCGCGGGTAGGCGGCGCGGTAGACGTCGTCGGCCGAGCTGCCGAGGCCGGCCAGGCCACCGGTGATGAAGGCCTCGGTCAGGCCCTCGGGGGCGATGGAGAGGTAGGTGAGGGTGCAGAAGCCGCCGAAGCTCTGGCCGAGCACGCTCCAGCGCCGGTCGGCGCCGAGCAGCCGCTCGCGGATCAGCTCGGCGTCCCGGACGATCGAGTCCGCCCGGAAGTGGGCCAGGTAGTCCGCCTGTTCCTGCGGGCCGCCGCGCCGGGCGAGGGTCTGCCGGGTCGCGGGGGTGGACCGCCCGGTGCCGCGCTGGTCGAGCAGCAGCACCCGGTAGTCGTCCAGGGCGCGCTCCAGCCAGGAGTCCCGGCCGAGCGGGCGGGCGGCCTTGCCGCCGGGACCGCCCTGGAGGAAGACCATCCAGGGCAGGTCGTCCCGCTCGCGGCCTGTGGCCACCACCTCGCGGGCGTACACCTCGATCTGCTCGCCCTGCGGGGCGGCGTGGTCGAGCGGCAGCTGGAACACGTGGTCGGTCGTGACAATCCCGGGCAGCCGGCTGATGGTGGACATGCAACTCCTCGGTCTCTGCTGGTCACAGCGATGGCGTCGCGGTTCACGGGGTCACCGGGTGCGGGGGCCGCGACCCCCGCACCGTATCCTGGCGGCGGTCGAGCACCGGTTCGACCGCCCCGCCCGTCCGATCGGACGGCCGAGCCCGACCGGCGGACGGCCCGAGCCGGCCCCGGCAGCGGCCCGGACGATGGGCGCCGGCCCCGGAGGGCGGAGGGTGACGTGCCCGCAGCGAGGCCCCGGTGACGATCCGACGGAAGCGGTACGACCGCCGAGCCGGGCAGCCCTGACCAGCGGTGCAGCGGCGGGGCGTGACCTGGTGGCGGTGCGCGGCGTTCACCCCCGGGGGCCTGCACCCGGTTCGGGCGGGCCGATCGGGCCGATCGCCGGGCGGAGCGGACCCGGCAGCCCGGGCACCGGCAGCGCTGGGTGACCGCGTGCGGCGCCACGACCGGTCGCCGCCACGGGACCGTACGGCCCGGAGGGCGCGGGCCGCGGGGGAAGGGCGTCACCGGCAGGCCGGGGCGCCGGACCTGACGGCGTGCCGGGCACGGCGGCGAGCCCCGGAACGAAGGCGCGGTGCGCCGGTACCCACCCGGTACCGAGCACCGCATGGCACGACCCACCGCCGGGTACGGCCAGACACGGCACATCCGCCGACGGGACGGCCCCGCCGGCCCGGCACCACCAGCACGCGATCGAGCACGCTCGCGGCCCACCGGCCTGACCCGGCCACCGGACCGCCGAGGGGAGGAGAGTCCGGTGACCGCCATGAGGCCACCACAGGCCATGCCGGCCGAGAGCGTGGTCGGCGCGCCGCCCAGGCCGATGGGCCGCCCCGACCAGGCCCCGGTGGCCGGGCCCGCGGGCGCACCGGTCGGCCCGGGCCGACCCGCGGCCCCGCCGCGCCCGCAGCCGCCCGCCGTCCACCACGCGGTGATCTGCGTCAACGCCCCGGCGATGGCCGCCTCCGGCCCCGACGGCCAGCTGCGCGGCCACGGCCTGCACGGCTTCTACCGCAACGGCGTCCGGGTGCTCGCCCGGATGGAGCTGCGGCTGGGCGGCATGGAGCCGCTGCCGCTCCAGGGCACCCTGACCAGCACCGCCCAGGCCCGCTTCCTCGGCGCGGTCCGCGTCCCCGGCGACCTGGACCCGGACCCGGCGCTCACCGTCGAACGGCTGCGGCACGCCGACGGCGTGGAGACGGTGGTCGTGCGCAACACCGGTCCGCGGCCCGCCCGGCTGCCCCTGGAGATAGCCCTCGGCACCGACCTCGGCCCGGTCGCCGAGATCGCCGCCGGGCACCGCCAGCCCGACCTGCCGGGCCAGGTGCAGTCCGCCGGGCTGCGCTGGACGGGGCCGGTGCACAGCGCCGTGGTCAGCGCCCAGCCCTCCCCGCACGCCGTCCTGGCCGGCGCCGGCGTGCTGCGTTGGGACCTGGAGATCCAGCCCGGCGCCCGCTGGTCGGTCGAGCTGCACACCGAGCTGGAGAGCGCCGTCGGCGGCCCGCGCCCGCCGGGCGGCCGCGGCACCGGAGCCCCGCTGCCCTGGTCCGAGCCGGAGGTCCGCAGCGACGACGGCCGGGCGGCTCCGCTGGTCTCCCGCTCGCTGGACGCCCTCGGCGGGCTGCTGTTCGCCGACCCGGACCGCCCGACCGACCTCTACCCGGCCTCCGGCGCGCCCTGGCGCTTCGGCCTCGCCCCGGCCGACGCGCTCTGGGCCGCCCGGCTGACCCTGCCGCTCGGCACCCGGCTGGCGGCCGGCACCCTCCGGGCGCTGGCCCGCCGTCAGCAGCTCGCCCCCGCCCCGGGCCGCACCGAGGGCCTGCTGCCCGGCGCCCTGCGGCACGGCGGTCCCGAGCTGCCGCCCACCTGCACCGCCACCGAGGCCACCCTGCTGTTCGTCACCGTGCTGACCGAGGCCTGGCGCTGGGGCCTGCCCCCGGCGGAGGTCGCCGAGCTGCTCCCGGCCGCCGAGCGGGCCCTGGCCGCCCTGCGCGAGGGCCTGGTCGACGGCTTCGTCACCGACCTGAGCCGCCCGCTGGAGGAGCGCTCCGCCCACCCGGTCGCCGCCCGCGCCGAGGTCCAGGCGCAGGCCCACCGCGCCGCCCTGCACGGGGCCGAGCTGCTGGAGGCCTTCGGCAGGCCGGGCGCCGAGGACTGGCGCGGCTGGGCCGCCGCGCTGCGCGGGCGCTTCCGCGAGCGGTTCTGGATCGACGACCTGTCCGGTGGCCGTCCCGCGGCCGGGCTGGCCCCGGGCGGCCAGCCGCTGCCCGCCGTCGCCTCCTCCCTGGTGCACCTGCTGGACACCGGGCTCGCCGTCGACGGCGGCCGGTACGAGAGCCTGCTGGACCGCGAGCAGACCCGGCTGCTCGCCCAGCGCCTGGTCGCGCCGGAGCTGGACAGCGGCTGGGGCCTGCGCACGCTGAGCGCCAAGTCCCCCCGGTTCAACCCGCTGGGTCACCGCGGCGGTGCGGTGCGGGTCCACGAGACGGCCCTGGCGATCGCCGGACTGGCCGAGGCCGGTCACGAGAACGAGGCCGGCACCCTGCTGGAGGGCCTGCTCGCCGCGAGCGCCCACTTCGAGGGGCGGCTGCCGGAGATGTACGCGGGGGAGCAGCGCACCCCGGGCTGCCCGCCGGTGCCGCACCCGGCCGCCTGTCGCCCGGCAGCGGTCTCCGCGGCCGCCGCCGCGCACGCGGTGTTCGCCCTCGCCGGGGTCCGGCCCGACGTCCCGGGTGGCCGGGTGCTGGTCCGCCCGGCCAGCACCGCACCGCTCGGCGAGCTGGAGCTGACCGGCCTGCGGGTGGCGGGCGAGCCGTTCTCCGTCCGGGTGAGCCGGATCGGCGTGGCGATGGTGGAGGAGGCGTCCACGGACCTGCAACTCGTCGCCCGCTGAGCCGCCGCGGGGGCTCGTGCCCCGCGGCGGTGACACCGGGTCACCGGCGCCGCGCCTGCCCGTTCCCGGTCCCGCGCTGGACGGGTGCGAACCGCACGGGGCCCGTGCGGGGCCCCGGCCCTGCGCGGTCCCCGCACGGGCCTGTGCTTATCGTCAGAGAGACGACTATGATCGTCGCCATGTCGCGTTACGATCCGTCGGCCTTTCCCCCGTTCGCTGTCACGGTTGACCTCGTGGTGCTGACGGTGCGCGACCACTCGCTCTGTGCCCTGCTGGTCAGACGAGGCGAGCCGCCGTTCCAGGGGTACTGGGCGCTGCCCGGCGGCTTCGTCCGCCCGGACGAGGGCCTGGCCGAGGCCGCCTCCCGCGAGCTGGCCGAGGAGACCGGCCTGCGCGCGCACACCGCCCCCGGCCACGACGCTGTCGGCCCCGGCGCGGCCGGTGCCCACCTGGAGCAGCTCGCCACCTACGGCCACCCGCAGCGCGACCCCCGGATGCGCGTGGTCAGCGTCGCCTACCTGGTGCTGGCTCCCGATCTGCCCACGCCCCGGGCCGGCGGCGACGCCAGCAGCGCCCGCTGGGCCCCGGTCGGCGAACTCCTCGGCGAGAACCCGGCCGACGGCGTCCCGCTCGCCTTCGACCACGGCCTGATCCTCGCCGACGGTGTGGAACGCGCCCGCTCCAAGATCGAGTACTCCTCCCTCGCCACCGCCTTCTGCCCGACCGAGTTCACCGTCGGCGAGCTGCGCCGGGTCTACGAGGCGGTCTGGGGCGTGGTGCTGGACCCGCGGAACTTCCACCGCAAGGTCACCGGCACCCCCGGCTTCCTGCTGCCCTCGGGCGGCACGACGACGCGTCAGGGCGGCCGTCCGGCCCAGCTGTTCACCGCCGGCGGGGCGACCGTCCTCAACCCGCCCATGCTCCGCCCGGAGTCCTGAGCGCCGCCGGACCCGTACCCGGCCCGTCCGTGCCCGCCCCGTCCCGATCCCGCTCGGCCAGTCCTGTCGCGGTGCGCGGCCCCGAGGCAGCCGAATGGCCTGGCCTGGCTGCGAACGCGGGGCCGGCGGCGCAGAGTGTCGGTGGACGCTCCGGCCGCCGGGCCGGAGGCCTTCCGGCCCAGGGAGCCCCGCGATGGCCATCGAGGACTGCGCCAACCAGCGAACCCTCATCGAGGGGCTGGCGGCGGACTACCGGAGCCTCGACGAGACCACCACCGCCACGGAGAAGGAACTGGCCGCACTGCAGGTCGAGCAGGCGGCGCCCGAGGCGGTCGCCGCCGTGGAGGAACGGCTGGCCGCCGAGCGGGAGCGACTGGGTGAGATCACGGTGGAGGGCCAGGCCGCCGTCGACGAGTTCCACGCGGTGTGCGGCGGCGAGCAGCTCCCACCCCCGCCCTGGCCTCCCCGCTAGCGGCCGCGCCCCGTCCTCGGGCACGGCGCTGCGCCCGGCCTGAGCTCCCGGGGCCACCGATGCCGGTGAAGCTCCCGAAGCCCCGGAGCCATCAGCGCTCCCGGAGCCGGCCGGAGCGGCCCGGGTCCGGAGCGTCCCGGGTCCGGAACGGACCGGTCCCCCGTGAATCGCAGGATCGGATTTTCCCCTGATCGGGTGAGGTGGGCAGTCGGCGGGCCCGTGCCGTTCCCGCAATGCCCGGAATAGCCGCCGTCGCCCCCTAATGTGCTGGCGCGGAGCCGCGCGGGTGCATGCCCGCCCCTCAGGGGCGCTCCGCGTCGAGCAGGTCGGCCGAGGGCATGGGAGCAGCCAGCGATGATCCAGATCACCGGACTGACCAAGGTCTATCGCAAGGGCGCTCCGCCCGCGGTACTCGATCTGACCTTCGACGCCCGGCCCGGCACGGTGACCGCGCTGCTCGGCGCCGAGGGGGCGGGCAAGTCCACCGCGCTGCGGCTGATGCTCGAACTCGAACGGGGCCAGGGCGTCACGTTCTTCGGCGACCGCCCGTACCGCCGGCTGCGCCACCCCGAACGCGTGGTCGGGGTGATGATGCCCGGCGCCGAGGAGTCCGCAGTGGCCGGTCACCCGGGCCGCAAGGCGCGCAGCCACCTGCGGATGCTCGCCGCTGCCGTCGGCGTCCCGGCCCGCCGGGCCGACGAACTGCTGGAGCAGACCAGGCTGGCCGCGGTCGCCGGGCAGCGGTTGCGCACCTTCTCGCCCGGCATGCACCGCCGCCTGGCGCTGGCCGCCGCCCTGCTCGGCGACCCCGGCGCGCTGCTGCTGGACGGGCCCGCCGACGGCCTGTCACCGCGCAACGTCGAGTGGTTCCACTCCTTCCTGCGCTCCTTCGGCGCCGCCGGCGGAACGGTCCTGGTGACCACCCGCAGCCCGCAGGAGGCCTCGCAGCTCGCGGACCGGGTGGTCACCCTGGACCGCGGCCGGCTGGTGGCCGACCAGCCCGTCGCGGAGTTCCGGCAGACCAGGCTCAGTCCCGAAGTGGCCGTCCGGGGGCCGCAGATGGCGCGACTGGCCGATCTGCTGGTCAGCCAGGGCGCGGACGTCCGCCGGGACGGCAGCGTCGGTCTCGCGGTGGCCGGGATCGACCGCACCGAGATCGGCGAACTCGCCTACCGCCACGGGATCCTGCTGCACGAGCTGGCCGACCGGGTGGTCGAGCAGCCGGCGCCGCGGGTCGTCCTTCCGGTCGGCTCGGGCCGCTCCGGCGAGCTCCGCCTCCACCCGGAACCCGAGACCGGTCCGAGCCAGGAGCCTGGCCGGCGGCCGAACCGGGAACCGGCCCGGGAGGCGGGTCCGAAGCCGGCCGCCCGGCGGGTCCCCGAGCCGGCCGCCGAGCCCGTTCCGGGCGAGGCCGTGAGGTCCCCGGCCGAGCCCGCGACGGCCCCGCCCCTGCCCCCGCCCCCGACCCTGACCCCGGCCGAACCGGCCACCGCCGCCGCGCCGGGAGGCGCCGCCGTCCCGAAGTGCGGGGCTCCCCGCCGCCCCCGGCAGGATGGTTCCCTGCCCGCCCGCGCCCTGCCCGCCGTGGCCGTCGCCGCCGCCCTCCCGGCCGCCGCGCTCCCCGTCCTCGGCTCGGCCGGCCGCCGACCCGAGCCGCCGGGCCGTCGCTCCGGGCCGTCCATGCGGACGGGGGTCGACGCCATGGACGAACCCGCGCCCATGGTGGCCGTCGACCGGCTCTTCCGCGACGACCCGGCCCCGCCGCTGGAGCCCGCCCGGGTCCGGCCCCTCGGCCGCCGGGCCAGCGCCGACGACCTGCTCACCGACGACACCGTGCGCCTCCGGCGCCCCGCCTCGGGCGCGACCGCCGTCCGAGCCTCCGCCGTCCGGGGCGCCGCCGCCCAGAGCCCCGTCAGGCGAGCCGCCCCGGCCACCCCGGGCACCCCGGCCACTCCGGGCACCCCGGCCACTCCGGGCACCCCGGCCACTCCGGGCACCCCGGCCGCCCCGGGGACCTCTGCAGCCCCCGCCATCCCCGACGACCACTGGAGCGAGTGAACCGTGCGTGTCCTGGCCTACGAGCTGCGCCGCCTGCGCGGCCTGCGTTCCACCTGGCTGCTGCTCGCCGCCGTACTGCTCGGCGACGCCGGGGTGGCCGCCGTCCTGGCGAGCCAGGCCCCGGACGGCCCGCTGACGGCCCCGGCGGGGGTGCGGCTGCTGACCGCCGCCGTCCCGCTGATCCCGCTGCCCTTCGCGGCGCTCGGCGCCGGGGTGCTGGGCGCGCTCTCGTACGGGCACGAGGTGCGCCACCCGGGGCTGGTGGCCTCGCAGGTGTCGTACCCGCGCCGGGTGCGGCTGCTGCTGGCCAAGCTGGTGGTGATCGGCCCGGTGGCGGCGCTGCTGGCGCTGGCCACCCTGCTGTTCGACACGGCGGCCGTGCACCTCGCGCTGCCGGACGGCGTCACGGTGGCGGCCTGGGCGGACCCGTCCGCACTGTCGGACCGGGCCTTCGAGGCGCTGACCGGTGCGGGGGTGTCCGGGCTGTCCGACCTGCCGGGTGTGGGCGCCCCGCTCGGGCTGGTGGCCGGCCACGGGGTGCCCGCCGCCCTGCTGGCCTTCGTCCTGCTCACCGTGGTGGCGGGCTGGACCGGGGTGCTGGCCGCCTCGCTGACCCGCAGTGCCGCGGCCGGGGTGCTGCTGCTGTGCGCGCTGCCGCCGCTGCTGGAGTCCGGCGTCGCCCTGCTGCTTCGCCGCACCGGCAGGCCGTGGCCGACCCGGGCGACCGAACTGCTGCCGTTCCAGTCCGGGATCGAGTGGGCCTACGGCTGGGTGTACGGCGGTGCGCACGAGGCGGTGGCCGGGAGCGCGGCGCTGACCGATCCGGCGCTGCTCGCCGCGGTCGCGACCCCTGCGGCGCTCCTGCTGCTGGCCGCCCTGCTGGCCCAGGCCCGCCGCCGCGCCCTGTAGCGCCGCGTCGCACGGGGCCGCCCGCCCGGGCCCGAGGCCGCGTCACGGGTGCGGTCCTGCCCGGGACTTCCAAGATCGACCAGCAGTGACCGTAATGCGCGGTTCTTCCTGATAAGAAGTCAATTATCCAGTCACGGTCGATCACCCTTTCGTGTGCTTTTCACGAGAATTCTCAAGCCACGCCTGCCGATCGCCGACAAAGGAGGCGTGAGTACCCTTGCGCACCCCACCATGACCCCCGCCCGTTCCGCCGATGGGCCCATCCACGGTCCCGGCGACCTGGACCGCTTCTCGTACGCCGACCGGCCGACCCCGCCGGTGCCCCGCTGGGAGGGCGCCGAGTCGGACATCGCCCGGGTCGGCCGCAAGACCACCAGCAGCCGGGGCCGCGGTCTGCACGGCCAGCTGGTCCAGCAGCTCGGCCAGATGATCGTCTCCGGCGACCTCGGTGCCGACCGCCCGCTGGTGCCCGAGGAGATCGGCCAGCGGTTCGAGGTCTCCCGCACCGTCGTCCGCGAGTCGCTGCGAGTGCTGGAGGCCAAGGGCCTGGTCAGCGCCCGGCCGAACGTCGGCACCCGGGTCCGTCCGGTCGGCGACTGGAACCTGCTGGACCCGGACATCATCGAGTGGCGCGCCTTCGGGCCGCAGCGGGACGAGCAGCGCCGGGAGCTGTTCGAGCTCCGCTGGGCGATCGAGCCGCTGGCCGCCCGGCTCGCCTCCGGCCACGGCCGGGAGGACGTCCAGCAGCGCCTGGTCGAGCTGGTCGAGATCATGAGCCACGCCGCCTCCCAGGCCGACCTCTCGACCTACACCCGGGCCGACGCCGAGCTGCACGGCCTGGTCCTCCAGATGGCGGGCAACCGGATGCTGGAGCACCTGTCCGGGATCGTCGCCTGCGCGCTGCAGGTCTCGGGCGGTCCGGCGATCTCCTGCGAGCGCCCCACGGAGTCCTCAGTCAGCCTGCACGCCCGGCTGGTGGAGGCGCTGGGTGCCGGCGACGGCGCCGCGGGCGAGGTCGCGATGCGGGCGCTGCTCACCGTCCATCCCGAGATCGAGCCGTCCGTTCCCGCGCCCAGGGAGCACTGAACGGGCTGTTTTCCACGAGCGGAGGCGCCGGACGGCGGCGGCCCGCTCCGCCCGGGCCCTCCGGCCGCACCGCGCGGCGCAGCCGGGGGGCTTCCGCATGCCGCCGTCCCACCGGGCGGAGCCGGCGGGGGCCGCGTGGCCCGAGGGGGCGGCGTCCCCAGGGGGCGAACCGCCGGGAGCGGCCCGGTGGGAGCGGCCCGGCGAATGCGGGCGGCGAAAACGGACGGCGAAAGCGGGCCCACGTCGGGCTTGTCCATGACAATAGTTTCACCGGCGAGTGCGCGATGATGGAAGCGGCTCCGGGTTGCGGGCGCCGGATGGTGTGACCCGCGACACGAAGGCCATGCGTAACACTTGACGAGTAGCAGCGATGTGTCCTGAGCGGAAGCAGCTCCGGAATACTCCAACATGTCAGAATGCTGTGTTGGTCCGCGGCGCTGCTGCCGTCCTGCAAACCCAGTCCTCAAGCCCGAGTCGGTCGGAATCGACACCGCGCGTCCGACGCGCGATCTCCTTCCCCGCCCGCTCGGGCGGCCGGTACGGGTTCGAGATCCACTCATCGTCCGAGAGGTTGTTCGTGTCGGCCAGCACATCCCGTTCGCTTCCCCCCGAGATCGCCGAGTCCGCGGCTCTGCTGGCTCTCATCGAGCGGGGCAAGGCCCAGGGGCAGATCGCCGGTGACGACGTGCGCCAGGCGTTCGAGGCGGACCAGATCCCGGTCACCAAGTGGAAGAACGTCATGCGCAGCCTCAATCAGGTGCTGATTGAGGAGGGCGTGGACCTCATGGTCAGCGCGGCCGAACCGGCCGGCGCCAAGCGCAAGAGCGTTGCTGCCAAGAGCCCCACCAAGCGCACCGCCACCAAGGCTGTCACCACCCGGACCCCGTCGGCCCCGACCAAGCCGCCCGTGCGGATCGCCCCCGGCGCTCCCGTCGCGGCTCCGGCCGTCGTCGCCGCCGCGGCCACGGCTCCCACCGTCTCCGCCGAGATCACCGTCGAGGAGACGACCGGCGTCGTCGCCGGGGTGAAGGCGGCTCCTGCCAAGAAGGCCGCGCCGGCCAAGAAGGCCGCCGCCAAGAAGGCCGCGCCGGCCAAGAAGGCCGCCGCCAAGAAGACCGCCGCCGGCAAGACCGCCAAGGGCGACGAGGAGCTGCTCGGCGAGGAGGAGCTGCTCGAGGACGTCGCGCTGCCCGGTGACAAGACCGAGGCCGAGGGCACCGGTCCGGAGGAGGAGTCGGAGGGCTTCGTCCTCTCCGACGACGACGAGGACGACGCGCCGGCCCAGCAGGTCGCCGTCGCCGGCGCCACCGCCGACCCGGTCAAGGACTACCTGAAGCAGATCGGCAAGGTCCCGCTGCTCAACGCCGAGCAGGAGGTCGAGCTCGCCAAGCGCATCGAGGCCGGTCTGTTCGCCGAGGACAAGCTCTCGGCCGCCGACAAGCTCGCCCCGAAGCTCAAGCGCGAGCTGGAGATCATCGCCGAGGACGGCCGCCGGGCCAAGAACCACCTGCTGGAGGCCAACCTCCGTCTGGTGGTCTCGCTGGCCAAGCGCTACACCGGTCGCGGCATGCTCTTCCTGGACCTGATCCAGGAGGGCAACCTCGGTCTGATCCGTGCGGTCGAGAAGTTCGACTACACCAAGGGCTACAAGTTCTCGACCTACGCCACCTGGTGGATCCGCCAGGCGATCACCCGCGCCATGGCCGACCAGGCGCGCACCATCCGCATCCCGGTGCACATGGTCGAGGTCATCAACAAGCTGGCCCGCGTCCAGCGCCAGATGCTCCAGGACCTGGGCCGCGAGCCCACCCCGGAGGAGCTGGCCAAGGAACTCGACATGACCCCCGAGAAGGTCATCGAGGTCCAGAAGTACGGCCGCGAGCCGATCTCGCTGCACACCCCGCTGGGCGAGGACGGCGACAGCGAGTTCGGTGACCTGATCGAGGACTCCGAGGCGGTCGTCCCGGCCGACGCGGTCTCCTTCACCCTGCTCCAGGAGCAGCTGCACTCGGTGCTGGACACCCTGTCCGAGCGCGAGGCGGGCGTGGTCTCGATGCGCTTCGGCCTGACCGACGGCCAGCCGAAGACGCTGGACGAGATCGGCAAGGTGTACGGGGTCACCCGTGAGCGCATCCGCCAGATCGAGTCGAAGACCATGTCGAAGCTGCGCCACCCGTCGCGCTCCCAGGTGCTGCGCGACTACCTGGACTGATCGACGGCAGTCGTTCCACGCGAAGGCCCGGAGCCGCACGGCTCCGGGCCTTCGCGGCTGTCCGGGCCCGGGCGTGTCAGCGTCCGGGTGGTGGTTGTCGCTCGTCCGGGTGGCGGCGCGGCGGGAAGCGGTCGCACGGTGCAGCCGGTCACCTACGCTGTGCCGGTTGCCTGCTTCCGAGCCTCCTGGAGTCACGGTGCCGACCGAGCCGGACCGCACTGACCTGCCGACGCCCATCCCGTTTCCGGCAGACCTCGCCGATCCGGTCGATCCGGCCGTCGGCCGGGCGGGCCGCCGCCGCAGGGCCGCCGTGCTGGCGCTGCTGGCCGCCGTGCCCGTCCCGCTGGTCGCCCTCGGCGGCGCGGCGCCGGCCGAGGCCCAGCGCCGGGTGGTCGGCGGTACGGCGGCGAGCACCGGGGACCACCCGTGGATCGTGGCGCTGTCCAGCCGCCAGCAGTTCGGCAGCGGCCGTTCCGGCCAGTTCTGCGGGGGAGCGCTGGTCACCCCGACCAAGGTGGTCACGGCCGCGCACTGCTTCTACGACGAGGGCAAGGGCCGGGTGGAGCGGCCGGGCCTCAAGGTGATCGTCGGCCGGGACGACATGCGCGGCACGACCGGCCGCGAGATTGCGGCGCGGTCGGTCTGGATCCACCCCGACTACTCCTTCGACGCGAACATGAACGACGTCGCGGTGATCACCCTGGCCGAGTCCCAGGGCGCCCGGCCGGTGGTCGAGCTGGTCGGCCAGGGCGAGACGGCGCCGTACCTGGCCGGGACCACGGCGCAGGTGTACGGCTGGGGCGACACCACCGGGCGGGGCGACTACTCGCCCACGCTGCGCGGGGTGTCCGTGCCGATCGTGCCGGACGGGGCCTGTGCGCAGGCGTACCCGGGCGGGCAGGACGGAAGGTTCGACGCCCGCGGCATGGTCTGCGTGGGCGAGGAGCGGGGCGGCAAGGACGCCTGCCAGGGCGACAGCGGCGGCCCGATGATCGTCGAGGGCCGGCTGGTGGGCCTGGTGTCCTGGGGGACCGGCTGCGCCGAGGCGGCGCACCCGGGCGTCTACACCAGGGTGTCCTCGGTCGCCGACGCGGTGCGCTCGGTCCTGTGAACGTCCGCGGACGCGGTGTGTCCGGTGAAGCGGACGTCGCGGTGGGTGTGCGCCCGGTCACGTGCTGACGCCGGGTTCTGACGCGGCGTCGGCAGTCGTGGCCGGACCGTCACCGGACCCGGGAGGGTGCCCGGGGGTACAGCAGAGCCGGGCGGCCGGCCCCCGAGGGGGTCAGCCGCCCGGCCCACCGGTCGCGCGCGGTGCACGACCGGACACAGCTCGACGCCGGCTGCTGGTTTTGGCGCCCGGGATCAGCGCTCGTCTTCGGTCGCCGTGGCGGTGGTCGTGGTGAGACGGCCGCTCTCGTCCTGTATCTCCACGGCGATCTTCTTGAGCTCGGGCTCGAACTTCCGGCCGTGGTGGGCGCAGAAGAGCAGCTCTCCGCCGCTGGCGAGTACGACGCGCAGGTAGGCCTGGGCGCCGCAGCGGTCGCAGCGGTCAGCCGCGGTCAGCGGGCTCGCAGGGGTCAGAACAGTAGTCACGTCGCCTCTTCTCTAGCTCGACGAGCTGTCGTACCAGGGTCAACATCCAACCAGGCCGAAAACGTTCCCGCTCGTGGCTTTTCTTCTCTGAGGATTCTGCTGTGTTGATGAGGACGTGCCCCGGGCGTCGGTGGTTCATGCGTGCCGATTCCCGGGATCCGCCCGTCGCTCGAACGCCCGATCGGGATCGGGTACGAGGTCCGCGTAGCATAATCCTCTGCCGGGTTGGAGCATAAGCCCCGCCCCGGGCCCCGGTAGCCTGCATAACGGCAGTTCCGGAGCCTGTGCCGGGTCCCACGATCCGCCAGGACCGGTGGTACCGGGAGGAGATGGCGCCCCCGGGGTCCGTACCCGGGTGCGGTGCTTGTTCGCGCAGCGCGTACAAGCTGCGCGGGGCCGGCCCGTCGTGCTGTGCACCCGGCGCAGGGGCTCGGGCACGCAGGGCGACGGGTGTCGGTGCGGCGTGCTGCACTGGCGTTTGGTCCGGATGCGTCCGGATGTGACCGATGAGACAGAACTTCACCGAGGAGAGTGCCGCGTGAGTGCCGAAACGACCGTGCCGTCCGCGCTGCTGGCCGGCGACGACGGTTCCAACTACACCGCGCGGCACCTGCTCGTCCTGGAGGGCCTGGAGGCGGTCCGCAAGCGCCCCGGCATGTACATCGGCTCGACCGACAGCCGCGGCCTGATGCACTGCCTCTGGGAGATCATCGACAACTCCGTCGACGAGGCGCTCGGCGGCTACTGCGACCGCATCGACGTCGTGCTGCACCCCGACTCCTCGGTCGAGGTCCGGGACAACGGGCGCGGCATCCCGGTCGACGTCGAACCCAAGACCGGGCTGTCCGGCGTCGAGGTCGTGATGACCAAGCTGCACGCCGGCGGCAAGTTCGGCGGCGGCTCCTACGCGGCCTCCGGCGGTCTGCACGGCGTCGGCGCCTCGGTCGTCAACGCGCTCTCCGCCCGCCTCGACGTCGAGGTCGACCGCGGCGGGCACACCCACGCGATCAGCTTCCGCCGCGGCACCCCCGGCCTCTTCACCGAGGCCAGCCCGGACGCGCCCTTCGAGCCCGGCAACGGCCTGACCAGGGCCCGCAAGGTGCCGAAGACCCGCACCGGCACCCGGATCCGCTACTGGGCCGACCGGCAGATCTTCCTCAAGGACGCCAAGCTCTCCCTGGAGAACCTGCACAGCCGCGCCCGGCAGACCGCCTTCCTGGTCCCCGGCCTCACCATCGTGGTGCGTGACGAGCGGCTCACCGAGAGCGAGAAGGTCGAGGAGAGCACCTTCCGCTTCGACGGCGGCATCGCCGAGTTCTGCGAGTTCCTGGCCCCCGACAAGCCGGTCTGCGACGTGGTGCGGCTGCACGGCGAGGGCACCTTCAAGGAGACCGTGCCGGTCCTGGACGACCTCGGGCACATGACCCCCACCGAGGTCACCCGGCACCTCGGTGTGGACATCGCGCTGCGCTGGGGGACCGGCTACGACACCACGCTGCGCTCCTTCGTCAACATCATCGCCACCCCCAAGGGCGGCACCCACGTCACCGGGTTCGAGCGCTCGCTGGCCAAGACGGTCAACGAGGCGCTGCGCGCGGGCAAGCTGCTGCGGGTCGCCGAGGACGACATCACCAAGGACGACGCCACCGAGGGCCTCACCGCGGTGGTCACCGTCCGGCTCGCCGAGCCGCAGTTCGAGGGCCAGACCAAGGAGGTGCTCGGCACCTCGGCGGCCAACCGGATCGTCGCGGCCGTCGTCGCCAAGGAGCTCAAGGCCTTCCTGACCTCGGCCAAGAAGGACCAGAAGCTCCAGGCCCGGGCCGTGCTCGACAAGGTCGTCGCGGCCGCCCGCACCCGGGTCGCCGCCCGGCAGCACAAGGAGGCCCAGCGCCGCAAGACCGCGCTGGAGACCAGCTCGCTGCCCGCCAAGCTGGCCGACTGCCGCAGCGACGACGTCGACCGCAGCGAACTGTTCATCGTCGAGGGGGACTCCGCGCTCGGCACCGCCAAGCTCGCCCGCAACTCCGAGTTCCAGGCGCTGCTGCCGATCCGCGGCAAGATCCTCAACGTGCAGAAGGCCTCGGTGAGCGACATGCTCAAGAACGCCGAGTGCGCCGCGATCATCCAGGTGATAGGGGCCGGCTCGGGCCGCACCTTCGACATCGACCAGGCCCGCTACGGCCGGGTCATCTTCATGGCCGACGCCGATGTCGACGGTTCGCACATCCGCACCCTGCTGCTCACCCTCTTCCACCGCTACATGCGGCCGATGGTGGAGCAGGGCCGGGTCTTCGCCGCCGTGCCGCCGCTGCACCGGATCGAGCTCACCAGCCCCAAGCGCGGCCAGGAGAAGTACCACTACACCTACTCCGACGCCGAACTGCGCTCCACGCTGCTGGAGTTCCAGCGCAAGAACCAGCGCTGGAAGGAGCCGGTGCAGCGCTACAAGGGCCTGGGCGAGATGGACGCCGACCAGCTGGCCGAGACCACCATGGACCCGCGCCACCGCACGCTGCGCCGGATCAACCTGGGCGACCTGGAGCAGGCCGAGAGGATCTTCGACCTGCTGATGGGCAACGACGTCGCCCCCCGCAAGGAGTTCATCGTGGACTCGGCGGCCACCCTGGACCGCTCCCGCATCGACGCCTGATCCCGGCCGTGCGCGAGGGCCCTCCACCCACGGGTGGAGGGCCCTCGCGCTGCCGGTTCCACCCGTGCTCCACCCCGGCTCCGATCAGCGGGAAGCGCCGGATCCGTAGCGTCGGAGAGGTCAGCAACAAGCCTTTCGCGGGACGGAGAATTCGATGGGTTCCATCGCCGACATCCTCGTGGCCCTCGCGGTGGTGGTCCTGGTGGTCCAGCGCCAGATGCGCGTCCAGCGCCTGGACACCGAGCGCCGTTTCTGGCTGCTGCCGCTGATCCTGGGCGCGCTCGCGCTGCGCGACCCGCAGCTCCTCGACCACCAGCACACCGCGCTCTCCGCCGGGCTGCTGGCCGCCGGACTGGTCGCCGTGCTCGCGATGGGCACGGCCTGGGGCTGGACCGTCCGGATCTGGCGGGCCTCCGACGGCAGCGTCCTGGTCAAGGGCACCAGGGCCACCGTGGCCGCCTGGTGCGGGATGATCGCCGTCCGGATCGGCCTGTACGCGGTCGGTGCGGCCCTGCACGTCCACCAGGCGGGCAGTTCGCTGATGCTGGGCATGGCGGTCCTGCTGCTGGTCCGCTCCTTCGTGGTGAACTGGAGGGCCCGGTCGCTGGAGCCCTCGCGGCCCGCCGCCGCACTGCACTGACCCGCCGCCGTGAGCATCGAGGAGGCCCCGTGGCCGGGTGGTACTGGACCCGCTGGCCGTCCCGGGAGGGGATCGGCCACGAGGACGAGAGCCGGCCTCGGCGGGTCCTGTCCGTGTTCGGCCGGAGCGTCCTGCTGGTCGCCGTCGGCTGGGGGACCTTCTCCGGCGGCAGGTACACCGGCTGGACGGTGGCGGCCGCGGCGGCCGGGCTGGCCGCGGCCGTCGCCCTCTGCACGGCGTACCTGCGGGTCACCCGGGAGCAGCGCCCGGCGCTCTCGTACCTGCTGGCCGCCGGCCTGGTCGGCGGCGGCTGGCTCGCCGACCTGGGGCTGGCCCACACGCTGGCCGACTTCCTGTGGATCGGGTTGGCCGTGACGGCTCTGATCCGGCTGCCGCCCGCGCCCGCGCTGGTCGTCGCGGCGGCCGCGCTGGGTTCGTACACGGCGGCCTCCCCGGCGGGCTGGCTCGGCAACGCCGCCACCGTCGGGGGCTCCGTCCTGGTCGGCTGCCTGCTGCGGCTGGACATCGAGGCGCGCGGCACCGCCCGCCGGCTGCTCGCCCAGGAGCGGGCCGCCCAGGCCGCCCAGGCGGAGAGCGCGGCGCTCGCCGAACGGGCCAGGATCGCGCGGGAGATCCACGACGTGCTCGCCCACAGCCTCTCCGCGCAGCTCGTCCACCTGGAGGCGGCCCGGCTGATGCTGGACGCCGGGACGGACCGCGAGCAGATCCGCGAACGGGTCGTCGCCGCCCGGCGGATGGCGCAGGACGGACTGGCCGAGACCCGCCAGGCACTGTCCGCGCTGCGCGGGGAGCTCACCCCGGTCGGGGAGTTCCTGGTCGAGCTGACCGGTCGGGAGCGGGCCGCCCTCACCGTCACCGGCACGCCCCGCCCGCTCGCCGCCGAGGTCGCCCTCGCGGTGCGGCGCACCGCGCAGGAGGCGATGACCAACGTCCGCAAGCACGCGTCCGGGGCCCGCGGCTCCGTCGAACTGCGCTACCTGGACGGCGCGGTGGAGCTGGAGGTGTGCAACACCCGGCCGCCGCGCGGCCGATCCGCGGGTGGGCCCCCGTCGGAGGAGCTGGCCGCCAGCGGCAGCGGGTACGGTCTGCTGGGAATGCGCGAACGCGCGGAACTGCTCGGGGGCACGCTGCTGGCGGGCCCGCAGGACGGAGGGTGGCGCGTGCTGCTGCGGGTGCCGGCATGAGTGAGCACATGGGTGGTGCGGGGGCGATCAGGGTGGTGGTCGCGGACGACCAGACCGTGGTGCGCGAGGGCATCGTGATGCTGCTGGGGCTGCTGCCCGGCATCGAGGTGGTCGGTGCGGCCGGGGACGGGGAGGAGGCCGTCGCCCTGGTGGAGCGTCATCACCCGGACGTGGTGCTGATGGATCTGCGGATGCCGCGCTGCGACGGGGTCGAGGCGACGAGGCGGATCCGCTCGGCGCACCCGGAGACCGAGGTCGTGGTGCTCACCACCTACGCCGACGACGACTCGCTGTTCCCCGCGCTCCGGGCCGGGGCGCGCGGCTACCTCACCAAGGACGCCGGCGCCGAGGAGATCGCCCGGGCCGTCGCGGACGTCCGCTCGGGTGCCGCCGGGCTCTCCCCGCAGGTCCAACTCCGGCTGCTGGAAAGGCTTTCGGAGCAGCACGACGACTCCGGGCCGGCCGCCGGGAGGCCCGGAACCCGGTCGGGGGAGCTGCCCGACGGGCTGACCGTCCGGGAGGCCGAGGTGCTGGCGCTGATCGCCGAGGGGCTGTCCAACGCCGAGATCGCCCAGCGGCTGTTCGTCAGCCAGGCGACCGTGAAGACCCACATCAACAATCTGTTCGCCAAGACCGCGGTGCGGGACCGGGCTCAGGCGGTCGCGTACGCGTTCCGACACGGAATCACTGGGACGCAGCAGTAGTCCGATGAGTGTCTGTCGGATGATCGATCACCTCATCGAGTGAACGTATCTGCGATGGTCAGGGGCGCTCTCCTAGGGCCGCCATCATGGTTCGGGTCAGAACATCCGGCCGTCCAGGAGCAGCAGTGCCACAGCAGCAGACGAGCAGTCCCGGCCCGGGACAGCAATTCGACTGGTGGGCCGCTGCGGCCGCCGGTACCCCCGTTGAGTCCGCCGAGCCATCGGCTGCGCACCGCCGGACGGCGGTACCGGCGCAGTCGGGCCCCGCCCCCACGGACCACGTTCCTACGGCCCGGTCGGCAGAGGCCGCCGTCGGGTCAGTGGCCGTCGGCGCACCGGTCCACGGGGCCGCCGTCGAGCCGTTCGCCCAGAGCATCCCAGCCGATCCGGCGGCCCCGGCCGCACCGCACGCACCACTCGACGAGGAACCGGTCGCCGACCGCACCGAGGTCTACCGGACGGTTCAGGCCAGCGAGACGTTCCTGCAGATCCGCCGCAGCTACCGGACCTTCGTCTTCCCGATCACCGGTGCCTTCCTCGCCTGGTACCTGCTGTACGTCGCCGCCCAGGCGGGTGCCCCGGACCTGATGCGCAGGACGGTGGCCGGCCCGCTCAACGTGGCCTGGCTGCTGGGGCTGCTGCAGTTCGCCTCGACCTTCCTGCTCACCTGGCTCTACGCCCGCAACTCCCGGACCAAGCGCGACCGCGCCGCCCTGGGCCTGCGCTGGGACACCCAGGACCAGCTGCGATGACGCCCCTGCTGGCCACCGTGCCCACCGATGCGGCCAAGGCCGCGGTGCAGACCGCCGTCCGGACCGTGGTGTCGACCGCCACCCCGCCGCCGGTCGCCCCCACCGGCGACCACCACTCGCTCGCCATCGCGCTGTTCGCCGTCGTCGTCCTGGTCACCCTGGGGGTCACCCTCTGGGTCGGCCGCCAGGGCAACGCCGCCGAGGACTTCTTCGCCGGCGGCCGCGACTTCACCCCGCTGCAGAACGGCTTCGCGCTCTCCGGGGACTACCTCTCCGCCGCGTCCTTCCTGGGCGTCGCCGGGCTGATCGCGCTGTACGGCTACGACGGCGTGCTCTACAGCATCGGCTTCCTGGTCGCCTGGCTGGTCGTGCTGATGCTGGTCGCCGAACTCGTCCGCAACGCGGGCCGGTACACCCTCGCCGACGTCCTCGCGCTGCGGCTGCGCCGTCGCAAGGTGCGCGCCGCGGCCGGTGGCGCCAGCGTCGTGGTCACCCTGCTCTACCTGGTGGCCCAGATGGTCGGCGCCGGTTCGCTGGTCGCCCTCCTGCTCGGCACCGGCAGCCCGCACGCCCGCACCTGGACCATCATCGCGGTCGGCGCCCTGATGATCGTCTACGTCACCATCGGCGGGATGCGGGCCACCACCTGGATCCAGATCATCAAGGCCTTCCTGCTGACCGGCGGTTCGGTGCTGCTCACGGTGCTGCTGGTGGTCCGCTTCCACGGGGACCTCGGCGAGCTGATGCGCGAGGCCGCCCAGCACAGCGGCGCCGGGCAGCGCTACCTGGAGCCCGGGCTCAAGTACGGCGGCAGCATCACCAGCCGGCTGGACTTCGTCAGCCTCGGCCTCGGCCTGGTGCTCGGCACCGCGGGCCTGCCGCACATCCTGTCCCGCTTCTACACGGTGCCCACCGCGCGGGCCGCCCGCCGCTCCACGATGTGGGCGATCGGCCTGGTCGGCAGCTTCTACCTGATGGCCATCGTGCTCGGCCTCGGCGCCACCGCGCTGATCGGCTCGGCCGAGGTGCGGCACGCCAACTCGGCCGGGAACACCGCCGTTCCGCTGCTCGCCCTGGTGCTCGGCGGCGGCAACGGCAGTACCGGCGGGGTGGTGCTGTTCGCCCTGATCTCGGCGATCGCCTTCGCCACCATCCTCGCGGTGGTCGCCGGGCTGACCCTGGCCTCCTCGGCGGCCTTCGCCCACGACATCTGGGCCGGCGCCTGGCGCGCCCGGCCGAGCCGCGAACAGGTGAAGAGCCGCGAACAGCTGAAGAGCCGTGAGCAGTCGAAGAACGGCCGCGGGCGGCGCCGCCGGGGCGAGACCGTCCCGGCCTCCCGGGCGGCGGAGGAACCGGTCTCCGAGCTCAGTGAGCAGCAGGAGGTGGTGGTCGCCCGGTTCGCCGCCGCCGGGATCGGTGCGACGGCGATCGTGATCAGCCTCTTCGCCCAGCAGCTGAACGTCGCCTTCCTGGTGGGCCTGGCCTTCGCCGTCGCCGCGTCCTCCAACCTGCCGGTGCTGCTGTACAGCCTGTTCTGGTCGCGGTTCACCGCTCGCGGCGCGGTCTGGGCGGTGTACGGCGGGCTGGTCCCGGCGATCGTGCTGGTGTTCTTCTCTCCGGTGGTGTCCGGCTCCCCCGAGGCGCTCTTCCCGGGACTCGACTTCCACTGGTTCCCGCTGGAGAACCCGGGCATCGTCTCCATCCCGCTGGGCTTCCTGGCCGGCTGGGTGGGGACGGTCACCTCGTCCGAGCCCGCCGATCCGGACCGGTTCGCCGAGCTGGAGGTACGTGCCCTCACCGGTGCGGGCGCGGCCTGAGCCGTCGCGCCCGGGGAACCCCGGCGGGCCTGGGGCCGCCGGGGTTCCCCCCTGTCCGGCCCCAGGTCCGAGACCAGGCCCGGCCCCTGTCCGGAGACCGTGCCCTAGGCGCGGGCCGCCAGCCCGTAGCGGTGCTCCGGCCGGCCGGTGTCGCCGTACCGCAGGGTCAGCCGCAGCCGGCTGTCCCGCTCCAACTGCTTGAGGTAGCGCTGCGCGGTGGAGCGGCTCAGCCCGGTGGCGTCGGCGACCTCCTGGGCGGACAGCGGCCGGCCGGCCCGGCGCAGCACCCCCATCACCAGGTCCGTGGTGGGCGCCGAGTGGCCCTTGGGGAGCGTTCCGGCCGGGGCGGCGGCGCTGCGCAGGGTCGCGAACAGCCGGTCCACCTCGTCCTGGCCGGCCTCCCGGGCCGGCGCGGCGAGCGCGTGGCGCAGCTGCGCGTACGCCACCAGCTTCTCCCGCAGCCCGGCGAAGGTGAACGGCTTGACCAGGTACTGGAGTGCGCCGTGCTGCATCGCGGCGTGCACCGTCGACACGTCCCGGGCGGCCGTCACCATCATCACGTCGCAGGCGACCTGGCGTTCCCGCAGCCGGCGCACCAGGGCCAGGCCGGTCTCGTCGGGCAGGTGGTGGTCGAGCAGCAGCAGGTCCACCGGGCGGCGCTCCAGGGCGGCCAGCGCCTCCCCGGCCGAGTGCGCGGTGCCGGTCACCCGGAAGCCCGGAACCTTGGCCACGTAGGCGGCGTGCACGTCCGCGACCCGGAAGTCGTCGTCCACCACGAGTACGTCGATCATCACGCCTCCACGAGCCGACTGGTGAGCAGGGCCTCGGGCAGCTCGACGGTGAACCGGGCGCCGCCGAGCGGCCCGGTGTCGAGCACGATCCGGCCGCCGGTCCGCTCGACCAGCCGCCGCACCATCGCCAGCCCCAGCCCGCGCGGACGGTGCGCGGGCGCGTCCTTGCTGGTCCACCCCTCTTCGAAGACCTGCTCGCGCAGCTCCTCCGGCACGCCCGGGCCGCTGTCCGCGACCTGCAGCAGCAGGGTCGCTCCGGCCGCCGCCAGGCTGACCTCCACCCGGCCCCCGCCGCCCGCGGCCAGGGCGTCCACCGCGTTGTCGATCAGGTTGCCGAGCACCGTCACCAGTGCCCGGGCGTCCACCACCGCGTCCGGCAGGTGCGCCGCCGCGGCCAGCGCCAGCAGCACCCCGCGCTCGCCCGCCACCGAGGTCTTGCCCGCCAGCAGTGCCGCCACGTGCGGGTCCTGCACCTGCTCGGCGATCCGCGCGGCGACCACGGCGTGCGAGCCGGACTGCTCCGAGATGAACGCCACCGCCTGCTCGTGGCGGCCCAGTTCCAGCAGGCCCAGCAGGGTGTGCATCCGGTTGGCGTGCTCGTGGTCCTGGGCCCGCAGCGCCTCGGTCAGGCTGCGGGTGGTGTCCAGCTCGCGGACCAGCGACTCCAGCTCGGTGCGGTCCCGCAGGGTGACCACCGCGCCGCCCTCGGGCGTGGTCGTGCGGTTCACCACGAGCACCCGGTCGTCCCGGACGGCCGGCAGGTCGGCGCCGGCGATCCGCCCGGAGAGCACGTCCGCCAGCCGGCCCGGTGGCAGCACCGCGCCGATCGGCCGGCCGGTGCAGTCCTCGGGCAGGCCGAGCAGCCGCAGGGCCTCGTCGTTGGCCAGCCGGATCCGGCCGCGTTCGTCCAGCGCCACCAGGCCCTCGCGGATTCCGTGCAGCATCGCCTCCCGCTCGACCAGCAGCGCCGAGATGTCGGCCAGCGCGATGTTGTGGGTGCGGCGCTTGAGCCGGCGGGCCAGGAGGAGGGTGGCGAGCGTGCCGGCGGCCAGGCCGGCGCCCGCGCACAGCAGGATGCCGGTGAGCATCGTCAGCAGCCGGCGGCGGATCGAGTCGTCGCTGATGCCGACCGAGACCTCGCCGACGATCCGGCCGTCCGCCATCCGCAGCGGCACCTTGCCGCGGGCGGTGCGGCCCAGGGTGCCCTGCTGGATGGCGGTGACGCTGCGGCCGCTGAGGGCCGGCTCCGGATCGGTGCTGACCCGCTGGCCGATCCGGCCCGGGTCGGTGTGCGAGAGCCGGATGCCGTCCAGGTCGGTGACCACCACGAAACTGGCGCCGGTGGCCAGCCGGATCTGCTCGGCGTTGCGCTGGGCGGCCACCACGTCGCGGCCGGCGGCGGCCCGGGCGATGTTCTCGTCGGTGGCGGTGGCCTGGGCGATCGACAGCGCCCGCTGCATCGCGTCGTGGTCCAGCTCGCTGCTGACCGGGGCCAGGAACAGCCCGGCGGTCACGGCGGTGACACCGACGGTGACGACGGTCTGGCTCAGCAGCAGCTGGGCGAAGACCCGGCGGGGTCCGCGGGGGAGCTTCATCCGGACCTCCTCTCGGCGGCTGCGGGGGATCGGGCGTCCTCGGGGGGCGGTCGGGGCGCCGATGGGTGGGGTCGGGACACCCTATGTTTCCGGGGTGTTTCTGTCAGCCGCGTCCCCGCAGTTGTAGCGGAAGCAAAACGAGCAGAACACCCCTCTATGCGGAGAAGTCGCACTACGCGAAGAAGGCTCCCGCCGGGGCCGGGCCCGCTCCTACCTTTCCGGGGCAGGCAACAGACCCGGGAGGATCGACATGAGCAAGACCCCGGCGATCGAGCTGACCGGCGCGACCAAACGGTTCCGCACCCCCTCCGGGGCGCTGCACACCGCCGTCCGCGATCTCGATCTGACCGTCGCCCAAGGCGAGTTCGTCGCCGTCGTCGGCCCCACCGGCTGCGGCAAGTCCACCACGCTGACGCTGGTCAGCGGCTTGGAGGAGCCCACCGAGGGCGAGGTCCGGGTGTACGGCGAGCCCGTGCGCGGGATCGACCCCAAGGTCGGGTTCGTCTTCCAGCAGGACGCCGTCTTCCCCTGGCGCACCGTCCTGTCCAACGTGATGGCCGGCCCGCGCTTCCGCGGCGTGCCCGCCGCCGAGGCCCGGGAGCGGGCCCGGGACTGGCTCGGCCGGGTCGGCCTGGCCGCCTTCGAGGACCGCTACCCGCACCAGCTGTCCGGCGGCATGCGCAAACGCGTCGCGCTCGCCCAGACCTTCGTCAACGACCCGGCGATCCTGCTGATGGACGAGCCGTTCTCGGCACTGGACGTGCAGACCCGGGCGCTGATGTCGGACCAGCTGCTGGAGCTGTGGGCGGGGACCGGTTCCTCCAGGGACGCGGCGTCGGTCGTCTTCGTCACCCACGACCTGGACGAGGCCATCGCGCTCGCCGACCGGGTCGTCGTCATGACGGCCGGACCGGCCACCGTCAAGGAGATCTTCACCGTCGACCTGCCGCGCCCGCGCAGCGTGGAGGCCGTCCGACTGGAACCGAGGTTCGTCGAGCTGTACCGCGAGATCTGGGCCTCGCTCGGCGAAGAGGTGCGCATCACCCGGGAGAGAGGAGCGGGTCGTGCCGCTTGAGACCGCATCCGAGTCCGCGTCCGAGCCCGGGGCGGAGTCCGTGTCCGGGTCCGGGGCGGCGCCGGCGTCCGCGCCGGCCGCCGCCGGGAAGCCCCCGGCCGTCACGACGAGGACCGAGGCCCGTGAACGGGCCGCCCGCAACCGGAGGCTGGGTGTCTTCGGCGCCCGGGTCGCGGTGCTGGTCGCCTTCCTCGGACTGTGGGAGGTCTGCGCCCGGACGGACGTCATCGACCCGTTCAACTTCTCCCAGCCGTCGAGGATCTGGGACCAGATCTGGCAGTGGACCACCCACGGAACCGCGCAGGGCTCGCTCGGCGAGCAGATCGGCTACACCCTCTACGAGGCCCTCACCGGCTGGGTGATCGGCGTCATCGGCGGTGTGCTGCTGGGCATCGCGCTCGGCCGGGTCCGCTTCCTGGCCGACGTCCTCGGGCCGTACATCAAGGTGCTCAACGCCATCCCGCGGATCGTGCTCGCGCCGATCTTCCTGATCTGGTTCGGCCTGGGCCCGGCCTCCAAGGTCGCCTCCGCGGTGGTGCTGGTGTTCTTCCCGGTGTTCTTCAACGCCTTCCAGGGCGCCCGCGAGGTGGACCGCAACCTCGTCGCCAACGCCCGCATCCTGGGCGCCGACAACCGCAGGGTCACCCTCCAGGTGGTCATCCCCGCCGCCACCACCTGGATCTTCACCAGCCTGCACGTCAGCTTCGGCTTCGCGCTGATCGGCGCCATCGTCGGCGAGTACATCGGCGCCACCAAGGGCCTCGGCCTGCTCGTCGCGGCCGCCCAGGGCACCTTCAACGCGGCCGGCGTCTACGCGGCCATGACCATCCTCGCCGTCGTCGCGCTGCTCACCGAGGGACTGCTGACCTTCGCCGAGAAGAAGCTGTTCCGCTGGAAGCCCGCCGACGCGGGCGACGGCCGCTGAACTCCCCCCGTCGTCAGAAGAGAGAGGCACCCCCACCCATGCGCAGACCAGTCGCCGCCGCCCTCGCCGCCGCCCTGCTCCTCCCGCTCTCCGCCTGTGCCAACGACGCCGCCACCGCCGGCCACGGCGCCGTCGCCGCCCCCGCCGGGCAGCAGGTCGACGGACCCAAGGTCAAGATCATGGTCGGTGGCCTGGACAAGGTCATCTACCTGCCCGCGATGCTCACCCAGCGGCTCGGCTACTTCGCCGACGCCGGCGTCAACGTCGAGCTGATGACCGAGCCGGCCGGCGTCAACGCCACCACCGCGCTGCTCGCCGGGGACGTCCAGGGCGCCGTCGGCTTCTACGACCACACCATCGACCTCCAGGCCAAGGGCAAGAAGGTCGAGTCCGTCGTGCAGTTCGCCCAGGCGCCCGGCGAGGTCGAGGTGGTCTCCACCAAGCAGGCCGACGCCATCAGGTCCGGCGCCGACTTCAAGGGGAAGAAGCTCGGCGTCACCAGCATCGGCTCCTCGACCGACTTCCTCACCAAGTACCTCGCGGTCAAGAACGGCACCGCCGTCAGCGAGTTCAGCCCGATCGCGGTCGGCGCCGGCCAGACCTTCATCGCCGCGCTCCAGCAGGGCAGCATCGACGCCGGGATGACCACCGACCCGACCGTCGCGAACATCCTGGACAAGGGCCTCGGCAAGGTCCTGTACGACATGCGCACCCCCGAGGGCTCGCGCGAGGCCCTCGGCGGGCTGTACCCGTCCTCGTCGCTGTACATGAACACCGACTGGGTGGAGAAGAACAAGGACACCACCCAGAAGCTCGCCAACGCCTTCGTGAAGACCCTCAAGTGGATGTCCGGCCACACCCCCGAGGAGATCGCCGCGAAGATGCCCGCCGACTACGCGCAGGGCGGCGCCGAGCAATACGCGGCGGCGATCAAGGCGACGCTGCCGATGTTCACCACGGACGGCGTGATGCCGGCCGACGGGCCGAAGACGGTGCTCTCGGTGCTCGCCGCCTTCCACCCGGACGTCAAGGGCAAGGAGGGGACGATCGACCTGGCGAAGACGTACACCACGGAGTTCGTCGCCAAGGCGGCCGGCTGACGCTCCGCCCCGGCGGTCCCGCGCTCACCCCCACGGGCGCGGGGCCGCCGCGTTTCAGACCCCCCGTACGGACAGCACGTCCATCCGCGAGGGCGTCCCCGCCGCCTTGCCGCAGCTCTCCGGGCGGGCCGGCTCGCTGGCCGCCTCGATCACGTCCACCTCCCAGGACCGCCCGTCCCGGTGCAGCACCGTCACCAGCCAGCGGCCCCCGCCGTCCGGCCGCTGGGTGAGCGTCAGCACGTCCACCCCGGTCTCGCCGGTGGCCAGCCGCACCGCGTGCTCGGCCGCCTGGCCCGGACGCTCCCAACCCGAGCAGCCCCGCGACCACTCCGGCACCACGTGCCCGGCCGCCGTCGCCGCCAGCACCTCCTTGGCCGTCTCCGGCGTCAGCCGCCCGTACGCGTAGCCGTACGGCAGCACCAGCATCGTGGGGGAGAAGCGGTGCCCGCCCAGGTGGGTCACCTCCCACACCTCGCTGTGCCCGGCCGCCGCCAGCTCCGCCGCGAGCGGACGGCCCAGCAGCGCGCAGCAGCGGTCCCGCCGCCCGTTGGTGCACACCAGGGCCACCGGCCCGCCGACGTGCTCCGTTCCGAAGCCGGTGTGGTCACCGGCGCCCAGCGCCGCGAAGTCCAGCTCCAGCAGCTCCGCCGGATCCGCCACCCCCGCCCGGCGCACCCAGCCGCGGCCGGGCACCGTGTGCGCCACGAGCACCTCGTGGCGTGCGGTCGGCAGGCAGTCGGCGTGCCGCCCGGGCCGCCGGATCAGGGCCACCCGCACGCCCGTCCCCGCCGCGGCCGCCTCAAGCGCCCGCCCGACCGCCGCGTCCAGGTGGCTCTCACCCAGCGCCTTCGCGCCCCACGGTCCGTTCTGCTCCACCAGCAGCCAGGTGGTCGCCACCGCCGCCGTCGCTGCCAGCGGCTCCGAAAGTTCACGCGACACGGTCGCACAGGTGCTCACCCCGGCAAGGCTACCCTCACCTGATCACCCTCACCCGGCTCACCCGAACGCGGCCCTCACCCGCTGCGCCACCTCCTCGTCCACCGCGTCGTACATCGGCTCGGAGACGGTCGGGAGGTCGGCGAACTCCAGGTGGATGCTGCGGACGACATCGGCGAACAGCTCCGAGTAGAGCACCCAGTCCTCGGGGCACGGGGTGCTCAACTCCAGCGAGAGCAGCTGGGACTCGTTCGGCAGCGGCAGGTGCACCTGGATCACCGAGGTGGTCAGCACCCCGTCGACGAGCGGGACCGCCAGGCCGTCCAGCGGGGTCGACCCGTCGTCGACCGGGGTCGCCACGGCGTCGATCACCGCCACCGCCCGCCCGGCCGGCAGCTCGACCGCCGTCACCTCCGCCTCCGGACGGGACAGGGCCAGACGGGTGAGCAGGAAGTCCACCGCGCCCGGGTAGTCGGTCCCGACCAGGGGGCACACCGAGGCCACGATCGACGCCGTGCTGGGGCGGCCGTCCACGTCCACCAGGCACATCCCGGCGTGGACCACCCCGGCCTCGGCCATCGGCGGGATCAGCTCGGCCAGCGCCACGGCCCAGCGCACCCGCATCTCCTCGGGATGGGAGGCCAGCACCTCGCAGACCAGCTCCCAGAGCTCCTCGGCCACCTCGTCGTCGGTGCCCAGCACCGGGACCTCGTGGAAGGCGGGCGGGACGACGAAGCGGATCTGGAGCCGGGTGTCCTCGGTGGCCGTCGGAATGTCGGACATCGGGCCTTCCACGGAGGTCATGAGGGCTTGCGGATCCGGTTGCGGACGTCCAGCCAGGACGGCGGGACGGGGACCGGGACGCCGTACGCGCGGGCCTCGATCAGCAGGTCGAGGTAGGCGGCGGCCCGGTCGCGCAGGCCGGAGCGGTGCCAGGTCCAGAGTTCCTTCAGCGCGGGGAAGGCGGCGAGCACGCCGATGCCGATCAGCCCCATGCCGAGGGAGGTGAGCTGCCGACGGTGCTCGGCACCGGCGGGGTCCATGCCCAGGGGGGCGACGATCATGCCGACGACCACGGTGAGGATGAAGATCCTGCCCCACGTGCTGATCTGCTGGCGGGAGCGCTTCACGGCGGTGAGCAGCCCCCTGGCGGCCTGCTCGTCCAGGAAGTCGAGGCCGTGCGGAGCACCGATCTCACGGGCCCGGGCGGCCAGCGCCGGATGGAGGGTGAGCGCGCCGACCGGCAGCACCGGGAACTTCGGGTCGATTACGGCGTCGGTCGGCCACCATGAGCCGTGCAGCGCGGGGGCGGAGGACGGGGGAGCGGCGGAGGGGTGCGCGGTCGGAGCGGCGGGGTACGGCGCCGGGGCGGCAGGCGGCTGTGGAGCGGTTGCGGCGCTCTCTTCCCAGGAGGCCCGATCGGCATCGACTCCCCACTCGGCGGGAATCCGGACCGTCAGTCCCGCGCGCCTGGCGTGGTTCAGCAGACCGATGTACGTGGTGAAGTGCACTGAGGCGGCGTCCTTCTCCGAAGCGCGGTGCGCACCCCATGCCCAGAGTGCGATGCCGGCCGGAATCCCCAGGATCACTGCTGCCCAGTTGCCAGTGATCGAGGTGGCCGCGATCGCCATGATGATGAGCAGCCACGCCAGCTCGGAGTAGGAACCCACTCGGTTCCGTAGCCTCAGATGTCTGGTCACCACCTCGCGTGCCACGTGGTCGTGCAACAGGTTGATCCCATAGAGGGTTTCGGCCCGCCGCGCGGCCTCGGCCACCTCGGGCACCGCGGCGATCCTCCCGCCTTCGACGGGGAGCGTCGCATGGAAATCGTTGGCCATGGGTCTCTCCTCTCAGCCGACGGCGTTCAGGAACGGTGTGGACGGCAGACGGTAGGCGGGCTTGGGCACTCCGGGGGCGACGATGTGGGACTCCCTCTCCTTCTCCTCTTGGTCCTTCTCGTAGTTCCGGTAGAGGCTGTGGGAGAGCCCGCCCGCCTTGTTCGAGATCGTGATCATGCCGGGGTCCACCTCGACGCCGGTTTTCTTGAGCCCGCCGACGATGGCCCTGGTCGACAGGGGGTTGCGGGTCATCTCGTACAGGGACGTGCCGGCACCACGGGTCCGCGCGGCGACACCGGATCCCTTCGCGAGCTGCATCGACTCCCTGAGGTTGCCGACGTGGGCCTTGACCTTGTTGACGACGCCCGGGACCTTGGCCGCCTTGGCTGCCTTCCCAGCGGTGGCGAAGCCCTTGATGGCGCCGACACCGGGGATCACCCCGAGCCCGTCCAGCCCGATCTTCAACCAGGAGACGTCCTGTCCACGGGACTTGGCGATGCCGTGACCGGCCATCGCGGCCGCGCTGGTCAGCATGGCCGCAGCGCCCAGCACCGGGCCCGCGACGGGGATCGCCAGCGCCGCGATCGCCAGCCCGGCGGAGATCTGGGACAGGAGGTCCGCGTGCTCGGCCAGGAAGTCCAGCGACTTCTGCCAGGCGTGCTCCACCTTGTCCAGCATCTTCTTGAGGAAGTTCGGGTCCGGCGGGTGGTGCCGGGACGCCTCCATGATGGCCTTGGCGGCCACCTCGGCCTTGTTCTTGTGGTCCGCGAGCTGCTTGCGGCCGTTGGCGATCACCTCGTCGAGCTGGTGCACGAGCTGCTGCTGGGCCTGGAGTTTGGCCTCGAAGTCGGCCTTGGCCTTGGTCCGGGCGGCCGCGTCGGTGGACTGCGCGGAGGCGTCGAGGGCCTTTCCCGCGGTGTCGCACTGGACGTTCATGTCGCCCAGTCGGGAGCGCAGTTCGACGGCTTGGGCCTCCATGGTCCGGCCGGTGGAGAGCAGTCCGGTGAGCTGGGTGTGCCAGGTCTTGAGGGCCCGTGAGCAGGTGGCCATCGATTCGTGGCCCTGGGTGAGGTACTTGGGCAGTTCGCCCAGTTTGCCGGCGAAGTTGCGGGCCGCCTCGCCCTGCCAGGCGCTGCCCTCGGAGCCGAGGTCGGCGAGCGCGTGGCGCAGTTCCTCCAGTTCGCGGGCGACGGCGTCGACGTCCGCGTACATCTTGGCGATGGCCGGGAGGTCCCCCGGGGCCGGGCAGAAGCCGAGGCCCGGCCAGTTCTTGTCACTCATGGTGGAAGTCAGTCCCCTGGGTGTTGGCTCAGGTCGCGCCGAGGCCCTTGGCGGTGCCCTGCTCGTTGTCCCCGTAGTTCTTGAGCGAGGCGTCGAGGCCTTCGCGCAGGCCGTGGGCGAGCTTGGCCATCCGGCCGATGCCGCCGTGCCAGTGGTCCTCGAAGCCCTTGCAGGCCGAGTCGAGCCGCTCGGTGCCCAACTGCTTGCCCTTTCCGAGGTTTTCGAGGCTCTTGGCGACCGCCCCCATGCGGTTGCCGCACTCGTCGAGCTGCTTGGACACGGTTCTCATCCGGCCCATGTCGATCTTGAATTCTTCGGCCAACTCCCCGTCCCCCCAATGCATGTGGCGCGATATGGAGCACCTGTTCGGTGAACCTAACCCATGGGTGGGCAAAGTTCGGGCCATGCCCGGGAATTGGAGATCGCCCTTCCGCATTCCCGGTCGGACGGGCACGAAAAAGCGGAGGGGCACCGGATGATCTCCGGTGCCCCTCCGCTCGTACGGGTGTCTTTACGCCGGGCCGGCGACCACCGCGATCGGGGTGGTGACCGGGGTGCCGGAGCCGTCGCGGCGCGGGTCGCGCTCGGGCAGGTCGACCGGGGCGCCCTTGGCGGTGGCGGCGCGGGCCGGGGCGGCGCCGGCCCAGGCGAAGGTCAGGGCCTCCTCGCCGCGCAGGAATCGCTGGCAGCGCACGCCGCCGGTGGCACGGCCCTTGCGCGGGTACTGCTCGAACGGGGTGACCTTCCAGCTCGTCTGCTCGCCGTCGGAGAGCGTGCCCGTGGCCGTGGCCACCGAGACCACCACCGCGTCCGCCGCCGGGTCCACCGCCGTGAAGGACAGCACCCGCGCGCCGTCCGACAGCTTGATGCCCGCCATGCCGCCCGCCGGGCGGCCCTGCGGACGCACCTGGCCCGCCGGGTAGCGCAGCAGCTGGGCGTCCGAGGCGATGAAGACCAGGTCCTCCTCGCCGGTGCGCAGTTCGACCGCGCCCACCAGCTCGTCACCCTCCTTGAGGGCGATCACCTCGAACTCGTCCTTGTTCGCCGGCCACTCCGGCACCACCCGCTTCACCACGCCCTGCAGCGTGCCCAGCGCCAGCCCCGGCGAGGACTCGTCGAGGGTGGTCAGCGCCAGCGCCCGCTCCCCGTCCTCCAGCCGCAGGAACTCGCCCACCGCGGCCCCGCCCGCCAGCGTCGGCGACGGTGTCGGCGGCAGTGCCGGAAGGTCGATCACCGGCAGCCGCAGCACCCGGCCCGCGGACGTCACCACGCCCACGTCCGCCCGTGCCGTCGCGTGCACCGCCGACACGATCACATCGTGCTTCGCCCGCTTCTCCGACACCTCGAACGGCTCGCCGTCCGCCGTCCGCGCCAGCAGGCCCGTCGACGACAGCAGCACCCGGCACGGGTCGTCCGCGACCTCCAGCGGCACCGCCAGCGCCGCCGAGGGCACCGCCCCCGCCTCCAGCAGCACCGTGCGCCGCTCGGTGCCGAACTGCTTCGACACCGCGCCCAGTTCGGACGACACCACGCTGCGCAGCTTGGTGTCCGACTCCAGGATCTCGGTCAGGTCCGCGATCTCGGAGGTCAGCTTCGCCTTCTCCTGCTCCAGCTCGACCCGGTCGAAGCGGGTCAGCCGGCGCAGCGGGGTGTCCAGGATGTACGCGGTCTGCGTCTCCGACAGCGAGAAGCGCTCCATCAGGCGCTCCTTCGCCTGCTGGGCGTTGTCACTCGACCGGATGATCGCGATGACCTCGTCGATGTCGACCAGGGCCACCAGCAGGCCCTCGACCAGGTGCAGCCGCTCCTCGCGCTTGCGGCGGCGGAAGTCGCTGCGCCGGCGCACCACGGTGAAGCGGTGGTCGACGTAGACCTCCAGCAGCTCCTTCAGCCCCAGCGTCAGCGGCTGGCCGTCGACCAGCGCCACGTTGTTGATGCCGAAGGTCTCCTCCATCGGCGTCAGCTTGTACAGCTGCTCCAGCAGCGCCTCCGGCACGAAGCCGTTCTTCACCTCGATGACCAGCCGCAGCCCGTGCTCGCGGTCGGTCAGGTCCTTGACGTCCGCGATGCCCTGGAGCTTCTTCGCGTTGACCAGGTCCTTGATCTTCGAGATGACCTTCTCCGGGCCGACGTTGTACGGCAGCTCGGTGACCACGATGCCCTTGCGGCGGGCCGTCACCGCCTCCACCGTCGTCGTCGCCCGGATCTTGAACGTGCCGCGGCCCGACTCGTACGCGTCCCGGATGCCCGACAGGCCCACGATCCGCCCGCCCGTCGGCAGGTCCGGACCGGGCACGAACCGCATCAGCGTGTCCAGGTCGGCGTTCGGGTGCTTGATCAGGTGCCGGGCCGCGGCCACCACCTCGGAGAGGTTGTGCGGCGGCATGTTCGTCGCCATGCCGACCGCGATGCCCGTCGCGCCGTTCACCAGCAGGTTCGGGAACGCGGCCGGCAGCGCCAGCGGCTCCTGCTCGCTGCCGTCGTAGTTCGGGCCGAAGTCGACGGTGTCCTCGTGGATCGACTCCACCATCGCCATCGAGGCGGCCGTCAGCCGCGACTCGGTGTAGCGCATCGCGGCCGGCGGGTCGTCGTTGCCCAGCGAACCGAAGTTGCCGTGGCCGTCGATCAGCGGCAGCCGCATCGAGAACGGCTGCGCCATGCGCACCACGGAGTCGTAGATGGACGCGTCACCGTGCGGGTGCAGCCGGCCCATCACCTCGCCCACCACGCGCGCGCACTTCACGTGCGCGCGCTCGGGGCGCAGGCCCATCTCGTTGGCCTGGTACAGGATCCGGCGGTGCACCGGCTTCAGGCCGTCCCGTGCGTCGGGCAGCGCACGCGAGTAGATCACCGAGTAGGCGTACTCCAGGAAGGAGCCCTGCATCTCGTCCACGACGTCGACGTCGAGGATCCGCTCCTCGAAGTCTCCGGGCGGCGGGGTCTGCGAACTGCGGCGGGCCATCGCGGCGGGGCTCCCTTACGTGTCGCTGGCTGTGTCTCGGTAGGTCGTCGGTCGGTCGCCGAACGCCCGGGGGCGGTCGTCGGCCGTCTCCGCACCGTCCCGCCGCCGGACCCGTCAACCGGGTGCCGCCGACAGGGCGCGGCGCCCCCATTGTGGACCCTCTCGCCGACACTCCCGGTCAGCGGCCCTCTTCCGCCCCTGGCGAACGGCCCCGTCCGCGCGGACACGAACACGGCTCCCGCACGTTGCACCACAATGGGGGACGCCACACGAACCCCGACATCGACGACGGGAAGGACCCGAGCGCATGGCCAACCCGGCCCCCGCCTCCAGCCGAGGCATCGCCATCACCGAGCACCGCCTGGCCAACGGCCTGCGCGTCGTCCTCTCCGAGGACCACCTGACCCCGGTCGCCGCCGTCTGCCTCTGGTACGACGTGGGCTCCCGCCACGAGGTCAAGGGCCGCACCGGCCTCGCCCATCTCTTCGAGCACCTGATGTTCCAGGGCTCGGCCAACGTCTCCAACAACGGGCACTTCGAGCTCGTCCAGGGCGCCGGCGGCTCGCTCAACGGCACCACCAGCTTCGAGCGCACCAACTACTTCGAGACCATGCCCGCCCACCAGCTGGAGCTCGCCCTCTGGCTGGAGGCCGACCGGATGGGCTCGCTGCTCGCCGCGCTCGACGAGACGTCCATGGAGAACCAGCGCGACGTCGTCAAGAACGAGCGCCGCCAGCGCTACGACAACGTCCCGTACGGCACCGCCTTCGAGAAGCTCACCGCGCTCTCGTTCCCGGACGGCCACCCGTACCACCACACGCCGATCGGCTCCATGGCCGACCTCGACGCGGCCACCCTGGAGGACGCCCGCACGTTCTTCCGGACGTACTACGCGCCCAACAACGCCGTCCTGTCCATCGTCGGCGACATCGACCCCGAGCAGACCGTCGCCTGGGTCGAGAAGTACTTCGGCTCCATCCCCGCGCACGACGGCAAGCAGCCCCCGCGTTCGGGCGAACTCCCCGAGACCATCGGGCGGGAGATCCGCGAGGAGATCCACGAGGACGTCCCCTCGCGCGCCCTGATGGCCGCCTACCGCCTCCCGCACGACGGCACCCGCGAGGCCGACGCCGCCGACCTCGCCCTCACCATCCTCGGCAGCGGCGAGTCCAGCCGCCTCTACAACCGGCTGGTCCGCCGCGACCGCACCGCCGTCGCCGCCGGCTTCGGCCTGCTGCGGCTGGCCGGCGCCCCCAGCCTCGGCTGGCTCGACGTCAAGACCTCCGGCGACGCCACCGTCGAGCGGATCGGCACCGCCGTCGACGAGGAGCTCGCCCGCTTCGCCGCCGAGGGCCCCACCGCCGAGGAACTCGAACGCGCCCAGGCCCAGATCGAGCGCGAGTGGCTCGACCGGCTCACCACCGTCGCCGGCCGGGCCGACGAACTGTGCCGCTACGCCGTCCTGTTCGGCGACCCCAAGCTGCTCAACGACGCCCTCCCCAAGGTCCTCGACGTCACCGCCGAAGAGGTCCAGGCCGTCGCCAAGGCCCGGCTCCACCCCGACAACCGGGCCGTCCTCGCTTACGAGCCGACCGCCGCCGCCGAGACCGACGCCGACTCCGACGCCGCTTCCGAAGAGGAGGGTGCCGCCGTATGAGCACCGACTTCGTTCCCGCCATGACCTTCCACCCGCAGCCCCGGCCGGGCACGCCCAGCCCCTGGGACTTCCCCGCCCCCGAGCGGGCCGCCCTCGGCAACGGCATCACCGTCCTGCACTGCCACCGGCCCGGCCAGCAGCTGGTCGCCGTCGAGGTCCTGCTCGACGTCCCGCTCGCGGCCGAGCCCGAGGGCCTCGACGGCATCGCCGGGATCCTCGCCCGCGCCTTCAGCGAGGGCACCGACAGCCTCAGCGCCGAGGAGTTCGCCGCCGAGCTGGAGCGCGCCGGCGCCACCCTGGACGCGCACGCCGACCACCCGTGCATCCGGATCTCGCTGGAGGTCCCCGCCTCCCGGCTCCAGCGCGGCCTGTCCCTGCTGGCCGACGCCCTGCGCGCCCCCGCGCTGCCCGAGGCGGAGATCGAGCGGCTGGTCGCCAACCGCCTGGACGAGATCGTCCACGAGCAGGCCAACCCCGCCCGGCGTGCCGCCAAGGCCCTGTACGCCGAGCTCTTCGACGCCGCCGACCGGCTCTCCCGGCCCCGCGCCGGCACCGCCGACACCGTCAAGTCGATCGACCGCGCCGCCGTCAAGGCCTTCTACGACGCCCACGTGCGCCCCGCGACCGGCACCGTCGTGGTGGTCGGCGACCTCACCGGGGTGGACCTGCCGGCGCTGCTGGAGAGCACCCTCGGCACCTGGACCGGGACGGCCGCCGAGCCGTCCGTCCACGCCCCGGTCACCGGCGACGACCGCGGCCGCGTCGTCATCGTGGACCGCCCCGGCTCCGTCCAGACCCAGCTGCTCATCGGCCGGATCGGGCCCGACCGCCACGACCCGGTCTGGGCCGCCCAGACCCTCGGCACCTACTGCCTCGGCGGCACCCTCACCTCCCGCCTCGACCGCGTCCTGCGCGAGGAGAAGGGCTACACCTACGGCGTGCGCGCCTTCGCCCAGCCGCTGCGCTCGGCCGCCGACGGCAGCGGGCGCGCGATGCTCGCCATCAGCGGCTCGGTGGACACCGCCTCCACCGCCCCCGCGCTGGCCGACACCTGGACCATCCTGCGCACCCTCGCCGCCGAGGGCCTCACCGACGCCGAGCGCGACGAGGCCGTGCAGTTCCTGGTCGGCGTCGCCCCGCTGAAGTACGAGACCGCGGGCTCGGTCGCCGGCACGCTGGCCGACCAGGTCGAGCAGTACCTGCCGGACGACTACCAGGCCGAGGTGTACCGGCAGCTCGCCGAGCTGCGCACCGCCGCCGCCACCGAGGCGGTCGTCGCGGCCTTCCCGCCGGACCGGCTGGTCACCGTCCTGGTCGGCGACGCCGCCGTGATCGCCGACGACGTGCGGGCGCTCGGCATCGGCGAGGTCACCGTCGTCAGCTGACGCCTCTCGCCGTTCCGTCCGGCCCGGTGGAGCACCCGCTCCGCCGGGCCGGACGCGTTTTTAAATCCATTGCGGGCCGCACCCGTTCCGTGGATAGATGTTCCCCGGCGCACAGCACGTGCGCACTGCGACGAGGGAAGGGAGGCGGTCACCATGCGGGTCGAGCAAGCCATACGACGACGCTCCCCAAGGCCGTACTCCCCCCGTACCGCGACCCTGGGCGTCTGAGCCCAGCCCTGAACTTCCCCGAGCCGCGCCGGGATCCTTTCGCGCGGCACCCCACCCTTCTGCGAACCACCCGACCTCTGGAGGTCGTTCAACCATGACGTACACCGAGGTGCCCGGCGTCCGGGTCCCGATCCGGATGTGGACCGACCCGGCGACGGTCGAGGGCCAGGCCCTCCAGCAGCTGCGCAACATCAGCTCCCTGCCGTGGCTGCACGGCCTCGCCGTGATGCCCGACGTCCACCTGGGCAAGGGCGCGACGGTCGGCTCCGTCATCGCCATGAAGGACGCGGTCTGCCCGGCGGCGGTCGGCGTCGACATCGGCTGCGGGATGAGCGCGGTGAAGACCTCGCTCACCGCCGAGGACCTCCCGGACGACCTCTCCGTCCTGCGCCGCGAGATCGAGCGGGCCATCCCGGTCGGCCGAGGCCTGCACACCGACCCGGTCGACCCGACCAAGCTGAACGACTTCCGCGCGGCGGGCTGGGACGACTTCTGGCAGCGCTTCGACGGCATCGCGGAGGACGTCAAGTGGCGCCGCGAGCGGGCGATGCAGCAGATGGCGACGCTCGGCGGAGGAAATCACTTCATAGAACTGTGCGTTGATACGACCGGTGCGGTCTGGCTGATGCTGCACTCCGGATCGCGCAACGTCGGCAAGGAACTGGCCGAGCACCACATGGGCGTCGCCCGCGCGCTGCCGCACAACCAGGGCCTGATCGACCGGGACCTGGCCGTCTTCCTGGCGAAGACCCCGGAGATGGCCGCCTACCGCCAGGACCTGTTCTGGGCGCAGGAGTACGCCAAGAACAACCGCGCGCTGATGATGGCGCTCTTCCAGGGCGTCGTCCGGCGCGAGTTCACCAAGGCGGAGGTCACCTTCGACGAGGTCATCAGCTGCCACCACAACTACGTGGCGGAGGAGCGGTACGACGGCGTCGACGTGCTGGTGACCCGCAAGGGCGCGATCCGGGCCGGCTCCGGCGACCTCGGGATCATCCCCGGCTCGATGGGGACGGGTTCCTACATCGTCCGCGGTCTGGGCAACGCGTCGTCGTTCAACTCCGCCTCGCACGGCGCCGGCCGCAAGATGAGCCGCACCGCGGCGAAGAAGCGGTTCACCGCCCGGGACCTGGTCGAGCAGACCAAGGGCGTGGAGTGCCGCAAGGACGGCGGCGTGGTGGACGAGATCCCGGGCGCCTACAAGAACATCGAGAAGGTCATCGAGCAGCAGAAGGACCTCGTCGAGGTGGTCGCGCACCTCAAGCAGGTCGTCTGCGTCAAGGGCTGACCGAAAGCCGATCGGGGTGCCGCCACGGTGTGTGCTGCGAGGCTCAGGCCGCGGCCGGGAGCTCGTCGAGGCCTTCGGAGACGAGCTTGGCGAGGCGGTCGAGGGCGTCGTCGGCGTTCTCGGCGTCGGAGGCGAGGATGACCTCGTCGCCGCCCTGGGCGCCCAGGCCGAGGAGGCCGAGCATGGAGGCGGCGTTGACCGGGTTGCCGCCGGGCTTGGCGATGGTGATCGGCACGCCGGTGGCCGTGACGGCCCGGACGAAGACGGAGGCGGGACGGGCGTGCAGGCCCTCGGCCCAACCGATGGTGACGCGGCGCTCAGCCATGAGACGTGCCTTTCCGGTGAAGCTGGTCACGGCCGTGCTCAGGGGGAGCGGGGGAAGCGGCCATGTTGTCTAGACCAGTGTTGCACGCAGGCGGCCCCTGGAAACCGCCGCGTTCAGGAGTTGTGATTGTTTCTTTTCGGGGCATAAAACCCGGTCGATGGCGCTGTCCACCCTGCCGTGAGCACGCGCCCGGCGCCATTCGGCCCGCCGCCGGATAACCTGACGAATGTGGAAGACCCCGCGGTGGCGAACCCCGAGCAACCCGACTATCCGCAGCACTGGGAAGCGGACATCCTGCTGCGTGACGGCGGCACGGCCCGGATCCGGCCGATCACCCCCGCCGACGCCGGCCGGCTCGTGGAGTTCTACGAGCAGGTGTCGGACCAGTCCAAGTACTTCCGCTTCTTCGCCCCCTATCCGCGGCTCTCCGACAAGGACGTCCGCCGCTTCACCCACCACGACTTCGTGAACCGGGTGGGCCTCGCGGTGGTGGTCCGGGACCGCTTCATCGCCACCGTCCGGTACGACCGGATCGACGCCGAGGGCCGCCCCTGCGACACCGGCACCGACGCCGAGGTGGCCTTCCTGGTGCAGGACGCCCACCAGGGCCGCGGCGTGGCCTCCGCCCTGCTGGAGCACATCGCGGCGGTCGCGCAGGAGCGCGGCATCCGCCGCTTCCAGGCCGAAGTGCTGCCGGAGAACCGGAAAATGGTGAAGGTCTTCACCGACGCCGGGTACACCCAGCACCGCAGCTTCGCCGACGGCGTGGTGCACCTGGAGTTCGACCTCGAACAGACCGACCGCTCGCTCGCCGTGATGCGCGCCCGCGAGCACCGCGCCGAGGCGCGCTCGGTGCAGCGGCTGCTCACCCCGCGCTCGGTGGCGGTGATCGGGGTCTCCCGCACCCCGCAGACCGTCGGCCGGGCCATCCTGCGCGACCTGCTGGGGGACGACGCCCCGGCCGACCGCGCGGTGTACGCGGTGAACCGCAACGCCGCGCCCGGCACCGAGCTGGACGGCGTCCCGGTCCACCGTTCGATTCTGGACATTCCCGGACCGGTGGACCTCGCCGTGATCGCCGTCCCCGAGGGCGCCGTCCCGGCCGCCGTCGCCGAGTGCGGCGCCCACGGGGTGCAGGGCCTGGTGGTGGTCACCGCCGGCTACGCGGAGACCGGCCCGGAGGGCCGGGACCGCCAGCGCGCGCTGGTCCGCCAGGCCCGCGCGGCCGGCATGCGGGTGATCGGCCCGAACGCCTTCGGCCTGATCAACACCGACCCGCAGCACCCGCTGAACGCCTCGCTCGCCCCGCGCCTGCCCGGTAGCGGCGGCTTCGGGATCTTCTGCCAGTCCGGCGCGATCGGCGTGGCCCTGCTGGAGGCCGCCCACAAGCGCGGCCTCGGCGTCTCCTCCTTCGCCTCGGTCGGCAACCGCTCCGACGTCTCCGGCAACGACTTCCTCCAGTACTGGGCCGAGGACGACGCCACCCAGGTGGTGCTGCTGTACCTGGAGTCCTTCGGCAACCCGCGCAAGTTCACCCGGATCGCCCGCCGGCTGGCCGCCGTCAAGCCGGTCGTGGTGGTCAAGGGCGCCCGGCACACCGGCAGCCTGCCGCCCGGCCACGCCGTCCCCGCCACCGCCACCGGCCTGCGCGACGCCACCGTGGACGCGCTGTTCGAACAGGCGGGCGTCACCCGGGTGGCGACGATCACCGAGCTGTACGACACCGGCGAGCTGCTGGCCCAGCAGCCGCTGCCACCGGGGGACCGGGTCGCGGTGGTCGGCAACTCCGACTCGCTCGGCCTGCTCACCTACGACGCCCTGCTGAGCGCCGGCCTGCGCCCGTGCACTCCCGTCGACCTCACCACCGCCGCGACCGGCGAGAACTTCCGGATCGCGCTGGACGTCGCGCTCGCCGACCCGGCCGTGGACGCGGTGATCGCCGTCGCCATCCCGCCGATCGGCACCTCCGCCCACGCCTTCATGGGCGGCCGGCTGACCGGCGAGGACGACCCGGCGATGGGCTCGGACGACCCGGAGATCGCCGCCGCCCTGCTCGAAGCGGCCCTGCGCGCCCGGGAGCTGGGCAAGCCGCTGCTGCTCACCCACCTGGCGCTGACCGACCTGCCGACCCGGCTGCGCCCCGGCGGCATCCCCGCCTACGCGGCGCCCGAGCGGGCCGTGAACGCCCTCACCCACGCCGTGCACTACGCGCAGTGGCGCCGCCGCACGGCCGAGGCCGAGGAGACGGCGCGCGTCCCCGAGCTGGACCGGATCGACGAGCCCGGCGCCCGCCGGCTGGTGGAGGCGGCGCTGAGCACCCGGGCCGCGGTGGCCGCGCGCACCCAGCCCGGCGGCGCCCGGATCACCCTGCCCGAGGCCGGGGCCCAGGAGCTGCTGGCCCGCTACGGGATCGACGTCTCCCCGGTGCGGCCGGCCCCGGACGAGGAGACGGCCGTACGGGCCGCGGGGACGCTCGGCTACCCGGTGGCCCTCAAGGCGACCGCCCCGCACCTGCGCCACCGCCCCGACCTGGGCAGCGTCCGGCTGGACCTGACCGACGAGGCGGTCCTGCGCCGCGCCCACCGCGAACTGGACGCGCTGCTCGGCGGCGCCGCGCAGGCCGAGCTGGTGGTCCAGCGGATGGCGCCGCGCGGCGTGGACACCGTGATCGCCGCCACGGTGGACCCGGCGGTCGGCGCGATCCTCTCCTTCGGCCTGGCCGGTGCGCCGGCCGAACTGCTGGGCGACACGGCGCACCGGCTGGTTCCGGCCACCGACCAGGACGTCGCCGGGCTGATCCGGGAGGTCCGGGCGGCGCCGCTGCTGTTCGGCTGGCGCGGCGCCGAGGCGGTGGACACCGGCGCGCTGGAGGAACTGCTGCTGCGGGTCTCGCAGCTGGTGGACGACGTTCCGGAGATCGCCTCGGTGGATCTCGAACCGGTGGTCGTGGCCCCGCACGGACTGGCGATCCTGGGGGCGCGGGTACGGGTCGCACCCCTGCCGGTCCGCAGCGATCTGGGCCCGCGCGCGATGAGCACGCTGTAACCTTCCTTGGTTGCGCCCTGCCCGGGCGCTGTTGTCCGAAGCTCGGCGCCGTGCCGCCCGCTTCGTCGGCGGACCATGCCAGGATGGAGATATGGCGAAGACCGGTACCACCACCACTCAGGACCTGCGCTCGGCTATCGAGCGCAGCGGCTACTACCCGGCCCTGGTGTCCGAGGCGGTCGAGTCCGCGGTGGGCCCGGAGCCGATCAGCTCCTACCTGGTGCACCAGGAGACGACGTTCGACGCCAACGAGGTGCGCCGGCACGTGACGGTGCTGGTGCTCACCCCGACCCGGTTCGTGGTGAGTCACACCGACGAGCAGTCCGGGGCCGAGGGCAGCCCGGCGGTGCCGTTCGCGACGACGTCGACGGAGAGCGTCCGGCTGGACCGGATCGGTTCGGTCGTGCTGAGCCGGATGGTGGCGAACCCCGAGACGTACACCCCGGGCACCCTGCCGCGCGAGGTGGTGCTGACGATCGGCTGGGGCGCGGTGCAGCGCCTGGACCTGGAGCCGGCCGGCTGCTCGGACCCGAACTGCGAGGCCGACCACGGCTACACCGGCTCGGCCACGGCCGACGACCTCTCCCTGCGGGTGAGCGAGGCCGGCGACGGCCCGGAGACGGTGGCCCAGGCGCTGGTGTTCGCCCGGGCGCTGTCCGACGCGACGATCAGCACCAGCCCGCGGGTCTGAGCTCCGCCGCATCCGACCGACCGCACCGCTACGAATCCGGTTCCATGTCCTTCGTTCCTGCCGACGGCTACGACGCCTTCGAGATCCTTGACCCGGCTACGGCCCCCGCGCCCCCGTACGGCAGCGGCTCGCTGTGCGACCTGCTGCCCTCGGTGGCGGCGGGGCTGGGCGTCCCCGGGTTCACCGCGACGCTCCCGATCGCCCCGGCGGACCGGGTGGTGGTGTTCCTGGTGGACGGCCTGGGCTGGGAGCTGCTGCTGCGCCACCCCGAGTACGCGCCGTTCCTGTCCTCGCTCGTCGGGAGTTCGCTGGGCGGCAGCGGCCGTCCGCTGACCGCGGGCTTCCCGTCGACCACGGCGACCTCGCTGGCCTCGGTCGGCACCGGCACGCCGCCGGGCCTGCACGGCCTGGCCGGGTACACGGTGGCGGTGCCGGGCGCCGGCTACCTGATGAACCAGCTGCGCTGGCAGCCGCCGACCGACCCGCACGCCTGGCAGCCGTACCCGACGGTCTTCGAGCGGACCCACCAGGCCGGGGTGGCGACCGCGCAGGTCTCGTCCCCGCTGTTCGCCCAGACCCCGCTGACCAGGGTGGCGCTGTCCGGCGGCACCTTCCTCGGCCGCACCACGGGCGAGGAGCGGATGGACCTGGCGGCCTCCTGGCTGGCCGAGCACGACCGGGCGCTGGTGTACACCTACGTCAGCGAGCTGGACGGTGCGGGCCACCGCTTCGGGGTGGACTCGGACGAGTGGCGGATGACGCTGGACGCGGTGGACCGGCTGGCCCGCCGGCTGGCCGCGCAGCTGCCGCCGCGCTCGGCGATGTACGTGACGGCCGACCACGGCATGATCGACATCGCGCCGGAGGACCGGATCGACTTCGACGAGGACTGGGAGCTGGGCGCCGGCGTCGCCCTGCTCGGCGGCGAGGGCCGGGCCCGGCACGTGTACGCGGTGCCCGGTGCGGCGGCCGATGTGCACGCGGTCTGGAGCGAGGTGCTGGGCGACCGGATGTGGGTGGCCACCCGGGACCGGGCGATCGAGGCGGGCTGGTTCGGTCCGACGGTGGACGAGCGGGTGTACGCCCGGATCGGCGACGTGGTGGCCGCGGCGCGCGACGACATCGCGATCGTCGCCTCCCGCAACGAGCCCGGCGAGTCCGCGATGATCGGTCTGCACGGTTCGATGACCCCGGTCGAGCAGTTCGTGCCGCTGCTCGAAGTCCGCGGTTAGCCGGGCCGCGCCGCCCACTTGACTTATCTGTGCCCGAACTCCCTTGATTTGAAAGGCCTTTGCTCCACCCATGGCTGAACTGGTGTTCTTCTCGGGCACGATGGACTGCGGCAAGTCGACGCTGGCGCTGCAGATGGACCACAACCACACCGCGCGCGGCCGGCAGGGCGTGATCCTCACCCGCAACGACCGGGCGGGCGCGGCGACGATCTCCAGCCGGCTGGGCCTGCGCGCCGACGCGGTCGAGGTGACGGACGACTTCGACTTCCACGCGCACGTGGTGCAGCGGATCTCGGCCGGCGGGCGGGTGGACTACCTGATCTGCGACGAGGCGCAGTTCTTCGCCGCCGAACAGGTCGACCAGCTGGCCCGGGTGGTGGACGAGATGGGCATCGACGTCTACACCTTCGGCATCACCACCGACTTCCGCACCCGGCTGTTCCCGGGCTCGCAGCGGCTGATCGAGCTGGCCGACCGGGTGGAGGTGCTCCAGGTCGAGGCGCTGTGCTGGTGCGGCGCCCGGGCCACCCACAACGCCCGGACGGTCGGCGGCGTGATGGTGGTCGAGGGCGCGCAGGTGGTGATCGGCGACATCTCGGTGGACCGGGACGAGGTCGGCTACGAGGTGCTGTGCCGCCGCCACCACCGCCGCCGGCTGACCGCCGCGACGGCGCGCGCCTCGGTGCTCTCCCCGGACGTTCTGCCCTTCGAGGAGCAGCAGGCCTGAGGGGAACGGCAGGCCCGAGGGGACTGGCAGGCCGGAGCGGAGCAGCAGGCCCGGGAGGGCCGGCGGCCCGCAGGCACCGGCGCCCCCCGGACGGCCGCGGCCGCTACGGAATCACTTCCAGCACGGAGAAGTGCCCGCCCTGCGGGTCGGCGAGCCGGGCGGCGCGGCCGCGGGCGGTGTCGTGCGGTTCGACCAGGACCCGGCCGCCGAGCTCCACGGCGTGACGGGCGGCCAGCCCGGCGTCGCGGACCACGAAGTGGGTGCGCCAGCGCGGCGGGTGGCCGCGCAGCTCGGCGCGGTGCCGGATGCCGGCGACCGGCCGCTCGTTCACCAGCAGTGCGGTCTCGTCCGCGGTGGAGCGGACCGGGCGGCCGAACACGGTGGAGTAGAAGGCGGCGGCGCCCTGTGCGTCGGGGGTGAGCAGTTCGGCCCAGGCCGGGGCGCCCGGTTCGCGGCCGGCCTCCCGGCCGAGGTGCTCCTCGCCCTGCCAGAGGCCGAAGACCGCACCGGAGACGTCGGCGGCGATGGCCATCCGCCCGGCGCGTTCGGCCTGGAGCGGTCCGACGGCGACGGTCCCGCTGCACTCGCGGACCAGCTGGGCGGTGCGGTCGGCGTCGTCCACGGCGAAGTAGGTGGTCCACTGCACCGGGAAGCCGGTGGCGGTGGAGACGCCGAGGCCGGCCACCGGCGCTCCGTCGAGCTCGGCCCGGACGTAGTCGCCGAGCTGCCCGGGCCCGGGCGTGTACGTCCAGCCGAGCAGGGCGCCGTAGAAGGCGCGGGCGCCGGGCAGGTCGTCGGTCAGCAGGCTGACCCAGCAGGGCGTGCCCTGGGCCAGTCGGAGTTCCACGGCGGGCAATGCGGGCCTCCTCGTGGGTGGTTGGCGCACGGAAATCCACGCGCGCGAGGGTGATGCTTCCACCCTGGCGGGCGCCCAACCCTCGGGCCGCGCGGAGAATCCGGCAAAGACCCCACAAAGAGCGGCGGTTCGGGCGTGTCCCGACGGATTCCATCGGATTTCGCGGGTCGGACTACGGCAAGGAGCCGGATGCCCCGTCGCTGGCGCCGCGCTGCGCGACAATGGCCGCCATGACCACCACCTACAACGACGGTTCCCCGCTGATCTCCGCGGCCGAGCTGCGGGAGGCGCTGGCCTCCGCGCTGCCGCCGGTGCTGCTGGACGTGCGCTACCAGCTGGTCGGCGCCGCGCCGGGCGGCCCGACCGCGGCCGAGGAGTACCGGGCCGGTCACCTGCCCGGCGCCCACTTCGTCGAGCTGGACCGGGACCTGGCCGCCCCGCCCGGCGCCCCCGGCCGGGGCGGCCGCCACCCGCTGCCGGACCCGGAGGAGTTCGGCGCGGCGATGCGCCGCTTCGGGGTGAGTGCGCTGCGCCCGGTCGTGGTGTACGACGGCGCGGCCTCGATGGCGGCGGCCCGGGCCTGGTGGCTGCTGCGCTGGGCCGGGCACCGGGACGTCCGGGTGCTGGACGGCGGGTTCGCGGCCTGGCAGGGGGCCGGGCTGCCGGTGTCGACCGAGCCGCCGGAGCCGGGGGAGGGCGACTTCAAGCCGGTGCCGGGGCAGCTGCCGACGGTGGACGGGGACGGCGCCGCGGCCCTGGCGCGCGGCGGCCTGCTGCTGGACGCCCGGTCCGGGGAGCGCTACCGGGGCGAGAGCGAGCCGGTGGACCCGCGGGCCGGGCACATCCCGGGCGCGGTCTCGGCGCCGACCGCCGGGAACGTGGGCCCGGACGGCCGGTTCCGGCCGGCCGCCGAGCTGGCCGCCCGGTTCCGGGCGCTGGGCGCGGGGGAGCGGGAGACCGCGGTGTACTGCGGTTCGGGCGTGACGGCGGCGCACCAGATCCTGGCGCTGGAGGTGGCGGGTCTGTCGGCCGTGCTGTACCCGGGCTCGTGGAGCGAGTGGTCGAGCGACCAGTCGCGTCCGGTGGCGGTCACCGAGCAGCCGGGCTGAGCCTGCGCACCCTGCGGCGGAATCCCCCGACGGGTGCGCAGCGGTAGGGGGCGCCGGCTCGGCCGACGCCCCCTACCAGCGTGCTGCTGCTGCGCTACTACTCCTGCTTCTTGCGCCGGCTGCCGAAGACGATCTCGTCCCAGCTGGGCACGGTGGCCCGGCGGCCGGGCCGGACGCCGTCCGCCTCGGCCTGCCGGTCGGTGGTGCCGACCAGGCGCTCACGGTGCGGGGCGACGGCGCGCGGCATCAGGATGTCGGCGTAGGCCGAGCCCGCGCCGACGGCCGGGGCGGCCGCCGCAGCGGCCTCCTCGCTCTCCTCGGCGACCTCGGCGGGCACCGGTTCGATCGGGGCGGGGGCGCCGACGGCGAGGTCGCCGCGGAAGGCGGGGACCACGTCGAGCAGGCTGGTCAGCGAGTCCCGGGCCTCGGCGGTGGCCTCCCGCGACTCGCGGACCTCGCGGGCCGACATGATGCGGTCGGCCGAGGGCCGGTCGATCATCGGGCGGGGCGGCCGCTCGTGGGGGAGCCGGGCGATCCGCGGGATGAACGGGAAGACCGACTCCTCCTCGCGCTCGACGTTCTCGCCGATCAGCGCGCGGGCCTCGTCGTCGTTGGGCTGGACCAGGCGCCGGGGCGGGTCGTACGTCCAGGAGGCGCTGCGGCCCTCGCCGTCGGCCCGGTAGGAGAGGATGACCTCCCAGGTGCCGTCGTCGCGCCGCCAGGAGTCCCAGCGCTCGGTCTCCTTCTCGGCGCCGCGCAGCGCGAGCCGCTCGGCGACGGCCTCGCCGAGCTGCGGACCGGGGGACTCGCCGTTGCGGCGGATCGCGGTCTTGCGGGCGCGCTCGGCCATGAAGGCGCGCTCGGCGAGCACCGGGCCCTCGAAGCGGCGGACGCGGTCGACGGAGATGCCGGCCGCCTGGGCGACCTCCTCGGCGGAGGCACCGGCTCGTATCCGGGCCTGGATGTCCCGGGGCCGCAGATGGCTCTCGACCTCGATCTCGATCTGGCCGAGGCGCGGCCGGTCCCCGCGGATGGCGGCACGCAGCCGCTCATCGATGGGAAGGGTGTACTCCGTGCTGTCGGCAGCCTTGAGCACCAGCCGTGTGCCGTCGTTGCTGACGGCCACAACCCGCAGTTCGGGCACGGTTACCTCCCGGGTGGTGCCTGCCGACGTCACCTGCGTCGCTGCTCCCGTACTGAGTGTGGCCTGCCCACTGGCGACTGGCCACAACCTTGCTGAGTTCCCCGGCGTGTCGGGCTTACGCCCGCGCGCGCCGCTGTGGCACGGTTGCCTTTTTGCCACGCCGTCCGTCGGCGTCGCGCCTGGGTGTCCCGGCCGTCCTCGCACGCGGAGTGTTCGCGACGATCCGGGACCGGCGTCGCCGTGCGTGCCCGTTCAGTGGCTCCTCGTCAAGCTACCGGTGTAGACGTAGTCGACAAGTCGACCCAAGGCTCGGGCTTTACGAACAGTACTCCATTCGTGGCATCCAGCGGGGCGGCTCGCCGCTCAAGTCTCCCGCGATTCACGGGAATCTCAAGAGCGCGCTCCCCCAATGGCGGACCACCGTCGGATGAACGGTGATCATCTTCACACAATCCGGGCGCGGAGAACCGCATTTTCGTCCCTTGTGTCCTTCTTTGTGCAAGATGGAGAGCCTTGTTCGAGGAACAGTCGTACGGACCGAGGGATGTTGATGCCGGAGCGGAGCCCCGCCGAGGAGGGCGGAAAGGTCAAGGAGGAGCGCAGGCGCATCGATCTGAGTGTGGCTCAGGTCGCGGCGAGTGCGCTGGCCACGGTGGTGGGCGCGCTGCTGGCCTCCGAGCTGGGGGTGTACGGCACGATCCTGGGCGCCGCCGTGGTGAGCATCGGGGCCACCACTGGTGGCGCGGTGTTCCAGCACATCTTCAAGCGGACCGGTGAGCAGCTGCGCGAGGCGGTGGACCGGGGGCCGAACCAGGCCGTCAACACCCTGCGGCAGGCGCCGGTGGAGACCGGGCCGTCCGGGACGCGGGCGCAGCCGCCGGTGATCACCTCGGAGTGGAACGAGCCGCAGGTGGTGCGGGCGCGCCGGCGGTGGGGCTGGAAGACGTACGCGGCGGTGTCCGGGCTGGTCTTCGTGCTGGCGATGGCGCCGATCGTGGCGTTCGAACTGGCCACCGGGCAGCCGGTGTCGGCGACGGTCAAGGGCGAGTCCGGCAACGGCACGTCCTTCGGCGGGGCGCTGACGTCCAAGTCCGACAAGTCCGACCGGCCGCAGGACGCCCCGACGGACCGGCCCGCCCCGGGCGGCCGCCCGGGCCAGGACACCGCGCCGTCCGGCGGGGCCTCGGCCCCGGCGACCACCAGGCCGAGCCGGGAGCCGGGCGACACGCCGAGCACCGGCGCGGGGACGGCCTCGCCCTCGGCGGGCCCGGGCGCGACCCCGTCGGCCGGCGCCTCCCCGTCGGCGGGCGGCGGGAAGCCCGGCGGCGGCACGACCCCGCAGCCGCCGGCGCCGAGCGAGGCCCCGGCGAGGGAGCCGCTGAAGGAGCCGGCGAAGGCGCCGGTGGCCCCGCCGTCGGCCGGCGGGACCGCCGCGACCTCCTAGGAGACGGTCTAGGCGCCCAGCACCCGGCGCAGGTAGTCGTTGCCGAACACCCGCTGCGGGTCGACCTCGTCGCGCAGCGCGGTGAAGTCGCCGAAGCGCGGGTAGACGCCGGCCAGGTACTCGGCGTCGCGGGTGTGCAGCTTGCCCCAGTGCGGCCGGCCCTGATGGGCGGTCATCAGCTGTTCGACGCCGGTGAAGTAGCCCTGGTCGGCGGTGCCCCGGTAGAGGTGGACGGCGATGTAGGCGCTGTCCCGGCCGGAGGCGGTGGAGAGCCAGAGGTCGTCGGCGGGGGCGAAGCGCACCTCGACCGGGAAGCTGACCTTCCAGTCGGAGCGCTCGACCAGGGCCTTCAGTTCGCGCAGCACCTCGCCGACGGCCGCGCGCGGCACCGCGTACTCCATCTCCACGAAGCGGACCTTGCGCGGGCTGGTGAACACCTTGTACGCGGTGTCGGTGAAGCTGCGCTCGGACCAGGCCCGGCTGGCCATCGAGGCGATGGAGGGGATCGAGCCGGGGAAGCGCCGGCCGACCCGGCAGGCGCCCTCCCAGACGGTGTTGGAGAGGAAGTCGTCCTCCAGCCACTCCTTGAACCGGGGCAGCGGGGCGGCCGGGCCCTGACTGCGGTTGTTGCGCTTGGTGGCGCAGCGGTCGGTGTGCGGGAACCAGTAGAACTCGAAGTGCTCGTTGACGGCGGTGAGGTCGTCCAGGCGCTCCAGCACCTCGTCGAAGCCCATCGGCTGTTCGTGCGCGGTGAGCAGGAAGGCCGGCTCGACGCCGAAGGTGAGCGCGGTGATCACGCCGAGGGCGCCGAGGCCGAGCCGGGCGCCCTGGAAGAGCCGGGGGTTCTCGGTGGGGGAGCAGCGCCGGACGGTGCCGTCGGCGAGGACGATCTCCAGGGCGCGGATCTGGGCGGCCAGCGAGCCGGAGTCGCGGCCGGTGCCGTGGGTGCCGGTGCTGGTGGCGCCGGCCACGGTCTGGACCTCGATGTCGCCCATGTTGGTCAGCGAGAGGCCCTCGGCGGCGAGGACCCGGTTGAGCCGGTGCAGCGGGAGGCCGGACTCGACGGTGATGGTGCCGGCCTCGCGGTCGATCCCGCGGACGGCGGTGAGCGCGTGCGGGCGGATCTGGACGCCGTCGCCGGCGGAGGCGATGGAGGTGAAGGAGTGGCCGGAGCCGACGGCCTTGACGGTGCGGCCCTGTTCGGCGGCCCGCAGGATCTCCTTGGCCAGTTCCTCCGCGGTGCCGGGGGCGGCGGCCCGGGCGGGCCGGGCGCTCTGGTTGCCGGCCCAGTTGGTCCACCGGGCGGGGGTCGCGGTACTGGCCTGGGGCATTGCGCTGCCTCCTGCTCCGTGGCCGAACGGGTCGGCGCGGTCCGGGGCGGCGCTACCGCCCTACCCGCCGGTACGGCCCGCGGGTAGGGCGAGAGACTAGTCAGTTCACCGGTCGGCGTCTACGGGTCGTCCGGCCCCGTCGGCCGCAGCCTCGGCGGTGGGTTCGGTGGCCAGTCCGGCGCGCAGCCGGGCGAGGCCGGCGAGGGCGGCGACCACGCCGAGCAGGCCCGCGGCCAGCGGCACCCAGTAGCCCGCGGCGGCTCCGGAGGCGTCGACCACCCAGCCGCCGGCCGAGGACCCGACCGCGACGCCGAGGGCCAGGCCGGTGGTGGTCCAGGTCATGCCCTCGGTCAGCTGGGAGGCCGGGACGAGCCGTTCGACCAGGGCCATCGCGGTGATCAGGGTGGGGGAGATGGCGATGCCGGCGATCAGCAGCGCGGCGCCGACCGCGACCAGCCCGCCGACGCCGTGCACCGCGTGGGCGACCAGCAGCAGCGGAACCATGCTGACCGCCATGAACAGGACGCCGACGAGGAAGCGCACCGCCATCGAGCCGGTGAGCTTGAGGGTCCCGAAGACCACCCCGGCCAGGCAGGAGCCGAGCGCCCACAGGGCGAGGATCACGCTGGAGATCGACTTGTGGCCCTGGGCCTCGGCGTAGGCGACGGTGACCACCTCGACCGAGCCGAAGATCGCGCCGGTGGCGACGAAGGTCACGATCAGCACCTGGAGGCCGCGGTTGAGGATGACCGAGCCGCCCGCGTGCCGGGCGGCCGGGTGGACCGGCGGCTCGGTGGAGCGCTGCCCGGCGAACAGCAGCACGCCGACGGCGAGGAAGATCCCGGCGAGCAGCACGCCGGCCTCGGGGAAGACGGAGGTGGCCAGGCCGATGGAGAGGATCGGGCCGACGATGAAGCAGACCTCGTCGACCACGGCCTCGAAGGAGTAGGCGGTGTGCAGCTTGCCGGTGTCCTCGCGGTAGAGGTGGGCCCAGCGGGCGCGGACCATCGCACCGGTGCTGGGCATCACTCCCATGCCGGCGGCGAAGAGGAACAGCGTCCAGTCCGGGGCCTCCAGCCGGGCGCAGAGCAGCAGGCCGGTGACGGCGACGATGGTGATCGCCATGGCGGGGACGATGATCCTCCGCTGGCCGTGCCGGTCCACCAGCCGGGAGACCTGGGGGCCGAGGATCGCGGCGGAGACCGCGAGGCAGGCGGAGACCAGGCCGGCCACTCCGTAGGAGCCTCTGAGCTGGGACAGCATGGTCACGATGCCGATCCCGGTCATGGAGATCGGCAGCCGGGAGACGAAGCCGGTGGAGGAGAAGGCCAGAGTGCCGGGGGAGGCGAATATCTGGCGGTAGCTGGACAGCACGGGAGCTCCGGGCAGGGGGAGTAAGGAACAAGGCTGGCAAACACAGCTTACGTACGTTGGCAAACGGTATTTTCCGGACACCCGCGCGGCCCCCGCGACGGCACCCGGCCCCTCAGTGGCAGGATCGGTGCCATGTCCGACGCGCGCAAACCCTCCCCCTCCGGCGCCGCCCCGTACGACGCCCTGCTGCTGCTCTCCTTCGGCGGGCCCGAGGGCCCCGAGGACGTCGTCCCGTTCCTGGAGAACGTCACCCGCGGCCGCGGCATCCCCAAGGAGCGGCTGAAGGAGGTGGGCAAGCACTACTTCATGTTCGGCGGGGTCAGTCCGATCAACGGGCAGAACCGCGAGCTGCTCGCCGCGCTGCGCAAGGACTTCGCCGAGCACGGGCTGGACCTGCCGGTGTACTGGGGCAACCGGAACTGGGCGCCCTACCTGGTCGACACCCTGCGGGAGCTGGCCGCCGACGGCCACCGCCGGATCGCGGTGCTCGCCACCAGCGCCTACGCCGGCTACTCGGGCTGCCGCCAGTACCGGGAGAACCTGGCCGACGCGCTGGCCGCGCTCGCCGAGGAGGGCGTGCCCGCTCTGCGGGTCGACAAGCTGCGGCACTTCTACAACCACCCGGGCTTCGTCGAACCGATGACCGACGCCGTCCTGGCCGCCCTGGAGGAGCTGCCCGAGGCCGTCCGTCCCGGCGCCCGGCTGGCGTTCACCACCCACTCCGTCCCGGACTCGATGGCCGAGACCTCCGGCGCCCCGGACGACCCGGCCCGCGGCGAGCCCGGCGGCGCGTACGTCGCCCAGCACCTGGACGTGGCCCGGCTGATCGCCGCCGCGGTGGCCGACCGCACCGGCGTGGCCGAGCGGCCGTGGGAGCTGGTGTACCAGAGCCGCAGCGGGGCCCCGCACACCCCGTGGCTGGAACCCGACGTCTGCGACCACCTGGAGGCCCAGCACGCCGACGGCGCGCCCGCCGTGGTCATGGTCCCGATCGGCTTCGTCTCCGACCACATGGAGGTCAAGTACGACCTCGACACCGAGGCCGTGGCCAAGGCCGCCGAGCTCGGCCTGCCGGTGGCCCGGGCCGCCACCGTCGGCGCCGACCCCCGGTTCACCGCCGCGGTGCGCGAGCTCGTCCTGGAGCGGGCCGCCGTCGAGCGCGGCGAGCGGGTGACCCGCTGCGCCCTCGGCACCCTCGGCCCCAGCCACGACGTGTGCGCGGTGGCCTGCTGCCCGAACCCGCGCGCCCCGCGTCCGGCGGTCGCCGAGCACTGACCGCCCGTCCCGCGCGCCCGGTCCGTCCCGCGCGTCCTGGCCACCCCGCGCGCCCCGTCCGTCCTGCCGTCCCGTCCGTCCCGTCGCTCCGGAGGAGAACCCCGTGCCCACCCCCGCCCTGTCCGACGACCGGCTCCTCGACGACCTGCTGGAGGTCGCCCTGGACGCGGCCCGGCAGGCCGGCGCGCTGCTGCGCGACGGCCGCCCCGCCGACCTCGGCGTGGCCGGCACCAAGAGCAGCCCGGTCGACGTGGTCACCGAGATGGACCTCGCCTCCGAGAAGCTCGTCCTGGAGCTGATCACCGACCGCCGCCCGGAGGACGGCTACCTCGGCGAGGAGGGCGCCGAGCGGCCGGGCACCAGCGGGGTCCGCTGGGTCGTGGACCCGCTCGACGGGACGGTCAACTACCTGTACGGGCTGCCCTCCTGGGCGGTCAGCGTGGCCGCCGAGGTGGACGGCCGCGCGGTCGTCGGCGTGGTGTACGCCCCGGCCCGCGGCGAGCTGTTCCACGCCGTCCTGGGCCGCGGTGCCCGCCTCGACGGCCGGCCGGTCTCGGCCCGCCCGGCCCCGCCCTGGGGCCAGGCGCTGATCGCCACCGGTTTCAACTACGTCCAGTCGGTGCGGGTCCGGCAGGCCGAGGTGCTGCTGGCGCTGATGCCGCAGGTGCGCGACATCCGCCGGGGCGGGGCGGCCGCGGTGGACCTGTGCGACGTCGCCGCCGGGCGGCTGGACGGCTACTACGAGCGCGGCCTCGCCCCCTGGGACCGGGCGGCCGGCTGCCTGATCGCCGCCGAGGCCGGGGCCCTGGTCGGCGGCCGTCCCGGGCACGGCCCCGACGGCGAGCTGACCGTGGCCGCCGCCCCCGGGGTGTACGAGCCGCTCCAGGAGCGGCTGGCCGCGCTGCGCGCCTGGGCGGACTGACCGGTTCCGGCCGCCCCGCCCGCGGAACCCGCGGGTCCGGGCGGGGCGGCCCCGGACATGCGAAGAGCCCTGGCATACGGGGAATGCCAGGGCCTGGGTTTCGCACGGCCCCCGCAGGGCCGCTGGTGCCGGAGATCCGGCGACTGGTCGGTGTGCCGGACGGGTCAGGCAGCGGTGCGGTGGCGCTCCAGCACCGTGTCCACGCCGTGCTCGGCGGCGAGTCGGCGGAGGTCGTCCAGCTCGGACTGCTCCACCTCGGCGAGGAACTCGTCCCCGGCCTCGATCGCGCGGTGCAGATCCTGCTCGGCGTTGGCTATGCGCTGCAGGATTCCGGCCTTGAAGGCGTCCATACGGGCCCCCTTACTGTGTCGGACGTGCACGGTCGTGCGCTCTCCGCCCCGAGGAGGTCCAGCCGGTGAAAGCACCGAGCCCGGATGGTGGTGAAGGTCCGGATAGGTGCGGAGACGGCCCTTCGGCCGCTCCCGGTGATGTCCCAGCCCCAGGGCCGGCGCGGATGAACGCACGGCGGGTGGGTGCGACCGGCCGTCAGCCAGATCGCGGGTGTGCAGCTGTCCTCCCCGCCCCGGAGGGCGGGAAACCTCCCGGCGGAAGAAAGTTGCCTGTGTCACAGTCCAAGCGGAGTGCTGCGGGTGCGAACGGTGACGGCCGGGGGCTCCGGCTCCGTGCCCGAGGGGCAGCTTATCGCTGCTTTACCGCTGGACCAGGCAGGATGGAGGCACCGTCGGAGCCGCGCGTCCGCTTTCCGGGGCCGGCCTGGAGAAGGGACAACGACCGTGCGGGTTCTCGTCGTCGAGGACGAGCAGCTGCTTGCCGAGGCCGTCGCGACCGGCCTGCGCCGCGAGGCGATGGCCGTCGACGTGGTGTACGACGGGGAGGCCGCGCTCCAGCGCATCGCGGTCAACGACTACGACGTCGTCGTCCTGGACCGCGATCTTCCGCTGGTGCACGGGGACGACGTCTGCCGCAAGGTGGTCGAGCAGGGCCTGGCCACCCGGGTGATCATGCTGACCGCCTCCGGCGACATCAGCGACCGGGTCGAGGGCCTGGAGATCGGCGCGGACGACTACCTTCCGAAGCCGTTCGCCTTCAGCGAACTCGTCGCCCGGGTAAGGGCGCTGGGCCGCCGTGCGACCGTTCCGCTGCCCCCGGTGCTGGAACGCGCCGGCATCTCGGTCGACCCCGGCCGGCGCGAGGTGATCCGCGACGGACGCACCGTCCAGCTCGCCCCCAAGGAGTTCGCCGTCCTGGAGGTGCTGATGCGGGCCGGCGGCGCCGTCGTCTCGGCCGAGCAGCTCCTGGAGAAGGCCTGGGACGAGCACACCGACCCGTTCACCAACGTCGTGCGCGTCACCGTGATGACGCTGCGCCGCAAGCTCGGCGACCCGCCGGTGATCGTCACCGTGCCGGGCTCCGGCTACCGGATCTGACGACCGGAGTCCGCCCGACCCCGGACTCCCCGCCGTACGCGCCCGCCCCGGCGGACGCCCCGAGAGGACCATCATGACCACCCCGCCCCCGGCCGGCGGGGCCTCCGGCGCGCCCGCCGGCGGCCCGCGTGCCGTCCCGCCGAAGCCCCTGACCCCGCCGCGCGTCCACCGCCCCGGGCACTACACCCCCGGCGACGGCATGCTCGCCTGGCTGCCCTTCCGCCCCACCATCCGGATGCGGCTCACCCTGCTCTACGGCGGGATGTTCCTGATGGCCGGCGTGGTGCTGCTGCTCCTGATGTACGTGTTCTTCCAGGACGCCGTCTCGTACCTGGCGCCGCGCAAGCTGGTCTTCGACGGCAGCCTCCGGGTCACCAGTCCCGACGGCGTCAGCACCACCATGAACAGCGCGGACTACAACCAGTGGCAGGCCGCCGACTACCTGGCGCGCTCCAACTCCGCGCTCAACACCCTGCTGCGCAAGTCGCTGACCATGCTGGTCTGCCTCGCCGTGATCGCCTTCGCGGCGGGCTACGCGATGGCCGGCCGGGTGCTGCGCCCGCTCGGCCGGATCACCCGCACCGCCCGCGACGTGGCCTCCTCCGACCTGCACCGCCGGATCGAGCTGGACGGCCCGGACGACGAGCTCAAGGAGCTCGCCGACACCTTCGACGGCATGCTGGACCGGCTGGACCGCTCCTTCGACTCCCAGCGGCGCTTCGTCGCCAACGCCTCGCACGAGCTGCGCACCCCGCTGGCGATCAACCGCACCCTGCTGGAGGTCCAGCTCTCCGACCCGGCGGCCTCGTCCGACCTCCAGCAGTTGGGGAGGACCCTGCTGGCCACCAACGAGCGCAGCGAGCAGCTGGTCGAGGGCCTGCTGCTGCTCGCCCGCAGCGAGAACGAGCTGACCGACCGGCGCCCGGTGGAGCTGTCCGAGGTGGCCACCCGGGCGCTGGAGCAGACCCGCGGCGAGGCCGACAAGCGCGAGGTCGAGCTGCGCGCGAAGCTCGATCCGGCCATGGCCGCCGGCAACGGCGTGCTGCTGGAGCGCCTCGCGCTCAACCTGCTGCAGAACGCCGTGCGCTACAACACCCCGGGAGGCTGGGTCGAGCTGGCCACCACGGCGGTGCCCGGCGGCGGCGAGCTGGTGGTCTCCAACACCGGCCCGATGGTGCCCGGGTACGAGCTGGAGCACATCTTCGAGCCGTTCCGCCGGATCAAGGGTGCCGACCGCACCCGCAGCGACAAGGGGGTCGGGCTCGGCCTGTCCATCGTCCGCTCGGTGGTGCGCGCCCACGGCGGCACCATCGAGGCCACGCCGCGCGCCGGTGGCGGACTCACCATGAGGGTCCGCATCCCCTCTCCGTAAGGGTCGAACGACCCTTCCGTAGGCGACCGTTCCCAGCCGCCCCCGCCAGGCCCGTCAAGACGACATAAGGCCTGGCGGGGGCGGCTTGTCTTTTCCGGCCCGAGCAACTTACGGTGTCGTAACCTACGCAACCGTAGGTGAATCCGTCGGCGGCCCGTCGGCGGGTCCGCACGAAGTGTCCCCGTCTCAACGCGCCCGTCCCAGCGCGTGCCGTCCCCTCAGGAGCAAGACCGTGACCATCGCCCCTGTGCAGAGCAGCAGCTCCCCGCTCGTCGCGAGCGGCTGGACCGACGCGCGGCTGATCCTCGCCCTCGAAGAGGTCGTCGAGAAGGAGCTCAACCGCCACCTGGCCGTGGCGAAGGAGTGGATGCCCCACGAGTTCGTCCCGTGGAGCCAGGGCCGCGACTTCGACGGCGTGCTGGGCGGCGAGGCCTGGTCGCTGGAGCAGTCCCGGGTGACCGCGGTGGGCCGGGTGTCGCTGGTGGTGAACCTGCTGACCGAGGACAACCTGCCCAGCTACCACCACGAGATCGCGACCATGTTCGGCCGCGAGGGCGCCTGGGGCACCTGGGTGCACCGCTGGACGGCCGAGGAGGGGCGCCACGGGATAGCGATCCGCGACTACCTGCTCGCCACCCGGGCGGTCGACCCGGTGGAGCTGGAGCGGGCCCGGATGAGCCACATGTCCGAGGGCTTCGAGTCCGACAACGCGCACAGCATGCTGCACTCGGTCGCGTACGTGGCCTTCCAGGAGCTCGCCACCCGCATCGCGCACCGCAACACCGGCAAGTACGCCGGCGACCCGCTCTGCGAGCAGCTGCTGGCGAAGATCGCCAACGACGAGAACCTCCACATGGTCTTCTACCGGAACCTGCTGAAGGCCGCCCTGGAGATCGCCCCGGACCAGGCCATGCGGGCCGTCGCCGACGTCGTCACCGACTTCCGGATGCCCGGCCACGGAATCCCCGGCTTCGAGCGCGCCGCCGCGCAGATCGCCATCGGCGGGGTGTACAACCTGCGTATCCACCACGACGACGTGCTCCAGCCGGTGCTGCGCCACCTCAAGGTCATGGAGATCGGCGGGCTCGGCCCGGAGGGCCTGCTGGCGCAGAACGAGCTGGGCGTCTTCCTGGACGGGCTGGACGATCAGGCCCGGAAGTTCGAGGAGCGCCAGGCCGCCCTGCTGGCCCGCCGCGCGGCCCGGAGGACCGCCGGCTGAGGCCCGGCACCGGGCGGTCGGAGTGGGTGGATTTTCCGTGATTTGACCAGGAAGATTCTTAACGTGACCAAGCTCACATCGTGTCGCTCCGCGATTCCGGGCAACCCCGGAGAGTGATCACCGGCCCAGGGGTGCCGATCGCCGTCCGTGACCGGATTTCGGCCCCCGGCCGGTCCGCGGGATCGGTCGGTCTCCCTGGTGGGCACGGGATTTCTCAGGCGCCCGCACCGGTCTTGCTCACTGTCCGTGTCTGGTTTATCGGGTCCGACAGGGGTCGGCGATGGCCCAGCGTGAGGCCTTCCGCAGGCCCGGGGATCACCCCGATGGAGCCCGGGCTGAGTGTCGATTGAGTAACAGGGCTTGAAGTAAGGCAAAATCTCCGCCTCGGGTCGGGCACAAGACCGACCCCCCATGCGTTACGTGCGCTGGAGATACCGCACACACCGCACAACCCGGAGGGGGAGAGCGACAAATGGCAACCGACTACGACACCCCACGCAAGACCGACGATGACGTCAACGAGGACAGCATCGAAGAGCTCAAGGCTCGGCGGAACGACAAGGGCGGCAGCTCTGTCGACGTCGACGAGTTCGACGCCGCGGAGGGCATGGAGCTTCCCGGCGCCGACCTCTCGAACGAGGAGCTCGCCGTCCGTGTCCTGCCGAAGCAGGCCGACGAGTTCACCTGCATGAGCTGCTTCCTGGTTCACCACCGCAGCCAGCTCTACAGCGAGAAGAACGGCAACCCGATCTGCCGGGACTGCGGCGCCTGAGCACCGCGGCGGACAGGGCCCGGTGCCCGCGGCTGCGCCCGCGGGACCGGCACACCGCTCCTTCCGGCCCCGGGCAGCGGGGCCGGACGGCAGGTCCGGGTACCGTCCGGCAGGACGGGCCCGGCAGGACGGAGTCGGCCGGGAACCCGGTCAGGACAAAGTCGTAGGGACGGTCCCGCAGCAGCGGAACCGTCCCTCTCCGTTTGTCCGGCCTCTTCGGTCCGTCCGGCCGGCGTCTTCGTCCGGCCCGGGTCCTGGCCCGGCCGGCTCACGGCCGGCTCGGGCCCGCCTCAGGTGCGGGCGCCGCGCCGGGCGTCCTCCAGGGCCTCCGCCAGCTTCATCGGCGAGCGGGTCGACAGGTACAGGTACGGCGTCGGGTCGGCCGGGTCGGTCACCTCGACCCGCAGTGCCGTCGGGACGTAGCTGCGCAGCAGCATGAAGGCGCGCGGATCGGCCTTCGGGCCGCGCCAGGCCGCCGCCTCGGCGGGGCTCAGGGCCTGAGCGTCGCCGAGCGCGTCCACCGGGATCCGGGCCGGGCCGGCCACCAGTGAGCCCTGGACCACGCGGATGCGGGCCGAGCCGTAACTGCTGATCGCGACCGCGCCGGCGGCGATGCCGACCACCAGCCCGATCAGCGCGGCCGGACCGCTGACCCGGATCAGGATCAGCGCGAGCGTGAGACCCACCGCGATCGGGAGCAGCCACCAGGAACGCGGCACCGTGAGGCGTTCGTCGTACATGCCCCCCATTGTGGTCGCCCTGACGTCCGGCGCGGGACGCCACCCCCACCGGAGGCCCCCTACCCCTGGGTAGGGTTGGCCCCCGTGACCGGTACGACAGCCCCCAGCACCCCCACCGACCGGCCGGCGCCCGTCATGCCGCCGACCCCGACCACCCCGCCGCCGGACGCCGTCCTGCCGGAGCGCCACCCCCGGGCGCCCGCCCCCGGCACCCGGCTCGGTTCCCACTACGAGCACTGCTTCGGCTGCGGCCCGCAGCACCCCGGCGGCCTGCGGATCGACGCGGTCGCCGGCGAGGGACTCGACGTCACCGCAGAGTTCGCCGTCCGCGACGCCCACCAGGGCGGCCCGGGCCTGGCCCACGGCGGGCTGCTGACCACCGCCATGGACGAGACCCTCGGCACGCTCAACTGGCTGCTGCACGCCCCCGCCGTGACCGGCCGGCTGGAGACCGACTTCCTCAGCCCGGTACCCGTCGACTCGGTGCTGCACCTGCGCGCCTGGATCACCGGTGTGCACGGCCGCAAGATCTACAGCGCCGCCGAGGCGCGGATCGGCGGCCCGGACGGACCGCTCGCCGTCCGCGCGCAGGCCCTCTTCATCCAGGTGAAGCTGGAACACTTCACCACGCACGGTCGTCCCGAGGACATCGAGAAGGTCCTCGACGACCCGGATCTGATGAAGCGCGCACGAGCCTTTGAGGTGAACCCTTGAGTGATACCCCCCGCCCGCAGCTGGACGTCCTGATCAAGCGCATCGACCCCGAGCTGCCGCTGCCCGCCTACGCGCAGCCCGGGGACGCCGGTGCCGATCTGCGCACCACCGTCGACGCCGAGCTGGCGCCCGGCGAGCGGGCCGTCCTGCCCACCGGCATCGCCGTCGCCCTGCCGGACAGCTACGCGGCCTTCGTCCACCCCCGGTCCGGGCTCGCAGCTCGTTGCGGCGTTGCCCTCGTGAACGCCCCGGGGACGGTCGATGCCGGGTACCGTGGAGAGATCAAGGTGATCGTCGTCAATCTGGACCCGCGCGAGGGGGTCAGCTTCCGCCGAGGGGACCGGATCGCCCAGCTGGTGATCCAGCAGGTCGAGAAGGCCCGTTTCCACGAGGTGGAGGAGCTGCCTGGGTCGGCACGTGCCGAGGGCGGGTTCGGGTCGACCGGCGGCCACGCCGCGGTCTAGCATGCCCGCGGCCTCGCAGGAAGCCGAGCAGGTATTCGCATCGGTCTTGGACCGGGAAGGACAGTGACCGTGTTCCGTCGTCGCCAGAAGAGCGAGGACGCTGTCGAGCAGCTCGCCGACGACGCCATCAGCGCCGACGAGACGGCCGATGACGTCGAAGGTTCCGCCGAGAGCGAGAACGTGACCGAGCTGGACCCGGCCGACAGGGTCGGCCTGCCGCCGGCCCCCCGGCCGGACGGTCCGTGGGACCACTCCGAGCTCGAGAACCCCGAGGAGGGGCGAGTCGACCTCGGGGGTCTGCTGGTCCCCGGTGTCGAGGGCATGGAGCTGCGCGTCGAGGTCGCCGGTGACGCGATCGTGGCCGCCACCCTCGTGCTCGGCAACAGCGCCATCCAGCTCCAGGCCTTCGCGGCCCCGAAGTCCGAGGGCATCTGGGGGGAGGTCCGGGAGGAGATCGCCAACGGCATCACCTCGCAGGGCGGCCTCATCGAGGAGGAGGAGGGCCCGCTCGGCTGGCACCTCCGCGCCCAGGTCCCGGTGCAGCTGCCGGACGGCACCCAGGGTGTGCAGCTGGTGCGGTTCGTCGGCTGCGACGGCCCGCGCTGGTTCCTGCGCGGTGTGATCTCGGGCCAGGCCGCGGTGCAGCCGGAGATGGCCGGGATCCTGGAGCAGGTCTTCCGGCAGACGGTCGTCGTGCGCGGCGAGTCCCCGATGGCTCCCCGTGACCCGATCGTCCTGAAGCTTCCCGAGGACGCCCAGATGGTCGCCGACGGTGGCGGGGCCGCCGCCGCCGGCGGCGAGGGCGACAACCGCTTCGGCGGCACCTCGCTCGACCCGTTCGCACGCGGTCCGGAGATCACCGAGGTCCGCTGACCCGGCTCCGACCGGCCTCGACCGGCACCGATCGCCCCTGCCCGGACCCCCGGGCAGGGGCGATTTGCATGTGACGGGCCGGTCCCCGTACAGTTCCGGAGTCGCCGCGGGAGACCGGGGCGGCAAAGCGGAAAGCAAATCCGATGAATGAAACTCCGGAAAACGGAGCGGAAAACATCTGATAAGCTGGAAACACGAAAGAACGAAGCCCGGAGGGTCCGCTGGAAGGCGGTCCGA
>NZ_JBICVH010000026.1:157163-157893 GCF_043198905.1 Kitasatospora sp. NPDC048715 | reverse complement strand
GTTACATTCCGAACCCGGAAGCTAAGCCTTACAGCGCCGATGGTACTGCAGGGGGGACCCTGTGGGAGAGTAGGACGCCGCCGAACAATTATTCAAGGCCGCGGCCCCAGCGACTCGCTGGGGCTGCGGCCTTTTTGTGTTTTGCGAACGTGAAGAAGACCGGCAGAACGGGACTTCCGCCCAGACGCGGACGGTCCTGGCATGCCGGACAATGGAGAAGGTACGCAGGCCAGCAGGCCGGCGTCGAAACCGCGTGGCGGGAGCAGAGTCGCAAGATGCTCCGTCCGCGGTGGAGCTGAAGCAGCAGAAGGAGTCACCACGATGTCGAACGAGCCCCAGGACCGTCCCGAGCGCCGATCGGACGACGGCCGAGGCTACGAGCCCCGGTCCCGCGGGGGCTGGTCCAACGATCGTGGCGGCTCCCGTCGCGATGACCGCCGTGACGACCGTTCGTCCGGTGGTTTCCGCCGCGACGACCGTCCCTCCGGTGGTTACCGTCGTGATGACCGTGACGACCGTCCGCGTCGTGACGACCGTCCGTCCGGTGGTGGCTACGGCCGTGACCGTGACGACCGCGGTGGCTTCCGTCGTGATGACCGTCCCTCCGGTGGCGGTTTCAACCGTGACCGTGACGACCGTGGTGGCGACCGCGGTGGCTTCCGTCGTGATGACCGTCCCTCCGGTGGCGGTTTCAACCGTGACCGTGACGACCGTGGTGGCGACCGCGGCG
>NZ_JBICVH010000026.1:0-157066 GCF_043198905.1 Kitasatospora sp. NPDC048715 | reverse complement strand
GTGGCTTCCGTCGTGATGACCGTCCCTCCGGCGGCGGTTTCAACCGTGACCGTGACGACCGTGGTGGCGACCGCGGCGGCTTCCGTCGTGACGACCGCCCGTCCGGCGGTGGCTTCAACCGTGACCGCGGTGACCGCCCCTCCGGTGGTGGCTTCCGTCGTGATGACCGTCCCTCCGGTGGCGGTTTCAACCGTGACCGCGGCGACCGTCCGACCGGTGGTGGCTACGGCCGTGACCGCGACGACCGCGGCGGCTTCCGTCGTGATGACCGTCCCTCCGGCGGCGGTTTCAACCGTGACCGTGACGACCGTGGTGGCGACCGCGGCGGCTTCCGTCGTGACGACCGTCCGTCCGGCGGTGGCTTCAACCGTGACCGCGGCGACCGCCCGACCGGTGGTGGCTTCCGTCGCGACGACCGCCCGGCTGGCGGTGGCTTCCGCCGTGACGACCGCCCGAGTGGTTTCCGTCGTGACGACCGTGACGACCGTCCGCGTCGTGACGACCGCCCGTCCGGTGGTGGCTACGGCCGTGACCGTGACGACCGTGGTGGCGACCGCGGCGGCTTCCGTCGTGACGACCGTCCCTCCGGCGGTGGCTTCAACCGTGACCGCGGCGACCGCCCGACCGGTGGTGGCTTCCGCCGTGACGACCGCCCCTCCGGCGGTGACCGGGGTGGTTTCCGTCGTGACGACCGTGGTGGCGACCGCGGCGGTTTCCGTCGTGACGACCGCCAGGGCGGCGGCTACGGCCGTGACCGTGACGACCGCGGCGGCGACCGCGGTGGCTACGACGACCGCCGGGGCAACTACGAGCCCGTCAAGCGTCTGCCGATCCCGGAGGACATCACCGGCTTCGAGCTGGACGCGGACGTGCGCCAGGAGCTCAAGAGCCTGCCCAAGACCCTTGCGGACGACGTCGCCCGCAACCTGGTGATGGTGGCCCGCATGCTCGACAGCGAGCCGGAGGAGGCCTACCAGTACTCGCGCGTCGCGCTCCGTCTGGCCTCCCGCGTGGCGGCGGTCCGTGAGGCGGCCGGTTTCGCCTCGTACATGACGCAGCGTTACTCCGAGGCGCTGACCGAGTTCCGCGCCGCCCGTCGGATGACCGGCCGGGTGGACCTGTGGCCGGTGATGGCCGACTGCGAGCGCGGTCTGGGCCGCCCGGAGCGGGCGCTGGCGATGGCCGGTGAGCCCGAGGTGAAGCAGCTGGACAAGGCCGGCCAGGTCGAGATGCGTCTCGTGGCGGCCGGTGCCCGCAGCGACATGGAGCAGTTCGACGCTGCCGTGGTGACGCTGCAGAGCCCGGAGCTGGCTTCCAGCGCCGTGCACGCGTGGACCGCGCGCCTGCGGTACGCCTACGCCGAGGCCCTGATCGCGGCAGGCCGGGCCGACGAGGCCCGTGACTGGTTCGCCAAGGCCGCCGAGGCCGACACCGACGGCACCACCAACGCTTCGGAGCGGCTGGCCGAGATCGACGGCGTGGAGTTCATCGACACGCTCGACCCGGAGCTGGCCGAGGACGAGACCGAGTCGACGGATGCGCCGGCGAAGAAGCGCGGTGGCGGCGACAACGCCGACGACCGCGTGATCTTCGAGGACGAGGAGGACGTCGAGGAGTTCTACGACGAGGACGACCTCGAGATCGACGAGGACTTCGACGGCGTCGTCCCCGAGCGCGTCCAGGAGGTCCAGGACACCAAGGCCGACACCAAGGCCGACACCAAGGCCGAGGCCGAGGCCGAGGACACCAAGGCCGCCGAGGCCGCCGCCGACAAGAGCTGAGCAGCTCCCCAGGCAACGCCGTGAGGCCCTGCCGTTCCCCGGAATCCCGGGGAACGGCAGGGCCTCACGGCGTTCCGGCCCGGTGCCCGGGCCGGCGGGGTCGTCAGCCCAGCGCGAGGTTGCGCAGCACCAGCCCGGTGGCCGGCTTCGGCCCGAAGGAGGTGGACTTGCGCGGCATGGTGACGCCCTGTTCGGCCAGCCGTCTCACCACCGACTCCCGGACCGGGTGCAGCAGGACGGCGGTGCCGCCGGTGCGCGCGGCCTCCTGCTCGGCGGCCACCGCGGTGTGCAGGTAGCCGATGTCGTCCGGGCCGTCGGGGACGTGCCAGGTGTGGTCCAGCAGGGTGGCGTGCAGGACGGTGGCGTCCAGGTGGCGCCACTCCTCGGGCCGGCCCTGCGGCACGGTGGCGTCGAGCAGGGACTCCTCGGGCTCGCCGAGCAGCCAGTAGACGCCGTCGCCGCCGGTGAGGACGAAGCCGTTGCCGCCGTGCCGCTTCTGCTCGGCGAGGGCCTGGAGCGCGGCGGACAGCGGCCCGGGGACCTCCTTGACCTTCCACTGGTCGCCGAGCCGCTCCAGTGCCTCGGCCACCGGCAGCCGGTACAGCACGCGGTGGATGGCGCGAACGCGAAGCGGGTAGCGGGCGGTGTCCACCAGGAGCACCAGGCCGCGGTCCCAGGGGCTGCGCGGCAGGTGGCGGTGCTCGCGCTGGAGGCGCAGGTACATCTCCCAGCGGTGGTGGCCGTCGGCGATCAGCGCCCGGCAGGTGGCGAGGTCGCGGCTGATCCCGGCGATCTCGGCGGGGTCGGTGACCGCCCACAGCCGGTGATGGGTGCCGTCGCTGGTGGCGGTGGAGAGCAGCGGCTCGCGCTCGACCGTCCGTTCGATCACGCCGGAGGCGCCGCCGTTGCCCCGGTAGGTGAGCAGCAGCGGTTCCAGGTTGGCCCGGGTGGTGCGCATCAGGCCGACCCGGTCGGCGACGGGCCGCGGCATCACGTCCTCGTGCGGGAGCACCACGCCGCCCTCGCGGCCGCTCACCGCGAGGGCGCCGATCAGGCCGCGCTGGAGCAGTTCGGGGGAGTCGTCGGTGGCCGGCACCCGTTGCTCGTAGACGTAGAGCGCGGGCTCGGGGTCGGCGGCCAGGACGCCCTCGCGCTGCCAGGCGGCCAGGAGCCGGGCGGCGTGCCGGTAGCGGGTGTCGCGGTCGGGGCGGTCGCCGGCGTCCTCGGGCTCGGGCCTGGGAAGGATCAGCCGGACCACGTTGTGCGGGTCGGCGGTCTCCAGGTCGAGCCGGCGGCCCGGATCCACGACGTCGTACGGCGGGGACATCACCGCGGCCAGGGCGCCGACCCGGTCGGGGACGTAGCGCAGGCCGCGGAAGGGGGACAGGGACAGGCCGGCGGTGGCGACGTGCCCGGGATCACCGGGGCCGCCCTCGGGAGTCTCGACTCCGTCTTCTGCACTGGGTGTGCTCATTCTGGGCATCGTAACCGGGTACGCGTTGTTGAGAGATCGGAATGCCCGTGCCGAGTCGTGGGCCGGGTGTGCGACCGAGGGCGAGGTACGGCATGGACGACGGGCAGGAACGGGTGGACGGCGGCGGCCCGGTCGAGTCGGGCGGACCGGTCGGGCCGGTCGGTGCCACCCGCGGGGATGCTCCGGCCGGCGGCGTGCCGGGCCGTGCACCGGGCGACGAAGCACCGGGCGGTGACGCAGGGGTCGGCGGCGCCGGGGGCGGCGGCACCGGAGTCGGAGGGGTGCCGCGGCAGAGCCGTTCCGGGGAGCCCGCCGGGGACGTGTACGACTGGTTCCGCCGGGGTGCCCAGCTGCTCGCCCAGGGGCATCCGGCGGCCGCCGAGCAGCTGCTCGCCCGGGCGGTGGCGGCCGAGCCGCACTCGCGCAGCATCCGGGAGGCGTTGGCGCGCGCCCAGTTCGACGCGGGCTCGTACGCGGCGGCCCTCGGGAACTTCCGCGCCGTGGCGCTCGCCGACCCGGCGGACGACTACGCTCAGTTCGGGTGGGGCGTCGCGGCGGCCCGGCTGGGCGATTTCGAGACCTCCGCCGAGCACCTGGCGCTGGCCGTGGCGATGCGGCCGGAGAGCGACCACTACCGGCAGGCGCTGCGGCAGACCCGCGCGACCCTGGCGGCCCGGGCCGGGGCGTACGGCCCGCTGCTGCCGGGAGCACCCGGGTACGCGGCGCCCCCGGCGGGTGCCGAGGGCCCGGCCGGAGGGTCGGCGGACGACGCAGGCGCGGGCAACGGTGCCGACAGCGGCGCCTGACCGGTCGGTGCGACGACCGGCCGCACGCCGTGACGGAAGCCGTGGCGGACTCCGTGACGGACGAGTGACGGAAACCGTGGCGGACCAGTGACGGACGCCGTGACAGGCTCCGTCACGCACGAGTGACGGAAGCCGCGCCGCACGAGGACGTGCGGCGCGGACGACGCAGTGAACGACGACGCAGTGAATGAGGTAGCGCAGCCATGACCGAGACGGCCACCCCCGTGCGACGGACCGCCCCCGGCGGCAGCGAGCGGCCGCTGACCGACGCGTACGACACCGCGCTGCTGGACCTGGACGGCGTGGTCTACGCGGGCGCGCACGCGATCGAGCACGCGGTGGACGCGCTGGACGCCGCCCGCACGGCCGGGATGCGGCTCGCCTACGTGACCAACAACGCCTCCCGCCCGCCGCGGGTGGTGGCCGAGCACCTGACCGAGCTGGGCGTCCCGGCCGAGCCGGCCGACGTGATCAACTCGGCCCAGGCCGCCGCCCGGCTGGTCGCCGAGAAGGTGCCGGCCGGCTCGAAGGTGCTGGTCGTGGGTGGGCTCGGACTGGAGGAGGCGCTGGCCGAGCTGGGGCTGGTCGCGGTCCGCTCGTTGGCCGACGGCCCGCTCGCGGTGGTCCAGGGCTTCGACCCCTCGGTGGGGTGGACGGACCTGGCGGAGGCCTCGTACGCCGTGCAGAGCGGTCTGCCGTGGGTGGCGTCCAACCTGGACCTGACGGTGCCGAGGGCCCGTGGCATCGCGCCCGGCAACGGCACCCTGGTGGCGGCGGTGCGGGCGGCGACCGGGGTGGAGCCGGAGGTGGCGGGCAAGCCGCTGCCGCCGATGCACCGGGAGACCGTGCTGCGTACCGGTGCGGAGCGTCCGCTGGTGGTCGGGGACCGGCTGGACACCGACATCGAGGGCGCGTTCAACGGCGGGGTGGACAGCCTGCTGGTGTTCACCGGGGTGACCACGCCGGAGCTGCTGCTGGCGGCCCCGGTCGAGCACCGGCCGACCTACCTGGCCGCAGACCTGCGCGGACTGCTCGTCCCCCACCCCGCGGTGGCGGCCGTGGACGGCGGCTTCGGGTGCGGCGGCTGGGTCGCGGGCGTCGAGGCCGGTGTGCTGCGGCTGTCCGGGGCGGGGGACCGCTGGGACGGCCTGCGGGCGCTGTGCGCGGCGGCGTGGACGGTGCTGGACGCGGGCGGCGCGCCGGTGGACGGCCGCAAGGCGCTGGCCGATCTGGGGTTCTGAGAACAGGTCGGCGGTCGACCCGGGGCCGCCCTCGGCAGCGCCGGGTCCGACGGCCGGGTCCGAGGGCCGAATCCGGGCCGAATCCGGGCCGAATCCGGGACGGGCCCGGCGGCCGAACCCGGGACCGGTTCGGCGGCCCGGCTCAGAGCAGGGTGCGCAGTCGCAGCAGGTCGCGGAAGCCCGCCTCCAGCCTGACCCGGCCGCTCGCCCAGGCGGAGGCGAAGCCGAGCCGCCCGCCGACCAGTGCGACCAGGTCGTCGCTGGTCATGGTGAGCCGGATCTCCGCCTTCCCGGCCGGGGCGCCGGGGGAGACCACCACGTCCTGGATCCGGCCGTCGCGCAGTCGCCCGGTGAAGGTCAGGTCGAGGTCGGTGATCCGGCAGCTGAGCGAACGGTCGAGGGCCGCGGCCTTGCGGACGTCGCCGGTGGACTTCGCCATGTTCCGGCTGAGCTGCTCCAGTGCCTCCCGGCACTCCTCGGCGTTCGCCACGGGCGGCTCCCTCCCCCGGTCGCTACGGTGCTGACTGCGGGCCACGGTACCTCAGGCGGGTTTTGGCGGTAGCGTCGTCCGTGGGGTGCCCGGACGTCGTCCGTGGGGTGCCCGGAACGGCCCGGGTAGTGAGGGCGACGGAGCGACGCACGTACGCGATTGGGAGGCACCCGGATGCTGCCGAGGACGGTTCGGGGAGTGGTGGAGACCGCCGCCGGAGTGGTCGAGGAGGTCGGCAAGCTGGTCGTCGGGACGGCGACCTCGATCCTGGAGAAGGCCGGGGTGGACGTCGCCGGGGTCGAGCGCCGGCTGGGCGGCCAGTTCCCGCCGTCGGTGGAGACCTTGCAGACCCTGGCCGGGGAGGCGGTCACCGCCGGGCGCGCCGGGGTGGACCTGGCGGTCGGTGTGGCGCGCAACGAGGCGGAGAAGGTCTTCGAGAAGGTCGGCGACCAGGTGACCAAGGTCGGCGTGGTGCTGGCGTACCTGGAGACCAAGCTGCGCGAGGTCGAGGAGGAGGCCCCGGCGGCCGGGTCCGGGCCGGGGTCGTACGAGGCCGAGGAGCCGGTGCCGGCGCCGCGGGCCGGTGACCTGTTCGGGCGCGGCTGGGAGTTCGAGGAGGAGCGCTCGGCGGTCCCGGCGACGGGGGAGCCGATAGTCGCCGAGCGGGTGGAGGTGGACGAGCCGGTCGAGGTCGATCCACCGGTTCCGCCCGTGTCCCGGGCCGCCCCGGTCCCGCCGGAGGCGCCCGCGGCCGGGGTGAGTTCCGCCGGGGAGGGCCTGGCGAAGAAGGGCCCGGCGAAGAAGGGCCCGGCCGAGGAGAGCCCGGCCAGGGAGAGCGCCGCCGGGGAGAGTCCGGCGAAGAAGAGCGCCGCCAAGAAGAGCACGCCGAGGAAGAGCGCGGCCGAGAAGCCGGCGACGAAGGGGACGGCCGGGAAGGGGACGGCCGGGAAGGCCACCGCGAAGAAGAGGACGACGACCGTCAAGAAGACCGCCACCGCCAAGCAGACCGAGGCCCGGTCCGAGGCCGCCACCCGGTCCGGGACGCCCGCGAAGCGTGCCGCGACCAGGAAGACCACCGTCCGCAAGGCCACCAGCACGAAGAAGCCCGATGCCCGGGACGAGTGAACCGCCCGAGTCCGTCCGGGACGCCGGGGCGTCGGACATGATCGCCCCCGTGGAGCCGCTGGGCGTCGAGCCGGTCCTCACCGGCCACCCCGGAGTGGACGCCGGCCTGGCCCGGCTGGAGGCTCTGGACGGGGTCCCGGCCGAGGCACACGTCGCGGTGTACGAAGATGTTCACCAGCGGCTGGTCGACACACTGGCCGCGCTCGATCAGGAATGACCCGCAGGATCCGTAGGAGCTGAACACCAGTGGCAGTGGCACGACGCCGACTCGACGCGGAACTGGTCCGCCGCAAGCTGGCCCGATCGCGTGAGCACGCGTCCGAGCTGATCGCGGCCGGCCGGGTGACCGTCGGCGGCACCACCGCGACCAAGCCGGCCACCCAGGTGGAGACCTCGGCGGCGGTCGTGGTGGCCAAGGACGACAACGACCCCGACTACGTCTCGCGCGGCGGCCACAAGCTCGCCGGCGCGTTCGCGGCCTTCGTGCCGCAGGGCCTGGTGGTCGAGGGCCGCCGGGCGCTGGACGCGGGCGCCTCCACCGGCGGCTTCACCGACGTGCTGCTGCGGGCCGGGGCCGCGCGGGTGCTGGCGGTGGACGTCGGGTACGGGCAACTGGCCTGGTCGCTGCAGAGCGACGACCGGGTCACCGTGATGGACCGCACCAATGTGCGCGAGCTGACTCCGGACCTGATCGGCGGCACCCCGGTGGACCTGGTGGTGGGCGACCTGTCGTTCATCTCGCTGGGCCTGGTGCTCCCGGCCCTCGCCTCCTGCGCGGCCGGGGACGCCGACCTGGTGCTGATGGTCAAGCCCCAGTTCGAGATCGGCAAGGAGCGTCTGGGCAGCGGTGGTGTGGTGCGCAGCCCGCAGCTGCGCGCCGAGATGGTGCGCCAGGTCGCGGGGCAGGCGTGGGAGCTCGGGCTGGGCGTGCGCGCGGTCACCGCGAGCCCCCTGCCGGGGCCGTCCGGCAACGTCGAGTACTTCCTCTGGCTGCGCCGGGACGCCCCGCAGCTGGACCCCGCGGAGGCGGACCGGGCCGTGGCGGAGGGGCCCCGGTAGGGTGCCTTGCGAGCGTCCGGCCCGTCATGCCGTATGGCGCGGCCGCACCGGGGCCAAGGGCGACCCGGCAGGCGTTAGGGAGAGGGCAGCGGCATGAGCGATGAAGAACGTACGGTCTTCCTGATCGCGCACACCGGCCGGGAGGCGGCGCTGCGCAGCGTCGAGGCCCTGGTGCACGGGCTGCTGAAGGCGGGTCTTCGGATCAGACTGCTGGAGGCCGAGGCGGTCGACCTGGACCTGCCGGAGGGCGTCGAGAAGGTGGCGGAGGGCCCCGGGGCGGCGGACGGCTGCGAGCTGATCCTGGTGGCCGGCGGGGACGGGACGCTGCTGCGCGGGGCGGAGCTGGCGCGCTCGCACGGGCTGCCGATGCTCGGGATCAACCTGGGCCGGGTGGGCTTCCTCGCCGAGGCCGAGCGGGACGACCTGGCCGTGGTGGTGGAGCGGGTGGTGGACGCCGACTACGAGGTCGAGGAGCGGATGACGATCGATGTCATCGTCCGCACCAACGGCGATGTGGTCCACGAGGACTGGGCGCTGAACGAGGCCTCGATCGAGAAGGCGGCGCGGGAGCGGATGCTGGAGGTGGTGACCGAGGTGGACGGCCGTCCGGTCTCCAACTTCGGCTGTGACGGCGTGGTGTGCGCGACGCCGACCGGCTCCACCGCGTACGCGTTCTCCGGCGGCGGGCCGGTGGTGTGGCCGGAGGTGGAGGCGCTGCTGATGGTGCCGATCTCCGCGCACGCGCTGTTCGCCCGCCCGCTGGTGACCTCGCCGGAGTCGGTGCTGGCGGTCGAGGTGCAGCCCAAGACCCCGCACGGTGTGCTCTGGTGCGACGGGCGGCGTTCGGTCGAACTGCCCGCCGGGGCGCGGGTGGAGGTCCGCCGGGGCCGGACTCCGGTGCGGCTGGCGAGGCTGCACCGGGCGCCGTTCACCGACCGGCTGGTGGCCAAGTTCGCGCTGCCGGTGACGGGTTGGCGCGGCCGGGCCGACCACTGCTAGCACCTCCCGGCAGGAGGCCGGCGGACGGGCAGGCCGGCGGGCGGCCGGCCGCGGCTCGTCCGGATGTGCCGAGGCCGGTGCGCGCCAGGGGCTTTCGCCTGTCCCGGGGCCGCGCACCGGCCGATCCCAGGCCGCTGGCGGACCGTCAGACCGCCAGCGGCTGGGCCTCGTCGGCCGGTTCGAGCCGTCCGTCGGCCGCCGCCTGGGCGGCCAGGGCGGCGAGGCGTTCGACGGCGGCGGGGACGGTCGCGGCGGGCACGGTGACCGGGAGGCGGATGTGGTGCTCGAAGGCGCCGTCCGAGCCGAAGCGGTTGCCCGAGGCGATCCGGACCCCGCCGCGCTCCCCGGCCCGGGCCAGCGCGGCGCCGGACAGGCCGCCGGTGGAGACCCACAGCGAGAGACCGCCGGTCGGCACGGTGAAGCTCCAGTCGGGCAGCCGTTCGGGCAGGGCGGCGGCGAAGGCCCGCGCGGTGGCCCGCAGCCGGGTCAGCTGGTGCTCCCGGACGTCGGGCAGCAGTTCGCCCAGCAGTTCGGCGGCGATCAGCTGGTCCAGCACCGGGGTGCCGACGTCGCTGTAGACCCGCTCGGTGGCCAGGCGGCGCACCAGCGCCGGCGCGGCCCGGACCCAGCCGATCCGCAGACCGCCCCAGAGCAGCTTTCCGGCCGAGCCGACGGTGACCACCTGGGCGGAGCGGTCCAGTGCGGCCATGGGTCGCGGCAGCGGGGCGGAGGGCGGGACGCCCCAGCCGAGTTCGGCGGTGGTCTCGTCCGCCAGCACGATGCTTCCGGCGGCCCGGGCGGCGGCCAGCAGTTCGCGGCGCTGCTCCTCGTCGATCAGGGTGCCGGTCGGGTTGTGGAAGTCCGGGATCAGGTAGGCGACCTTGGGGCCGGCGCCGCGCAGCACCCGCCGCCACTCGTCGAGGTCCCAGGCGGGCCGCGGAGTCCAGGCGTACGGCACCGGGACCAGGCGCGCGCCGGCCAGCCGCAGCGCCTGCAGGGTGTTCGCGTAGCTGGGCGCCTCGACGGCGACCCGGTCGCCGCGGCCGATCAGGGCCCGCTGGAGCAGGTGCAGGGCGCCCATGGCGCCGGTGGTGATCAGGATCTGGTCGGGGGTGGTGGGCAGTCCGCGCTCGGTGAAGCGGCGGGCGACGGCCTCGCGCAGCACCGGGACGCCGGTGGGGTAGTGGCCGTGCCCGGCGGCGTAGTGCGGCAGTTGTTCGACGGCCCGGGCGGCGGCCTGGCCGACCCAGGGCTGCGGGGCGGGCGGGGCGGCGACGCCGAGGTCCAGCATGCGGCTCTGCTCGTCCGGCGGGACGGGGTGCAGGGCCTCGCTGGGTGGCGGGGCGCCCTCGGGCAGGGCGGTCCAGCTGCCCGCGCCGCGCCGGCTGCGCAGGTAGCCGTCGCCGCGCAGGGTCTCGTACGCGGTGGCGACGGTGGTGCGGCTCATCGCGAGGGCGGTGGCCAGCTCGCGTTCGGCGGGCAGCCGGGCGCCGACCGGCAGCCGGCCCTCGGTGACCAGCAGCCGGATCTGCCCGGCCAGGGTGCGGTAGGCGGGGCGGCGGGCGGCGGCCGGCTCGGGGAGCCGGGCGGTGGCGAGCAGTCGCGCCAGGGCGGGCGGGGTGACGGTGGTGTGCCAGTCGACCATGGCTGAATAAGTCCACTTGCTAGAGATTGGCCCTGGAGAAGGCCGCTTTGGACTGGCCATCATGGCAGGGCGGCCGTGCCGGCCGCCACCACCGGGTGCCCCGGTGGTGCAGCACCACCGCAGGAGCACGCCTTGGCCACCACGACCACACCGGCATCGGCCGCCACCACCACCCCCGCACCGGCCGCCGGGCGGAGCCTCGCCGTCCGGGTGTTCGGCGACACCCACGCCCTCGGCCGCCGGATACCGCAGCTGTTCGCCGGCCTCGTCCTGTACGGCGTGAGCATGGCGCTGATGCTCCGCTCCGGCCTCGGCCTCGACCCCTGGGACGTCCTGCACCAGGGCCTGCAGCGCACCGTCGGGCTGTCGGTCGGCGCCTGGGTGACGATCTGCGGGGCCCTCGTCCTGCTGCTGTGGATCCCGCTGCGCCAGCGCCCCGGCCTGGGCACCGTCGCCAACGTGCTGCTGATCGGCGCGGCCATGGACCTCACCCTGCGGGTCGTCGGCGGCCCCGGCGCCCTGCCCGTCCGGATCGCGCTGTCGGCCGGGGCGATCGTCCTCAACGGCCTGGCCACCGGCCTCTACATCGGCGCCCGGCTCGGCCCCGGCCCGCGCGACGGCCTGATGACCGGCCTGCACCGGCGCACCGGCCGTTCGCTGCGACTTCTCCGGACCGGCATCGAGGTGACGGTCCTCACCGCCGGTGTGCTGCTCGGCGGCACCGCCGGGGTCGGCACCGTCGCGTACGCGCTGGCCATCGGCCCGATGGCGCAGCTCTTCCTGCGCTGGTGCACCGTGCCGGTGGCCGCCGAGGACTCCCGGAAGGGATGAACTTCCGGGCACGGAGTTGCCGCGCGCCGTTGTCGTTCGTCGCGCGCCGGGGGCGGAACCTCGTAAGGTCGTCTCCGTGTTGGACGAGATGCGGATACGGGATCTTGGGGTCATCGACGACGCGGTGGTCGAACTCGCCCCCGGCTTCACCGCCGTGACCGGTGAGACCGGCGCCGGAAAGACCATGGTCGTGACGAGCCTGGGCCTGCTGCTCGGCGGCCGCGCCGACCCGGGCCTGGTGCGCAACGGCACCGGACGCGCCGTCGTGGAGGGCCGGCTGGAGCTGCCCGCCGACTCCCCGGCGGCGGCCCGCGCGATCGAGGCGGGGGCCGAACTGGACGACGGCGCGCTGCTGATCAGCCGGACCGTCTCCGCCGAGGGCCGCTCCCGGGCGCACGTCGGCGGCCGGTCCGTCCCGGTCGGGCTGCTCGCCGAGCTCGGCGAGGACCTGATCGCCGTGCACGGCCAGACCGACCAGCAGCGCCTGCTGCGCCCGGCCCGCCAGCGCGGCGCGCTGGACCGGTACGCGGGCGCCTCGGTGGCCGGGCCGCTGGCCCGCTACCGGGAGACCTACCGCGTCCTGCGCGAGGTCTCCGCGACCCTGGAGGAGCTGACCACCCGGGCCCGCGAGCGCGCCCAGGAGGCCGATCTGCTGCGCTTCGGCCTGGATGAGATCGCCGCCGCCGAACCGGTGGCCGGCGAGGACGCGGAGCTGGCCGCCGAGGCCGAGCGGCTCGGCCACGCCGACGCGCTGTCCTCCGCCGCGACCCTCGCCCACGCCGCCCTGGCCGGCGACCCGGTCGATCCGGAGGCGCTGGACGCGGGCACCCTGCTCGCCCAGTCCCGCCGGGCCCTGGACGCCGTGCGCCACCACGACGAGCGGCTGGCCGCCCTGGCCGACCGCCTCAACGAGGTCGGCTACCTGCTCGCCGACGTGGCCGGCGACCTGGCCGGCTACGCGGACGACCTGGACGCCGACCCGGTGCGCCTGTCCGCCGTCGAGGACCGCCGGGCCGTACTGGCCCAGCTGCTGCGCAAGTACGGCGGCGAGGAGAACTCGCTCGCCGAGGTGATCGCCTGGGCCGAGGCCGGGGCGGTGCGGCTCGCCGAACTCGACGGCGACGACGACCGGATCGACGAGCTGGGCGCCCGGGAGACCGAGCTGCGGGCCGAGCTGGCCGAGCTGGCCGCCGAGGTCTCGCGGGCCCGGCACGCCGCGGCCGGACGGTTCGCCGACGCGGTCTCCGCGGAACTCGCCGAGCTGGCCATGCCGCACGCCCGGGTGACCTTCTCGATCGGCCAGGTCGACGACCTGGCCGGGATCGAGGTCGGCGGGCGCACCGTCGCCTACGGTCCGCACGGCGTGGACGAGGTGGAGGTGCTGCTGGCCCCGCACCCGGGCGCCCAGCCGCGCCCGATCGCCAAGGGCGCCTCCGGCGGTGAGCTGTCCCGCGTGATGCTCGCCGTCGAGGTGGTCTTCGCGGGCGCCGACCCCGTCCCCACCTACCTGTTCGACGAGGTGGACGCGGGCGTCGGCGGCAAGGCCGCGGTCGAGATCGGCCGCCGGCTGGCCAAGCTGGCCGAGTCCGCCCAGGTCGTGGTGGTCACCCACCTCCCGCAGGTCGCCGCGTTCGCCGACCGGCACCTGGTGGTGGTGAAGACCAACGACGGCACCGTGACCCGCAGCGGCGTCAAGGTGCTGAACGACGAGGAGCGGGTGCGCGAACTCTCCCGGATGCTGGCCGGCCTGGAGGACTCGGAGCTGGGCCGCGCCCACGCCGAGGAGCTGTTGGCCGCCGCGCGGGCCCCGCGCCGCCGGTAGCCGGCGCCGGCGGCCCCCTCGGACACCGGCGACGCGCCCCGGTGGCGCCGACTGTCCAAGAGGGCCGCCGACCTGGCATGGTGGCGCCTGGACAACTGGCTTTCCAGCCCCGAGCGCCGCCGGGCGGGCAATCCTCGCGAGGCGGCGCGCGAACCTGATCGAGTCGGATGCGAGACGACGTGGACCATTCCGCCGCCCGGGCCACCGCGGCCGTCCCCGAACCGGGGCAGCTGCACGTGGTACTCGTCCTGGCCGCCAGCACCGGCGGCATCGGTGCGCACGTGCGCTCCCTGGCCCAGGGCCTGGTCGCGCACGGAGTGAACGTCACGGTCTGCGCGCCGGCCGGCGCGGACGCGCTGTTCGGCTTCTCCCGCACGGGTGCCCGGTTCCACACCGTCGACATCACCCCCACCGCGGGCGCCCGCAGCGACGCCACCGCGATCGGCGAGCTGCGCCGGGCCTTCACCGGCGCCGACGTGGTGCACGCCCACGGGCTGCGCGCCGGGCTGCTGTCCGACCTGGCGCTGCGCACCGCCGGCCGCTTCCCGGGCCTGCGCCCGGAGACCCCGCTGGTGGTCACCTCGCACCACGCGCTGCTGGCCACCGGGATGGAACGCCGGCTGCAGCGGCTGATGGAGCGCCGGGTGGCGCGCGCCGCCGACCTGGTTCTCGGCGCCTCCTCCGACCTGGTCGCCCGGGCCCGCGAACTGGGCGCCACCGACGCCCGGCTGGGCCCGGTGGCGGCCCCGCCGATGCCCGACGGGCAGCTCGCCCGCACCGAGGCCCGTACCGCGCTGCTCGGTGCGGACCCGGACCGCCCGCTGGTGCTGGCGGTCGGCCGGCTCGTCCCGCAGAAGGCCTTCGGAGTGCTGCTGGACGCCACCCGGGAGCTGTCCGCGCTGGACCCGGAGCCGCTGGTGCTGCTCGCCGGGGACGGCCCGGAGGCGGGCGTGCTGCGCGAGCGGACGGCCGCGGAGAAGCTGCCGGTGCGGTTGCTCGGCTACCGCACCGACGTGCCCGACCTGCTGGCCGCCGCCGACGTGGTGGTGATCTCCAGCCGCTGGGAGGCCCGCTCGCTGGTGGTGCAGGAGGCGATGCGGGCCGGCGTGCCGGTGGTCGCCACCGCCGTCGGCGGCATCCCCGAACTGGTCGGCGACGCCGCCGTACTGGTGCCCCCCGGCGACCCGGAGGCGCTCGGTCGCGCGGTGCGCGCCCTGCTGGCCGACCCGGCCCGCCGCGAGCAGCTGGTGGCGGCGGGCCGGCAGCAGGCCGAGACCTGGCCGGACGAGGCCGCCACCGTCGCCCAGGTGCTCAGCACCTACGACGAGCTGGTGCAGCGCGGCTAGACCGCTTCCGGACGGAGGCCCGCTGGACGGTGGCCCGCTAGACGGTGGCCCGCTCGACCCGGTCGGCGGCCGGGCCGTCCGGCTGGGCGGACAGGTACGCGGCGCCGCAGGCGGTCAGCCGCAGCGCGGTGTCGATCAGCGGGACGTGGCTGAAGGCCTGGGGGAAGTTGCCGACCTGGCGCTTGAGCCGGGGGTCCCACTCCTCGGCGAGCAGGCCCAGGTCGTTGCGCAGCGCCAGCAGCCGGTCGAACAGTTCGCGGGCCTCCTGCACCCGGCCGATCATGGCGAGGTCGTCGGCCAGCCAGAACGAGCAGGCCAGGAAGGCGCCCTCGTGGCCGGAGAGGCCGTCGACGTTGTTGCCGCTCTCGTCGTGGGTCGGGTAGCGCAGGACGAAGCCGTCCTCGGTGGACAGTTCGCGCTGGATCGCCTCGATGGTGCCGATGACGCGCTTGTCGTCCGGGGGCAGGAAGCCGACCTGGGGGATCAGCAGCAGCGAGGCGTCCAGCTCCTTGCCGCCGTAGTACTGGGTGAAGGTGTTGCGCTCCGGGTCGTAGCCCTTCTCGCAGACGTCCGCGTGGATCAGCGCGCGCAGCGCGCGCCAGCGCTCCAGGTGGCCAGGGGTGGGCTCGTCCTCGGGGGTCTGCTCCAGCAGCTTGATGGTCCGGTCGACGGCGACCCAGGCCATCACCTTGGAGTGGACGAAGTGCCGGCGCGGGCCGCGGACCTCCCAGATGCCCTCGTCCGGCTCCTGCCAGTGCTCCTCCAGGTAGTCGATCAGGCGCAGCTGGAGGTGGTGGGCGTGGTCGTTGCGGACCAGGCCGGTCATGTGGGCCAGGTGCAGGGCCTCGACGACCTCGCCGTAGACGTCGAGCTGGAGCTGTCCGGCGGCGCCGTTGCCGACCCGGACGGGCTGGGAGCCCTCGTAGCCGGGCAGCCAGTCCAGCGAGGACTCGGTGAGCTCGCGCTCGCCGGCGATGCCGTACATGATCTGGAGGTTCTCCGGGTCGCCGGCCACCGCGCGCAGCAGCCACTCGCGCCAGGCGCGGGCCTCCTCGCGGTAGCCGGTGCGCAGCAGGGAGGAGAGGGTGATGGCGGCGTCGCGCAGCCAGGTGTAGCGGTAGTCCCAGTTGCGTTCGCCGCCGATGTCCTCGGGCAGGGAGGTGGTGGGGGCGGCGACGATGCCGCCGGTGGGGGCGTAGGTGAGGCCCTTGAGGGTGATCAGGGAGCGGATCACGGCCTCGCGGTAGGGGCCCTGGTAGGTGCACTGGTCGGCCCACTCGTGCCAGAAGTCGGCGGTGGCGTCGAGCATCCCCTCGGCGTCCGGGGGCCTGGGCGGGTCGAGGTGGGAGGCCTGCCAGGTGAGGGCGAAGGCGATCCGCTCGCCGGCGGTGACGGTGAAGTCGGCGTAGGTGGTGAGGTCGCGGCCGTAGGTCTCGGCCTCGCCGTCCAGCCAGACCGAGTCGGGGCCGGCGACGGCGACGGTGCGGTGGCCGCCGTCGGCCTGTTCGACGCGGTGCACCCAGGGCACGATGCGGCCGTAGGAGAAGCGCATCCGCACGGCCGAGCGCATCCGCACGGTACCGGTGACGCCCTCGACGATCCGGATCACCTGGGGGACGGCGTCCTTGCCGGCCAGCGGGCGCGGCGGCATGAAGTCGATCACCCGGACGGTGCCGCCGTCGGTGTCCCACTCCTGCTCCAGGACCAGCGAGTCGCCCCGGTAGCGGCGGCGGTCGGCGGGCACGGCGGGGGCGGCGGCGGTGGGCGGGGGCACCCGCAGGTCGGTGGTGTCGGCGACGCGGGCCCGGCCCGTGTCGGCGGGGGGCGTGGCGGCGGCCGGCGCGGGGACCTCGGTCAGGACGGCCTCGGCCGGGCCGATCCGCCAGAAGCCGTGTTCATCGGTGCCGAGCAGGCCGGCGAACACGGCCGGCGAGTCGAAGCGGGGAAGGCAGAGCCAGTCCACCGCCCCGTCCCTGCTGACCAGGGCAGCGGTCTGCATGTCCCCGATGAGTGCGTAGTCCTCGATACGGCCGGCCACGTGGATCTCCAGTTCGCAATGTGGTCAGGGCATCGGCGAGCGGAGGGAGCGAGCGGTCTGCGGGGCCGGAGGTCCACCCCGGGACGTCCGGCCTGCCGGGGGTGGTGGCAGGCCTTGCTGGAGTGTCCGCGGGGCTCGGTCGAGCCCCTGGAGTGGGTGGGGATGGGCTGGAATACGGGGAGGTCCGGTCGCGCATCGGGGACCGGGAGTGTCCTGACCCTCCCACGCCCTCCGCGTGCTCGTGCTGTCGGCGATGCGTCCGAGCAGCTTACGACGGACGAAAGGGGCGAAGCACGCGGGCGCAGCCCGGTGTGGCGCCGCAATTCGGCGGAAATGCCGTGCATCGCGAGGGCGCGGCGCAGGATGGTCCGGAAGGATCACCTCCGGCTGGTCCGGCCGGATGAGCCGCGATGGTCCGGACGGATACCGCGCTCTGGCCCGGTCCGGCGGGTTGTGCGACCGGTGTGAAATCTGTGGCGCGTGATGCGCCGGTGGTGCGCCCCGCGCGCGCCCCCGGAACGGCGCGCGCGGCCCGGAACGGCGTTCGGGTCCGGTCGCTGATACCCTGGTATCCCGTGGACCGGCGGGATCAAACGCCCCGGACCAGCCGAACCGACGACCCAACGAGCGCCGCGCACCGAGCCGGCCTCCGTCGCCCGGCGAACCCCGAGCCTCCCGCCCACGTCTGCTTCGACACGCGACCCACGGGAGCCCCCTCTTGGCACAGCCCCATTCCGGCAAGGCAGCGAACGGCCGCGCCGTGACGACCAAGCACCTCTTCGTCACCGGGGGTGTCGCCTCTTCTCTCGGAAAGGGGCTCACCGCCTCCAGCCTCGGCGCGTTGCTCAAGGCCCGCGGCCTGCGCGTGACGATGCAGAAGCTCGACCCGTACCTCAACGTGGACCCGGGCACCATGAACCCGTTCCAGCACGGTGAGGTGTTCGTCACCGACGACGGCGCCGAGACCGACCTGGACATCGGCCACTACGAGCGGTTCCTGGACACGAACCTGCACGGCTCGGCGAACGTCACCACCGGCCAGGTGTACTCGACCGTCATCGCCAAGGAGCGCCGCGGCGAGTACCTGGGCGACACCGTCCAGGTCATCCCGCACATCACCAACGAGATCAAGTCCCGGATCCGCCGGATGGCGACCGAGGACGTCGACGTGGTGATCACCGAGGTCGGCGGCACCGTCGGTGACATCGAGTCGCTGCCGTTCCTGGAGGCCGTCCGCCAGGTCCGCCACGAGGTCGGCCGGGACAACGTGTTCTTCGTGCACGTCTCCCTGCTGCCGTACATCGGCCCCTCGGGCGAGCTGAAGACCAAGCCCACCCAGCACTCCGTCGCCGCGCTGCGCAACATCGGCATCCAGCCCGACGCGATCGTGCTGCGCGCCGACCGCGAGGTCCCGCAGGCGATCAAGCGCAAGATCTCGCTGATGTGCGACGTGGACGAGGAGGCCGTGGTCGCGGCCATCGACGCCAAGTCGATCTACGACATCCCCAAGGTGCTGCACGGCGAGGGCCTGGACGCCTACGTGGTGCGCCGCCTGGACCTGCCGTTCCGCGACGTGGACTGGACCACCTGGGACGACCTGCTGCGCCGCGTCCACGAGCCGCAGCACATCGTCAAGGTCGCCCTGGTCGGCAAGTACATCGACCTGCCGGACGCGTACCTGTCGGTGACCGAGGCGCTGCGCGCCGGCGGTTTCGCCAACAACGCCCGGGTCGAGATCAAGTGGGTCACCTCGGACGACTGCGAGACCCCCGAGGGCGCCCGGGCGCAGCTCGGCGACGTCGACGCGATCTGCATCCCCGGCGGCTTCGGCGACCGCGGCGTCAACGGCAAGGTCGGCGCGATCACCTTCGCCCGCGAGAACAAGGTCCCGCTGCTGGGCCTGTGCCTGGGCCTGCAGTGCGTGGTCATCGAGGCGGCCCGCAACCTGGCCGGCCTGCCGGAGGCCAACTCCACCGAGTTCGACGCCGCCGCCAAGCACCCGGTCATCTCCACGATGGCCGAGCAGCTGGCCATCGTCGACGGCAAGGGCGACCTGGGCGGCACCATGCGCCTGGGCCTGTACCCGGCCAAGCTCGCCGAGGGCTCGATCGTCCGCGAGGTCTACGACGGCGAGCAGTACGTCGAGGAGCGCCACCGCCACCGCTACGAGGTCAACAACTCCTACCGCGCGGACCTGGAGAAGACCGGCCTGGTGTTCTCCGGCCTCTCGCCCAAGGGCGACCTGGTCGAGTACGTCGAGTACCCGCGCGAGGTGCACCCCTACCTGGTGGCCACCCAGGCCCACCCGGAGCTGAAGTCCCGCCCGACCCGCCCGCACCCGCTGTTCGCGGGCCTGGTCAAGGCGGCCATCGAGATCAAGACCGCGGCCTCCGAGTAGTCCCCGGTCGTTGCGGTCGGCTGTCGTCTGCCGCAGTCGTCGACAGCGCTCGTTCACCGGACGGCGGCCCCGCGATTCCCGCGGGGCCGCCGTCCGGCGTTAGATTGTGTCGTACTGACGAAAAGGGGAGAGCGATGGACGAGCAGGGCCGCCAGGGGATCTTCGACGTGGCCGAGGAGTGGGAGGTCCGGGAGAGCGGAACGCCGTTCCAGGGCAAGGTCACCGGGGTGCGCAGCGAGGAGGTCCGGATGCCCGACGGCAGCTGGGCGCGCCGCGACTACCAGACCCACCCCGGCTCGGTCTCGGTGCTCGCCCTGGACGACGAGCAGCGGGTGCTGGTGCTGCGCCAGTACCGCCATCCGGTGCGCCAGCGGCTGTGGGAGCTGCCGGCCGGCCTGCTCGACGTGCCCGGCGAGAACCCGTGGCGCGCCGCGCAGCGCGAGCTGTACGAGGAGGCGTACTGCAAGGCCGGCACCTGGCGGATCCTCGCCGACTACTACACCTCCCCGGGCGGCACCGACGAGGCGCTGCGGATGTTCCTGGCCACCGACCTGGCGCCGGCCGAGGGCGAGCGCTACGCGGCCGAGGGCGAGGAGCAGGAGATCGAGGTCGCCTGGGTGCCGGTGCCGGAGCTGATCCAGCTGATCCAGGCCGGGAAGCTGCACAACCCGACCCTGGTCACCGGCACCCTCGCGGTGCACGCCGCGCTCACCGGCCCGGACGGGCTGGACGCGCTGCGCCCGGCGGACTCGCCCTGGCCGGCCCGTCCCTTCGAGGCCTGAGGCGGTTCCGTCGGGTTCCGGGGTGGCCGGTCGGGCCCCGGGGGGCGGGTTGGGCGGGGGGCGGACGGGGCGGGGTGGTCGGTCCGGGTCCGGGGTGGCAGACGGGGGACGAGAGGGCCGGTCGGGGGACGGCCGGCCGCCGTGCGTTGAGTCGTTGGGGTGATTTGCCGATTCGTACGACCGGATGTCACCTCGGCTGAGCCGGACGGTCGAACTACGCTTCGCAGACAGGGCGCCCGTCCCGGGCCGCCTCCGCTGAACTCCGGAGGCTGGGCACCGGATGCCGAGCGTCGGATGCCGAGCGCGTGATGACGTCGGGAGTGGCACGGGTGGCGAGGAAGACGGCGACGATGGACCCCGGCCCCGGCGCGCCCGCCGGGGCCGTCCCGGGCCTTGAGCGGCTGCCGGCCGGGCCCGCGCTGTTCGTCGGGCGGCGCGCCGAGCTGGCCGCGCTGCGGGCGGCCGCCGCCCGCCCGGCGAGCGGACGCTGCCCGGTGCTGGTGCTGGCCGGGCGTCCCGGCTCCGGCCGGACCGTGCTGGCGGCCCGCTTCGCCCGTACCGTCGCCGCCGACTACCCGGACGGCGTGCTGTTCGTACGGCTGTCCGCCCCGGACGGCGGCCGGGTGCCGCCGGCCCGGGCCGCCCGGCTGCTGCTGGAACAGCTCGACCCGCAGGCCGTCGTGCCGCTGCCCGGCGCCGGCGAGGACGGGCGGGACGAACCGGGCTGTGCGGCGCTGCGCGAGGCGCTCGCCGGGCTGCGGGTGCTGCTCGTGCTGGACGACGTCCGGGACGCCGGGCAGGTGTGGCCGCTGCTGACCGACGAGCCCGGCTGCCTGGTGCTCGCCACCACGGCCGGACCGCTCACCGGGATCGAGGACATCGACCCGGTGATCCTCGGCGGGCTGGACCGGCAGGCCTCCGGCGAGCTGCTGGCCGACCTGGTCGGCGGCACCCGGATCTCCTGCGACCCGGTCGGCGGTGCCGACCTGGCCGAGGCCTGCGCCGCCCGGCCGGCCGCGCTGCGGCTGATGGCGGGGTGGCTGCGCGGGAACCCGAAGATCGCGGTCACCGAGGCGGCGCGCGAGCTCAACCGGGTGGTGGGGGAGGAGACGACGATCACGGCGGCTTCGGTGGACCCTGCCGCGGGTGCGGGTGCGGGTGCGGGCGCGGGCGCCGGGGTCGAGGAGAAGGACAGGCAGAAGGAAAAGGAGAGGGAGAAGCAGAGGGAGAAGCAGAAGGGGCCGGGCAGGGCACCGGGGAAGAGGGAAGGGGAACGGGAGCGGGCGGCGAGGTCCTCCGGGGCCGCTCCGGCCGGGGTCGCCGGGGCTGCTGGTGCCACGGGGGTGATCGGGGCCACAGGGGCGGGCGGGGCGGCGTCGGGTCCGTCGGGCAAGCAGGGGGCCGGCAAGCCCGTCCCGGGGAAGGCGCTCCCGGGGACGGGGACGGGGGCGGCGCCGCAGGGCCGGGCCGGTGAGTCCGCTCCCGGTGCCGGTGCGGCTGTCTCTCGCGGTGCCGGTGCCGCTTCCGCTGCCGCGGCGACGGAGTCGGCCGGTGATCCGGCGGCCTGGGTGAAGCCCGGCCCGGAGCCGGCCGAGCCGGTGCCCGTCCCCGACAACGACCCGCTGCTCGGCGCGTTCACCCTGCTGTACCGCGGGCTGCCGGCCGCCCAGGCGCGGATGCTGCGCACCCTCACCCTGGCCCCGGCGCAGACCGCCGACCCGCGCACCGCCTCCGCGCTGGTCGGTTGCCCGGTACCGGACGCGGCCGTGACGCTGGCCGCGCTCGCCGAGCGGGAGCTGCTCGGCGAGGAGGCGCCGGCCGCCGACGGCACCGCGCGATACCGGGTGCCCGGGCGGCTGTACCCCCGGCTGGTCCGGCTGCGCGAGCAGGAGGACCGGCCCACCGAGACCGAGCTCGCCCGGGCCCGGCTGCTGGAGCGGATGGTCCGGCTCACCGAGTCGGCCCGCGCGCTGCTCGACCCGGCGGTCGGCCCCGTCCCGGAGCCGCTGCCCGCCCCGCTGCGGCTGCGGTCGGCCGCGCACGCCCGCGAGTGGCTGCTCGGCGAGCGGGAGCTGCTGCTCGGCGCGGTGGCCGACGCGATCGGCCAGGGCGACCTGGACGGTTCGGCCGGGCGGCTGGTCACCGCGCTGCTGCGGACGCTGCCGCTGACCGGAGCCGCCGCCCCCACCGACCTCTACCGGCTGCACGAGCTGGTGCTGACCGTCGCCGAGCGCGCAGGCCGGCCCCGCCGGGCCTCGGCCGCGCTGCTCAACCTGGGCGACCTCCAGGCCTCGGCGGGCCGCTGGGAGCCGGCCGCCGTCCACTACCGGGCCGCCCTGGAGCACGCCCGCAGGGCCGACGACGAACCGCTCTGCGCCCGGGCCCTGGAGAGCGCCGCCAACTGTCACCGGGCGCTCGGCGACGCGGTGCGGGCCGCCGACTGGTACGGGCGGGCCCTCGGCCTGCGGCAGGCCCTCGGGGACCACGCCGCCGAGGCCCGGCTGCTGGCCCGGGTGGCCGAGGCGCACACCGCGCAGCGCCGTTTCGACGAGGCCGACCGGGAGTACCGGGCCGCGCTCGCGGTGCTGCGCCGGCTGGGCGACGAGCGGGGCCGGGAGGCCGTCGGCGGGGCCCTCGCGGACCTGCGGGAACGCGTGGATGCCGGGTGGTGATAGGCATTTCGGGGGTATTGTCGAAGTTGCCCGGTTGGGACGTCTTTGGCGGGTAAGTCGCAGGGGAAGCCTACGAACCTGCCAATGTGTGCGGGAAAATTATTCACTTTGGAAGGCTGACACGCCGACTGGGCTTCATTACACTCGGACTCAGTCGCGCAGCGATCCCGCCCCGGGCTGCCCCGGAGGCTTCCCCACGTGCGCGTCGCCCACCGGTCTTCTCCGGTCGGGACCCCCATGGCAAGAGGACGTGTTCACCCGTGAAGGTCGGCATCCCCCGCGAGGTCAAGAACCACGAGTACCGCGTGGCCATCACGCCCGCCGGCGTGCATGAGCTGGTCCGTAACGGACACGAGGTCTACATCGAGGACAACGCCGGTGTCGGCTCCTCGATCCCGAACGAGGAGTACGTGGCCGCCGGCGCCACCATCCTCCCCACCGCCGACGAGGTGTGGGCCACCGCCGACCTGCTGCTGAAGGTCAAGGAGCCCATCGCCTCCGAGTACCACCGGCTGCGCAAGGGTCAGACCCTCTTCACGTACCTCCACCTGGCGGCCGACCGGGCCGGCACCGACGCGCTGGTCGCCTCGGGCACCACCGCCATCGCGTACGAGACCGTGCAGCTGTCGAACGGCGCGCTGCCGCTGCTCGCCCCGATGTCCGAGGTCGCGGGCCGCCTGGCCCCGCAGGTCGGCTCGTACCACCTGATGCGCCCGGCCGGCGGCCGCGGCACCCTGCCGGGCGGCGTGCCCGGCACCCACCCGGCCAAGGCCGTCGTCATCGGCGGTGGCGTCTCCGGCTGGCACGCGGCCACCATCGCCGTCGGCATGGGTTACGAGGTGACCCTGCTGGACCGCGACATCAACAAGCTGCGCGAGGCCGACCGCATCTTCGGCACCAAGGTCAAGACCATCGTGTCGAACGCCTTCGAGCTGGAGAAGGCCGTCGTGGAGGCCGACCTGGTCGTCGGTGCCGTGCTGATCCCGGGCGCCAAGGCCCCGAAGCTGGTCACCAACGAGCTGGTCTCCCGCATGAAGCCGGGCTCCGTGCTCGTCGACATCGCCATCGACCAGGGCGGCTGCTTCGAGGACTCGCACGCCACCACGCACGACGACCCGACCTTCACGGTCCACAACTCGGTCTTCTACTGCGTGGCCAACATGCCGGGCGCCGTCCCGAACACCTCCACCTACGCGCTGACCAACGCCACCATGCCGTACGTGCTGGAGCTGGCCAACCGCGGGTGGAAGGAGGCGCTGCGCCGCGACGAGGCGCTCGCCAAGGGCCTGAACGTGCACGAGGGCCAGATCACCTTCCCGGCCGTGGCCGAGGCCTTCGGCCTGGAGTCGGTCTCCCTGGAGAGCGTGCTCGCCTGAACCCCCTGACCGCCCGGCGGTCGTTCGCCCCCGACCCGATCCCTTCGGGCCGGGGGCTTCGCCGTGCCCGTGATCAGCGGGTGGACCGGGCAGGTCGCTCTGTCGTCAATATCTGTCGGTCACGTCACCCGCCCGCAGAAACGTTGGGGCCGGTGACCCTCTCATCCCTTGACAGCAGCCCGCTCGATACTCGACACATCCTGCCCACTACCGTGGATTGTGTTGCTGCGAACGCCTTGAACGGCCTAGAGTCGCAAACCGTCGGCATGCTGCCACGCTGACGAATCGACATAGAGTCCTGGATGACCCAAGGAGGTAAGACGACTTGTGAATGAGTCGACAATTGCTCCCGGGGGTGGTCAGCCAGGACTGGCGGAGCTCACCGCCGGCCAGCCGAGTGAGGAGTCCGGGGCCCGGCAGCCCTCCGTGGGCTCGGCCGAGGTCGGCTCGGTCGCACTCCGTACTTTCGAAGCACGCCAGAACACAGCACAGGTGACCACGGTGACCGATCACGACGCCGACTTGGCGGCCTACGGCCTGGCCTACGGCGAGTTCGCCTACGGCGCCTACGACGACCCGGACGCCGAGTACGAGCCGGACCCGGAGTACGCCGCCACGCTGGCCCCCGACGCCGCGCGGCAGCGCCGCGAGCGGGTCGGCCCCACCGGCCGTCCGCTGCCGTACTTCCCGATCCCCGCGCCGGTCGCCGAGCACGGCCCCGCCCAGATCATCGCCATGTGCAACCAGAAGGGCGGCGTCGGCAAGACCACGTCGACCATCAACCTGGGCGCGGCGCTGGCCGAGTACGGCCGCCGGGTGCTGCTCGTCGACTTCGACCCGCAGGGCGCGCTCTCGGTCGGCCTCGGCGTCAACCCGATGGAGCTCGACGTCACCGTCTACAACCTGCTCATGGAGCGGGGCCTGACGGCCGATGAAGTGCTGCTGAAGACGGCGGTCCCGGGAATGGACCTGCTGCCCTCCAACATCGACCTCTCCGCCGCCGAGGTGCAGCTGGTCAGCGAGGTGGCCCGGGAGTCCGCGCTGGCGCGCGCCCTGAAGCCGCTGCTGCCCGACTACGACTACGTCATCATCGACTGCCAGCCCTCGCTGGGCCTGCTGACGGTCAATGCGTTGACGGCCGCTCACAGCGTGATCGTCCCGCTGGAGTGCGAGTTCTTCGCGCTGCGCGGTGTCGCGCTGCTGACCGAGACCATCGAGAAGGTGTGCGAGCGGCTCAACCCCGAGCTGCGCCTGGACGGCATCCTGGCCACCATGTACGACTCGCGCACCGTGCACAGCCGCGAGGTGCTGGCGCGCGTCGTCGAGGCGTTCGGCGAGCACGTCTTCCACACCGTCATCGGGCGGACCGTGCGCTTCCCGGAGACCACCGTCGCCGGCGAGCCCATCACGACGTACGCGACCAACTCGGTCGGTGCCGCCGCCTACCGCCAGCTCGCCAGGGAGGTGCTCGACCGGTGCCGCCCCGCCGAGTGAGTCTCCCGGGTGCCGACGAGCTGTTCCGGACCACGGGAGGGATGGCGCTGTCGCCCTCCCTCGCGCCGCGTCCGGCCGCCGAGGCAGCCAGACCGGAGACCGCGCGGACCGTCAACGGCCAGCCGGACGGCGCCGAGGGCACCGAATCCGCCCAGGGCGTCCAGGACGACCGGCAGGTGACGCCGGGGCAGCAGGCGCCCGGCTCGGTGCCGGCGCCCGCGCAGCCGCCCGTCCAGCGCTCCGGCGCGACCGTCGGGCCCGTGGCCGCAGGCGCCGCCGGGGCCGGGAAGACCGTCCAGGGCGGCCGCGGAGCCGGTTCCGCCCCGGCGGCCCGGACGCACCAGGGCGCCGCCGAGGAGCAGCCCGGTGCCGCCGGACGCGCCCGGCCGCGCGGCCGCGCGCCGCGCCGGCCCAGCGGGCGCGAGCGGCACGACGAGAAGATCACGGTGTACGTGTCCGCCGAGGAGCTCATGGACCTGGAGCACACCCGGCTGGTGCTGCGCGGCGAGCACGGCCTGGCCGTGGACCGCGGGCGGATCGTCCGGGAGGCCATCGCGGTCGTCCTGGCGGACCTGGAGCAGCGCGGCGAGGCCTCGATCCTGGTTCGGCGCCTGCGCGGCCGGTAGGCGGCGCGGAAGGGCGGCCGGCCGTTGGCGCCGGGCGTCGAGGGGGGCGGTCCGTACCGCCGGCTTCGTGGGGGCGGTTCGTACCGCCGGGTGTCGAGGGGCCGCGGGCCCGGCGTGGGGAGGCCGCCGGGCGGGTGGCGTGGCGCCGCAGGGCGCGCGGGCGCGCGGGCGTCGGAGGGGGCGCGGAGCGTCGGGAAGGCGCCCAGGGGCGCGGGGTGGGGCCGGGGCGGGGTCCCGGCGCCCGAGGACCGTGTCGGGCTCCGGAGGGGCGTTCCCGGGGATCCGGGGTCGGTCCAACGGGTCGGCTGCCGCGCCGAGGACCTCGTACGGGCCCGGGGGCGCCGGGCGGAGGCCACGTGGAAGGCAGGCGGAAGGCGGGCGGAAGGCCGGCGGAGGCTGGTCCGGGGCCCGGCGGAACGGCGTGTCGGTGGCCCCGGGGCGGGGCTGGGGGCGGGACCGGGTGAAGATGGACCGTCATGCCCAGTACCGCCGAAACCGCTGAAACCGCTGAAGCCTCCGGAACCTCCGAAACACCGGGCACCACCGCCGCGAGCGCGACCGTCACTGCTTCTGCTGTGAGCGCGACCGCGACCGCCACTGCCGTGAGCGCGGCCGAGAACGAGTCGCGGGGCGGCTTCCGGGTACGGCTGGACAACTTCGAGGGCCCCTTCGACCTGCTGCTCAGCCTGATCGCCAAGCACAAGCTGGACGTCACCGAGGTGGCGCTGGCCACCGTCACGGACGAGTTCATGGCGTACATCCGGGCGATGGGCCCGGACTGGGACCTGGACGCGGCGACCGAGTTCCTGGTGGTGGCCGCCACCCTGCTCGACCTCAAGGCGGCCCGGCTGCTGCCCGTGGCGGAGGTCGAGGACGAGGCGGACCTGGCCCTGCTGGAGGCCCGGGACCTGCTGTTCGCACGGCTGCTCCAGTACCGGGCGTACAAGCGGGCGGCCGCGCTGTTCGGCGAACGCTGGGCGGCCGAGCTGCTGCGCCGGCCCCGGAGCGCCGCCCTGGAGCCCCGGCACGCGGAACTGCTGCCGGAGGTCGTCATCAGCGTCGGGCCCCAGCGGCTCGCCGAGCTGGCGGCCAAGGCGATGGCGCCCAGGCCCGCGCCGGTCGTCTACGTGGACCACATCCACACCCCGCCGGTGAGCGTGCGCGAGCAGGCCTCCCTGGTGGTGGGGCTGCTCACCGAGCTGGGCGAGGCCTCGTTCCAGCGGCTGGTCGAGGACGCGCCGGACGACCTGGTGGTGGTCGCCCGGTTCCTGGCGCTGCTGGAGCTGTACCGGGAGCGGGTGCTCGCCTTCGAGCAGCCGGAGGCGCTCGGCGAGCTGGTGGTGCGCTGGGTGGCCGAGGAGGGCCGGGTGGCGGTCGAGGTCACGGACGAGTTCGACCGGCCGGCGGGCGAGGTCGGCGAGGTCGGCGAGGTCGGTGAGGTCGGCGAGGTCGGTGAGGTCGGTGAGGGCGGCGGGGTCGGTGAGGGCGGCGGGGTCGGCGAGGTCGGTGAGGGCGGCGGGGTCGGCGGGGTCGGCGGGGTCGGCGAGGGCGAGGAGGGCGAGCGGCGATGAGCGGCGGGAACGAGGGCGGGCGGCCGGTGCGGCGCCCGCTGGGGTTGCCCGGGCGGCCGCGGGCCGAGGAGTGGCTGGAACCGGCCTTCGAGCTGCTGCCGGAGCCGGTGGACCCGGTCCGGCCGGTGGAACCCGCGGAGCGCGTGCAGCTCGCCGAGCGTGTCGAGCCGGTCGAGCCTGCGGCGCCGGTCGGGCTGGTGGAGTCGGGGGAGCGCGCCGGGCCTGCGGAGCCCGCAGTACCCGAGGGACCGGCGGGGGGTGGGGCGGTGGCGGAGGCCCGTTTCGTGCGTCAGAAGTCGGCCCGGCCGACTTCCGGTGCCGAGGGGGCCGCAGACGCCGGGCTGAGGGCCGAGCTGGAGGCCGTCCTGATGGTCGTCGACGAGCCGGTGGCCGAGGAGCGGCTGGCAGGGGTGCTGGAGCGGTCCCGGGCCGAGGTGGCGGCCGCGCTGCGGGAGCTGTCCGTCGAGTACACGGCCCAGGGCCGCGGTTTCGACCTGCGGCTGGTCGCGGGCGGCTGGCGGTTCTACAGCCGGGACACCTGTTCCGCGGCCGTCGACCGCTTCCTCCTGGACGGGCAGCAGGCCCGGCTCAGCCAGGCCGCGCTGGAGACCCTGGCGGTGGTCGCCTACCGGCAGCCGGTGTCCAGATCGCGGGTTTCCGCCGTCCGCGGTGTGAACTGTGACGGCGTGATGCGTACCCTGGTACAGCGAGGACTGGTGGAAGAGGCCGGATCCGAGCCCGAAACAGGTGCGATCCTGTATCGGACGACGAACTACTTCCTGGAACGGATGGGGCTCCGCGGCCTGGACGAGCTGCCGGAGCTTGCTCCCTTCCTGCCCGAGGTCGACGACGTGGAAGCGGAGTCCCTGGAGGGCACGATGATCGCGGAGGCGGTCGCCGCCGCTGCCGCGCAGGCCGCGGACGGCAGTGGCGAGGCCGATCGGGCCGGGCCCGATCGGTAGGGGGCGGTGAGGTCGGCCGAAACGACCGCACATCCCAGACGGAACGACGTACGGACACTTTGATGCGTAGCAGTGGCAACGGCAGGAACAGCAGCGGCGGCGGGAGCGGTCGCGGCGGGCAGGGCGGGGGCCGGGGCGGCAGCTCCTACGGCGGCGGCAGCAGCAGCGGCAGCCGCGGCGGCGGCTCGGGCGCGCGCGGGGGTTCGTACGGCGGCGGCGGTGGCCGCGGCGGCTCCGGCTCGGGGTCGGGCTCGTACGGCGGCGGCGGTGGCCGCGGCGGCTCCGCTTCGGGGTCGGGCGCGCGCGGCGGCTCGTACGGTCGTGACGACCGGCGCGAGGGCCGCCGTGACGACCGGCGTGACGACCGCCGCTACCCGGACCGCCCGCTGCGGCCCGAGGAGCGCAAGTACGACCGCCCCGAGTACGGCGGCGGCCCCAACGCCACCCCGGCCCGCGGCGGCTACACCGGCCGGCGCCCCGGCCCGGCCCCGCGCCCGCGCCGTGAGGGCCAGGGCGCCCCGGGCGACCCGCGCCGTCAGCCGCAGCGCTCGCGCGAGCTGCAGGCCAAGATCGAGGACGCCGTCCTCGCCCGGCACGACAAGCCGGCCGTCAAGCTCCCCAAGACCTTCGGCGAGCCCGAGGGCGAGCGCCTGCAGAAGGTGCTGGCCCGGGCCGGCGTCGGCAGCCGCCGCGCCTGCGAGGAGCTGATCGAGCAGGGCCGGGTCGACGTCAACGGCAAGCGCGTCACCGAGCAGGGCAAGCGGGTCGACCCCCAGAAGGACGAGATCAAGGTGGACGGCCTGACCGTCGCCACCCAGTCCTACCTGTTCTTCGCGCTGAACAAGCCGGCCGGCGTGGTCTCCACCATGGAGGACCCGGACGGCCGCCAGTGCCTGGGCGACTACGTGACCAACCGGGAGACCCGGCTGTTCCACGTCGGCCGCCTGGACACCGAGACCGAGGGCATCATCCTGCTCACCAACCACGGCGAGCTGGCCCACCGTCTCACCCACCCGCGCTACGGCGTGACCAAGACCTACCTGGCCGCGATCCAGGGCCCGATCCCGCGCGACCTGGGCAAGCAGCTGGCCCAGGGCGTGGAGCTGGAGGACGGCTACGCGCGCGCCGACAGCTTCAAGGTGATCTCCAACGTCGGCAAGAACTACCTGGTCGAGGTGACCCTGCACGAGGGCCGCAAGCACATCGTCCGCCGGATGCTGGCCGAGGCCGGCTTCCCGGTCGAGAAGCTGGTGCGCACCCACTTCGGCCCGATCGCCCTGGGCGACCAGAAGTCGGGCTGGCTGCGCCGTCTGACCAACCCGGAGGTCGGCCAGCTGATGCGCGAGGTCGGCCTGTAGGCCCGTCCCCGTCCGCTCTGCCGGAGCCCCCGGCCGCACCTGCTGCGGCCGGGGGCTCCGGCGTTCCCGGGGATGCCGGGCCGGGGCGGGCGGGTGTCGATGTGCGGGTGTTCACGTGTGGGGTGTGTGCGGGCGGGCACTGCGGGCGTCCACGTTTCGGACGAGTGGTGTGAGCCGGGACGCAACCGCTGGTCACGACCTTGTCAGCGTCATGATCCGTGGCCGAGGATGGCCACCGGAGCACCACGCCGCGGTGTGGCGGGACTGCGCCAGCACGGGGCGCGCGGTCGGGGCGGGAACGAGCCAACGGGAACGGGCGAGCAGGGGGAGAGGGCGTCGTGTCCGATGCAGCACTGGGACGGGCCGGCGGACAGGCCCTCGGCGCGCTGGGACTGGCGGAGCCGGACGGGCAGGTCTACGCGGCACTGGTGGCCAACCCGCAGTCCACGGCGGAGGAGCTGGCGGAGAGCTGCGGGCTGACGTTCCAGCAGAGCGTGCGCGCACTGGACCGGTTGGCGCAGCAGGGCATGGCCACCCGGGCGCCGGTGGACCGGCACCGCTACCTGCCGGTCCCGCCGGACGTCGCGATCGGCACGCTGATCGGGCACCGGGAGTCGGAGCTCCGCTACGCCCGGGCCGAGATGCACCGGCTGATGGACGCCTTCCGGGAGGCCTCGCGGTACACCGACCCGGCGCACTCGGTGGAGGTGCTGACGGGCGGCGAGGCGATCGCCCAGCGGCTGGAGCACATCACCGAGACCAGCCAGTACCAGGTGCGCGGCTTCGACCGTCCGCCGTACATCCAGGACCCGGTGGCGCCGATGCCCCTGCAGCGGCGGCGGCTGCGCGAGGGCGTGAAGTTCCGGACGATCTACGACCGGGAGGCGGTGGCCTGGCCGGGGCGGCTGGAGAAGAACATCCTGGCCGGGGTCGAGGACGGCGAGGAGGCGCGGGTCCGGCCGGCGCTGCCTATGAAGATGATCATCTCGGACGACCGGATGGCCATCATCCCGATCAGCGTCGGTGACAGCGTGCTGGACGCCGCGTACGTGATCCACCCCTCGGCGCTGCTCCAGGCGCTGGACACGCTGTTCGAGGCGGAGTGGGAGCGGGCCGTGCGGTTGCAGGCGGAGGCCGGATCGGACGATGGTGCGTCGGGACCGGAGGCCGACCACCGCAAGCTGCTGGGCCTGCTGGCGGCCGGGCTCACCGACGAGTCGATCGCCCGTTCGCTCGGCTGGAGCGCCCGGACCACCCAGCGCCGCCTCCAGAGCCTGATGCGCTCGCTGGGCGCCACCACCCGCTTCCAGGCCGGGATGGCGGCCAGGGAGCGGGGGTGGCTGTAGGGAATGTTGTGACAATTCTTGGTGTCGTGACGGCGCGACGGTTCGTGGAGTCGTGGCCATCCGCATTGTTATGACATTTCGCGTGTTCCGCGTGTTCCGCGTGCTCCATGTGTTCCTTGTGTTCCACGGGAACGGCGGGGAGCGGGGGAGCTGCCGGCTCCTCGGAACCGCGTGAACCCCGGGATTCGCGTGAACCCCCAGAGCGGCGTGAACCCCGAGACTCGCGTGAACCCCGAGAATTGTCATAACTTTCCCCGGTCGTGCCCCGTCAGCTCCAGGGGCTGAGCGCGGCCCAGCGGCCGTCCGGGCCGCGCTCGACCTTCTCCAGGCCGACCACGGCGGTACGGTTCAGCCGCCCGTAGATGTGCGGGAACAGCACACCGGGGGTGGCCCCTGGTGGCGGGGCGCCGTTCGGGGCCTCCCACTTCACCATCGGCTCCACCAGCGATTCCTCGATCAGCAGCACCATCAGCGGTTCGGGGGTGTCGGCGAAGAAGGCGTTGGCCACCGCGAGCGCCGTCTGCTCGTCCGCCGAGCAGTGGATGAACCCGTCGGTGAGCAGCGACGCGGTGGCGTACGGGCGGCCGGGGTCGGCCAGCCAGTCGTCCAGGGGAGCAAGGTGGAGGATCATGCTTCCTTTTCTACCCGTTGTCTCCGGTTTGGTCCTGAGCGGTCGTCATCGGCACGGCGGTGTCCGCCGTGCCGACCGCAGCGGTCAGAGTCCGGCCACCTTGGCGGACGCGGACACCTCGTACACCAGGGTGAGGGTGCGCCGGGCGCCCGGGGCGAGCGGGACGTCCCAGCGGACGATGCCCTCGGTGTCGAAGGAATCCGGCGCGGGGGCGCACTCCTCCTTGCGCAGCCGTACCTCGACCGCCGACACCTCGCTGACCGGGACCCGCTCGCGCACCGTGACGATCCGCTCGTCGCGCTCCTCCGGGCCGGAGAAGCGGGACAGGTGCAGCCGGACCGTCCGGGTGGTGGTCTGGCGGCCGGTGAGGCCGGCGGTGGCCTGGCGCTCCTCGGCCTCCCGGACCACTCGGTAGCCGTCCGAGCTGCCGAAGGACAGGTCGGCCTCGGCTCCGGCGGCGGTGAAGCGGAGCTCGCCGCGGCCGGTGAAGCCGCTGCCGCGGACCAGCTCGACCGGGCCGGACAGCAGCGGGTGCCCGGCCGTGTTGCGGAACCGGACCACCTGGGTGACCAGCGGGGACAGTTCCGGGGCGCAGGCGTACTCGCTGCTCGCCGGCCCGGTGAAGGCGCCCAGCGGCACCCGGTGGGCGCGGCCGTCGGAGGGCACGGTCGCGGGGGCGGGGGCGGGCAGCACCCGGACCTCGCCGCCGTCGTCCACGCCCGGAACCCGGGAGTCCGCGCCCAGGGTGGCGACCGCCTCCTCGCGCAGCTCGACCTCGACCGTGCGGCGCTCCTCGTCGGTGCGCTCGCGCAGCACCAGGACGTCCTCGGCGACCGCGGGCGGGGCGGTGGCGAGGGCGGAGCGGGCGGTGGAGAAGGTGAGCCGGGCGTTCGTCCAGTCCTCGCCGGTGCGCTGCCAGACCACCGCCTCCGACTCCAGGCGCAGGTCGGTGCCGTCCAGGGTCGCCCGGTAGGAGGGCCGCCACAGCGCACAGGGCACCAGGTGGGAGACGGTCAGCGCGGCGGGGCCGGGCCGTGCCGCCTCGACGGTGAGCTCCAGGTGGGCGGTCAGCTCGGCCGGGTCCTCCTCCGCCCGGTCCAGCGCGATCAGGGCCTGTGAGCGCTCCTGCTCCAGGCGGCGCAGCCGGGAGTGGGTGGCGCGCAGGTCCTCGCCGTAGCGCTCGCGTTCGGTGTCCACCCGGCCGAGCTCCCGGGCCCAGCGGTTGGGTTCGAGCTCGCCGAGGCCGGCGCCTTCGCCGATCTCGCGCAGCAGGTCGGCGGAGAGCTGGGCGAGCAGTGCCAGGCGGGCCTCCAACCGGGCCCGGGTCTGGTCGGCCAGGCGCGTCTCCGCGTCCAGCCGGTGCAGCCGGTGGCGCAGTTCGGAGTCCTCCGGGCCGGGCGGCAGCGGGGCGCGCGGGGTCCAGTCGCGCACCAGCCGGGCGTCCAGCACCCGGACGCCGTTGGTGGCGGATTCGGCGCGCAGGGTGCGGTCGACGGCGAGGGCGGTGAGCGGGCCGAGGCGCAGCCGCTGCACGCCCGCGGCGAGCCCGACCGTCGTGGTGCGCTCGACCTGGCTGCGGTCCTCCAGGCAGGTCACGGCGGTGACGGGGAGGGGAAGGTTCTCGACGGTCATCGCTCAGTTCCTCCGGTTTCCGCCGACGATGGCCTTTCCGGCCGGGATCTTGATCAGGTAGCCGCCGTCCAGCTCGGTGCGCCCGCCCGGCGGCAGGTCGACGCGCCAGAGCCGGGTGCTGGGCGGGCAGTCCGGTGCGGAGACGGTCGGGGCGTGCCAGTCGGCCCGCTCCTCGATCCGGATCTCGGCGTCGGAGGCGACTGGCACCCGCTCGCGGACCTCCACCGTGACGGCGCGTGCGAGCCGGTTCGCCAGCCGGACGTGCACCCGGTGGTCGAGGACGGTGCTGTTGCCCTTCAGCATGCCGGTGGTGGACTCGTGCAGCTCGGTGCGGCGCGCCACCTCGATGCTCTCGGCGACGCCGATGCCCAGCCGCCGGGTGCCGCCGGGCGCCAGGGTGGGCAGGGCGGCGGTGAGCAGGAACTCGTCGTCCACGGTGACCTCGGCCGGGCCGGCCAGGACGGCCTGGTCGGTGCGGTTGGCGAGCACCAGGGTCGCGTACACCTTCTCCTCGACGGCGGGGACGGTGACGTACTCGGGTCGGACGGCGAGGGGGATCTCGCCGACGGTGACGGTGTGCCAGGTGCCGTCGGACGGGATGTCGGCGGGGGCGGCGGCGTCGAAGCGGTGGTCGAAGGAGCCGGCCGACTCGCGGGGCGGGACGGCGTGCCGGGGCAGGGCGAGGGTGCGCAGCTGCGCGGTACCGCTGCCGCCGGGCGGGGGCCAGGCCTGCTCCTCGCGCTCGATCCGTTCGGGGCGGGCGTGCAGGGTGCCGCGCCGGGCGGGGGGCTCCTCCGGGCCGGCCAGGACGAGGTCGGGGTAGTCGAGCAGAGTCGCGTCCGGGGCGAGGCCGGGCGGAGGCGGCGGTGGGGCGGCGTGGCCGACGCGGCGGCGGGCCTCCCCGGGCGGGAGGCCGCCCGGAGCCTGCGGCAGCGGTGCGTAGGCGGCGACCGGGGCCGGGGACAGGAGCGGCGGCGGGGCGCCGTAGCCCGCGAAGCCACCAGGGCCGCCCGGGGGCGGGGGCATCGGCTCGTCGGCGCTCAGCAGGCCACCGCCGTACGGGCCGGCCGCGGGGGCGATCTGCTCGTCGGCCCCGAAGGCCTCGGCCCGGGGACCGCCCGGACGTGCGCCGCCGAGACGGGCCGAGCGGGCGGCAGGGGCGGCGGAGACGGGCGTCGGGGTGGAGGCGACGATCGGGCGGGATGCGGTGCCGTGGAGGCGGTGGTGCGGGGCGGGGCGGTCGGCGTCGGCCGCGTCGTAGCCGGTGAAGAGGTCGGTCAGACCGGCCGGGGGCTCGCGCCAGCCGGAGGGCGGCGGGGCGGGCTGGCTGCGCCCGATCCGCAGCGAGGCGAGCCGGGGCAGGTCGGTGCGGCGGTCGAGGTCGGCGGTGGACAGGGCGAGGCGCACGCCCGTCCAGTCCTCGCCGGTGCGCTGGGCGACGGCGGCGCGCAGGACCAGGTGGGCGGTGTCGGAGCCGGTCCGGTAGGACAACCGGTAGGCGGGCACCCAGCGGGCGGCGGGGACGCCGTACTCCAGTTCCAGTTCCACGTCGAGGTGGTCACCGTCGGGGGCGGTGTCCTCGGTGGTGCCGGGGGTGGTGAGGGCGGCGGTGCCCGCGGTGGCGCCGGGGGTGGTGCCGGGGGTGGTGTCGGGAGCGGTGAGAGTGAGCAGGACGGTGGTGCTGGTGCCGATCGGCTCGGCTCGGTCGGCGGTGGACGCCCGTTCCAGCCGGTCGGCGGCCAAGTCGAGCTCGTGATCGGCGAGTTCCAGCTCCCGGGTGAGCTGCTCGGCGCGTTCCTGGAGCCGGGCCAGCCGCTCGTCGACGAAGTCGGCGAGCTCCAGCCACGCGTCGGCGGGCGTGCGGCGCAGCGGCTCGTCGCGTCGGCGCTGCGGCGGGACGGCGCGCAGTGCGGCGGTCTCGGCGATCGAGGACAGGACCAGCCGGTGGCGCTCGGCGAGCGTGCTGCGGCGCTCTGTGGCCTCGTCCAGCGCCCGCTTCAGGTCCGGGAGTTCATCCGGCTCTCGGAGTTCGGCGAGCAGTTCCAGCCGGGCCTCGGTGACGGCGGTGCCGGCCGGTCCGGAGAGCACCCGGGCGCGCAGCGAGCGGCCGTCCAGGGCGGCGGGCAGACCGGTCAGCCGCAGCCGTCCCCCGGGCGGGACCGCGACGGTGGCCCGTCGGCGGCACACCGCGCCTTCGGCGTACACCACGACGGAGTCCAGGACCGACGGGTGGGCCGGTACGGCCGGCGGTTTCGACTGCCCGCTCCGGCCGTTGTGCTGATCGTCCATGCGCAACCCCTTCGTTCGCGTGTTCCCCGAGGTGTTCCCCCGCCGCGTGGCGTCGGCGGTGCGGTGCTCGTCGTGCGGTGCTCGTCGTGCGGTGCTTGTTGTGCGGCGTTCGTTGTGCCGTGCGGGCCTCCGGCTCGCCCGCATGCCTGCCCTGTTCGCCTCTGCTTGCTGTTCTGACTGTCCTGAACCGTTCTGCTGCCGGTCCGTTTCTTCTGCGTTGCCCAGGTTCCGTGCAGCCCGCGCCTTCCTCCGGGCGGCCAGTCTGCCCCGCTTCGGGGCGGGCGTCGCAGGATTTCCGGGTCCGACGTGCGCACTGTGTGGGACGGGGGCGGGTCCGTGGCGGTTGCCGGTGCCGGAAGCTGCCGGGGCTGCCGTTCGGGTTGCCGGGCAGTGGGTGGGGACTTCGGCGGGGTGGATGAGGGAGGATGGGGCGCGGGTGCTCCCGAACGGTCCCGGCACCTGTCGAGATTCGTGATGAGGAGAGCGACCCGCCATGCGCACTGCCGTCGTCGTCGGCACCGGACTGATCGGCACCTCCGCCGCGCTCGCGCTGACCGCTCGCGGGCTGACCGTCCATCTGGAGGACGCCGACCCGGACGCGGCCCGTACCGCCGAGTCGCTCGGCGCGGGCATCACCGACCCGGTCGACGGCCCGGTGGACCTGGCGATCATCGCCGTCCCGCCCGCGCTCGTCGGCAAGGTGCTCGCCGACTGCCAGCGCCGCAACCTGGCGCACTGGTACACCGACGTCGCCAGCGTGAAGGCCGGCCCGAGCGGCGAGATCGCCGAGCTCGGCTGCGACACCGTCCACTACATCGGTAGTCACCCGATGGCCGGCCGTGAGAGGTCCGGCCCGCTGGCCGCCCGCGCCGACATCTTCGAGGGCCGCCCCTGGGTGCTCACCCCGACCGCGGACACCGACACCGAGACGCTCAACGCCGCGCTGGAGCTGGTCGCGCTCTGCGGCGCGGTGCCGATCGTGATGGACGCCGCCGAGCACGACCGGGCGGTCGCCCTGGTCTCGCACGCCCCGCAGCTGGTCTCCTCGCTGGTCGCGGCCCGGCTGGAGAACGCCGACGAGACCGCCATAAGGCTGTCCGGTCAGGGCGTGCGCGACGTCACCAGGATCGCCGCCTCCAACCCCGGCATGTGGGTCGACATCCTCTCCGCCAACGCGGGCGCGGTCGCCGACGTCCTGGACGGGGTCGCCCGCGACCTCGCCGAGACGGTCACCGCGCTGCGCGCCATGGAAGCCGTCGAGGAGGACGAGCGCCAGGCCGGAGCGGCCGGGATCGAGGCCGTCATGCGGCGCGGCAACACCGGTCAGGCCCGGATCCCCGGCAAGCACGGGGCGCCGCCCACCCGGTACGAGACCGTGGCGGTCGTGCTGGGCGACCAGCCGGGCGAGCTGGGCCGGCTGTTCGGGGAGGTCGGCGACGCCGGGGTCAACATCGAGGACGTCGTCATCGAGCACTCGACCGGGCAGCAGGTCGGCTTCGTCCAGCTGTCGGTCGCGCCGACGGCGGTGAAGCGGCTGACCAAGGCGCTGCGGGCGAGCGGCTGGAGCGTCCGGGACTGACGTTCCCCGGCGAGCGGCCCGGCCTGTGCCCGGTGTACCGGGTGTACCGGGTGTACCTGGGGTACCTGGGGTACCAGTACACGGGGTACTGGCATACCGGCGTACCGGCATGTTGGGAGTTCGACCGGTCCGAGTCGACCGGTCGGTATCGATTAGTCTTTACCGACCAATTCGTGTCGACTGGCCGAGGTCGACCGGTTCACGCCACCCGGGCCGTCTCGACCGCCCGGTCCGTCTTGACCGGTCGGTCCGTCTCGACCGGGCGGGCCGGACAGCGGCGGAGAGTGTCACGGCGGCGGTCCATTAACCTTGAGGGAGACAATCCCCGGCCGTCCGCCTGCCCAGGCTCCGGCTCCCATGCTTCGAGAGAGGTTCGCCCCGTGGACACTGCCGACCGAGCGCACGCCCCGGTCGTCGTCGCCATCGACGGACCCTCCGGCTCCGGCAAGTCGACCGTCTCGCGGGCGGTCGCCGCCCGGCTGGGCCTGAGCTTCCTGGACACCGGCGCCATGTACCGGGCGATGACCTGGTGGATGCTGGCCAACGAGGTCGACGTCGACGACCCGGAGGCGGTGGCCGTCGCGTGCGGCAAGCCGGTGATCGTCTCGGGCACCGACGCCGACGGCCCCACCATCACGGTGGACGGCCAGGACGTGTCGGGCCCGATCCGCGGCCCCGAGGTGACCGCCAAGGTCAGCGCCGTGTCCGCGGTCCCCGCCGTACGGTCCCGGCTGGTGGAGCTGCAGCGCGGCTGCGCCGAGGTCGCCGAGCGCGGCATCGTCGCCGAGGGCCGGGACATGGGCACCGTGGTGTTCCCGGACGCCACCGTCAAGGTCTTCCTGACCGCCTCCGAGCAGGCCCGGGCCGCGCGCCGGGCGGCCGAGCTGCGCGCCAAGGGCGTGGAGGAGGCGACCATCACCGCGATGGCCGCCGACCTCGCCCGCCGCGACGCCGCCGACTCCTCCCGGAAGACGGCCCCGCTGGCCCAGGCCGCGGACGCGGTCCTGGTCGACACCAGCGACCTCACCCTGGAGCAGGTGATCGACCGGATCGCCGGGCTGGTGGAGGAGCGGGCCGGACTGTCCGCGGTCTGACCGGCGGCCGCCGGTCCGATCAGGACCGGTCCGAGCACACCCGGGCCGACCGACCAACGACCGAAGTGAACCGCGGGCCGTCGAGGTGCCGCGGAGACAACCATCGCGCTGCCCCGAGCGGGGCAGGTACGCACGGCACGCCCCTGGGAAGGGCCGGGCCGGGAAACGGAACAGACGAACATGACCGCAGAGCACGCCGCCACCGGCCACGGTGAGCTGGACGCCGCCGACTACGCCGAGTTCATGGCACTCGCCGCCGAAGAGGGCTTCGACCTCGACGGCTTCGACGCCGTGGACGGTGCCGAGCACGTCCGACTGCCGGTGCTGGCCGTCGTCGGCCGCCCGAATGTCGGCAAGTCGACCCTGGTGAACCGCATCATCGGCCGCCGCGAGGCCGTCGTCGAGGACAAGCCGGGCGTCACCCGCGACCGGGTCACCTACGAGGCCAGCTGGAACGGCCGCCGCTTCAAGGTGGTCGACACCGGCGGCTGGGAGATCGACGTCCTCGGCATCGACGCCATGGTGGCCGCCCAGGCCGAGCTGGGCATCGAGCAGGCCGACGCGGTGCTGTTCGTGGTGGACGCCACCGTCGGCGCCACCGACACCGACGAGGCCCTGATCAAGCTCATCCGCCGGGCGGGCAAGCCGACCGTCCTGTGCGCCAACAAGGTCGACGGCCCCTCCACCGAGGCCGAGGCCGCCTACCTCTGGTCGCTCGGCCTGGGCGAGCCGTTCCCGGTCTCGGCCCTGCACGGCCGCGGCTCCGGCGACCTGCTGGACGCCGTCATGGACGCGCTGCCCGAGGCCCCGCCGCAGACCTTCGGCGACGCCGCCCCCGGCGGCCCGCGCCGCATCGCGCTGATCGGCCGGCCCAACGTCGGCAAGTCCAGCCTGCTGAACAAGGTCGCCGGCGAGGAGCGCGTCGTCGTCAACGAGCTGGCCGGCACCACCCGTGACCCGGTCGACGAGATGATCGAGCTCGGCGGCAAGACCTGGAAGTTCGTGGACACCGCCGGCATCCGCCGCCGGGTCCACCTGACCGCCGGCGCCGACTTCTACGCCTCGCTGCGCACCTCCTCCGCACTGGAGAAGGCCGAGGTCGCGGTCGTCCTGATCGACGCCAGCGAGACCCTCGCCGAGCAGGACACCCGGATCATCTCGATGGCCGTCGAGGCCGGGCGCGCCGTCGTCATCGCCTACAACAAGTGGGACCAGCTGGACGAGGAGCGCCGCTACTACCTGGAGCGCGAGATCGAGCGCGACCTCGTCCAGGTGCAGTGGGCCCCGCGCGTCAACGTCTCGGCCAAGACCGGTCGGCACATGGAGAAGCTCGTCCCGGCGGTCGAGAGCGCGCTGGAGGGCTGGGAGACCCGCATCCCGACCGCGCGCCTGAACGCCTTCCTCGGCGAGCTGGTCGCCGCCCACCCGCACCCGATCCGCGGCGGCAAGCAGCCGCGCATCCTGTTCGGCACCCAGGCCGGCGTCCGTCCGCCGCGCTTCGTGCTGTTCTCCTCGGGCTTCCTGGAGGCCGGTTACCGGCGCTTCATCGAGCGCCGCCTGCGTGAGGAGTTCGGGTTCGTGGGGACGCCGATCTCGATCTCGGTGCGGGTCCGGGAGAAGCGCAAGAAGAAGTAGTAGCAGGTAGAAGGAGTGGTCGGTCCGCCGACCGACGGCCGGAGGGCCTCGCCGCAGTGGTGGCGGGGCCCTCCGGCGTTTTCGGGGGACGGGGGGAGCGGGGGCGCGTCTGGCCTGGTCAGGCCCGGCCTGGCCCGTCCCGGTCTGAGTCGATCCGGTTCGGCCTGGGGCCCCGCTCGGGTCCGCCCGGGGCCCGGCGGTCGTCAGCGGTGGTCGACCGTGGGACCAGGGGGCAGCGAGAGCATCTGGCGGTGGCGGCCGCCGGTGGACCGGGTGGGGGCGAGGCCGGAGACCGTGCCCATCACCGGGGAGGGTGCGGGCGGTGCCGGGGGCTGGGGCGCGGGGACCGGCATCGGCGTGGGGTGCGGGGACGAGCCCAGGTAGCCGGTCGCGACCCAGCCCTGGCCGTTGGTGAACTGGGCGGCGGGGAGGGCGGGTTGCTCCTGGGCCGGGGCTGCGGTGGCGTGGCCCGGGCTGTCGCCGACGGGTGTGGGGGTGGTGGCGGTGGGCTCGGGGTGGCCGCCGGGGTGGCCGCCGGGGTGGCCGTGGTGACGGCCGGTGGTGAGGCTCGCGGTGTGGGCGCCGGTGTGGCCGCCGACGTGGCTTCCGGTGGTGTGCGCGCCGTTGTGATCACCGGTGTGACTTCCGTGGTGACTGCCGGTGTGGGTGTTGGCGTGGGCGCCGGTGTGGGTGCCGCTGTGAGCGCCGCTGTGGCTGTGCTGCTGGGCACCGGCAGGGCCGTGCTGGTGGCCGCCGGTCGGCCCGGACCCGTGGTGCTGGGAGCTCGGCATGAACTGGGGGAGGCCCGGTGCCTGGCCCGCGAGGGTGTGGAAGGCCTGCTGTTGGGGCGGGTACGGGCGCTGCTCGCCGAGCACCGGGTAGCCGTCGCGGACCGCGAAGCCGGTGAACTTCAGGTCCTCCTCCCCCGAGCGGTCGCCGGGCAGGGCACGGAAGAGGCGCCGGTACTCGGAGTACAGCTCGTCGTAGATCGGCGTGGCGGAGTGCGGGTGCTCGGCGTCGTACGACGGGCGCATGCCCGGGATCGAGCGCGAGGCGGTGGCGGACCGGCCGGGGGCTGCGGAGACGTCGTAGCTGTACACGTAGGAGCCAACGAGTGAGAGGGGCGGGGGGATGCGGGGCGCCGGGGTGTGGGTGCGCCCACACGCCGGAGCGTGGAGGGGGAGGGCGCGCCGGGCGGAGTACGGGGGCGCCGGGGTACGGGCCGGGCGGTGCGCCGGGGTGTTGGGCATATCGGGGCGCTGGGCGCGCGCCCGCCCGCCGGAAGACGGCCACGGGGGAGGAGGCCGCATTCCGGCGGGTACGGGGCGGGACCGGGCGGGACTGGGCGCCGGGACGGATCAGGTCCCGGCGAGCGGGAGGGAGGCGGCGACCACCTGGCCCAGCGCCACCGCCCGCTCCAGCGCCTGGCGCAGCAGGTCCTCGCGGGGCTGGCGCCCGACCATGCCGGCCGGGACGGCGTACATCGTCACCTCGGACAGCTGGTTCGCGGCCATCCGCCAGGCGTCGGTGACCTGGAGCGGCTGGTGCGCCTGCCACCAGCCGGTGCTGCCGCCGGCCGCGGCGGGCTGGAGGACCGCGTGCAGCTTGCCCATCGCGACCAGGACGGACCAGCCGGGCAGCTGGTCCGGGGTCTCGTCCAGGTCGGTGACGGGCTGGAAGCCGGCGTCGTGGAGCAGGTCGAGGAACTCGTCCTCGCCCGAGGTGCTGCCGGGGCGGCCGACCGGCCCGGTCGGCTCGACCACCAGCGAGGCGTGCCCGACCTTGCCGTGCAGCACCAGCCCGCAGGTGATGCCGAGGATGGCGGCCTGGCCGGCCGCGGCCGGCGGGGTCGGGGTGGGTCCGCCGGGCGCGGCCGGGGCCGGTGCCGGGGCGGGGACTGGTGCGGGGGCGCCCGGCGCGGCGGCGGGGACGGCCAGGTCCGGGCCGCCGGGCTGGGACTGGCTGATGCTGCGGACGGCGCCGGCCAGCTGCTCCTCGGAGACCGGGACCACCTGGGAGGGGATGCAGCGGGCGTGCGCGAAGGCGAGGACGGCGGTCTCCTCGCCGACGAACAGCACGGTGCTGGTGGGCTCCACGTGCGTGTCGCCGGGAGTCCGGCAGGAGGTGCACTCGTAGCTGTCGGGGGCGCGGTCACCGCCTAGCAGCCGGTCGGCCTCGTCGTCGCCGATCTCGGACCGGACCTCGTCGCTGACGTCGAGCATGCGCGGCACAGGGTCTCCTCGGATGGGTGCGGATGGGGGTTCGGTGCGGACACAGGGAGGTCGCCATGCCCAACGGGCCCTTGTGTCAGGCGTCACGGGTGCCCGTCGAGGCTGACGGGAATTGCGTCTGATCCGACCGCGTGGCGTGTTCCCGTGGTCGCAATCTGTCGATGTCGGTGCCGGGACTGCCGGAATCAAACAGTGAGGTGGGTCACGCCGCACTGATGTTTGATCTAGGAATCAACGGCCAAAGCGGACATTTCGGTCATGATTGCATGGTCATTACCAGCGGTAACCCCCGGCTGAGCTGGGCAAATCGTTGAAGTTTTGGCTTCCTCGTCGACCGGCTCGTAGCTTCTTGGTCGGCGCAACGAGCGCCACCCGGGTTCACCCCCGACGCACAGCCCCCCGGTCCGCCGGGTGCGGCAGGTGCCCGCCGACGCGATCGCTCGAACAGGTCGTCGGCGAGCGGCTGGGTGGCCGGGGCGGCAGCGGCACGTCCGACACGTGCACGGCCGTCCGACGGACGCGGCAAGCGAACGAGGCCCCTTCCAGGGCCTGGTTCCGCATGTCCGCCCGGGGCTGTCGAGAGGAACCCCATGACCTTCCGTAACGAGACCGCCGCTGCCACCACCTCCACCGTCACCAAGCGCAACCGCGTTCGGATGGCGGTCGTGGCGGGCGCCGCTGTCGCGGCCCTGCCGGTGGCCGGCCTCGTCACGGCCACCTCGGCCTCCGCCGCCTCCGTCTCCACCTGGGACGCCGTCGCCCAGTGCGAGAGCGGCGGCAACTGGGCCATCAACACCGGCAACGGTTTCTACGGCGGTCTGCAGTTCACCTCCAGCACCTGGGCCGCCTTCGGTGGCACCGCCTACGCCCCGCAGGCCAACCAGGCCACCAAGGCGCAGCAGATCGCCGTCGCCGAGAAGGTCCTCGCCTCGCAGGGCCCGGGCGCCTGGCCCGTCTGCTCCGTCAAGGCCGGTCTGACCAAGGGCGGCGCCCCGGCCGCCGTCGACACCTCGGCGGGCTCCACCTCCGGCTCGACCGCCGCCAAGCCGGCGCAGACCCCGAAGGCCGCCGCCAAGCCGGCCGAGGCCCCGAAGGCCGCCCCCAAGGCCCAGGCCGCGCCGAAGACCGACGCCGTCGCGCCGAAGGCTGCCGCCCCGAAGGCCGATGCGTCGAAGGCCGACGCCCAGAAGTCCGCGCCGAAGGCCGACCAGGGCGCCAAGTCCTGGAACCGTTCGAACGACGCCAAGCCGGCCGCCAAGGGCGACTACACCGTCAAGGCCGGTGACACCCTGAGCTCCATCGCCGCCGCGCAGGGCCTGGACTGGCACGACCTGTACCAGAACAACGCCAAGGTCATCGGTGGCAACCCGAACCTGATCTTCCCGGGCCAGACCCTCAGCATCTGAGGTCTCACCGAGCGCTGAGGTCCCGTGCGCAGCCGGCATCGGCTGCCGGGTTCACGGCGCCGGTGCCCGACCGGGTGGCGATGCGCCGACCTGTCGAGGTGCTGACGAACCGATGTGCCGACGTGCGGACGTGCCCACGTGCCGACGTACGGACATCAGGACGTAGGGACGTGCTGACGTACCGATGTACGGATGTACCGACGTTCCGATGTGTTCATGTGCACGGCTTCCACGGCCGCTTCTCCGTCGCGCGGGTTCTTCCCGCCGACCGGGGGAGCGGCCGTCGGCGTTCGTGGGCCGGTGCGGTGCGGGAGGATGGTGGGGTGATCCAGGGTGAGCTGTTCGGCGACCCGGGTGGGTGCCCGGGCGGGCGCGAGCGCTCCGAACCGGCCCCCGGCGCCGTCCTGCTGCCCGGCTGGCTGGACCCCGGCGCTCAGCAACGCCTGGTCGCCGCCTGCCGGGAGTGGGCCCGCCCGCCGGCCGGCCTGCACGCCGTGCGGATGCCCACCGGCGGGATGATGTCCGTCCGGATGGTGAGCCTCGGCCTGCACTGGTACCCGTACGGGTACCGGCGGGTCGCCGAGGACGGTGCGCCCGTCAAGCCGTTCCCGCCGCTGCTCGGGGAGTTGGCCCGCAGGGCCGTCGCCGAGGCGTACGGGGCCGCACTGGGGGAGATCGCGGGCGCGGCGTCGTACGAGCCGGACATCGCGATCGTCAACCACTACGCGCAGGGCGCGAAGATGGGGCTCCACCAGGACCGCGACGAGCGGGCGGACGCGCCGGTGGTCTCGTTCTCGCTGGGCGACGGCTGCGTCTTCCGGCTCGGGAACGCCGAGACCAGGACCCGTCCGTGGACCGACCTGGAACTGCGCAGCGGGGACCTGCTGGTGTTCGGCGGTCCGGCCCGGTTCGCGTACCACGGGGTGGTGCGGACGCTGCCGGGGACGGCCGATCCGGCGCTGGGGCTGGTCGGGCGGCTCAACATCACGGTCCGGGAGTCGGGCCTGGGGGAGTAGCCCCGGGAGACGGGGCCGTCGCTCGTCTACTCGTTCGAGTGAACCGGGGGTTCCGGACTGCTGCGCGGGAATGACCCGGGTCGCCGGAGAATTCGAGTGAGCTGGAGAATGCATTCGGAGTCCGGAGAGGAAGCGTGCGCATGGGTACCCCCGTCGACGACCTGGTCGATCTGCTCGACCTTGAGCAGATCGAACTCAACATCTTTCGTGGCCGCAGTCCCGAGGAGGCGCTGCAACGGACGTTCGGCGGCCAGGTCGCCGGGCAGGCACTGGTCGCGGCAGGGCGCACGGTGGACGACGCGCGCCCGGTCCACTCGCTGCACGCCTACTTCCTGCGCCCCGGGGTCCCCGGCGTGCCGATCGTCTACCAGGTCGACCGGATCCGCGACGGCCGCTCCTTCACCACCCGCCGGGTGCTCGGCATCCAGGGCGGCCGGTCGATCTTCGCGCTCACCGCCGACTTCCACAGACCCGAGGAGGGCGGCATCGAGCACCAGTACCCGATGCCGGCCGTCGCCGCCCCCGAGGACCTGCCCAGCGCCCTGGACGAGGTCGGCTCCCGGCTCGGCGAGCTGCCCCCGTTCATCAGCCGCCGCCAGCCCTTCGACATCCGCTACGTCGACCGGCTGCGCTGGACCGAGGAGGAACTGGAGGGCGTCGAGGCGCGCAGCGGCGTCTGGCTGCGCACCAACGGCCGACTGCCGGACGACCCGCTGATCCACGTCTGCGCCCTCACCTACGCCAGCGACATGACGCTGCTGGACGCCGTCCGCGCCCCGGTCGAGCCGCTGTGGGGCGAGCGGAACTTCGACATGGCCTCGCTCGACCACGCGATGTGGTTCCACCAGCCGTTCCGGACGGACGACTGGCTGCTGTACCAGCAGGAGTCCCCGATCGCGCACGGCGCGCGCGGCCTCGCACGCGGACAGATCTTCGACCGGCACGGCCGGCTGGTGGTGTCCGTGATGCAGGAGGGACTGTTCCGTCCGCTGAAGCGCCGCGACGGGTAGGTGACCGGTAGGCGATGCGTGCGGCCGGTTCCGTGCCCCGTGTTGTGCCGCGTGTCGGCGCGTTGCCGCCGTGTTGCGGTTCCGGCGGTTCCGGGCCGACGGGAATGATCCGTCCGAGCGGACGGTGTTGTGGATGACCGAGAGGGGCGGCCCGAACGGCGGGCCGTCCGCGAACCGACCGGGAGGGTGGACCGATGACGGCGACAGCCGCGGAGGACTGGAAGCACTGGAGCGACGGCCGGGCGGCGTCGGTGAGCGCGGAGCACGGCCAGCTCGCGCTCACCGGCACGCACTGGCTGGAGCCCGAGCCGGCCGAGGTCCCCGGCCTGCCCGGGCACTGGTGGGCCGACGCCGAGGGCGTGCGGGTCCGGGCCGCGGCCTCCGACGGCATCACGGTCGACGGCGCCGGCGCACCCGTGGACGGCGAGGTGCTGCTCCGCCCGGACAGCGACCCGGCCGCCGACACCGCCACCCTGGGCACCCTGCTGCTCGTCCCGATCGAGCGCGAGGGCGAGCTGGCCCTGCGGGTCTTCGACCCGGCCGCACCCCGCCGGGTCGCGTTCGCCGGCATCTCCGCCTACCCGTACGCGCCCGAGTGGGCCGTGCCCGCCGTCTTCACCCCGTTCGAGGACGACGACGCGCGGTCGGTCGTCGTCCCGAACGCCGACGGCCGGGAACGCCCGCTGGCCGTCTCCGGGCAGATCGCCTTCACCGTGGCGGGCGAGCACCGCACCCTGACCGTCAGCGGGTCGGGCGGGTGGCTCAGCGGCGTGATCGCCGACGCGACCAGCGGCATCGACACCTACCGCTTCCGCTTCATCACCCTGCCGGCGCCCGACGCCGAGGGCCGCACCGTCCTCGACCTCAACCGGGCCTACCTGCCGCCGTGCGCCTTCTCGGACCACTTCATCTGCCCCTTCCCGCCGCCGGGCAACCGGCTGGACTTCGCGGTGGAGGCGGGGGAGAGGCAGGTGCTGAGCCGGTAGCGGCCCGGACGGGGCGAGGCCGGGCTGCGGTTCGGCTCGGGCGGGTCCGGGCCGCGGCTCGGCCCGGGCGTCTTCCGGCTCGGGCGGGCCCTGGCTCGGGCGGGCCCTGGCACGGGCCCCGGTGGGAGACCGTCCGGGGGCGGAGCGGAGCATGGGGGACTATGTCGAACAATCAACATTCCACGTCGTCCCCGTCGTCGTCGCGGTCCTCGTCGCCCGCCCCGTCCACCTCGCACGGCTCGGCCCCCTCGGCGTCCACGCCCTCCCCGGCCCCCTCCACCTCCTCGCACTCCGCCGCCGAGTCAGAACCCGATCCCGGGCCGGGAGGCGGACCCGGGCCGGGACCGGCGGCCGGCTCACCCTGGTACCGGCGGGCGTTCGCCGACCTCAGCCCGCTGCGCGACCACCCCGACTACCGCCGGGTCTGGGCCGGGCAGGCCATCTCCTCCATAGGCCAGCAGATGACGGCCGTCGCCGTCTCCGTCCAGGTCTACGAACTGACCGGCTCCGCCTTCGCGACCGGCCTGGTCGGCATCTTCTCCCTCGTCCCGCTGGTCGCCTTCGGCCTCTACGGCGGCGCGATCGCCGACACCGTCGACCGGCGCAGGCTGGGCCTGATCGGCTCGGCCGGTCTGGCCGTCGTCTCCGCCGCCCTGGCCGCGCAGGCACTGGCCGGCCTCGGGCTGGTCGCCGTCCTGTACGCCGCCGTCGCCGCCCAGGCCGGGTTCTTCGCGATCAGCTCGCCCGCCCGGTCCGCGATGATCCCCCGCCTGGTGCCCAGCCACCAACTCCCGGCGGCGAACGCCCTGAACACCGTCAGCATGAACCTCGGCCTCACCGTCGGCCCGATGCTCGGCGGCGTCCTCATCGGCACCTACGGCGCCCAGGCCGCCTACCTGATCGACACCGTCGCCTTCACCGGCACCCTCTACGCGATGTGGCGCCTGCCCGCCATGCGGCCGCTCGGCGAACGCAAGGGCCGCGCCTCCGTCCTCGACGGCCTCCGCTTCCTGCGCGACCAGCCCAACCTGCGAACCAGCTTCCTCGCCGACCTGGCCGCCATGGTCTTCGGCATGCCGCGCGCCCTCTTCCCGGCCATCGCGGTCACCTTCTACGGCGGCGACGCCGGCACCGTCGGCCTGCTGGTCTCCGCCCCGGCCGTCGGCGCCCTGATCGGCGCGCTCTTCTCCGGCTGGGTCGGCCGCGTGCACCGCCAGGGCGCCGCCATCCTCGCCGCCGTCGTCGCCTGGGGCCTGGCCATCGCGGCCTTCGGCGCCCTCCACAACCTCTGGCTCGGCCTCCTGCTGCTCGCGGTCGCCGGCTGCGCCGACACCGTCAGCATGATCTTCCGCAACACGATGATGCAGGTCGCGGCCCCGGACGAGATGCGCGGCCGCCTCCAGGGCATCTTCATCGTGGTCGTGGCCGGCGGCCCCCGCCTCGGCGACTTCGAGTCCGGCACCGTCGCCGCCCTCACCAACCCCGCCACCTCCGTGATCACCGGTGGCCTCGCCTGCGTCGCCGCCGTCCTCCTCCTCGCCGCCCGCCGCCCCGCCTTCCTCACCTACGACGCCCGCCACCCCACCCCCTGACCCACCCACCCAAACCTGGCAGCGAGCACCCCCCGACGTGCTGTATTGTTTTCCACGTCGCCGGGACAACCGGAGGCAAGGTCGAGAAGCCCACAGCAGAGCCCCCCAGGCCCCGCTGCAGGCGCCGAGACCACGGGACGTGGCGCAGCTTGGTAGCGCACTTGACTGGGGGTCAAGGGGTCGCAGGTTCAAATCCTGTCGTCCCGACTTGCATAACCGCAGGTCGTAGGCCGTTTCCGCTTCTGGCGGGAGCGGCCTTTCTGGCGTTTGGTCAGCTGGTGGTCGCATGGTGGTCGCCGGGCCACTTCGGCCACGGGGTGGATGTGGTGCTCGCGGCTGGGGCCTGATGGGGAGCCAGTCTGCGGTGCGGGCGCGGACTCTGGTGCACGGGTCGGCGGGCGCGGCAGGCCGGGCGGCCGAGGACGGCCCGGTCGGCTCCGTCGAGCGTCCAGGCGATGGCGTCGACGGCCGCACGGACGGCGGCGCGGGGCAGTTGGGCGTAAATGTTCGCGGTGGTCGACAGCGTGCGGTGACGCATCGTCTTCGAGACGACCGGCAGCGGGGTGCCGGCGGCCATCGCGAAGCTCGCGGCGAGGTGGCGCAGGTCGTGAACGGCGATGCGCGGGACGCCGGACCAGTCGCAGAGCAGGTGGAAGCGGTCGAGGACGTGCTTGGGGTGCAGGGGGCGTCCGTGGCGGTGGAAGACGTACCCGCCGGCGGACGCGCCCTGGCCGAACGCGCGTGAGCCCGCCCGCTCGTCGAGGGCGTCGACGACGCGGTCGGACAGGGCAACCCAGGTGCGGCTGCCCTTGGTCTTGGGGGTGGTCAGCAGGAGCCGGGTGTTGTTGATCACGGAGAGGGTGGCCCGGACGAACAGGGTGCGCTCGGGTAGGTGGACGTCGTCCCAGCGCAGGGCGAGCGCTTCGCCCTTGCGCATGCCGGTCCCGATCATCAGCTCGGCGAGGTCGGCGAACAGCGGGTCGGTGGCGTGGGTGAAGCGCAGGAAGCGGGCGGCTTCCTCCTCGGTCCACAGGTGGCGCTCTTTTGCGGCGGGCCTGGCAATGAGGGTGGGCTTGGCCGGGTTGCGATGCAGGCGTTCGCCGCTGACCGCGTCGCTGAGGGCGCTGGAGAGGGTGGACATGATCCGGTGGACGGTGACCTTGCCCCGGCCGCGGCTGAGCTGGGTGGTGACGAAGGCGCGAAGATGCTGGCGTTCGAGGTCGTCCAGGGGGATGTCGCCGATCGCGGGGATGAGGTCCTTGTCGACGTAGGCGCTGTAGCCAGCCATCGTGGTGGGCTTGAGGACCTGCTCCTTCTGCGCGAGCCACTCGGTCAGGTACTGGCCACAGGTCTGCCGGGGATCGGCAACGACGCCGGTGTCGAGGCCCAGGTTGAAGCGGTGCAGTGCGATGCGGGCCTCGACCTCGTCCGGGAAACCCGCGCGGCGGACGGTATGGCGACGGCCGTCGATGGACGGCACGTCGACCGCGAAGGCCCAGGTCCCATGGTGCTGGTCTGCCACAAGCGCGGGGCACCTGGTGCCGAGCTGTCGGCGCTGCACGTCACGGCAGCCACAGCGACGGTAGACGCGACCGCGGTCGGTTGGAGAGTGCATGCTGATCGCCTCCGGAAACGGAGCTTGCCCGATATCCAGTCTCCCGGCGGCAACCCGCGACCACCACGCGACCACCGGGCCGCCCCCAGCGCTCTGATCAGGGGCTTTCCCTTGGCTTCCGCAAGGGGCGAGGAGAAGTGCGGTTCGGCAACTTCCTCTCGGGATGATTCACCTCAGAATGTGCCATATAGTGCAAACCTGAACTATTGGTGCCGCCACCTCGGGCTCTGGCGCGGAACCGCGGAAGAGGGATGTGCCGTGTCGGACCGTGCCGAACCCATCCATGCGCGCATTGTGGAACTGGCGCGCCCGCAGCCCGGCGACCAGGTTGTCGACCTCGGGTGCGGCGCGGGACCGACTCTGTGCGCGGTCAGCCGAATAGCACCGGAAGCTGCTCTCATTGGACTCGACCGGTCCCCAGAGTTCCTGCGCCAGGCGGACGCTGTCCTGAAGGACCACGCCGGGGCGACGGCGACGATCGTTGCCGATCTCCGCGACCCCCTGCCATGCGCAGACGGCAGTGTGGACGTCGTCCTGTCGTACAACACCATCGAGTGCTTGCCGGACCCGCAGGGGATGCTCGCGGAGGTCGCACGAGTCCTGCGGCCAGGCGGTCGGGCGGTCATCGCGCACGTCGACTTCGACTCCATGGTCATTGCTGGCGCGGACGCCGATCTCGACCGGCGGGTCTGCCACGCGTTCGCGGACGACGCGCAGAGCTGGATGGACCACGCGGACGGCCGGATTGGCCGCAAGCTCGGCCTGCTTGTGGCCGGCAGTCCGCTAAGCCTTCTCCATGTAGAGCCGCTGCTGGTGTGGTCGACCGCGTTCACAGGGCACGCGAAGGACCGGCTCGGCCAGATTCGGAAGGCACTGTTGTCCGCGGCCAGGCACGGCCGCGGTTCCGTCAGCCCCGAGGAGATTGAAGAGTGGTACGCCGCAGTGGGAGAGGCGGATCGCTTGGGCGCTTTCTTCTTCTCCGAGCTGGCGTTCATCGCTCTTGCGGAGCGCCCCAGGGCGCGCCATGGCGACAGTGCTGGTCGGCACCGGGCTGGGACGGGTATGTCGCCGGAGCGCGGGAGCTGGGTACCCGACGGCTCGGCCGCGGCATGAAGCTACTGTGCCGGGCGCCCCGCAGTGATGGTGGGGCGCGTGGGCGGGGTGAGATCTCTCATCGCCCCGCGACAGGGCGGCAGTGGAGCAGGGGCGTGATCGATCGTCGCCGTACGTCCGAATTAAATCCTTCCCGAATTTCCGGCGAGGAAAGAACCGCCCCTCCAATTGTGGAAACGTATTGCAATCTTCGTCGCTGAAGTTAAATCGGGCATTGGTCTGCCAGTGGGGAAGGCTCCCACCTGCTCGAATGCGGTCTGGCTCGCGCTTTGCATCGAGTCGGTTGACGGGCTTGCAGGCTGTGTCGTGTAATTGCGGCACAGTGCAGAGGAAATTCTTCATGTGGAGAGCCATGTCTGTCGACGCCCGGGTTGATCACGTGGTGGAGGTGCTCCGTGGGCGCCTCGCCGAGAACGATTCCGTACTCATGACCCGCCGACATTTGACGAATACCTGGCGGGCGGCGGGCTTCACGAGACTGGCGGAAGACTGGACTGCTTCCAGCTCCGTCGAGAGAAGCATGCCCGAAGCCGGTGCCGATCCCTGGGCTGAGCTGATGACGGTGGCCCGGACTCGCCTGAGCAAGGGACACGCCATGGAGCTTCAGCTCGCACTCGAAGAGAGCGCCATTCACTGCGAGCCGGCTCTCGGTCGTCTGGGCGCGGGCACCGACACCGTCCGCATCTACCGGAAGTGGCGCGTGCAGAAGTAGAAGGTGAGCTCCGGCACGACTCGAGCCGGGACAGCCTACGGCCCGGCGTCGTTGCTGAGGGCGGTGGCGGCGAAGGCGCACAGGGCGTTCACGGTGGTGCTGAGCGGGGCCGTGGTGTCCAGCGCCAGCGACGGCTGTTCGGGATCGGACCAGGACAGCTCCGGCGCGTCCGGTGCCGGGTTGGTCCGGTAGGCGCGGACGGTGCGGACAACGTCCCGGGCGTGGCGCACTGGTTCGGGTGCGTGGACGTGGATGAGGTGGAGATGTTCTCCGAGGAGGTCTGCGGCGAGCTGCCGCTCCGCCTCGGTGGAGGTCACCAGGGTGACGATGCCGACCTGTTGCTGGCTGGCAGCGTGTGCGAGGGCACGGATCGTGGCAATGCGGTCGGAGGGTGACCAGCCGAGATCTCGCAGGACACCGGCGGCACGTTCGATGTCCGCGTCGTAGAGCCTGCAGTCGGCGCCGTGCTCTGTGCGGAGGTAGTCGAGGAGGTGCCGGGCGAGAGTGGTCTTGCCGGAGGCCGGCAGCCCGAGGAGCCAGAAGACGGTTGACGATCGCGGCTGGTTCACGGGGCGTAGCCCCACTTCTGGCACCAGGAGTTGAGCAGCGGCGGGATGTCGTCCCTCGGCGGCGGTGGGGTAGCGGCTTGGATGCGGCCGGAGGCGATCTGGGGTGACCAGTCACCGATGCCGTAGATGAACGGGCCGTGGTCGTGGCGGCCGTAGTCGAGCATGCTCGGATCCCAGGGGATGCCGATGCGCTCGCACAGGGCCTTGCAGGTGGTTTCCGGGTCGGCGGTGAGCTGCTCGTAGGTGACGTGGACGGCGCCCGGAAGGTTGGCTGCGGCTTCGTCGAGGGCGGTGGCGAACTTATCGACGGTGACGGCCGCTTCCGCGAGGTCGTTGGCGTCGCCGGCGCGGCGGATGGAGTCGGCGATGGCGACCGGGTGCCGGCGCAGGACGATGTAGCGGGCCTGGGGCCAGCAGGCGGCGAGGCGTTGCCAGATGAACACGTTGCCCGGGGACTTCTCGACGAGCACGCTCTTGTCGGCCTCGGTGAGCTGGCGGTGCAGCAGGCGGTCCCAGAGCAGGTGCTCGAGGTCGGTGCGGGCGAGTCCGAGGGTGCGCATGGACAGGTCGGTGAATTCGTCGTCGACGGCCACGGTGTAGCCGGCGAGGTGGAGTTCGTGCGGGGCGTGGACGTCCGGGTGGGAGCCGAGCAGGCAGCGCAGCAGGGTCGATCCGGAGCGGATTGGGGAGAGGAGGAACACGGGCGAGGGGATAAGACGGTGGTCAGGCACCGAGTTCCTCCTTCACGGCGTGCTCGCGTTCTGCGAAGACACGCAGGCGGGTGGCGATGTTACGGCGGTAGTGGGCGGAACCGGGGGCGGTCTTCTCGTCGCAGTGGAAGACCCGGAGCGGGAGGCGGTGCAGGTAGCCGATGCCGGGTCCGGAGGGCTGGGCGAAGGTGCGGGAGAGCCAGTCCTCGTAGTTCATCCAGCGCTGGCCGTCGTCGTGGAACCGATCGCCGGGGATGCCGCCGGCTGCGGTCATGACGGGGCGGGCCCGGTGGGTGTCGTAGATCAGGAAGTGAGAGGAGACGCGGTTGACTGAGCGGGCTCGGTTGCTCAGCGGCGGGCCGACCTCTTCGAGCTTCCATTGCCAGCAGTCGTGGTCGTCGATGCGCTGGGCGAGTGCGAGCTGCGGGCACTGGTCGAACGTTTCGGCGATCTCGGCGAGGACATCGGTGGTGCTCGGGTCGCGGAAGGCGACGACGTCTCCTTCGATGGTGATCAGGAAGCGGCTCTTGTCGCTGACGAAGTGGGTGTGGATGTTGTTCGCCTGGTCGCCGGAGGCCCGGTGGCGGGTGCGCCAGCGTAGCCGTACCTCGTCGAACCCCCAGGTGCTGTGGGCGAGTTCGGCGATCTCCGCAGTTGGTGCGCTCTCGGCACCGTCCACGACGAGCACCAGGTCGTACGGGTGGCGGGTGCCGCGGGTCAGGGCGTCCAGGGTGGTGGGGATGGTGCGGCGCAGGAGTTCGACGTCGCTGTGGACGAGGTAGGCGATCGTGAACGCGGGTGGATAGGTCACGGTGGTCACCATCCCGCCGGTCCGGTCACGTCCGGCCCCGGGGCGCTGCTTGCCGGGTGCGCGGACGTGAGCAAGGCGCGGAGGTCTTCCAGCATGCGGTCCGTGAGCTCATGGGCAGCTTTGGTGATGTCCCGCTCGATTCCGCGCTCGACCTGGTCAGGGATGTGTGGGTGGCCCACGCACATCCCCATGACCTGGTACTTGGCTCTCGTGCCGAGGCCGACACGGTTGGCGAGGTCCTGCAGTGCGAACAGGTCGAAGACGACCGTGCCGGCGCGGTACAGGCGGTCAGCGAAGGCGGCGGTGTAGCGGGAGATGAGGTCGCGCACCGCGGCGTGGTGCGCGGCCGGCAGGGCGCTCTGGTCGAGGGCTTCGGCGGCCGGGGTGGGGAGGAAGACGAAGGCGCATCGGTAGAAGTCGGAGGTGCCGAGCATCCGGAAGCAGCCGGTGCGATCGAGCAGGTCGACCATCTTCTGGAAGGTGGCCTGACGGTCTTCGACGAGTCGGCCGATGCCGTCGACACCTTGGTGCTTCATCAGCGCCCAGAGCTTGAGTGATTCGAAGCCGCGGGAGCCGTAGAACGGGGTGATCAGTCCGAGGTCGAGACAGCCGGGGTCGTCTGCGCGGTCCGGGTAGCGGGCGAAGCGGCCGAGCGCGGCGGGGTCTCGGAAGAGAACGTAGCTGGAGGGGTAGCTGACGAACAGTCCCTTGTGCGGGTCGAGGGCGATGGAGTCGGCGTTCTCGATGCCGGCGAGCTGGACCTTGAGCTTCTCGGAGAACAGCAGGCTGCCTCCGTGGCAGGCGTCCACGTGGAACCAGGTGTTGTGCTGATCGCTGAGCTCGGCGAGGGCCTGCAGGTCGTCGATGCCGGTGGTGCGGCAGTTGCCCGCGACGCCGACGACCATGAAGATCCGTTTCCCGGGAGGCGGCGAGGCCAGCAGGCGGGCGACGGAGGCGGGGTCGCTGGTGAAGTCCGGGGTGGCGTCCGCCCACAGGAGTCCGTCGGTGCCGAGGCCGAGGGCCTGGGCGGCGGCGAGGTAGGAGAAGTGCTCGACTCCGCCGGCCAGCAGGATCACCGGCTGCTCGGGGAGTGCGCGCAGGCCGGTGGTGCGGATCTTGGGGTAGGTGTGGGCGAGGGCCGCGGCGATGGCGATGTGGTTGCTCATGTTGCCGCCGGAGGTCCACATTCCGCCGAGCGACCCGAGTCCCTGGTAGTCGGCCAGAGGCGTGACCGGGTAGCCGACGAGTTCCCGGAGCCAGGTGATCAGCTGGGCCTCGATCACGCTGGCGGCGGGAGCGCTGCGGTCGTAGGCGATCAGGTTCTGGTTGAGGAAGGAAGCGACGATGTCGGCCGCGAGGGCGGCGATGCTGTCGCCGGTGTCGGGGAACGCGAGATAGCGCGGGTCTGCCTGGGAGATCGACCACCTGGCGATCTGGGTCAGGGCCTCAAGGAACTGCTCGTCGTTCTCGCCGCCCTGGGGCAGCGGGCTGGCGAAGCGGTCGATGAGCTCGCTGACCGTCGCGTGCTGCAGGACCAGGCCGTCGCGCAAGGCTCCGGAGGCGAAGTCGAGGCCGAGGTCGACCGCCCGGTGCAGCAGTCGCTGGCTGTCCTTGGCCGGGCGGTTGCCCAGGAGGGCGGGCGGATGGGTGTCAGACACGTCCGAACTCCATTCGGTACACGCAGTCTTCGCACGAGGACCAGGTAGGGCTCCGGAAGAGGAAGGAGTCCCGCAGAGCCCCGTACGGCTTCGAGGTCCAGATCTCGGCCATCGGCGCGTGGTGGATGTTGCCGAGCACGTTTCCGGGAGAGGACTCCATGTGGATGCAGCACGGCGTGACGTCGCCGTCCTTGGTGATGTAGCTGGCGTCCCAGGGCCACGGGCACACGGCCTTCGCGGCAGACGGGGAGGCCAGCCGGGAGTAGTCGAAGATCGACAGTTGCAGGCCCAGTTCGTCGGCGCGGGCGAGGCCGGCTTCCAGGTGCGGCACGACCTGCGAGAGAGCTGCGGCGAACAGGGACTCGGCGTTGAGGGTCTTGTCCTCGCCCCAGTGGTGCAGGCTCTCCACACTGATCCGCGTGACGCCGTGGTCCGCGACGAAGTCGACGATCGCCGGGAACTGGTAGATGTTGGCGGTGGAGAGCGTCACCGCGGCCGACAGCGCGGTGTCGCGGTGTCGCGTCATCTCCGCAGCCTCGCGCAGCGCGGTGGACAGCTGGGATCGGCGAAGGCCGGAGCGCATCCGCCCGAGCGTGGCATCGTCTGCGCCGTCGACGCTGATGGCGAGCAGGCCCAGTCCGGCGTCGAGGACCGGCTGGAGACGACGGCGCACGAGCAGGCCGTTGGTGTTCGTCGAGGTGAATACGGACCGGTCAGTGCACGCCTGGACGAAGGAGGCGAAGTCGCGGACGATCAGCGCCTCACCGGCGCCGACGAAGGAGACGTGCCCGAGACCCGGAAGCTGCTCGAGCAGGGTGAGGAAGGCGTCCAGCGGCAGGTGCCCGCCGCTGCTGTCGTGCACCGCCCGCACACATCCGGCGCAGGAGAGGTTGCACAGGTCGGTGAGTTCCACCTGCAGGTACTGGGGAGTTGGCGTCGGCCGGCCCGGTTCGAGCCCGTAGCGGTCGAAGTCGTCGGTGACGAGGAACTTCCGAAAGCGCTCCGGCACCACGATCGGAGGCATCTGCTCGGGCATCACCTGGTCGCCTCCTTCCGGTAGACGGAGACCATCTCCTCGACGAATTCCTCGAACGCCGACGTCCGGCGGCCGAACGACGGCACCCGCGGCTCCTGGTGTCCGGCCGCGGCATCGATCGCCTGCCTCCACGAAGCCGGGTCGGCGTACTGCTCGACGAGGTGGACGCCTTCGTTGTCCGCGAGGTGGCGCATGGACGGCACCGCCGAGGACCACACCGGCACGCCCAGGGCCCGGGCCTCGTGCGCCACGATCGGATGGTTCTCCCACCACTGCGAGGGCACCAGCAACGCCCGGGCACCGGCCAGCACCGGTCCTACGTCGGAGCGGGAGAGCGGAGGAAGCCAGCGCACCCGCCGATCGGCTGCGGCGACCAGGCGCATCCGCTCCTCGTACGCGGCGTCGTCCGGCACCGTTGCGACCAGCACAGGAAGCGTGGTCGGGCTGTGCGCGAGGGCGTCGAGCAGGACGTGGAGGCCCTTCTCGGGTGAGCACCGGCCCAGGAACAGCAGGTACTCGCCGCCGCCACTGCTCTCGGCCGGCGACTGCCAGCTGCCGGGCAGCCCGTAGCAAGCTTGGTCCCGGACCATCTTGTCCACCGCGAAGCCGGCCTTCGCGAGCTCCACAGCCTGGTGCGGGGTCTGCGTCCACAGCGCCCGCACCCGCCCGTTCAGCCACGCGACATTGCGGGCCCGCCACAGCTGCACCTCGTCAGCCGCCTTCATCGGTACGTCGAGGCAGCTCGTGCAGGCGCTGGACGGGGCAGTGCTGGTGCACTGCGCACCGGTGGAGCGCACGAGAAGCTGGTGGTCGGGACAGACGGCGGTGTAGTCCGTGAGCGTCGCGACGACCGGTACGTTCCGCAGCGGAGCGGTGTCGAGGAACGCCAGGCCGATGCGGCTGAAGTGTAGGACGTGGACGAGGTCGACGGCAGGTCGCGAGGCGAGCAACTGCTCGATGAGTGCTGCCTGCTGGGCCTCTTGGGCGCGCCAACCGACCGGGTAGTCGTGTGCGAAGACCGCGGGCACGCTGATGTACTCGGCCGCGGTGCGTCGCTGCGGCGACGGCGGGTCGCCGGCTGCCAGCCACGCGACGTCCAAGCCTCGCGCCATCAAGGCCTGGGCGAGGTCGTCGGCCAGGATCTCCGTCCCGCCAGCCTTCTCGCCAGCGAACCGGTGGGTGACCAGAAGAATGCGCATCTCGCCTCCCGTCAGCAGGTGTTGCCCTGGAGCCCGACCCAGCGACCAAGCGGGGTCAGCTCAACGGGCATGCGGCCGTTGACTCCCGCCGAGGTCGGCCGCCCGGGTGCTTCCGGGCCGGACAGACGAAGCGAACCCACCGCGCCGGCATCCAGGACCGCGAACGGCTCGTGCAGCGTCAAAGCGGTCCAGCCGCCGTCCGTGACGTCCGCGAACACGTTCACACCAAGCCCCTCGCCGGAACCGACCGGTTCGGGAAGCGGCACCACCAGCTCCAGGTGATCGGCCTCCCAAGAGAGGCGGACATCGCGGGCGTTCTCCCAGACGGGATCGGGATGCGGAACACGGCGGAACCGGGCGGAGGGCGCCGCGAGCCACCAGGCGCCGTCGCGGGTGCACCGCAGGTACCGCTCATCGGGCCACTGCCCGGCAGCGAGATCATGCAAGGTGAACACGCCCTCGCCCAACGGCTGCAGGCGGACGCGGACAACTTGTACGGCGTCGGGCGAATCGCCCAACTCCAGCCGCACCGTGATCCCTTCAGCACCTCGGGCGAGCGTGACGGCGAGTCCCGCAGGGTTGACCAGTCCGCCTCGCACCCGGCCCGGACCGGCGAGCGGGACGGATGCCTGCCGGCCGTCGGCAGCGGCATCGAGGCGGGCCGCCGGCCAGTAGGCGGCTTCAGGGGAGGACGCGAGCGCCTCGGCGGTGAGACCGTACGGGGAGGGCAGGGCGTCCAGCACCCCCGGGTGCCGCTCGCGCAGGGCGACGACGAGGCTGATCGACAGGTCAGTCAGGAACCGGATCAGATCGCACTTCACGCCGTCAGGCTTGGTGATGTCACCGTTCGCGAGGACCGCCTGGTAGTAGCAGCCGCCGCCGCACACGTACCGCGATGGGCAGGAGGAGCACTCGTCCCGCTGGTCGACGACCAGGTCGAGGTACTTGCGGCGCTCGGCGTCCTCGACACCGGTGGAGGCATGGCCGATGTGCCAGCCGGACTTGCCGATGAAGTGCGCGCACGGGTAGAGGTTGCCGTTGGTGTCCAGGTAGGTCCCGCTCTTGCCAGCCCCGCACCGGTAGACCTGCGCCGCGCGGTCCTTCACCCGATAGAAGAACCGCATGAAGAAGTCCTCGGAGTTCAGGGCGAGAAGCCGGGCGAGGATGCCCTCCGGGGGCTGGGCGAGGATGTGCTCGACGAGGTCGGCGTAGCCCTGGCGGAAGGCCGGCAGGGTCTCGGTGTTGAGCGCGTAGTCCTTGTCGTGGGTGGCGTTGACCGGCTTCATGTAGATGTTGCGGGCGCCGACGTCCTCGAAGAGGTGGCGGAAGATTGCCACGAAGTCGGTGCAGTACGCGGTGAGGACGGCCGAGACCCCCATGTCGGGGTGGCGGGCCAGCACCTGGTCGAGCACGGAGCGTACGTGGTCGTACGTGCCGCCGCGACCGCTGGTGTAGAAGCGCACCCGGTCGTGGACGTCCCTGGGCCCGTCCAGGCTGATGTCCTGGGGCGGGCCGAGCTGCTCGGCGAGCTCGGCCGTCATCGACAGCGTCGCGTTGGTGACCATGGGCCCGGCCCACACCACCGCGACGGAGGAGTCGGCGAGGTTCTCGGCGACCAGTTCCTGGACTGTGTCGTGCATGTGGCGCACGAGCATGGTCTCGCCGGCGAGGCCGAAGTCGATCCGGCTGTACCGGGCGTTCTCCTCGAAAAGCCGTTCGCGGTGGGTGCGAAGGCCCTGCACCACGGTCTCCAGCGGGATGGTGACGGGCTTGCCGTCGGCGTGCACCCGGTCCCGGAACGAGCAGTACGTGCAGCCCATGTTGCAGACGTCGGTCAGCGACAGCTGGGCCTGCGGGTACGCCTCACGGTACGAGGTGATCTGGTGGACGGGCTCCAGGCCGCCGCACGGACACGGCTGACCCGGGGCGGTGATTTGCCCGCCGCGGACATGGAAGGTGTAGCCGTCCGCGAAGGAGACGTGCGAAGCATCGCTGGTGGACAGTGGAATCGCGTCGCTGATCACGGTTGACCTCTCGGGTTGAGATGGCGCGGATCGGGGCGGAACGGGATTACAGGTTTCGCGGGCCAGGAAGACCGAGGCGGCGACGCAGCACGTCCAGCTGGCCGGCCAGCTGCTCCACCTCCGCGTCCAGGTCGGTGACCAGCGGAGCGGGATCGGCCGCCTCCCGCAGAGCGAAGGTTCGGCGCACCAGGGCTTTCACCTCGGCGGCCTCGTCACCCGGAACGAGCTCGTGCAGGAGCGACAGCTGGTCTACCAGCTTCACCGGAGGCGGCGCAGCTGCGGCACGCGTGAACACGAGCCGGGCCAGCATCGCCCGGGACTCGAACCACAGGTACTTGGCGGTGAGTTCGCGGCCCCGCTGCTCGTACTCGCTTGGTCGGCTGATGGCGGCGGTGGACGGGGCGGCGATGGCGGTGGCGACCCAGCCGGGGGAGTGATGGTCCATGCCAGGCCGGCGCAGCTCGAACCACTCGTGGAGATCGCGGCTCAACATCCCGTCCGCGCTGACGACATCCCGCTCGGTCGGCCGGGCGGCGGAGCCCTCGGCGGCGAGACCGAGACAGGCGAGCGCCTCGATCACGAGATCCTCAAGCGCCCGGTGCCCGTTCGGGTGGTCGGGTGAGCTCAGCTCGAAGTCGACGTCGCTGCCGCGTCCGAGGACTCCCTGCGCGCACGAGCCGCGCAAGATGAGCTCCAACCCCTCCAGCCCCAGGGAGGTTTGAGCAGTTCGGGCAATGCGGGCGGTGACTTCCTCGGCGACCTCGGCGCGCTCACGCGCCGCGTCCCACCCGTTGACGCCCCGCAGGTCCTCCAGGCGAAAGGCCAGCTGCTCGATTGATCGGAGGCCGGCGACCCACCGGTGCTCGGCCGTGGAGAATAGGGCGAGAACCCATGGTCGGCGTAACCGTTCCGGGCGACGGCCGCCGGCGGTACGGGTGCTTTCGGTGAGGGCATCCAGCTGGTGAAGGAGGTCCGCGTAGGCGTCCTCGCCCTGGTCTGCTCGCAGCCGTGAGGTCAGCACGGTGTGGAAGACACCGAGACCGGGTGGCAGGACGTCCTCGGCAAGATGCCCCAGGCGGGCTGCACTCGCGGACTTCGGCCCTGCGGCGGGCAGTTCGCTCGAGAGCGTCAACTCGATGCCGCGGCGACGCACCTCCCGCGCAGCCAATCCGGCTGGCAGCCAGGCGGCGAGTATGGACTCGAAACCGTCCAGCGTCGGCTCTTCGCTGCTCCCCGTTGTGATACGCCTTCTGAGACCGAGATCACGGCTGGCCAGGTCGGACCACGCGATGTCCCATTTCATCACGGTCAGCGCGCCGGGGGCGGCGGTGCCCGCCGGGACGAGCAGCGCGTCCTCCCAGTCGATCAGGACCGTCCGGCCGCTCTGCCGGAACATGTTCCGCGGAATGCACCCGGACGCCTCCATGCCCCGCCCCAGCACCGTCAGGAGGAGATCCTCGATCTCCTCCTCCGACAAGCCGGCCAGGCCGTCCGTTGAGGCGGAGAGCGGGATCCCGAGGTAGGGCGACACCAGCGCCGCCGTACGGTCGTCCAGTGGAACCAGGTCGGGAACGCACACCTCGATTCGCCCGAACCCGTCCACCGTGAGGGCACCCAGACGACGCGCCGCCTCCGCAGCGAGGGCGCGCTCCGCGTGCGCCGCCGCCCGTGACCGGAGCTTGGCCACAAGGTCCCGCCCTTCGTGGCGCAGCCGCCGCACCGCACCAGTGACGTCAACGAGCCCCGGATCGTCGAGGGCATGCCCCTCGCCGTCACCGGCGAACACTGCTCGGATCGACGCAGCGACGCCCGGCGAACCACCTGCACCCCCAGACAGCCTGCTCACCTCACTCCCCTCCCGAGTGCCGCACAGCAGGCTTGCCACCGTAGCCGCTCCGTCACGTTGTGTTCGATCGAATTTACGGATTCGACTGAAGGGGATGCGGAACGCGCGCCTCCCCGGAGGTCGAGGGCCCCATCGTGGGTTCTGATGATCACTCAGGATGATCTACCGTCAAGGGCATTGAGCGTGCAGGCTTCGCTCCGCAGCGACCATAATCGGGCCGTTGGCTGTGCGGGGCATGGGATACTCGGCAGACGGCGCCGACCGCTCGACGGAGCGGCGCTGTGCGACTCCCGCGGCCCGTCCGCGGATCTGCCCTCTCACAGAAGTGGTCCTTCGATCTATGCCTACGGTCCTCTCCATCGCCGACGCGCTGCGCGAGCGCTTCGCACAGGCGATCTCCACTGCGTTCCCCGACGCCGCGGACAGCGACCCCCAGCTGCGACGAAGTGACCGCGCCGACTTCCAGGCCAACGGCATCATGAGCCTGGCCAAGCCGCTGCGGATCAACCCTCGCGAGGTGGCCGCGCGCGTGCTCGAGAACCTCGGCTCTGACCGGGTGATCGCGAGCCTGGAGGTCTCCGGGCCCGGCTTCATCAACGTCACCGTCACCGACGCCGCCATCCTCGAGCGCCTGGCCGCCCGCGCAGCCGATGCCCGACTCGGTGTCGGCAGCAACGCCGAGGCCGGCGTCACGGTGATCGACTACAGCCAGCCGAACATCGCCAAGGAGATGCACGTCGGCCACCTGCGCTCCACGATCATCGGGGACGCGCTCGTGCGCGCCCTCGAGTTCAGCGGAGAGAAGGTCATCCGGCGCAACCACCTCGGGGACTGGGGTACCCAGTTCGGCATGCTCATCCAGTACCTCATCGAGCACCCGACCGAGCTCGAAGAAGGCACCGAGCCGGACGACTCCGGTCCGTCGATGTCCCGGCTCAACCGCCTGTACAAGGCATCGCGCGCCAAGTTCGACAGCGACGCCGACTTCGCTGACCGGGCCCGCCGGCGCGTCGTCGAGCTGCAGGCCGGCCACGCCGAGACCGTTGCGTCCTGGCAGGGCATGGTCGATGAGTCGAAGGTCTACTTCGAAGCCGTCTACGCCCGCCTCGGCGTTCTCCTCGAAGACGCCGACGCAGTCGGCGAGAGCTACTACAACCCGATGCTCGCCGACGTGTGTGCCGACCTTGAAGCCTCCGGCGTCGCCGTCCGCTCAGACGGAGCCCTGTGCGTCTTCTTCGACGACATCAAGGGCCCCAACGGCGAACCGACCCCGCTCATCGTTCAGAAGAGCGACGGCGGCTACGGCTACGCCACCACCGACCTCGCCGCCATTCGCGACCGCGTCGGCATGCTCGGCGCCAACCAGCTCCTCTACGTCGTCGACAGCCGCCAGGCCCTGCACTTCCAGATGGTCTTCGAGACCGCCCGCCGGGCCGGCTGGCTCCCTGACGACGTCCGCGCCCTGCACCTCGGCTTCGGCACCGTCCTCGGCAAGGACGGCAAGCCCTTCAAGACCCGCTCCGGCGAGACCGTCCGCCTCATGGACCTCCTCGACGAAGCCGTCGACCGGGCCCGCACCGTCGTCGCCGAGAAGAGCCCCCAGCTCGCCACGGAGGAACTCGAAGACCGGGCCAAGCAGGTCGGCATCGGCGCGGTGAAGTACGCCGACCTTTCGACCTCCCGCACCCGCGACTACATCTTCGACGCCGACCGCATGGTCTCCCTCAACGGCGACACTGGCACCTACCTCCAGTACGCCTACGCCCGCATCCAGTCCATCCTGCGCAAGGCTCCCGACGGCGTCACCACGGTCGCACACCAGGACCTCGCCTTGGAGCCGGCCGAACGCGCTCTCGGACTCCTCCTCGACGAGTTCGGCGCCACCATCGACCTCGTCGCCGAAACCTTCGAGCCCCACCGCCTCTGCGCCTACCTGCACAGCCTCGCGGCGGCGTACACCACGTTCTACGAGCACTGCCCGGTCCTGAAGGCCCCGAGCCGTGAGGTCATGGAGACCCGGTTGCTGCTGTGCCAGCTCACCGGCCAGACCCTCCGCCAGGGCATGGACCTCCTCGGTATCGGAACGCCCGAACGCCTTTAGCTCTGGACGAGCCTTGGGGAGGGCAGGTATCAGCTGCCCATCCCGAAGGTGCGCTCGCGCCTGCGGTCCGGCTACCCCGCAGCCCTTGGGATTCGGGAAGTCCCGGAATCCCAAGGGCAGGTGACTGCGGTGCCCATCGGCCCCGGGTGAGGGCTATCGGCAGCCCACAGCAGTGTCCCCGGCTCAGAGCCCGATCCACGGGGCGAGCGAGTCCCAAGCCATGCCGCACAGCCGCTGGGAGCGCTCGCGCACGAACTCCACGGTCCAGTCCTCCTCGCGCTCCGCAAGGGCTGCGACCAGAGGAAGATAGCGCGCTCGGCGGATGATGGCCTCCGCCCCTTCGCCGATTTTGATGCCTTCGTGGGCTGCCTGGGCGAGCGTCTTCTCGGCCTCCTCGACGGTCGTTGCGGAGAGGGCCCGGAACATCAGCCGCTTGATCGGCCACGAGCGCTGATGGGCGGAGGAGTTCTCGACCCTGGGAAGCAGCGTCAGGTTTCCGAGCACGTGGACGGTGCTCGACTCGTCATAGAGCCTTCCCTCCCACCCGCTCGCACCGGGCCCCTTCGGGGCCACATGCTCGATCGTGGAGAACGCCTCGTCATGCCAGCGCTCCAGATTGAGGGTGCTCAGGACTCCTTGCCTGCCGATCGTGACCAGGCCGGGCCGCTCCCTGTCGGGAGTCGAGTCGTTGGAGGCTGCGAGAAGCAGGAGCTTGGTGAGCTGCCGCGAGCTCGAGTAGACAGGGGTCTCGGCCGCGCGTGCCATCCATCGGTCCTTCTCGCCGAGCCCCTCCTCCTGGAGCTGTTGGCGGAAGTAGGCCAACATCTCCTCGATAGGGGGAACCTCGGTGAGCTGCCGGCCGAACCGCATGAATCGCGGCGCACCTTCGTTGGATGCCGGGAGGCCCATGAGCTTGCGGTACTTGTTGTCGATTCCGTTGGTGCTGCCGAAAGCACCTCGCCAGAGACCGTAGAAGGCACCGCAAGCTCGGACGGCGGTCAGGAACTGACGGGCGCGCTCGTCGATGTTGTCCTGCGCCAGCCGGTGCGAAGAGTAGTACCGGGTGAGAGGCGCGATCACGATCTCGTGCTTGGCCTCGCTAAGCACCTGGGCACACAATGCAGCCTGCTTTCGCAGCGCGGCATCCGTGCATTCCGGCAACTTGTCCGGCTGAGCCCACGGGCCGGAGACGAACTTGGTGACCTGGGCCAGAGCCTGCAGGAAGACCCGCCGCTCGGACTGTCCGGCCTCCTTGTCGAACGCGGTGCGCAGGTAGTGACGCTGCTCGCTGAGGCGCTTGCTGAGTCGGGTTCCGTCGTTGAGCAGCGCGAACGGGATGAGGATGTTGTCCGTTGCGGTCTGCCGCTTGTCAGCGGATGACGCACCCTGTGCATCGAGATACTTCTCGATGGTGTCGAAGTGGTTGTACGACTCCGAGTCGTGCCACTCCTTGAGCGGCTCGTTCTTGATGGCCTTGGGCTTGAAGGTTTCGATCGCGGTGAGCGGCTGCCCAGTGGTGTTCAGCGCTTCGAACATGTCGAAGCCGTAGTCCTCGTGCTTGGACGTCACGACCGCCACGGTCACGCGGTTGAGCAGGTAGTTGGCGAAGACGATCAGCCGGAGAAGAGCCCCCAGGCGGTCGTCTTCCCGTGCCGCGTCGATCACGTAGTCGGGGAAGGGGCTGTTGAACAGGGCCTCCTGAAGGACGTTAGAGTCCACCATGGCCTGAGCGGAGGGGAGCTCGGCCTCGTCCTCCCGAGCCTGCCGCGACAGCGAGACGGCCTGGCGCAGCGTGCGGCGGATGAAGGCGCGCGTGATCTCGAGGTGCTTGTGAGCCTGGGCGTTGGCGTCCTCGGCCTCGCCCTCGACGAAGGGGACGTGCTTGTAGTCCTGGGAGATCGGCTCGTCGCGGCGGAACTTCCCGTACTGGTGCAGGTAGTACCCGATCGGGGATTCGTACTGCGCTTCGCCCTTATTGCGGGACCACACGTCGTGGAACGAGCGGATCATGCGGGGGTAGAAACGGAAGCTGCCCTCGCCGTAGCGCATATCCTCCTCGAAGGTGTCGGTGAGACGGACTGTCACATCGACTGCCTGGTTGAAACACCAGTCCCGGGCCTCGCCTCCGTTCTTGGGGAGCCGATTCGCGCGAAGGCTGATTTCTTCGTGCAGGACAGTGGTCAGCAGGAGAAGAGTGGTCATTCGCTGCTGGCCGTCGATGATGCTCATGACCTTCGCGGGCACCATCGGCCGGTGGATCGGGTCCACCGTGCTGTACTGGAGGTCGCGCAGCGCGATTACAGAGCCGATGAAGCAGATCGACTCCGGAAACTTGGTGATCTGCTCGACGCCGTGGGCGACATCAGCGATGAGACGCTTGACCTTGTTGGACTCCCAGCTGTACGCGCGCTGGTACGGCGGAATATAGAGCCCCTGTCCGGTTTCGCTGAGGTACTGTGCCACTGTATAGGGCGCGGCGTCAAAGATTTCTCGGGTTTCCAAAATGAAGCTCCCGTGCATTTCGCGGGTCCGTTTGCCAATTCAGGCTCTCTTCGCGCGGTGATCGCGGCCTTTTTGGGTTCCTCGGCAGACGCGGGCAGCCTGCAGCCTGGCGTCGCTGGAACTTCACAGCTGCTGCGGTCCCTGCCAGCCCCCTCGCCACGTGCCCCCGGATAGCGGCACTTCTGCTCCCAACCGTCCCCCTCGGCGTACCCAACCCTGACCGTCGTGACCCATCGCTGGTGGGTAGTCCACGACCAGCGATCACCCTAGACCGAGCGACTGACAAGATTGAGTTTCTCTCGGAAATTCATATACGAAAAATCGGGCATACCCGGCATATATCCCGAAAGTTCGAGGTTGGATGCGTAGCATGGCGCGTCGGCGGCCGACAGGCAGGTGACGCGACCTTTCCGGTCGGGCGGTTTGAGAGTGCGCAGGTGCCGACAAGTCCGTCCGTGCAGGCCAGACTGCATCTTGGTACTGGTGGAAGGTGCGACCGGTCGAGTCTGCAGATGTCAAAAGTCCGGGATTGGCGGACCGCGAGACCGCAGCTCCGTGCGGCGGCGCCTCCATCCGGGCATCTGCCCGGATGGACTTTCGGGCACCCATAGCCTGGGAGTGCGAGCTGCCGGTCGCAGCCCCGACCAGGTCTGGCTGGCCAGCGCGATGCAGCTCGGTCAGCAGCGCCTGGTGCCGCCGGCCCTACGCCCCAGGCCTCGTGCCCGCAGCCGCGCCAGCAGGTCATGCCCGAGCTGAGGCCGACCTCCCGCGGTAGTCGCTCCCACTGGATCCCGGTATGCCGTGCGAACAGGATCCTGAAGACAGCCACGGTCGTATATCGGCGGGCGGCCGAGCTTTCGAAGCCGCTGCTTCGCACCGGCAGCAGCGGCTCGATCCGACCCCACATGTCGTCCGACATCAACCATGGCGGTCTTTCCCATGGTCCACTCAACGAGCTGCCAAGGGGGCGGCCCTACACGCGACGCAACTCTGTTAGGTGCTCCCAGAGCTCAGTGCTCTACGAATGCGACGTGTTCAGATCGAGTCGGTTGAGCAGAGACAGAGTCGGTTCGACTTTAAGGAGGCATTCGTCGCGCAGCCACTCCAGGCCAAAATTCGCATACTCCATGGCGATCTGTAGGACTCGCCTCGGCTGGGAAAGAATGTCGTCGCCCTCCGTTGAAAGAGCAAGGAGCTCCAAATGGGTAATTCTCCAGGGATCGCTATTGAGGATGCCTCCGTCGATGAACTTGACACGTTTCCCTTCGGGATAGAGGGGCGTCTTCTCGCCTAGCCTGACGCCGATACACAGGCCAAGCCACCATGCATCGATTTGGCGGGGGAAGACCTTTCCGGATCCGGTGCGATCACGTACGATTCGGTGAACATCATCGTTCATGAATAGGTCGAGATTCGCGTATCTGTTGACAGTCGCTAGCGTCACAACTCCTCCATCTCGCGGTACTGGAGGAGGTCACTATCACGGCGGCGAGCGCACACGTCGCACATCTGGCGATGTGTGCAAGCGCACGTCCGTGAAAGTGGGTACTCACTCTTCCAGTCGCTTTCAAGGTCGCCCGGATAGTGATGGCTGCAGGACAGGGTGACGAAGGCCCCACTGCGCTCATCAAGGATATCTTCTACGCCGGCAATCTCGGAGCGGGTCAACAATAGGACGACCTGGAAGGGAGTTCCTGCCGAGTCGGGCGGCCGTGTGATTGCCTCTACCATGCGGCGCTTCGTATCACCCGACACCATTCCAAGTGGAGTGTCGATAAAGCGCGGAGCAATGATCCCTGCGACCTCCATGAGAGACCACACGAATGAAAGCGTCAAGGCGCGCTGGGCGGCGCCGTTGATCTCGAAATCTGGGTCGAGACTGGTGCCATGCTGACTCATCACGTTGATATCAAAGGCACTGGTAATCGTGACGCCCGTGTAGACTCCGCGCGTCTCAGAGTTATCTGCGCCGATGATGTCGTGAAACATTGTCTGAAGCCGAGTGGAGACTCGTTGGACGTATTCCCCCTCTAGGCGGTTGCGGACCGCCGACGCAAGCGTCAGCAAGTCATGTGCAACATCGCGCTTCGTGGCAATGTCACCACTGATCTTGGCATTGCGCTGTGCCTTTTCAAGCGCAATTTGTTTCTCCGCGAGGTCGTGCTTGGCTGTCTCAAGCCTATGGCCGAGCATGCCTAGCTCATAGGTGGTATCCTTCATTTTCAGATTGAGATCATCTAGATCAGCTTGAAGCCTGCGGACCTTCTCGTCATCGATGCGGCCACGTCGCTCTGTCGCGCTCTTAAGGGTCGTTCCTTTGCGCTCCAGCGCATCAGCAAGTTTTGCGTAGCTAGACAAGAGGGACAGCCTGTCATTTGCGAAGCTATCAGGCTGGGTGCTCATCTGTCGCAGTGCCCGAGCGCGATACCGCGTGTCGGACAGGTACTCGCTCAGTTCCGTCTTTTCACGCTGTTCGTCAAGGAGAGCCAGAACGTGATCACGGCGCGAGGATTCCGGCGTCAGTTGTTCACCGCAGATGCATTCGCCGGCCTCGAGGCAGTCATCAAGGACCTGCACCGAGTGGCTCGGGATAATGCGCTTGTCTGCAAGCTCGTCTAGGCGGTCCAGTCCGGTAGCGAGAGTGTCGCCCATCAGCGACCAAGACGTTGCCTCATGGCTCAGCAAATTCGTCATCTGGCGAAGACAGAGCGCTTTGTCCTTTTCGAGAGCTTCGACATCGCGCTCAAGCTCGGCAATTTGAGCATTCAGAAGGTCGAGGTCGCCGATTCCTTTGATCGACTCAAGTTCCCGACGCTTGTCTACCTCTGCATCTTCCATATTCTGGCGGCGATCGGTGATCTTTTCAATCTCGACCTGGAGAGCATGGACCTTCTTCGTTAGCTCGTCCTTTTGATCGGATAGCGATTCGACCTTAGATCCGGCGTCCTTTGCGGCGCGCTTTTCATATACCTGATGTACAGCGGTGGCGTCCTCGACGGCTCTGCGAAGCTTTCCGATGCCCAGCAGGTTCTCAATCGCAAGATGCACCTTCGCTTGGCGTTGGTGAGCGTGCTGCCGGCCTGTGATGAATTTCTGGACATCGTCACCGTTCGTGAAAAACACATCAGCGAGACGTCCGGGAAGTCGTTGTTCGATCCAGTCCTCTGGAGAGGGCACCTCCTCGCCGCCAGCGTTCGTGAGTCGGATAACGCGGAGATCCTCCTTGCCGCGTTCGACACTGTCGCCTTCGCTCGGCGTCTCATTTACGGTGCGTTGAAGTCGAAAACGCGCGGGGCCGCTATCATCGTCTTGGATATCGAACTCGAGCATCACCTCAACGGTGACAGGAATCCGAGCTGGGCTAGCCGTGGAAGTCAGTCGGATTTTGTCAGCTCGCGTCACCTCTCGTAGGCCGTTGACGCCATACAAGCCCCACAGAATTGCATAGTGAAGCGAGGTCTTGCCCGAGCCATTTTCCGCTCGAATCACCGTCAGGGGACGCGAGGGGTCGGTGGAGAGGTCAATCTTGATGTCGTGCAGCAACTTGAAATTGAGCACATGAATCCGGTGAAGCTTCATGAATCCCCCCTGTCCCCAAGCGTGATCGCGCGGCCCCCTATGAATTCGACGATCTTTTGTAGGTGATCCTGACGTTGCCGGTCACTCTTGTGGCCCTGTTGCCGCACAAGCTCACTGAGAGCCATTACTAGATCTTCGTCGTAGCCGGGGTATCTGTCGTCGAGGGCCTGCACCTCCTTGCGGGCAACCTCGGCGATCCGCGGAGTTGTGGTCATTCTCGTCCTCGCTGTCAGAGCATCCGCTCATAGTTGTCGATAGCTACTCGCGGCCCGTCCGAGTCGTACTCATTGTCGGCAGCACTCGCGAACTCTCGGGCCCGCGTCAGTTCACCAGTCATAAGCGCACGCCCTTCCTTGGAGCCTGCCCGCGGGGGAACGACGAAGAAGTCATGGAGATTGGCGATCTCCTTGCCCTCCGAGCGCCGAAGGATTCGGCCTCGCCTTTGTACCCATTCGCGGCGTACAGTACTAGATGCTAGAAGATAGGCCGTGTCTGTCTGAGGGATGTCAATTCCTTCGTCCAGGACTTGCATCGCCGTGAGAACCTGATAGTCCCCTCGCCCGAATGCTTCCAGGTATCTTCCTGATCCACGGCGCGACGTCTCGGCGTGGGTGAATTGATGGAAACTAATCCCAAGCTCATTGAGCATGTGGTTCGCCATGTCAATCTGACGCTCACTGGTTAGCACTGGCGGCTTCGCGGAAGCGTAGATCAGAGTTCTACTGATTTGGCGAGGGTTATCATGGATCAACAACTTTGCGAGAGCTGGGATCTTGGCCTCGGCATGTTCTAGAAGCGCCCGGCGGCGACGTAGAAGATGCTCGATCTGCGCTTGAAGATCGGAGTCCTGGCCATTGTCTGCCTTTTGAAAACCCTTGCGCTGTAGTTGCCTCGTCAGGTTCTCGTATTCCTCCATCTCGGCGTCCGAGAGGGAAATCTCATGCAGATGATAGTTGTATGGTGTAAGGCATCCAGCTCGGATCGCGTCCTTGAGGGTGAACTCGAAGACTTCCGGCCCGAAATACTCGGTGAGCTGTTCGGTTCCGTCAGGGTCGTATTGCCGACTTGGTGTGGCAGACAGGCCCAGACGGACATCAAAACGTGTCGGCCTGTTGGCAAGGAAGCTCTTTGATCCAAGATTGTGGACCTCGTCGCCGATGATCATGGCGAGAGTTGACTTCGGTAGTCCTTCAATGAAAGTCCGAAAGGACTCGTCTGTGGAGAAAAGCTTCTGCGTGCAGACGATTACTGAGGTGTAGGACCCTTGCGTAGCAAGGCCAGCCTTAATCTCCTCAAGCCGCACCTGTCGCTTCGACCCTGAGGCATCGCTCGGCACGAACGGCTCCGCACCGAAGCCTCGAACCGCTTCCGCCCACTGCCGAACCAGTGGGGCGCTCGGGACTATGACGAGTACAACCATGGGGCCTTTGTGGCGGTCTTGTTCTTGTGTGGCGGCGATAAGCGCTGTCTGTGTTTTCCCACCCCCGGTCGCGATGGCTACGATTCCACGTGACCCGTTGATGGTGAACGCATTCACTGCTGACGCCTGATGTCCGTAGCGACCGTCGCGCCATTCCACGTTATCCGGGATTGTCAGCAGTCTTGGCTGAGCAATCGTTACGCTGGGGGGAAGAGGCGGCTCCAATCCGCGTGCGTGATCGGTATGCCATGCGCGCCAAAAATCATCGATCGTAGGTGCTTCAGCACCTGAGCTTCGTCCACCTGCGAGACCTAGGCCATCTTTAAGTTCAACGCTGAGAACGTGTGGGCTTTCGTTGTTCCACTGTCGCTCCCAGCCGGCGAGCAGTTTGGCAACCCGGTCAGCCGCGGTCTGCCCATCCCGCCAAGGCCGGTCGACCGTCATCTGCTCGCCGTTGACCAGCAATCCCCTTGCCGTGGCATTGCCTGAACCGTGCACCGCAACCCAATCGGGTCCAGACCTCATCAGCCACTGCTTCTTGTGATACATGCCGCGCCGCATAAGGGCGAATCGCACGGTGAGGCGTCCACTAGCGACGAGATAGGCCAGGCAGTCCACTGTGTGGTGCACGAGTGCATGTTCAGAGAGGCTGGCCTCGTCGAACAGTCGTTCAATTGCGGCTTTGACAACCTGCTCAGGGCTCGTGGTTCCCCGCTCCATCGCGGCCAGATCGGCGGCCTCCACAGCAGGGCTGATCAAGAGCTGGAGTTGGCCGCTGTCTCGGCGGAGGTAGTCCGCTAGCCCTGGTGCGATTTGGGCAAGGCACTGCGAGCTAAAGAAGCCAGCCGCGACTCGAACGTCGTCCGACACCTTCATGGCCGGCACCAGGACTTCGCCGATCAGGTCATCGTCTGGGATTTCGTATACCGGGAGAACTCGCTCAAGGGCGGCGGGCAGCCGTCCAGTCATCGCGCTGCGTGCCGGGTTGCGGTCACCTTGGACTCCTGTCTGGGCTGCCCTGGGATTGAGGCTATCGTCACCACCAGGTCGCCACGGCGCCAAGAAGGCACCGTCTGGCCCGCCTGGAACCTGTGAGTCGTCAGCATCGTTCTGTCCCAGCATAGTTCAGGCCTGCCGAACTGCGTCAGAGGAGGGTCATCGTGCGACCTTGGCACGTGATCACCCTAGACCTGCTCACTGGTGTTTGGGCCCTGTATCCCGAATCTCAGCAGGTCCGGGATGTTGGCTCGACCCGCCCAGGGCAGGCTGACTGTGGGTGCTGCCCTTGGGAGACAGGGTTCCGCTGGCCGGGGTCTACTATCGGATGAACCTGGCGATACGCCAGTTGACGTCATCGTTCTGAGTCTCGTCGGGAGCTGCCCGCCGGATCACCGACCGGCACATCCGGCTCCCGGCCCTGCATGGATCCGAGACGATCCCATGGCCGATGAGGTCGTCGCCGGCGGCGCCCTGGTTCCCATCCACGACCGGAGCGTGACCGTCCCGTCGAAGAACTACCAGCGCTCGGCGAACCTGCATAGCCATATCGGCCCGCACGCCTGCGTTCTCCTTGAGATTGGCCCGCACCCTCGCATAACCGGACGGCGCCCGATCTCGCCAGTCCGTAGCAGGTCGCGCGCCCGGGGGCAGCCTGGCCCTGGAGGGAAGGCCCTTGTGGGTAGGGATGGCAGCAATCTGGCGGACTGGCAGTGGATGTGAGGTATCGTCAATATTCAATCTCCAGGAGTCGGGAAGGGATCGCCGTTGATCGGCCTTCCAGTTGATCGCTGGCAGGAACCTTCCGGCTGCTCCCGCGCGGTCCCGTCCGAGTCCTTCGGGAAGCTCATCTCGCCTTCGCATCTTCATCAGCGGACCCGTGATTGAGGACGTCGAGGAGTACGCGCTCGGCAACGCCCACGACTGCGGGCATAGTCGCGCGGCGCGCTGTCGAAGACGTCGCGAAAGGGGGCGGCGGTACCACGCCGCTAGCCCTGGAGTTCTGTTCTTTGCCAAGGGGCGATAGATCGTTGCGAGCAGCCGGCGCTCCCATGCCCGTGCGCGATCTTGCGGCGCGACGCGGGGATGCGGGGAGTACGGAATGCGGCCACCTTGGCGCCAAGCGGTGCCATTTGGGCTGGCGTGACGAAAATCGATCTTGAGCCCAGGCGGCGTCCTGTCAGTTAGTAGCACAAGCCATCGACGCTAGCCGAGCGTGCGGGTGTGGGCACGCTTCGCAGTTGAACGGGCCCGATGGCGGTGAGGCTGCCGTAGGTGTCCTCCGCGCGAGATAGGATCTCGATGCACTCCTGGTGGAATCGATCAGACCCCCGGGAGAAGCCGCCAGGAGTGGAAACGAGACGCAGTGCACCAAGAGGGGGCAAAGCACATGGTAGAGGATCGCCCGGCAACGCCGGATGTGGTCTATCTCGACTACAACGCCACTGCACCCCTGCGCCCGGAAGCTCTAGAGGCAACTCTCCGTGCACTCAACTCCGTTGGCAACGCCTCGAGCATGCACCACATGGGGCGGGATGCCGCCGCGCGGGTCGACGCCGCCCGTCAGCAGCTCGCTCGCCTGATCAACTGCTCGCCCAAAGAGATCATCTTCACGTCCGGAGCGACCGAGGCGAACAACCTGGCAATTCGCGCCGCCTACGCGCGCGGGGGTGCGCTGGTGACCACGGCCGTGGAGCACCCCGCTGTCCTTGAGACCGCCCGGATCGTCACGGCCGGAGCCGAGGACTCGCTGATCGTGCTGCCGGTTGATGGGGACGGCGACCTGGACCTGGAGCGGCTGCGGGACTCGCTGAAGGGGCCTGTCGCTTTGGTCACAACCATGCTCGCCAATAACGAGACCGGAGTGCTGACCGATCTCGAATTCATCATCGAGGCGGCGCACGAGGCGGGCGCCCTGGTCCACACCGACGCGACACAGTACGTCGGGCGGCTCCCCCTGGACCTTGCAGAGCTGGACGTTGATCTTCTGTCCCTGTCAGCCCACAAGTTCGGTGGCCCGCAGGGCGTGGGGGCGCTCTTCGTGCGTCGCGGTACGCCCTTGCCTCACCAGCCGCTATTGCTCGGTGGCGGGCATGAGCGCGGCTGGAGGGCTGGCACCCTTAACGTTGCCGGCATCGTTGGACTCGGTGCTGCCGCCGCAGCCGCGCGCTTGAAGTTGCAGGAGGAGGCCGTGCGGATCGCCAAGCTCAGGGACGAGCTGGAGGCTGGCCTGGCCGCGCGCGTGCCGGATTGCCGGATCAACGGAGCTGCCTCGCATCGCCTCCCGGGGGTGACAAGCGTCACCTTCCCCGGTGTTCCGGCGGACGCGTTGCTGGCCGCGATGCCGATGGTGGCAGCCTCGGATGGCAGCGCGTGCTCATCAGGCGCGCCGACTCCGAGCCACGTCCTCCTTGCCATGGGCCTCACCCGCGACGAGGCGGACTCCACCCTGCGATTCTCGTTGGGCTATGCCACCTCCGGGCGCGACATCGAGCGGGCCATTGATGCGGCCACGTACGCGGTCGCACAGGTCCGTGCTGCGATGGCCGCCACCGCAGGGCCCTGACCAGCGTTCCACAGACGACCGCTCACCCACTGCATCACTTGACCTATGAAAGGCGCCCCCGCATGTCAGACAGCCGGCTCGCTGAAGCCGTCGAGCTCTCCTTCAACCGCCACGAGACGTTTGCCCCGCGGTTCGGCTGGATGCACAAGGCATACATGCAGGTTAAGGACGCCAGCGACGTCTTCCTCCGCGAAGACGCGCCAGTGCAGCTCGGTGTAGGCAAGAACATGGTCAACGCCATGCGCTACTGGTCGAAGGCCTTCAAGCTCACCAAGGAGCATGCTCACGAAATCCCGCAGCAGCGAGCAATGGTCGCCGCGCCGACCTGGCGGGCCCGATGGCTTCTCGACGAGCACGGAGCCGACCCCTACCTTGAGGACACCGGCAGCCTCTGGCTGCTCCACTGGTGGCTTCTCTCGTCCGAGCCGGAGACCAAGTGCTCGGCCCCCAGCTGGTACGTGATCTTCAACCTGGCCCCGCGATCCCGCGTCACCACCGCCGAGATGATCAACGTCATCACCCGGTACATCCACGAGAACTTCGAAGAGAAGGACTGGCCTGCGGCGGAGTCGGTCAGCCGCGACGTCGACTGCCTGATCAAGATGTACGCGCTCGACCAGGAATTTAACCCGCTCTCCCCGGGCAGCTTCGAAGATCTGCTCATGTCGCCGTTCCGCGAGCTTGGCCTGCTCGAAGGCCAGGGCAAGGGCAAGGAACGGACCTGGCGCTTCACCAGCGGCGCACGCTCGAACCTGCCGGCAGCGGTCCTCGCATACGCCTGCCTCGACTACGCTTCGCGACTTAGCTCGAACGCCGGCTCTATCTCCCTGGCCCGGCTCGCTGGCGAGGCAGGAGCCCCCGGCCGTGCCTTCCGGATGCGGGAACCCGAGCTGACCAAGGCCATCGAGTCTCTCGTCAGCAGCCACCCCGATCTGCAGATCGTCGAAGCACTTGGCCAGCGCAGCCTCGCCTTCGCGAAGCCGCCGCAGGAGCTCGGCTGGGACGTACTCGACGAGTACTACGGGCGGGTACGTGAGCGTGAGAACTTCCCCACGCCACAAGAGTGGATCGAGAAGTACCCAGGGCTTGCTGCTACCCCAGCGAAGGGCGTGCGCAGGAAGGCCCCGCGGCAGGTTGAGGAGCTGGAACTGAGCGAGGAGAACGTCTGATCATGACGACCAAGACCAAGCAGCACCCCCGCCAGACCGGCAGCACCCAGCTCCCCGCCGGCATCGCCCTGGTCGGCTCAGAACTTCGCTCCACCAATCTTGAGCGAGATGTACGCGAGCGCCACCTCAACTCGCCCTACGTAGGAGCCCGCGCTCTCGACGTCCTCGAACGAGTCACCCACGCAGTGGAGGACCTCGGTCGCACACGCGCCTGGTCGTTCACCGGCCCCTACGGCTCCGGCAAATCCACCCTCTCGAACCTCTTCGACGCCTTCCTCGGACACGACAAGCCCCGCCGGGCAGAGGCCGAGAAGGCGGTCGCTGTGACCAGCCCCAGCTACGCCGCCCGCCTGAGCCGTGTACGGGACCAGCTCACCGAAACGGGCTTCCTCGGGGCGGTCGCCACCGCGCGCCGCGAGCCTCTCGCAGCAACGATTCACCGAGCCCTGCAGACCGCCGTCGAGCGGAAATGGAAGACACGCCCGCCGAAGACCGTCGCTCAGGCTCTCGCCGCATGCGCCGAACGCGAGGTACCGACCGCACAAAGCCTGATGGACGCGGTCACGGTCCTGTGTGACACAGCCCCCGTCCTGCTGATCCTCGACGAGTTCGGCAAGACCCTCGAGTACCTCGGCGCGGCCGGCGACACCGGTGACGCCGACAGCGATGTCTTCCTGCTCCAGATGCTGGCCGAGAAGGGCGCCAGCCGCTCGGGTCTGCCACTTTTCATCTTCACTTTGCAGCACCTCGCCTTCACCGACTACGCGGCGCGCTCCAGCACCGTGCAGACCCAGGAGTGGGCCAAGATCCAGGGCCGCTTTGAAGACATCACCTTCGCGCCCAACCTCGGTGACGCAGTCCACCTCATGCGACGCCGCCTCGACCTGTCCGGCGTGGCAGAGCCGGGCCGCACTCTCATCCAGACGCAAGCGCAGGCCGCAGCAGACGCCTGGACCGGCCATGCCCTGAACTCGGTTGTCGACATCTCCACCGAGATGTTCGCCGACCTGTACCCCCTCCACCCGCTCACCGCGGTCGCAGCACCGCTCCTCGCGTCCCAGATCGGCCAGCACGACCGCAGCCTCACCGGCTTCCTCGCCAGCGACGAGCCCAACACGGTGCGGCGCTCCCTCGAGTCGTTCGCGTCCGACAACCCGGAGCACGCCTCGACCGTGCGGCTGCCGCAGCTGTACGACTACTTCTTCGCCTCCGGCCGCACCACCATCCTGGCCTCCTCGAACGCCAGCCGCTGGCTCGAAGTTGACATGCGACTCAACGAGGCACACGGACTGCCCACCGAGGACCAGGAGGTTCTCAAGGTGATCGGCATCCTCAACCTCATCGACGCGGACGGACTACTGCGGGCCACCCCGTCCATGATCCAGTTCGCCCTGAACGACCCGGCCGAAGCCGCAGACACTGAGCGCTTCACCGCCCTCCAGACGCGTTTGGGCAAGCTTGTCGAGGACGGCTTCGTCGTCCACCGTGCCTACAGCAACGAGTACCGCGTCTGGCAAGGCACCGATGTCGACATCGACGCACGGGTCCGCGAAGTCGCCACCCGAATCCGCCCGGCGGACGTTGTCGAGTACTTCAGTAAGCACCTCGGCACCGTCCTTCCCGCCGCGGTAGTAGCCGGCAAGCACAGCCAGCAGACCGGCATGCTGCGCTACTTCGTAACCGCAGTCAGCCACGAAGGCGAGAAGATCGATGGCCCCGAGGTCGTCAAGGACGCAGCCGACGGCCTCATCGTCTTCCACCTCGGCGCCCTTGACACCCGACCGGCAGTCAACTCCCCCCTTCCCGTGCTGATCGGAACCACCGAAAGGCCCGACACGGTTCTCCAAGCGGGCATCGACCTCGTGGCACTCGAGGAACTCCTCGACGACGACACCATTGACCACGTTGCTGCCCGCGAGATCACCGAACGGGCAGCTGAGATCTCCCAGAACATCGGCACGCTGCTGGACGAAGCCTTCAACCCCCGAAGCCCACAGTCCAGCTGGCAGCTTTGGGATAAGGGAAGCGACACTGGCGACGACGCCAGCGCCGTCATCGAAGCCCGCAGCTACGCCAGCCTCGCCTCCCAGGCTTGTGAGCGTGTCTACCCCCACACACCGTACGTGCGCAACGAAATGGCCGGCCGCCACCAGCTCACCAGCAACGCGACCCGCGCCCGGCGCGAACTGCTCACCGCGATGCTCCAGAAGTCCGGCATCCACCTCCTCGGCTTCGACGAGAAGCTGTACTCGGCGCCCAGGGCGATGTACCACGGCGTCGTGGAGTACCTCGGCCTCCACCGCGTCGCAGGGGAGAACAGCAGCGCCATCGAGGCCGACAGCATCCTCACCCACGGCATCTCGCGACCCAGCGCCGAAACCAACAAGAGCGTCATGGCCGTCTGGGAGGCTCTCGAGGAAGCGCTGACCAACGCCAAGCAGCCCACTCCAATCGTCGACATCTACCAGCAGCTGATGGCACCCCCGTACGGTGTCAAGGCAGGTGTAGTCCCGATCCTGGTGGTCACTGCGCTCATCCTGCGGAGCGAGGACATCGCTCTCTTCGAGGACGGCAACTACTGCCAGCGGCTGACCCCGGAAATCATCGAGCGACTCAACGTCCCCTTCCCAGACCGCTTCGTGATCAAGGCTGCCCCGGTCGGCCGCGGCCAGCGCCGTCTCGTCGTCGACGGCCTCGCGAAGGCACTAGGCGTGGTCGCTCCGCGGTCGCGCATGGCCCGCAATCCCGTGCTCCTCGCTGTCACCCGCACCATCCTGGGCCGCGTGATGGAGCTCGAGAACTACGCCGAAAGCACCAAGCGCCTGAGCGAGCAGGCACTGAAGATCCGCGATGTCCTGGGTGAGGCGACCGACCCTGACGAGTTGATCTTTACCTCACTGCCTGCTGCGCTGGCACTGGCACCAATCCCAGCCGACGCAGGCAAGGACGACCAGGCAGCCAAGGCGTACGTCGAGGCCCTGACCAGTGCCCTCGACGAGCTGTCCAACGCCAGCGTCGTCCTGCGTCAGCAGGTCGTGGCGGCGATCGCCAAGGAGTTCCGCCTTCCCACGGAGATCGGCGAGCTACGCACCGGTCTGGCAGAGCGCCTGCACGGGTTCGCCAACGCCCCGCTCGAACTCAACCTGAAGGGCTTTGTCTCTCGCGTGCTTAACGAGAGCCTTCCCGACGAGGACTGGCTCGACCCGATCATCATCCGCCTCGCGAACAAGGCCCTGTCCGACTGGACGGACAAGGACGTCGAGAGCTTCCCGGCCAAGGTCAAGGAGATCGCGCGCGCACTCGAGCGCGTCAGCCACCTCTACGAGGCGCACGATGCACCAGGCGCAGAGCAGGAGACAGGCGCACCGCGCCAGATCGAAACCCACCTGCTGACGCTCACGACCCCTCAGGGCACCGAGGAAAGAACCCTCATTCATGTGCCCAAGCAATCCCGCAAGGCCACCGACGACCTCGTTGTCAGTGTGATCAGGCAGGCTGAGAAGGCCCTCGGCCCCGACGGAGCCCGCATCCTGCTCGCCGCTCTTGCTGAGCGCCTGGCGGCGGCCGACGCCGACACGGCCCCCGAGACGAAGGAGAAGCTGTGAGCGACACCGACAGCTCCAGCAACAAGAAGCGCCATGTCCTCGGCCTGTCCGGCGGAAAGGACTCCTCCGCGCTCGCCATCCACATGCGGGACCGCGTACCGGAGATGGAGTACTTCTTCTGCGACACCGGTGCCGAGCTGCCGGAAACGTACGAGTACCTCAACCGCCTCGAGGCCGCTGTCGGCAAGCCGATCGTGCGACTGAATGCTAGCCGCGACTTCGATCACTGGCTCGAGGTCTACCAGGGCACTCTTCCCAGTCCTCAGATGCGCTGGTGCACTAAGAACCTGAAGATCAAGCCCCTTGAGGAGTGGGTCGGCGACGACGAGGTGATCTCCTACGTCGCCATCCGAGCGGACGAGAACCGCCTCGGCTACGTCAGTACCAAGCCCAACATCACGGCGGTGTTCCCCTTCCGCGAGGACGGTATCGATCGCGCCGGCGTCGACCGCATCCTCGATGAGGCCGGCATCGGCCTCCCGGCGTACTACGAGTGGCGCACGCGCTCCGGCTGCTACTTCTGCTTCTTCCAGCGCAAGCACGAGTGGGTCGGGCTCAAGGACCGCCACCCGGACCTCTTCGAGAAGGCCATAGCCTATGAGGAGAAGGTCAACTACCGGCACACCGCGATGCAGGAGCGCCAGTACACCTGGTCCCAGGGTGAGTCCCTGCACGAACTGATCGAGCGGCGGGACGAAATCGAAGCCAAGCACCAGGCAGCTCTCGAGCGGGTCGCCAAGCGCATAAGGCCGAACCGGCCGCTGCTCGAGATCCTCGCTGATGCCCATGACGAGGACGACGACGAGGCAGGCTGCTCCGTCTGCCACCTGTGAGAGAAAGCCTGAGCCCCGCTGCGCCCGGCGGCAGCCGCCGGGCGCAACGGGGCTCAGGTGTACGCGGCGGCACTCGGAGCGGTTCGGCCTCGTCGTCAAGATCCAGTACGGCAGGCCGATGAACGCTATCGTTTAGGGGCCCGCGCGCGAGCGGGTCTGAGTAGACGATGCTCCCCGGAGAAACACTGGTCATGGCCGCACAGTTGCCGTACCTGGTCGGCCACACCGAGATCGCCGCCCTGTTTGGCATCGAGCGTCAGACGTCTCAAAAGTGGCGGACCGACGGCATCCTCGGCGAGCCCGACCTCATCGCGTCCGGGAACCCCTACTGGCTACTCGCCACGGTACTTCAGCTCGACGGGCACAGCGGTCGGGAGATCACCGAAGAGCGGCTGGCGCAGTACAAGGCGACGATCCCGAGTGGATACAGTCTCGCGGACCCGAAGGATCTTCCGGCGCTCGTAGGGATCAAGGAGGCGGCTCTCGTCCTGGGGGTCGACGAACGAGCCATCGCTCGATGGCGGAACCGGCGGACGATTGCGGACGAGGATCTCAAGCTGTCGGGGTCACCGCTCTGGCTTCTCGACACGCTCATCGCTGATGCCCAAGCCCGCGGCCGAGCGGTTGATCCAGAAGCACATACAAGGCTGCTCGCCGGTGAGCGGCTGAGTCAGAAGCCGCGAGGCCGTAAGGCGGCCTCGGGAAGGTAGTCAGGCTGGAGGCCGCAGCCCAGGGACGTCGATGACGTTACGTCATGCACCAGCCAGAGTCGCACAACCCGTCGTCGTCGACGACGACGGGAGGCTCCACCGCTATCGCCTCGGCCAGCGGACGGCCGTAGCGGGTCAGGTACACCGGATCCCGGCCGAGAGCCTTCCGTCGGCGGTTGACCAGTTCCTCGATGTGCACTGACTGGGCGAAGAGCTCAGGCTCCAGCGACCGTTGGCGGCGCCAATCCCCAACCGTGCGAAAGGGGCAGAAGAAGCACGAACTCTTCGGAGGCACGGGAAGCCCCGCTTGCTCAATGAGGCGCACACAGTCCGTCCTCCGAAGCCCGAGGTCCAGGAGCGGATACTCGATCAGCTCATACGGTTCGCTATGCCTGCGATTCGCACGATGGACCTCGTCGACGGAAATTCCGATGCCCACGTGCGCCGGCGCACCGGTCGTGGCTCCGTGTTCGCGAAGCCATCGTCCGATCACCTTGATCTTGAAATCGGCCGTGCAGGACCTTCTCCCTGGCGCCCCGTTCGCCATGCGAACGGGGATCGGGATGGAACGAGTGTCGGGTCTACTGAGGCGTTGCACCAGCGTTTCGGACTCGCCATCGCGCCGAAGCCGTCTGAGCTGCCTCAGATCGATCCCAGCGCTGGAAGCGAACGGAACTGCGACATCTCGCACATAGGTGAGCGTGGCCGGGTGCTCGCTATCGTCACCGACGTTCGCGAACAAGAACGTCGGGTAGTCGATTTCACGGCGAGCTGCGAGGACGAGCAGCGCGGTGGACTGAACGCCACCCCCGTACGACACCGCTCTCAACGGACCGGCCGTCCGGTCTCTACGCCCGGACATTGCATCTACTGACGGTTGACCCATGGAGGCTCCCAGATTGATCACTCGAACCTGAGATACTCTATGGATGATGATCGAATAGATCAAGTGTTTATCTCAAATGACTCGATGTCCCGCACCGCCGATCCCTTGGAAGGCGAAGCGGGGCATCGAGTGGACCTGCGAGTGCGGCAAGGCAGCTGCTCGGCTTGGCGCTACCGGTGGACTGCCTCAATGTGTCGGCTCGGTGTCGGGGGCCAGTCGCCAGGTAGCGAGCGCCAGTGCTCGGGGGCTGGCCATGCCCGGGCCGGGCCTGCAGGTTGGTCAGGGAGTCGCAGTCGAGCGAGATGTGTCGCTGTCGACCACAGGTCATGCCCTGCGAATCTGCCTGACTGGTCGGCGGCCGGTCCCTTGATGGAGTGGCGCGCCCGCTTAATCGGATAATGCGCCGGAGGTGTGTCAGTATTTGTGGCGATTATTCAGTCTCGTCCATAGTTGAGATTGCGGGCGAGGCTGACTCATGTGCATGGCCCGGGATTCGCGAATCGCCTAGTTCGATGTCTCGGCGGCGGGTCTCTTCCACGTGTCGAATGAGGATTTCCTCCATTAGGTCGAGCTGAAGGCCATCCTTTCGATACTTCTCCAGGAGGAGTTTTGCATCATATCGAAATGACCGGACGGTGTTGCCCTCTGTAAACGTCAGTGGCTTATCTGCCATGGTCTGCAAGGACCGTCTGCGCTCCGCACGGTCCCAGCCGGCGAGCCACGTGGCAGCTGCGCTCTCAGGGATCCCGCACGCTCTCACGAAGGAGCCTATGAATCTCCTGGTCGGCACGCGGCGACCCTTCAGGACGCCGTGGATCGTGCCGCGAGAGAGCTTATTGCCTGAGCTTTGAGCGCGGCGCTCCAGCTCTCGCAACGATAGTTCTCCCATCGCTTGATGAAGTTCGATTAAGGCGAGGCGAAGCGTGGCGTGATCTCTGATGTATTCGGGCCGCATCGGCTGAGGCGAGTTGACCCCACGTCCGGCCGCCCGCGCCCTCTCATGCCGTGCCCGCTTCCACAATTCACGGCCAGGTGTGGGGTCAACTCTGCATACCGCCGCGAACGCTTCCACGATCTCCAGCGTGGGCACAATCTGCCCCGAGGCTGCGCGAGAGAAAACGGTTGCGGAAAACGGGGCCTGCTGGGCCATCTCGCGATATGTCAGTCCGGACCGTTGCTTGTGTTCGCGGAGCCAGAGTGCCAGCTGAGCCCTGTGGTGCCATGCACCTCTGTCGAGCTTTCTCTGGGGCCGGCCCATCTTGGCTGCCTCAGCGACGACGACCAGGAACCAGGGTCACCATCTCCCTGGCCGCCGGCATCGCAATGGCAACCGCACCGGCCAGCAGCTCAAGGATGCTGGCGGTCGGGGTCCCGGTGAGAGCCAGAACCGCGGCGAGGAGCACGATCACAAGCACGATGGCGACTGGAGCCGGCGGGAGCATCCTTCGATTGCGCCAACGGGGCGCCCCGGTGGAGCACCGGAGCCCGGTCAGGTTCTGGCGGTTGTTCTTCATCATTTCCTCCCTGGCGGCGAGGCGGGCTGGAGCGGTCGACGGATGCCAACGTGTCGGTCCGTCAGGCCGCCTGTGTGTCCCCGATCCTGCTGCCGGGGAGGCTGCTCCAGCAATGATGATCATGGTCCGAGCGCTGCGTTGATGTGGGTGCGTCCCAAAACGGGGTGAGCGTCCAGGATTTTTGGAAGCATGATCGAAAAGGGGGTCGCTGATACATCTGCCCAGGTCGGCAGATTTGATCTTGCCGAGTCGGTCGGAGTTGATGCACATCTGTCCGCAGCATCGGGTAAGGCCCTCACTGAGGCAGGGGCCTGGGCGTCGGTGCGGTCCACATACGCTGTCGCGTTCAGCAGGTCGGGCCGACCAGTTCCCCGACCGACGACAGGCGAGAGACCTCGGGCCACGCTCGAACGGAGAGCGAGAGCCTTATGCAGCGCAGCGCGCGGTGACCGGACGGCCAGCCATGCGCTGGGTCTCGGTCTGGTCGAGATTGCTGCCGTGTACGGCGCCCGTCCTCCTTCGGGCCGGCGTTGGCTCAGGCAGCCGGCGCGCGGCTGGACCGGCGCCGATGGAGGCGACCCCGCAGTGGGCATCCGCACGGTCAAGCGCAGCAGCCAGGGCGACGACGGCGTCGTCGGCGGAGTCCTTGAGGAGGTGGCCGTAGAGGTCGACGGTGATGGCAAGGTTGGAGTGGCGCAGGGTCTTGGAGACGACGGCGAGGGGGATGCCGGCGGCGATCATGATGCTGGCGGCGGTGTGCCGAAGATCGTGCAGGCCGATCTTGGGTAGGTCGAGTTCGGCGGTGCGCTTGCGGAGCTGGTCGAGGACCCACTGCGGGCGCAGTGGGTCGCCGTCCGGGCGGGCGAAGACCAGGCCCTCCAGCCGGCCGTGGGGATGGGCGGCCATCTGGAGGGCGGCCTGGCGGTGGAGGGCGGCCATGACTCTGGGGGAGAGGCTGATCCAGGCGCGGCTGGCTTCGGTCTTGGGCTTGCTGAGGTGGATCTTCCCGTTGTTCACGGCGGTCAGGGTCCAGCGGACGTAGAGCTGGCGGTCCATGAGGTGTACGTCGGACCAGTGCAGGGCGAGGATCTCGCCGCGGCGCATGCCGGTGCCGAGCATGACCTCGAACAGGTCGGTGAGCCGGTCGGCGTAGTGCGCCGCGTTGTGCCGCAGGAACGCCGCAGCCTGGTCGGGGGTCCAGCAGACGCGTACGGCGGCGCGGGGCTTGGCGGGTACGGAGTGCTTGGCCGGGTTGTAGCGCAGCCGCCACGTCCGCACCGCATGGTTCAGGGCATTGCGCAGCATCGCCACCGCGTGGTGAACGGTGGTGCGCCCGCGGCCGGCGGCGAGCTGCGCGCTCACCCAGGCGTCAATGTGCTTGGGCCGCAGGTCGACGAGCAGCATGCCGCCGAACGCGGGGACCAGGTCGCGCTCGATGCACGCCCGATAGCCCGCCCAGGTGTTCGGGGCCAGCGCCGGCCGCTTCGCCTCCAGCCACTCGTACAGGAACAGCCCGACGCGCAGGCTGCGGTCCTCGTACACACCCCGGTACTCGGCATCCAGCACCCGCGCCATCTCCCGGGCCGCCTCCGCCCGGCTGGCGAACCCGCCCCGCCGCCGAGTCCGGCGCTTGCCATCCTCCCGGGCCAGGTCCACCGCGTACGTCCACCGGCCATGCGCAGTATCGGCGGCCAATCGTGGACACCACGAACCCAACTGCTTCCCGCTGCTCCCGTCCTTGCACCCGCACCGCCGATACACCCGACCACGCTTGGGACGCTGCGCCATGGGCTCCTCCTTGAACCAAGTGGTGATGGCGTGTCCAGAGTTGCCGGAGTGGTGGGTGTGGCGGCAGAGCGCGCGGGACGGGGCGTGGAGCACGGAAAGATCGACTGGCCGGGACACGCGCTGGCGACACGCCGCGAGGGTGATCACGGAACACGTTCGGTGGGTAGGGCAGCTTGATCGCGAAGCATCGGCTCGCACGGGGTCGCTGCTTGGAAGAGTCGCCGCGGACTGGGAGAAGGCGGTCTGCCGGTCGGCCGTGGGTTGTTGGGCTCGTACAACCCGGAGCATGCGCGGTGCGGTGGCGGCGAGCCTAGGATCGGTCTTCGGAATGCGCCACGGCGAGCGCCGAGAATTCCCGTGAGCCCGCAGGGAATGGGGGACGCCGGGATTTATGATGGCCATTCTCTGGCTGGCCTTCGGCCGGGTCGGATTGATTTCGCTCGGCGGTATGGACTCCCTTCCCGGTGACTTTCTGGCCGATCCGCGGGAATCGCTGGATCCACGGTCGGAGTGGCGCTACCCTGGAGGCATGAACGCCACTCGGACCCTCCGTCAAGCCCCTGACCTGGGGACCAGCTGGGGACCACACGTCATGCGCGCTGCCGCACGAGGTGCGCGAAACGCGCTCATCTGCACGCGCACGATGTGTGTGCGAGCGCAATTCAGGCAGAAATAGAAAAACCCTTCCTGACTGGGGGTCAAGGGGTCGCAGGTTCAAATCCTGTCGTCCCGACAGTGATGTCGGAGCCCCGCTGACTGGACGAAAGTCCAGGCCAGCGGGGCTTTTGCCGTTTCCGAGGCTGGGTCAGCGCACGAGCCGCAGGTGGCGCCCCGGCGACTCCGGCGGGACCACGGGACGAGGGGCTCGGCGGGGTGTAATGGTGGAGTCGGATATTGGAACCTCCGGAATAGGTGGGTCTACTCGTCGAGGTACCGGTGTCTGACGTCGGCAGGCGAGACGAAGAGCTGGCCCTCGCGGACCTGCCACTCGGCCGCCCCATCGACCTCGTGGCTGGCAAGGAACAGGCCCTGGACGAGGTCCCCGTCGTCGTCGGAAGCCGGGATCCGGGCGATTTCTCTGAGCTGGTTCAGGAACCAGTCCAGAGCCGACTCGCGAATGTCGGCGCCGTAGAAGATGTAGTGGGTCCAGTTGATGTGCTGCCGCGGTGTGCCCCATCCGTTGGAGTAGTGATCGTCGGCGTGGGACGAGATGATCTCCTGGATGCTGGCGAGTTGTGTCTCGTTGCACTCCAGCCAGCCTCTGACCGATACGTAAACGCCCATGACATGTCCTTTCTGTAGTCGTCAGTCCTGGGATGTGAGCCGTCGGCTGACGTCGGCCGCGTAGGTGCCCCAGTCGCCGGCTGCGGCTCGCTGCCATTTGACGGCGACGGTGATGTCGATGCCGAGAGTCCGGGCAAGGACTGCGGCGGGGAGTTCGGTGGCGAGCTGGAACAGGGCGGTCGATCGGGTCTCGGCGAGTCGGATGCCGAGTTTGCGGAGGCGTTCGCCCATGGCCCAGACGCTGATCGGACGGCCGGGCTGGCCGCCGGGGAACAGCCAGGGCGAGTCCATGCGTGCGAGGACGGCGTGACTGCGGCGGACCGTGGCCTGCTGGATGGCCAAGTCTGCGACGAGGTCGGGCAGTTGGACCGGGACGTCGCCGAGTCGGATGCGGACCGCTCCGTCGGTCTGCTCGATGTGGTCGACGGTCAGGCGGGAGATCGCTGCGGGCCACTGGGCATAGAGGAGCAAGAGCAGGCCGGCGAGGCGGTCTTCGGTTCGGATGGTGTCGTCGTGGAGCAGACGGCGGGCCGTGGTCCAGCGGGCCTCGTCGTCCATCGGCCGGGAGGGGCCGTTCCATCGAACGGCTGGGAAGCTGAGGTCGCGGGCGATCTTCTGGGAGAGAGCCCAGCGCACGAAGTTGCCTGCTTCCCGGCGGTGGCGGACGTCGTCGCTGGTCATCCAGTGTTCGAGGTCGATCTGGCGGCAGGTGGCGAGAGTCAGGTTTTGGTCGTCGAGCCAGTCGAGGAGGTGGACGGCTGCCCGCAGATGCTGGCGGACGACCGTGAGCTGGGTGTGCGTGATGTCCTTGCCGCGGCTGCGGCGGCGAAGGCGCCGCAGCAGGTGCCAGGTCGCGTATCGGTGTAGGACCTTGCGCCCCTCGACGGTCGCGTGGGAGGCGACGAGATCTCTGACGTGCCGTTCGAGGCGGACCATCTGCTCGTCCCGCTGTGGGAGGGTGCCGGTGGCCACCAGCACGCTGCGGATGTGCTCGACGACCTTGCCTTCCGGGAGTTCGTCCAGAGCCTCATGGGTCAGCGGTCGGCGGCCGGAACCGAGATCGGACAGGACGGTGGCGACGATTCCCTTCGAGAGCCAGCGCATTGCGGTGCCGGCGCGTTCGGTGTTGGCCAGAGCGTCGTGGAGGGCCTGCAGCTTCGGCGATATGGCGCCCGTCTCATCGGCGAGAAGTTGGTGGGTCCGCTGCTTGAGAGTGCAGCGAGGACACGGACCAGATGCTCGCAGCCGCTCGGCTTCGCCGCAGGTGGGACAGGGGCGCCAGAGTTCCGCGTCCGGTGTGGTGCAGGGGCCGCAGACCGGGGTGTCGGCGGTGCCGGAGTGGATGCCGCGAAGCCGTCCGCAGACGGTGCAGCGGGCTTGGCGCCTGTCGCAGCCGCCGCAGCGGGGAAGGCCGGTCAGTTTGGAGAGCGTGCAGGGGGCGGTGCGGCCGCAGAGTGAGCAGGTCAGGACCGGTAGCGGACAGCAGTTGGGACAGAGGGGGCCGTCGGCAGTGCGGGTCTGCACTCGCCGTCGTTCGCCGCAACTGATGCAGCTCTCGGTGTTCGCGGGGTCGGTAACCAGGCAGTTGGGACAGAGCGGACGCCCTTGCTCGTCGCGGGTCGCCGGTTCGCGCCGGGCACCGCAGCGTGCGCATTCCTCGACACGCGACTTGGCGATGCAGTTGCGGCAGACCCGCTGCCCGTCCAACGGCTTGTCGATGCGGACGACCCGGTGGCAGCGGGGACAGGCCGGCCGGACGACCCCGGCGACGCCTGCCTCGTGCAGCAGGTCGATGAACTGCAGGATGGCGCGATGCGGTGCGAGATGGCCATCGCCGGTCAGCAGCCGGGGGTTGTCCTCCAGGGCCCAGACCAGCCTCCGCCGATAGGCGGGACGAGTAGGCACTGACCGATGGAGAGCTTCGGCGATCACGTCACGGTCGACGTCCGGGGAGATCCCGGCGATCACCCCGTGGACGACGTCGGCCGGATCACGGTCGTCGGCGTCGGGACACATCGAACAGCGCGGCAGACCCTTGCGATCCCGGAAGACGAGGCGCCGTGTGTTGCCGCAGGCGGCACATTCCGCGGTCTCCTGGCCGCAGACCGAGCAGTACCAGTCCTCGCCCTGGCGCTGGAGGGTCCGCAGGTTCTTGCCGCACTCGGCGCAGACCGGTGGCGAGATCGCCGAGCCACCTGCCTTGCGGAGTTCGATGAGTAGATCGCCGATCGCCCGCGGTGCCGGGGACCGACCGTCGGTGAGAACGGCGGGCCGCGTCGCCAGGGCCTGCGCGAGGCGGCGCGACTTCGCCCGGCCACCCGCGACCGCGGTGACCACGGCCTGGATGGCGGCGGGTTCGAGATCCTTCTCGACGGCGGCTATCAGATCGGTGATCAGGCCGATCGGGTCGGTGACGGCACGGCCGTGATGGTCAGCGGTGGTCACGGCCGGTCAACACCCCTGATCCTGGCCCGCTTCGGCCGCAGTCCGCCGAGCCCTTCTGCGGGTTCCCCGCCGCCGCCGGCGGCGGCCTTCTTCGGTTTCCTGACGGCTCCGGCCACGGTGATGGGCTCGATGAGGTCGTCCATCGTGCAGTCCAGGATGTCGAGCAGAGCCATGAGGATCTTCAGGCTCAGTCGCTCCGGACGCTCGACGACGAGCCGGTAGACCTGGCTCGACGACAGGGTGATGCCGCGTTCGGCGAGCGGCGGGATGAGGTCGGTGGTGGAGAACATCCCGCGGTCCGCCATGACCTTGCGCAGGTGCCACTGGTAGTCGAGCTTGGCGGCCATCGCCGGATCCCTCCTGTCATGCCCCGGCGAAAGCCGGGGCCAGTGCCTTGTGCAGGGAAGTGTTCATGAAGTCGTCGCTGACGTGCGTATAGATGGCCAGGGAGCTGTCGCACTCGTGGCCGACCTGCTGCTGGATGAAACGCCGGTCCACCCCGTCCTCGGTCAGGTGCGTGACGTACGAATGCCGCAGAGAGTGCGGGACCAGCTCCTTCGGCAGCCCAAGGGCGTCCCGGTACGACTCGAACCGGTCGTTGATCGAGCCGGGCTGGAGCCGCCCTCCCCGCTCGGTGATCCACAGAGCCGGGTGATCGGAGAACCCGAAGCGCGGGCGGACGTTCTCGACGTAGTCCGCAACCGCGTCGACCGCCCAGTCCATCACCGACAGCACATTCCTGCGGCGCGGCGGCTGGCCCTTCTTCGCCTTGCCGTAGCGGACGTTGAGCGTGCCGTACCGGCCGAACTGGCGGGCCTGCGGGTTGCGTCCGAAGTCGACCAGGTCGAGTTTGGAGGTCTCGGTCCGCCGAAGCCCCCATCCGTAGATGACCTTGAACAGCGTGGCGTCGCGGTAAGCCGCCAGGGCGCCCTTGCGCTTGGCCCGCACCGCCCGGTCGACCTGGTCGTCGGCGTAGTCGAGGAAGAGCTGAAGCTGTTCCCGGGTGAACGGCTTCGCCTCCGGGTCACCCTCGTAGTCGTTGAGGTGGGCGATGGTGTTCCACTCGTGGCAGATCGCCATCGGGAAGGTGCCGAAGGCTTCCTCGCAGGCCGGTCCCCAGCCGTAGCGGCCGTCGATGAGGAACTCGCTGAACAGCCGCACAGTGCCCTGGTAGCTGCGGATCGTCGACGGCGCCAGGTGCTTCTCGCCCGTCAGGGACAGCGACCATTCGTCCACGTGGGCCGGTACCCACTGCCACGGGTACTCGTTCGCGAACTCCATGAACCGACGTATGAGCCGTTCCCGGTCCTCGACCGTCTCATCCTTCAGCCCCCGCGACTTCTGCTGAGCACGCCAGCCCCGCAGCATCGCGTCGAACATGGCGTCCTCCGGACGCAGCTGAACTACCCCCGAGACGAGCTCCAGGTGAGCCGACCCGGCCAGGACCACCTTGCGCTGATGCACCACTCCAGACCCTCCCTTCTGGAGGGCAGATCATGCATCAGACGGGATCATCTCCGCAACATGCCTGATCAGGCGGTTAGCTCGTAGGAGCGCTGGAGTCCTTCAGACTCTCGCCGTGACCTGGCGACCTGCAGTTTCTCGCCCGTCTGATGCAACTCCCGAGGGTTGAGATACCGCTGCGTGGTCGTGAGTGATCCGTACCCGGCGAACTTTCGCAGGACGTGCAGCGGCACCCCAGCGTCGGCCATCCACGTCAGCCGCGTGTGTCGGTGCAGGTGCCCGTACTCCAGCTCCACGTTTCTTTGTTCCAGTGGGTGGCGCTCCAAAGAACCGCCGTGTTGATCCGGCCGTCCCGAGGCCCGCTGAACAGCCGAGCCATCGGGTCAGGATCGATCACGTCGAGCCGTCGGGTAGGCAGGTCTCGGATCTCCAGAATCGGCGCCGCCGCCTGTCGGTGCTTCCGCCTGACGCCGTGTCCACCAGGCCGCCCGGGTGTGGTGGTGTGTCGGCACAGATCCCACGTCCACCGCGCACAGTCGATGTCCGTGCGCCGGACACCTGGCGAGCCAGCTAGGTATTGGAGGCAGCCGGTTACCGTACAGACAAGCGAGAGGGATCCCGAACAAGCGGGTTCTGCTCACGCAGTCTCAACGGCGATGCGCGCGAGTAGCTTGAGGAGAGGGAAATCAGCCTCAACGGTCGCAGCCTGAGTGGCATAGTCCTGAATTGCGATGTTCGAGCGGCCGGGGCTGCCATGGGCAAGGCCGTTGCGATGCTTATACAAATTCTCCGCAATATCTGCGTCCCGCATAGAGGTGCGTAGGTGATTAAGCCGATTCAGTGCCAATGATCGGTAGGTCTCGAATACCTCAAAGTCGGACACCGGCTGTCCTGGCAGCGCCATTCCCTTCGTTTTTAGCTCGCCGAAGTTGTACTTCGCTATTTCATTGAGGTGATTCTCGATGAACGTCTTGCCGTTTCTCCCGTCGGCGCATTCCAGGACGCGATAGGTGCAGAGATACGCACCTAGCGTGTCGGTCTGTCGGAGAGCCATGACGTATAGGGCCAACAGTTGCCGACGTCCTCCCGGGAATCGAGCATGAAACTGAGCCAATGGGTCGCCAGTAGCCCCATATCGAAGCCGAAGCGAGTCTGTGAAGCGCAGATCAACCAGGTTCTCGAAGAAGGAGCCAAGTGCCTCCTCGTACTGGCGGTCTCGATCTATCCAAGGGCGATGCATTCCGATCTGTGTGCCCGGAGCCTTCACATGGCCACTGGCGGGGGTTGTCAGGGTAGGGACGTCATGGTCGAAGGCTATGCAGTCGGCGAAGAATGCAGTCTCATCAAGGGGGGCGCCGGAGGTTGCGATCCCATCTACCAGGCGGTATGGAATCAGGTAGCCGTAGCTTTCATCTCTGAGCCCCCACTGCCCAGAACTTGCTTCGAACTCCCAATTGGTCGCAGAACTCTGCAAATTGAAGATTCTGATGACGTAGTCAGCGGCTGGATAGCTCATCACGCTAGGTTAGGGTATGGGCCTCGCCTGATGAGTGGTTGACTGCAAGATCGCTGAGATGACTTGGAATCACGCGCAGGGGCGTGAACGCACAGGACAAGTTCAGTCGAGTGACGTCTTGGACGGCACTCCCTCGCTGAACTAGTGCTGGATTCCACTTTCAGTGGGTATATGTGCTGGTGGAGGGATGGTTCGGTCGGTCAGGGGCGGGTGGTTCCGGGTAGTGCTGCGGGCGCGGCAGGGCCGCGGTTTGGGGCGAGGGAGCGGTGGTTCGCCGGTTGGCGCGGGCGCGGAAGGCGCCGGCGGATCTGGTGCTGCGGGCGCGGATGATCGAGCTGAGTCGGGCGGGGTCGAGGGTGCCCGCGATCGCGGCCAAGCTGATGTGTAGCCAGAAGACCGTGCGGTGCTGGATCCACCGCTTCAACCGGGACGGCCTTGAGGGCCTGGAGGATCTGGGAGGGCAGGGCCGCAAGCGTCGGATCACCGAGGCCGAGCGATCGCGGGTCATCGCCCTGGTCAAGCAGCCACCGCCGGGCCGGCTCACGGTCCAGGCGGGTGGCGACCTGGAGGCGGCGGACCCGGCGGGGCCTCCGGAGTGGACCCTGGACGCGCTGGCCGAGCGGGCACGGGCCGCCGGTATCGAGGTCGGACGCTCGCAGGTCCGCAGGATCCTGCTCGCCGAGGGTGTGCGGTGGCGCCGCACCCGGTCCTGGATCCGCTCCAAGGACCCGGACTTCGAGGGAAAAGGACGCGGATCGTCGGCCTGTACACCTGCCCGCCCGCCGACGCGACGGTCGTCTGCGTCGACGAACTGGGGCCGGTGATCCCGCGTACCTTCCCGCCGGCGCCGGGCTGGTCGCCGGACGGACACCGCATCAAGAACGAGCTGGACTACGGCCGCGGACCGGAGAAGACCTGGGTCCACGGCGGCCTGCGCGTCAACGACGGACAGCAGGTCACCATGACCGCGTCCTCCCGTAACAGCCTCTTCAACCAGCAGTTCCTCCAACTGCTCGAGAACGCCAACCCCACCGGTGGGATCGTCGTCGTCACCGACAACCTGTCTTCCCACAACAGCCTGTCCACCCGGACCTGGCTCGAGGACCATCCCCGGATACGACATGTCTTCATCCCCGTCGGCGCCTGCTGGCTCAACCTCCAGGAAGGCTGGTGGCGCATCTTCCGCAAAGCCGCCCTCGCCGGCCAGTCCTTCGCCGGCCCCGACGAGATCGACCAGGCCACCCGCCTCGCAACCGCCCAGCTCAACGCACGTGCCAAACCCTGGATCTGGGGCAGACCGCCCCCACCAACCCGCAGACTCCGCCGCCGTTTTGTGTACCGCCTTTGAGGAATCCAGCACTGTGCAGTTGTCGGAGCTCGGTTACACGTGGGTCTCGGTCTTCTGCTTGAGGCGTTCATAGGGCGTCTGGCCGCCGAGGGCGCCGTGTGGGCGGTGGAAGTTGTAGTAGTCCTCCCATTCTCGGAGTTTCTCGTTGAGAGCGCCGGTGTCGTCGGTGACGACACCGGCGAGCATGCGGTAGAACTCCTCGGCGTCGATGCGGTGCGAGCGTTCGACCTTGCCGTTGAGGTGCGGGGATGCCAGCTTGATGTACGTGTGGGCGATGCCCTTGTCGAGCACGTGCCAGTGGAAGGCGGACTGGAACTCCGCGCCGTTGTCTGTCTGGATGACCTCCACCCGGAACGGCAGCCGCTCCAGGACGTAGTCCAGGAACTGCACGGCGGTCTTCTGGTCACACCGTGGGTAGATCCGCAGAACGCGCAGCCGGGTGCAGTCGTCGATCGCGGTGAACTGGTAGTACTTGGCCCGGCGCCGGACCTTGGGGGCCTTGCCGGTGACCGGAGCCGGGTCCCCGAACGCCGATCGGTCCGATGAACTTGACGTCGATCTGGACGCGGTTGCCGGGCAGTTGCTTCTCGTAGCGGGTGTGGCGCTTGTCGTGGCGCTTGTAGCGCTGGGACGAGGGGAGCCGGTTCAGCCCCAGCCGTTTGAGGATGCGATAGACCGCGGAGCAGGCGATGTCGATGTCGTGGTACCGCTTGAGGTACATCTGGATCTTCATCGGGCCGAAGTGGTAGTTCTGCCTCAGATAGACGATCTTGTTCACGGTGTCGGTATCGGTGGCGTTCGGGCTGTGGTGCGGCGCGCTGGAGCGGTCGCGCAGGCCCTCGATACCTTCGTCCTGGTAGCGCCGCTGCCACTTGTAGAAGCAGTTGTGGCTGATCCCGTAGTACCGGCAGGTCAGAAAGACGTTCCCGGTGACTTCCTCGGCGTGTCGCAGGACCGCCAGTCGCCGCTGGGCCTGGCGGTCCTGCTGCTGTTGCTGCGAAGGGGGCATGACAGGACTCCGCTGTAGTCGGAGATCCATGTGTCACCAACGTTCGGCAGTTTTATACCTAGGCGGCCATGGACTGGCTGGAGCGGGTGGCGAAGCTGAGACGGTGGACGAACAACGACGTTCGGGCGCCACACAAACCGTTGTTGCTACTGTTACGTGCTGGGCAGCTTCCAGCGCGATGCCGATGATGAACTGATGTACAGCGCTGTCGAGGAGGAGTTGAAACGGCTGCTCGAGGAGTACGGACCGTCCCATCCGACCACCCCCGCGTACCCGTTCCATCATCTGGCCAGTGACGGCGTCTGGGAGGTCAGGACCGACCAGGGACTCGGGAGCCCTGGAAGTGGCATGTGGGTCCTGCGCTCCAGTGGCGGGACCGGGAGGCTCGTGACCGAGTTGCGGACGGCTCTGCGGAAGGAACCTGCGCTCATGGGCCGTCTGGCGCGGGTGCTCCTGGACTTCCACTTCCCGCCGTCACTGCACGCCGACCTGTGCGAAGCCGTCGGCCTCGTGGGGTCGGTGCGGCCGATATCCTCGCGGCCGGCGAGGACGGTGAATTCGGGTGTGCGGTGAAGACGGCAGTGCAGGGTCGAGAACTGTGTTGTCCTCCTGAGACATACTCAGCCGTGGTGTGTTGCATACATCGAGGGGAAGGCCGGTGGAGCCCTCCCAGGACCGTGCCGCAAAGGAAAGCAACTGATGGCCGCGGCGGATAATCAGTGGCGTGGGCGGATGAGTCCTCGTCACGGCTGGCGTGTGAGGGTGGGCGCCCGTAGCTGCTGGCCGGGGCCGAGGGCATCAACTGGTTCAGCTCCTTGGAGACGCTGGTCAGTGCATCAGTCGGGGGCGATCTGGGACCACGCGCTGTTCACCTCCGCCCTTGAGGACTTTTTGGGTGAACGAACAGCGCGGGCTGTCTACCGTCTGACGTGCAGAGATGGCAATGGCCGGACGACTGGGGGCATTGTGCGGCTGGGCCTTCGCCCGGGATGAGAATGATCTCTTGATGTACGTATCGCCGCTGGGCATTGTGTACTGACGGCCGCTTCTGCACGTAGGATCGACGGTACTGTTTGCGGCCCGACAGGCTTCCCGCTGAGGACATGCCCCCAACCCGCACGAATCACTCGTGGTCTGGTCTGGGGGAGTCCCTTCGTGCCCATGCTCCTGCTGAAGTTGTCGGCGCAGGATCTGCTCACTCTGAACTCGCGTCGCCGGATGGTGCCGCATCTTGCCGAACGGTGGCGAAAGTTCCGGGAGTACGAGGCTTCGGAGACGGAGCGGTTCGCGTGGGCGGAGAGTCTGATTTGTCTGGCGAACGATTTGGTCGCCGCTGATCGTGGCAATGTGCAGATGGTCGTCGAGTGCGCCGCGACTGCTGACGAGGACATCAAGGGAAGCAGTCCCAGGATCGTGGACGTCGTCCTGGTGGGCCGCCACCCGCGCGAGAATCGGCCGTCCGTCCAGCTGGTGGAGCTGAAGCGTTGGTCGACCGTGACCAGGGTCGAGCGGGCCGTTGCGGACCAGATCTACGTCGCGGGCCTGGCGAAGCCCAAGAAGCACCCTGCGTTGCAACTGAGCGAGTACTACCATGCGTTCACCGGCAGCCGGGGCCCCTTCGGCATGGTCGACATCGAGTGCGGCGGTTTTGCCTACCTGCACAACGCCACTGAGGACTCTGTCCGTCCGCTGATCGACGTGGACGCACCGACGGGTGTCTATGCGAAGGTGTACACCGGTGATCGTCGCCGCCAGTTGCTGTCCGACTTGCAGGGACACTTTGCCGCTGACGGCGGCGGCACCGAGGCCGAGCTGCTACTCCAGGGCATCGGCGTGCGCAACGCACCGCTGCTCGACGCGATGATGTGTTCCCGGGGCACGGACACGGTCTTCACCCTGCGGGGGCGGCAGAAGGAGGTGGCTGATCAGATCCTGGAGACAGCTGCCAAGGTACTGCCCTCCTCGAAGCAGCCCGCGCTGGTCCCGGACGAGCGACGAGTAGTTTTCCTGGTGACCGGTGGCGCAGGCACCGGCAAGAGCGCTATCGGCCTGCAGATCAAGGCGGAGCTGGAGGCCGTTGGCCGGAACGTCAACTACGCCAGCGGGAGCAGGGCCTTCAATGCGGCGATGCAGGAGCACGTCGGTGTCGGTGACCGGGAGTTCAAGGAGACCTTCACCTACTTCTTCGATTACGTCACGACGCCCGACCCGCTGCTCGATGTTCTGATCTGCGATGAGGCACACCGACTCCGTGACCGCTCCGAGAACCGGTTCTGGCCGCCGGAGAAGCAGGGAGTTCGGCCGCAGGTGGACGAACTCCTCGATGCGTCCCGGCTGACGGTGTTCTTCCTCGACGAAGGCCAGGTCGTTCGCCCGAAGGAGGTCGGTACGGTCGACCTGATCCAGCAGGCGGCTGATCGGCGCGGAGCCAAGGTGGTGCGGTACGGCCTCCGCGAGCAGTTCCGATGCGGTGGCAGTGACGCGTACGTCCGCTGGGTGCACGCGCTGCTCGGCATGTCGGATGACGAACCTGAGCACTGGACGCCGGACGGCTTGATGCATGTCGAGGTGGTGGACACGCCGGACGCGCTCAGGGACATCATCCTCGGCGAGGAGAGCTCCGGGGCATCCGCGCGTATGGTTGCCGGCTACTGCTGGCCTTGGACCGAGCCTCTGGGTCGGGAGAAGCGACTGGAGCGGGATGTCAGGATCGGTGACTGGCACGAGCCGTGGAACGCGAAGAGCGACAGCTTCTGCGCGGACGGAGCTCCGCCCGGTGTCAGGTGGTCGATGCACGAGAACGGCATCGGCCAGATCGGCTGTGTGTACACCGCACAGGGCCTCGAGTGGGACTGGTGCGGAGTGATCATGGGCGATGACATGGTGCGCCGGGACGACCAGTGGGTGTTCTGCCGAGGCAAGGAGACGGAGAAGTCGGCGCAGGGTGTAAGACGGGTGAAAGTTCCAGGATCGCTTGATCCGAAGGTCAGTGCGAGCAGCGTCGGTGACGAGGAGTTCGCCCGCCTGATTCGGCATGCCTACCACGTGCTGATGACCCGGGCCAGCCGGGCGACGGTGCTCTATTCCACGGACGAGGAGACCCGGGCCTACCTCAAGGCCCTTGTCGGGGAGACCGAGATCCACGGATTGCGGCCGACTCGGGAGAGCTTGCCACGGCACTACGCCCGTCCGAAGCGGGGACGGAAGAAGCCCAAGAACGACCTTCGCTTGTTCTGACGGAAGGTGTGGAAAGGTGGAAGTGGCGGGCTCGCCGGGCCCGCCACTGACCTGCGTCAGAAGAGCAGGTGCGCCACCGAGGTCAGCGCCGCCACCAGCATGTTGGAGGCGACTCCGACGGCGATGTCGGTGAGGATCTCGCGGATCCGTCCACGACGCGCAGGCTTGTACTCGATCGAGGTCATGCGGCCATCCCCAGGTAGTGATATCGGAATGGCAGGGGGCACCCTACCGGGCAACCACGCTCACGTCAGATGTTGACCACCTGACGGGCACAACCATTCGTCAATCGCCGCCTGTCGAGGGCGCACGGAACCTAGGCCTCGTACCCTCCGGGAAGGTGCGCAGCGCAATGATGCTACCGCGTGGACGCGTTGGCGCCGGGGATCAGCGAGCGAAACCTCGCAGGGCGCACGCCGGTCCGCCGCCATGCCCCACAGGGGCAGAGGCAAAGGGCTCACCGTCGGCGCGCGAAGCTGTCGCGTCAGTGCTGCCGGGGGATGGGCAGGGGCTCATGGCGGTGCCAGATCAATGACCTGTCCTCGCATCGGAGTTCCGCGGATTCCCACTCAAGGCGGATCACGCCGTCGGCCAGGGAGCAAGCGCAGGCGACGAGAACGAGCTTGGTGTCCGGTGAGAGGCGTGCGCGATCTGAATGAGGCTCGTCCTCATCCGGGGAATGCTGGGAACGAGCACGGTCGGACCGGAAGCGGGCGCATGTGCGTTGGTGATCCCACGACGGGCCGGATGAAGTCGACGACGGTCTGCGCCTGCGCTCCTTGCACCACAAGCTTTTCGACAAGGGCGTCCTGGGACTTGGGGAGGGGCGCCGCGTACCCGTCTCACAGCGCTTCGTCGGACGCGGCGAGGCAAGCCGGCAGCACGTGGCGGCGTTGGCCGGACGGCCGGTCATCGGTCCGCAGGCAGGGACTCCACTGGTCGCAGGCCTGCACCGGCGGTGGCACGGCGAACAGGTCTTCCGAGGCGAACCCCGGGAGCCCGTCGGCCCGGCGCGGTGAGTGCCGATCAGCCGCGACGGCCGTGCGCCACCTCGATTTGCTCCACCTGCTGGCTGGCCACCAGGTTCCGCAGTTTGGCGCGTGTCTCCGGGTCCGTCGAGTACACGACCGTTCCGATCATTCCGCGTGTCAGCAGCACCTTGTAGGTGTTGCGGATCAAGCGGTCGATGTCGGCGTCGGTGGTGGACTTGCGGAACACGGGGTCCTTGGACGCCGTCCGGTCGGTGATCCACCGGTCGGTGCGCCAGACGAGGTCCGGTCCGAGGATGACGCCGCTCCAGTCGTACTCGAAGCCCTGGGCGGTGTACACGCAGCCGACCTGGCCGAAGCCGGCCGGATCGGTGGCCCACAGCGCGGCCGGCGGGGCGCCCGCGATCGAGCGGTCGCCGTAGACGTTCCACGGGCGGGCCCAGTCACCGATGTGCACGTCGAGGGGGAGTGGGTCTCCAGGGGCGACCTTCGTCGTCCACTTCCAGCAGTATCCGGCCGACATGCGGGCGCCGTACCCCTCCGCGCGGCGGGCGTCGAGGAATGCCTCCAGATCCTGGGGGCTGTCCACGACCTCCAGGGCGACCTTGCCGTCGGGCTCCCAGCCGACCGGGCCGCCGGGTTCGAGGGCCAGCAGGCGCACCACCCAGTTCAGGTAGGCGTCGCTGCCGCCGCAGCGGAACTGGCTGTCCAGCTCCACCACCTGGCAGCCCAGGCCCTTCACAGCGGCGGCGGCCCGGATCTGGGCCACGGTGCCCATCTCGCCCGGCCGCACGACCTGGTGCTCGTCCAGCAGGAACACCGGCACCCGGGCGGCGTCGATCAGCTCCTCGATCTGGGGCTTGCCGGTGCGCTGCGCGGCCCGGGTGTAGCGGTTGGCCGACGTCTCCCGGATCCGGTGGGCCTCGTCGCAGATCAGCACGTCCAGACCGTTGCGCTCGGCGGCCATGAAGCTGTTGAAGTACTTGAACAGGTCCTGGACCGCACGCTTCCGCGCGCCGGCGACCCGACGCATCGTGGTGGTGAACGAGCTGGACCCGGTCGCGTGCAGGGCCGTGACGCCACGCCGGTACAGATCACCCAAGAGGGACAGCGCGATCACGCTCTTTCCGGTACCCGGGCCGCCCGCGATGACGACGACCTCCTTGTGATCGGATCGCTGCGCCTGGCGGACGGCGCGCAGCACCAGCTCGTAGGCGACCCGCTGCTCGTCCAGCAGCACGAACTGCTCGCGCTCGCGGACCTCCTCGGCGGCCACCGCCATCAACTGCTTGGACGGGGCCACCTTGCCCGCGAGCAACTGATCCGCCGCCTCCGCGCCGGAGACCGGCATCAGCTTCGAGCGGAGGTACTGGACGAACTCCCCTCGGCGCTCGGCCGTGAAGAGCCGGCCGCGCTCGTCCTGCGACACCTCGTACAGGCCCTGGACACCGAACTCCGTCGCGTTGTGGAGGAAGGCCACTCCGGACAGCCGCTCGGGATGGGCGGCGAGTGCGCCGTTGAAGGAGACCAGGTAGTCGCAGTAGCCGCGGACCTGCTCGATCGGGTTCAGCACCGGCCGGGTGTACGCGTCGACCCGGCAGAGCAGCGGCTCGCCGTCCTCCGGAAGCGCGCTGCTCCACTGCTTGAGCTCGACCACCACGTACGACGGCTCGCCCGTGTTCGGGTTGACGCCGGCGAGTATGACGTCCGCGCGCTTGCTGTTCAGCGGCAGCGAGTACTCGAGGAGGACCTCGACCATGCCGAGTCCGGCGTCCAGGAGCGCGTTGGTCAGAGCTGGGATGCTCCGCTCCCAGGAGCGGACCTCGGATGAGCTGGGTTTGTGGCCGTGCTTGTGGACGAACTGGTCGGTGAGGCGCACGAACAGTGATCCGGCCAGGCTCTCGGCGGCGACCGCGGACGCGGAGTCGCGGAACAGCAAGACATGCTCCCAGGCAGCACGAAGTGACTCGTGCGGGTGGGGGCATGTCCCGGAAGGGAAGCCCGGCGGGCCGCGCTGATGACTGGGCCAAACCTACAACGGGTGCTCTGAGCTCGTACTCGAACGCTTGAGGAAAGGGCCCAGAGACTTCCTCGCCGTCCGAAGTCGGCGACCCCGAGGGTGGCGAAGGCGGCGACGATGGTGAGCGCGGCCGAGGTGATCGCGGTGCCGGCCTTGCGGCTGATCTCGGCGGCGGTGGCACGGTGGTGGCGTTCGGGGTGGCCCGCAGCTGTTCGCGGAAGCGGAACATCAGGAACAGGAAGTAGTCGATGCCGATGCCCACCAGCGCCACGCCGATCAGGCTCGGTACGGACGGGTCGAGCTTGATGCCGGTGAGCAGGGCGGTGCCCACGACGGCGCCGGTGCCGTCCTCGGTGTCCGGCCTGGGTGAGCTGACGCCCCGCGAGGTCGAGGTGTGGCATCTGCTGGCCGCCGGCCTCGACAACGTCGAGATCGCTTCGGCGACGGGCATCAGCGTCTCCACGGTCAAGAACCACATCACCAGCATCTTCGCCAAGCTGCGTGTCCGGGACCGTGGCCAGCGTTGACCGCGGCCTACGAGGCCGTCCGGTGTCCGGCCCCCGCGCGGGGGCCGGCCCGAGGGGTGGGTCAGCGGCAGAGGGCCGCGTCCAGGGCGGCCGCCATGTGCTGCACGCCGTCCTCGAGCGGGACGGTGGTGACCGTGATGCTGGCGGCGCGGCCGTCGTCGGTGACGCCGCCGCGGGACCGGTAGCCGCGGGCGGTGCCACCGTGGCCCCAGGCCAGGCCGCCGCAGGAGAGCGGCTTGCTCTGCAGGCCCAGACCGTAGCGGACCCCCGGGCCCAGGAGTTCGGCGGGGACGGTGGTACGCATCTCGGCGAGCTGCGCCGGGGGCAGGAGCCGGCCGCCGAGGAGCGCGGTGAAGAACGAGTTGAGGTCGGTGTTGGTGGAGACGATCGCCCCGGCCGCCCAGGCGATCGAGGAGTCCATGTCGGTGTAGTCGACCGGGGGCGCGTCCGGCGAGCTGCGGACGTAGCCCTTGGGGTGGGCCTCGTGGATGGTGGTGTCGCCGGGGGTGGGGAAGTAGGTGTGGCGCAGGCCGATGCGGTCGATGACGCGCTTGGTGATCTCCTCGCCGACGGGCCGTCCGGTGACCTTCTGGATGATCAGTCCGGCGACCAGGTAGTTGGTGTTGCTGTACTCCCAGCTGGTTCCCGAGGGGAAGCGGGCCTTCTGGGCGAGGGCGCCGTCGAGGAGGTCGCGGGGCTCGAAGTAGCGGAACTGCAGGGCGGTTTCGTCCGAGAGGGCCGGGGCTTCCAGGTAGTCGGGCAGGCCGCTGGTGTGCTGGAGCAGCTGGCGGACGGTGATGTGGCGTCCGTCGATGCCGTCGCCGCGCAGCAGGCCGGGGAGGTAGGTGTCGACGGGGGAGTCCATGCCGACCTTTCCTTCGGCGACGAGTTGCAGGATGACGACGGCGGTGAAGGTCTTGGTGTTGCTGCCGGCGCGTACCTGCCCGTCGACGGGGGGTTTGGCCCCGGTGGCGAGGTTGCCGACGCCGGCGGTGTAGGTGCGGGTGCGGCCGTCGCGGCCCTTCACGGAGGCCAGTGCGGCGGGCAGGCCGTCGTCCTTCACCAGCGCGTTCAGGCTCTGCTGGACGCCGTCCGGCTTGCCGCCCGCGAATGCCGCGTTCGGTGCCAGCGCCCCGGCCGCCATGACGCCGGCGGTCACGGCGGTCACGGCCGCCACCGCCCGGTTCCGGCCGCGGCGGTTCCGGCGGGAACGCTGGACGCGGCTGTGCGGTGTGTGCTCGTTCACGGAGGAACTCCTCTGCTGAAAGGGGGAATTGCCGGGCTGTGCGGGTTCCGCGCGCCGAGGCGTGCCGGTGCGCGCGGAACCCGTTGGTGGTGCCGGTGCGGCTCGCGGATGCTCAGGCCGGACCGGGGACGGTCCGCGGGGTCAGCGACACAGGGCCGCGTCCACCGTGGCCTTGACGTGCTGCTCGGCCTCGTCGCCCGGGATCACGGTCACCGCGATGCCGGCGGCGCGGCCGTCGTCGGTGGCGCCCCCGGCGGTGTAGTAGCCCGGGATGGTCCCGCCGTGGCCCCAGTACAGGCCGCCGCACGACAGCGGATGGCTCACCAGGCCCAGCCCGTAGCGGATGCCGGGACCCACCTCGTCGGCGGGGACGGTGGTGCGCATCTGGGCGAGCTGCGCCGGGGGCAGGAGCCGGCCGCCGAGGAGCGCGGTGTAGAAGCGGCTGATGTCGCCGGTGGTGGAGACGACGGCGCCTGCCGCCCAACCCCAGGACGGGTCCAGCTCCGTGTAGTCGCGGAGCGAGCCGTCGGCTTCCCGGTTGTAGCCCTTGGGATGGGCCTCGTGGATGGTGGTGTCGCCGGGGGTGGGGAAGTAGGTGTGGCGCAGACCGATGCGGTCGACGACGCGCCGGTTGATCTCCTCGCCGAGCGGCCGCCCGGTGACCTTCTGGATGATCAGGCCGGCCAGCAGGTAGTTGGTGTTGCTGTACTCCCAGCGCGTACCCGGGGCGAAGTGGGCTTTCCGGGCCAGAGCCGCGTCGAGGAGCTCGCGCGGTTCGTAGTACCGGTTCGGGCTGGTGAGGATGGAGTCCTTGTCCACGTACTCGGGCAGGCCGCTGGTGTGCTGGAGCAACTGCCGGACGGTGATGTCGCGTCCGTCGATGCCGTCGCCGCGCAGCAGCCCCGGCAGGTAGGTCTCGACGGGCTCGTCGAGGCCGACCTTTCCCTCGGCGACGAGTTGGAGGACGACGACGGCGGTGAAGGTCTTGGTGTTGCTGCCGATCCGTACCTGCCCGTCGACGGGGGGTTTGGCCCCGGTGGCGAGGTTGCCGACGCCGGCGGTGTAGGTGCGGGTGCGGCCGTCGCGGCCCTTCACGGAGGCCAGTGCGGCGGGCAGGCCGTCGTCCTTCACCAGCGCGTTCAGGCTCTGCTGGACGCCGTCCGGCTTGCCGCCCGCGAATGCCGCGCTCGGTGCCAGCGCCCCGGCCGCCATGACACCGGCGGCCACGGCGGTCACGGCCGCCACCGCCCGGTTCCGGCCGCCCCGGCGGGAACGCTGGACGCGGCTGTGCGGTGTGTGCTCGTACACGGAGGAACCCCTCTGGATGGACCGTTCCGGTGATTTCCGGCCTTGGTCAAGAGGACCATTCAGAGGCGGGGGAGTTCGTCCGCACCCAGGACGAGACCGAACCTGGGAGCCGGCTCCGGGAGACGCCCCCTGGGCAGGACCGTGCTCCTGGCCCGGGGCGGGGACAGGACCACCCGCCACGCCCGCGGGCCGGAGCACGTGCCGGTCGGCCGGCACCATCCGGAAGCCCCGCGCCCTGCTCGCCGTCTCCGGACTTGCCGCTGGGGGCAAGGGGTCGCAGGTTCACATCCTGTCGTCCCGACCGGCGTTTTCGCAGGTCGGAGGTATGAAGGAGGCCGTTCCCGCCATCGGGTGGGAACGGCCTCCGGCCTGCGAAGAGCTGGTCAGGACGGTGGGATGTGAACCTGCGGCCCCTTGGCCGGCACCGGGCTGCCCGGGGCTGGTTCCGCCGGTCGGCGTGCGGCCGGCCTACTGCCTGCCGGAGCGAGGCCTCGGGCGGCGGCGGGTGGCGCGGGCGGAGACCAGGGCCAGTGTGCCGAGGCCGACCAGCAGGGTCGCGCCGGTCGCGTAGAGCAGTTCCTCGGCGCCCGTGTTCGGCAGCTCGTTCGGGTGCTTCGGGGGCTGCGTCGGCAGGGGTGCCGGGGTGCTGGTCGCGGTGATTCGGGCGGTTGCGGGGGGTGAGGTGGCGGGTGGCCCGCTGGGTGGGGTTCCGTGGGCGGTGGCGGTGTTGGTCACGGTGCCCGCGTCGATGTCCGCCTGGGTGACGGTGTAGGTCGCGGTGCAGGTGGTGGAGGTGCCGGGGGTGAGGGTGGTGGCCGGGCAGGTCGCCGTGGGGGAGGTGCCGGTGCCGGAGAACTGGGTTTCGGTCACTCCGATGTCGGTGAGGTCGACATTTCCGGTGTTGATGACCAGGTAGGAGTACGTGACGGTCTCGCCCTCGGTGGAGACGGTCGTCGGGGAGACCGACTTGGCGATCGTCAGCGCCGGGGTGCTGGTCGCGGTGATTCGGGCGGTTGCGGGGGGTGAGGTGGCGGGCGGGCCGCTGGGTGGGGTTCCGTGGGCGGTGGCGGTGTTGGTCACGGTGCCCGCGTCGATGTCCGCCTGGGTGACGGTGTAGGTCGCGGTGCAGGTGGTGGAGGTGCCGGGGGTGAGGGTGGTGGCCGGGCAGGTCGCCGTGGGGGAGGTGCCGGTGCCGGAGAACTGGGTCTCGGTCACTCCGATGTTGGTGAGGTCGACGTTTCCGGTGTTGGTCACGACGAAGGAGTACGTGACGGTCTGGCCCGCGGCGGAGACGGTCGTCGGGGAGACGGACTTGGCGATCGACAGCGCCGGAGTCGAGGGCGGTGTCGCCGCGTTGAAGGAGTCCGAGGCCGTGACGGTGACGCCTGCGGTGGTGGTGGCGGTGACCGTGGAGGTGTCGGTCTCCTGGGTGCCGGGCTCCATCGCCGGGATGGTCCCCGTGCAGTCGAACGTCGCGCCCGGCACGAAGGGGCCGGCCCAGGTCGTACCGGTGGCCGGGCCGCCCAAGGGGGAGAAGTCGCAGGACAGGCCGGTGAGGGCCGGGCCGGACGTCGTGCTGTCGGTGACCTCCACGTTGCTCAGCACCAGCGACCCGTTGTTCCTGACGGTCATCGTCACCGGCGTCGGAGTGCCGGCGGGGACGGACTTGCCGGGTGCCGTGTTGTGGTCGCCGTTCGTCGGGCCCTCGTCGGTGGAGAACTTGACGATGGAGAGGTTGTTCCCGCCGCCGGAGTTGTTCCAGTTCGGGTTGTCCAGTGAGGTTCCGGCATTCTGGCTGGTGCCGTTCCCCATGGCGACCACGACGGTGTCCGAGAACTGCTTGAGGGTGTTGTCCGTGATCGTCACCGGCAGGATCAGCCCGACGCTCGTGTTCGCCGGGACGGTGACGGTGACCGAGATGCCGCTCGGAGTGCACGAGTTGAGGGTGGCCGTGCCGGTGTAGGTGACGTCGTTGCCCAGTGTGTTGGTGGCCGTGTCCAGGTTCTGCTGGGCGATGGTGGACGCGGGATCGGTGGAGTAGGGGAGTGCCAGCCCCGGCACGAACGCCGCGCAGTTGAAGGCCTGGCCGGCCTGGGCGGTGTCCGTGAACGTGGCCGTGGTGGCCGTCGTGCTCGCCGGGGTGTGCATCACCCAGACGATGTTCGTGTCCGGGAAGGCGGTGCCGGTGTAGATGAGCCCGTACTTCTCGGCGTTGGCGGGATTGCGGGGCGGCCACGGCTCGACGACGATCGGGGTGGTGAACGTGACCCCCGCGTTCGTCGTGTAGACGAGGTCCTGCGCGCCGTTGTTGTCGGTCGACAGCTGGGCGCTGATCGTGGTCTGCCCGCAGACGCCCGTGTGCGTCTCGACATAGGCGCCCATGGTGTACGTCACGACGGCGGGCTGGCCGGCGATGGTGGCGGTGCCGATGGCCGCGCCGGTGCCGTCCAGCACGGTCTGCGTGCCGGACGGGAAGTTCGCGAGCTGCGCCGGCATCGTGACCGAGAAGGTGTCACCCGCGTGGCTGCCGTCCGGGACGCACCAGGTGATCTGCGTGGTGACGGTCATCCCGGGATGGAGCGGCGCGGACGGCGATCCGGCCCAGGTGGTGGTGATACCGGTGATCGCATTGATCGAAGCGCTGTACGCGGGGGTCTGCGCCCCGTGGATCAGCACGGCCGCGAGCGCGGCCAGCACGACGACGGTCTGTCTGAGGGCAGGCCGCATCCTTGCCAGTAGTGGCATTGCTTCTCTCCTAGGAAATCCGGCGAACTCCATCCCGGAGCCGGTCGGCCTCCGACACCGCGGCCGATCGGCCGCGGGTGCGGGGTGTTCACCGTTGAGTCGCGTCGGCCGAATCCTTGCGGCGGCCGTTGAGTGCCTGGTGCGCGTCGGCGCCGGTCACGCTATGGAGCTTCTCGTCATCACCCGCGACCTCCTCGGGGCCGGAACACCTGAATGGCTCTGCCGGGATCCGGGCCGGCCACACGCATTCGGGCGAACCGGCTTCCGTCCGATTCGACGGAGCGTGGTGAACGCGCCTCATCGGCATGACGTGGGTTGGCTCGCAGCAGTGCGAGAGAACGCACCGTCACATGCTGGATGCACAGCAGATGGTACGTGTCGGTACAGATCTTCCGGCGATTCTCCCTACCTGGCGCGTCGAGGGCGCGCAAGTCGAGGGAGAGACGCGATTGGGCCCGACCGGCCCGCACCGTCGGAGCTGCCGAGGCACCGGGGCCGGGGGGGCGAAGGCCGGGCCGGTGAGGCCGACAGGGGGTGATGGGGCCGGAAACGCGGACAGGGACCGGTGCCGGGTGGCGCCGGTCCCTGTCGGGCCGCGGGGGTGGGGCGAGGTCAGTAGGAGTCGGGGGTGTGCTGCTGCGGCGGGTGGGTGTCCCTGGGGGTGAAGGCGGTGGCCCAGGGAGTGGTGACGGTCTCCAGGACGCCGGGGGCCCGGGCCGGCGCCGGGGCGGGCTGCGGGGGGAGCGGTTCGGCGGCGCGGAGCTGGTCGATGCTCCTGGTCATGCCCGTCTTGAGGCGCGGCGTCAGGGGCTTCTCGATGAGCCGGTGGACCAGCCAGGAGGCGACGAGCATGCCGGTGACGACGATGGCGACCGCCGTCCAGGGCTTGGTGCCGTGGTCGTAGAGGGCGCGCAGGGCGGTCCAGCCCATGGCCTCGTGGAGCAGGTAGAGGGGGTAGGTGAGGGCGCCGGCGAAGGTGAGCCAGCGCCACTGGATCCGGGAGCCCCAGCCCATGGCCACCGCGGTGATCACGAGGTAGGAGAGGGTGGTCAGCAGGACGGCGGGCCAGGTCGGCAGCTCGGGCCGGCCCAGGACGGTGTTCACGTCGTGCTGGTGCTGGATGGTGTAGAGCACCGAGAGGATCCAGCTGATCCCGACGATGCCGAAGAGCATGAGGTTGGGACCGTACCGGTGGACCAGGTAGAGCGCGAGGCCGGCGACGAAGAACGAGGAGACGTCCGACATCGCGAAGAACTCCAGGACCGGCCACTTGGTGCTCGCCGAGACGATGCCGGCGACCGTCCAGATCGAGCAGAAGGCCACGATCCGCCGGTAGGTCACGCCCTGCCACACCACGATGGCGAACAACAGGTAGAAGCGCAGCTCGGCCCAGAGCGTCCAGTAGACGGCGTCCACGTTCGGGATCCCCAGGCCCACGTGGAACATGGTGAGGTTCGCGAGGACCTGCTCCGAGGGGAGCGGCTGGCGCACGAGCGGCCACATCGTCACGACCGCGGTGGTGAGCAGGACGGCGAACCAGTACGCGGGGTAGAGCCGGATGACCCGGGAGCGGACGAAGTCGCCCACCGGACGGCCCCAGCTGCTCATGCAGATCACGAAGCCGCTGATCACGAAGAACAGGCAGATGCCCGTCCAGAGGTACGCGGCGGGCGCGGAGGCGCGGTGGAACACCTGCTCGGCCGGCTTGCCCCAGGCGCTGATCTCTGGCTTGGTACCGCCGCCGTAGCCGATGTAGTGGTGGAAGACCACCATCAGCGCGGCCAGGATGCGCAGGCCGTCCAGGACGGCGAGACGGCCGCCCTTGGCGGATTTGCGGCGGCCCGAGGAACCTGGTCGTTGCCGGGGGAAAATGCTCACGGCTGACGATAACGCACGCCCTGTAAGCCGCTTGCAGGCCCCTGCGCATGACAGGGCAGGGCGGCGACGGGCTGCGGCAGGGCGTTTTCCCGTGGTCGAGGCAAGTGCTGGGGGGCGGGGCCGCCTCCGGGGGCGGGGGCGGACGGCGCGGTCGGGGAAGGCCGGGGACCGGCCGGGGGCGGACGGTGCGGTCGGGGAGGGCCGGGGACGGCCGGCCCTCGGGAGTTCCTGACGCGCGCGCCCCGGCGCGGGAGTGGACCACCACCCCGCGCCAGGACGCACGACGGATCGGCGCGCGGAGGGCGCGCCGATCGGGGGACGCCGGTCGGAGGGCGTCGGTCAGAGCGTGCCGGTGATCGTGGTGCCGGTGTGGTTGCCCGGGATGGCGGTGAGGTCGAGGTTCTCGGGGGTGGCCCAGGTGCCGTCGTTGTGGCGGGCGGTGAGCAGGACCCTGTTGTCCGTGGTGGCGACGGCGAACACGGCGTCGGTGTCGACGGGCGCGGCGCTGATGCTGGTGCCCGTGACGTTGCCGATGACGCCGCCGAGGGACGTCACGGGCTGCCAGCTGTGGTTGAGGTAGCGCATGGTGTGGTACTGGCCGTCGCTCGCGATGAGAGCGAGGTTGAGGTCGTTGCCCTGGCGGGAGACGGCGACGCCGCTCACCGGGCCGGTGCTGCCCGCGGCCTCGGAGACCGCCCCCCAGGTGCCCCAGCTGCCGGAGCCGGTGCGCAGGGTGTGGTAGACCTTTCCGCCGGCCACGGCCGCGATGTGCAGTTCGGGTCCGGCGTCCCCGGACGCTCCGGCGGCCGAGATGGCGGTGATGCCGTTGAGCGGACCGGTGACGTCGGTGACCACGTTGAACGGGGTCCACTGGCCGGCGCCGTTGCGGATGGAGTGGTAGAGGGTGCCGTTGGCGACCACGACCACGTGCAGGTTGTCGCTGATGGAGGCGATGGAGACCTGGGTGATGCCGCTGAGGTCCGTGAGGGCGACGTTGAGGTCGGCGAACGTCTGCTTCCAGCCGCCGTCGAGGTTGCGGATGGCGTAGTGGAGGTGCCCGTCGCCGCCCAGGGCGATGATGTGGGTGTCGGCGTTGATGCCGGCCGAGGCGACGGCGCGCACCCCGCCGATGGAGCCGGCCGTGGCCTGGACGTCCTCGTACGGGGTCCAGGTGCCGTCGTAGAGACGGCTGGCGAAGTAGAGGTTGGCGTCGCTGCGCACCAGGGCCTGGGTCTTCCAGCCCAGGGACTTCGCCCGGGTCTGCTGCACCCAGCCGGCGACGTTGTCGACGCGGGTGTTGTAGGCGCCGGTGCGGGTCTCGGTCTCGCCGAGGCAGCCGCCCTGCCAGGAGCGGGAGGCGACGGCGACCAGCTCGGCCCTGCCGCCCGTCTCGCGGATCACGGGGGCGCCGGTGTCGCCCTTGCAGATCGCCGCGCCGCCGGTGCCGGTCGTGCCGAGGCCGGTGGCGGCCACGGTGTCGAGCGAGAAGGCGCCGGTGTGGAGCTTGCCCGGCACCCACTCGTCCTTGGTCCGGCCGTACGCGGGCACGCGCAGCGTCTGCCCGGCGGTCGGCGCGGCGGTGGCGACCGCCAGCGGGGCGATGCCGTCGACGGGCGTGGCCAGGCGTGCCATGACGAGGTCACGGCCGGCGTACGGCACCAGCTCGGACACCTCGGCGGTCCTGCCGCCGGTGGTGGTCAGGTCGGTGCGGCCGACGGTGGCGACGGTCTTCCACTTCGGCGCGCCGGCCGCCACGGCCTGCGGCTGCGCCGGGTCGTCGGAGAAGCAGGAGGCGGCGGTCAGCACCCAGTTGCGGTCGACCAGCGCACCGGTGCAGGTGCGCAGGGTGTCGCCGATCGCCAGGCGCGCGGTGAAGGCGTAGGACCCGTCGGCGGCCGCGTTGCCGACCACGGCGCCGGCCGGGGGCGTGGCGAGGGTCGTCAGGGCTCCGGCGGCGAGGACGGCGGTCAGCGCGCCCGCCCGCAGGTTGCGGGACGAGGAGTTGCGAGGCATGAGTGGGCTCCCGAACGTGAGAGGTGGTGATGCGGGGCGGTGGCGGTCAGCCGGTGACGGTCAGCTCGACGAGGGCGGCCTTGTCGCCGCCGGTGCCTTCGCCGACTCCCTGGAAGCCGTTCGTGGGGACGTCGACGGTCTGGGTGGTGGTGCCGACGGTGAGGCCGGCGCGGACCGCGCGGCCGCCGCTGGTCTGGATGAAGAAGACGTCGGGCAGCTGGAGGGAGAGGTTTCCCGTCGTGCCGGTGACGGTGAAGCAGATCTGGTTGTCCGGGTTGCCCGGGGCCAGGGTCCCGATCTGGATCTGGTTGGGCTTGCCGCAGTCGGCGAGCAGGATGTGGCCGTCGCCGCGCAGCAGCTTCACCTTGGTGATGGCGGCGGCGCCGGGGTAGGAGAAGTCCTCGACGGCCGGCGGCGCGGCGGAGTTGTCGGCGGGGGTGGTGTCGGCGGCGGCGATCGCGGTGGCGCCGCCGAGGGCCGCGGCGGTCACCGCGGCGGTGGCCAGCCAGCGGCGGGCGGTCCTCCGGGTGCGGGAGGGGTTGTCTGTCACCTGGGGCTCCATCGGAAGGTGAGCGGGGCGGGCGCGGGTCAGCCGGTGACGCGAAGTTCGAGCAGGGTGGTGGGCTTGCCGCTGCCGTTGCCGCTGCCGATCCCTACGGGGACGGCGGTGCCCTTGGCGATGTCGATGCTCTGGGTGGCGCCCTCGCTGGTGAGCTTGGCGTTGACCGAGTAGTCGTCGGTGCGGATCCGGAACACGTTGGGCACCTCGACGGCGAGGTAGCCGGTGGTGCCGGTGGCGCGGAAGCAGATCTGGTTGCCCTTGTCGTTGGGCAGGTCCCAGCTGAGCACGCTGATCTGGTCGTCGACGGCGCAGTCGGACAGCACGATGTGGCCGTCGCCGCGCAGCAGCTTCACGTTGGGGTACGGGGCCGGGCCGGGGTGGACGAAGTCCTCGACGGCCACCGGCGCGGCCGAGTTGTCCGCCGGGGTGCCGTCGGCGGAGGCGATCGCCGTGAGGCCGAGCGTGGCGGCCGCGGCGACGGCGCCGCCAACGAGCCAGCGGGACATGCGCTTTGACATGCCTAATCCTTTTCGTTCATCTCGCGTTGCCCTGATGGGCAGATCTTCGGAATCGGGTGACCGGCCTGAATGGTGGGCGAACCAGCCGGGTGTGGCGCAACGTCATTGTCGGTGCGAATGACATGAATTGACTGCGCCACAGATGTCGGAGCCGCAGGCGGAATCCGGCCCATCGAACCAGACGGGCCGGTGCCCGGACAACCACTTTCGGCGACTGGCCAGGCAAGATGTCACGCTTTCAAGGTCATTGGGTGCTTGTTGGCGATGCGGTTGTATTTGCTTGGCTATGCTCGCCGTCGGGTGATTCATTGCGCTCGCTTTGCCCGGCAACTCCCAGAATTCGTGGACGCTCTGATGGGACGTCATTTATCGTGGCTCCGCCGCGGCCGGGATACGGCCGACGTCGACACTGGAGGTTTCCCGTGCGCCAATCGATATCCCGCTCACGACGGCGAGGGAGGGGAGGGCCGCCGCTGCTGGGCAGGCTCTCCCTGGGGCTGTTGCCACTGGTTCTCACGGCGGGGCTGGTGGGGGCCGCGGGTCCGGGCGCCGCCGCCACCGGGCCGGCCATCGGGCAGGTCCAGCCGAGCGACCGCGAGCGTGCGGTGCAGGCGTGGCTCAACGGCGGCCCTCGGCTCCACGCGCTCGCGGAGGCCGCGCTCGCGGGCTCCGACCAGGACGTGAAGCGGTTCGTCGAGAACGAGCTCGCCGGGGCGCAGAGTGCGGACGACCTGCTCGCTGCCACGCAGATCTCCAGTGTGGGCGGGCCGAAGGTCCGCGAGGCCGCGGACAAGGCGATCGACGGGACGGCCGCGGATCGGCGTGCCTTCCTGGAGGGCGGCTGGCAGGCGGCGCTCGACGCGGACCGGCGGCTGTGGATCACCCGGATCACCGACCCCGCGATGGGTGCCGGGCGGAATCTCCAGGCGGCGGGTGATGCCGCGCTGCGCAGCAACACCAGTGACGACCTGCAGAAGTTCCTGACGGAGACCCAGTTCACCGCGAAGGACAGCGACGACCGGGTCAAGCTGGTCCAGATCCTGAGCTCCGGTGGCCCCAACGTCCAGGCGGCGGCGCGGATCGCGCTGAACGGGTCGATCCAGGACGTGCGCGACTTCCTCGCGACCGGCCAGTACATCGCGCAGAGCCGTGACCAGGAGCGCGCGAGCATCGCGCAGCTGGCGCAGCAGGCCAAGGACGCGAGCGCCCAGGCGGCCCAGGAGACGGCCGCGGCGATCGAGGCCAAGGACCAGGCGGTCCACAACTCGGAGCTGGCCAAGGCGGATGCCGCGCGGGCGGCTGTCGAGACGCAGCAGGCCGGCAATGACACGGCCAAGGCCACGGAGGCGGCGAACAGGGCCGCCGGCGCGGCCGACCGTGCGGGTGCGGCGGCGCAGACGGCGCTGACCGCCGCGCGTGCGGCCAACGCCTCGGCGCGCGCCGCCGCCGTCGCGGCGTCGAACGCGGCGGCGGCCGCGGCGGGTGCCCAGCGGGCCGCCGCCAACGCGCGGACGGCGGCCGCGGCCGCGGCCGGTGACGCGACCAAGGCGCACGAGGCGCGGGTGGCGGCGGACGCCGCCGACGCCGCGGCGAAGATCGCCGCGGATGCGAACGCCACGCTGGTGAAGGCGAACGAGGCCGCCAAGAGCAGCAAGGACGCGGCGGGTGCCGCGCTGAGCGCCAAGGGCAACGCGGATTCCGCGGCGGGTTCGGCCGAGCAGGCCGGTGCCTACGCGGACAGCGCGGGCGGGCAGTCGGCGAAGGCCAAGCAGGCCGCGGCGGCGACGCGTCGTGCGGCCGCCGAGGCCGGCCGTGCCGCCGCCGCCTCCCAGCAGCTGGCCGGCGAGGCCGCCGCACAGGCCGAGGCCGCCAAGACGCTGCTGGCGTCCGCCGCCTCCCACGCCGCGGCCGCGGCCCAGGCCGCGCGGGACGCCGCCGACCACGCCGGCCAGAGCGCCAACGCCGCGCAGGAGGCCACCGACCACGCGAACGCCGCCTCCGGCTTCGCCACGGACGCCCAGACCGCGGTCGACAAGGCCAACGCCGTCCAGGACCTGACCCGTCGCACCGAGGCGGAGGACCTGGCCAACCGCACCGCGGCGGCCGTGGAGAAGGCCCGCAAGGCCAAGGCGGACGAGGCGGACAAGCAGGCGCAGACCAACCAGGCGGCCCAGGAGGTCCAGCAGGCGAAGGCCGAGGCCGACCGCCTCGCCCAGCTGACCAACCAGCCCGGCGCCACGCCCGCGCAGGTCGCCACCGACGGCCGCAAGCTCGCCCTCGTCTCCCGCAAGATCTCCGGCACCTGGGGAGAAGCAGCGGCCGAGGCCGCCCTCACCGGCAACGACAACGCGGTCTTCTCCTACCTGAAGGCCGGTCGCAAGCAGGCGGAGGAGCACGACGCGCGCGACCGTGCCACTCAGGTCTACACGGACTCGGAGAGCGACGCGGTCCGTACCGCCGCCTACACCGCGCTCCAGGGCAACGCCGCCCAGGTCGGCACGTTCCTGACCAGCGGTCAGGCAGAGGCTGCCGCTCCTGACAACCGGCTGACGATCACCCGCATCAGCGACAACGCCGGCCCCGCCGTCAAGGCCGCCGCCGACGCCGCGCTGCGGACCAACACCCCGGCCGCGCTGCGGGACTTCCTCGGCAAGGGACTGGCCGACGCCCAGGCCGCCGACGACCGGCTGACCGCCGTCCGGCTGGAGGACGCCCAGGACACCGAGCCCGAGCTCAAGGCCGCGGCCAAGGTCGCCCTCGAAGGCCCCGTCCAGGACCTGCGCACCTTCGTGGCCCGGGGCCAGTACACCGCCCAGCAGCGCGACCGGCTCACCGCCGTCCACGTCGCCGACGTCAAGGGCCTGATCGCCCAGGCCACCGCCGCCGCCGCGACCGCCCAGCAGAACGCGGCCACGGCCCAGGCCGCCGCCGCCATCGCGCGCGACGCCGCCAACGAGGCGAGCGGCTACGCCGCCGCGGCCACGGCCTCGGCCAACACCGCCGCCGACCAGGTCGCCAAGGCCCAGGCCGCCGCCGACGCCGCCCAGGCCGACGCCGCCAGGGCGGCCGCATCCGCGAAGACCGCCAACGCCGCCAAGGCCTCCGCCAACCGCGACGCCGCCAAGGCGGTCTACTCGGCCAACCAGGCCGAACGCTCCGCACGGCAGGCGTACTTCGCCGCTGCCGATGCCAAGGATTCCGCCAGCGCCGCCCGTGCCTCGGCCGAGGCGGCAGGTCAGGACGCAACTGCCGCCCAGGCCGCTTACGAGGACGCCCAGGCGGACTACCAGGCCAAGTACGACGCCGAGGAGAAGGCCCGGCTCGCCAAGCTGGAGGCCGAGCGCAAGGAAGCCGAGAAGCAGGCCCAGGCCGAGAAGCAGAAGCAGGACGCGATCGCGGGGATCGAGGAGGAGATCAAGAAGGCGAAGGAGGACAGCGAGAACGTCAGCTACCTCTACCGCCTCTTCTCCGAGAGCATCCACCTCACCCTCGACGTCATCGGCGGCGCGGGCGGCGTCATCGCCCCCGGCCTCGCCGACATCGCCGACCTCGTCAACTGCGCCTACTACGCGGTCGAGGGCAGGACCACCGAGGCGGTCACGTCCTGCATCGGCGCGATCCCCTTCATCGGTGACGGTGCCGCCGTCGCCAAGCTCGCCCAGTGGGCCAAGAAGTTCGGCTCCTGGGGCGAGAAGGCCGTCGAGTTCATCAAGAAGCTCGTCACGCGCATTCCGCCGTCCTGCCCGCTGAACAGCTTCCCGGCCGGCACCCGCGTCCTGATGGCCGACGGTTCCACCCGTGCCATCGAGACCGTCCAGGTCGGCGACGAGGTCCTCGCCACCGACCCTGCGGCCGGAGCGACCGGCCCCCGCCGGGTCTCGAACACCATCTACACCCCGGACGACCGCGACTTCACCGACATCTCCCTCGGCGCGGGCCGGTCACTCACCAGCACCGACCACCACCCCTTCTGGGCCGAGAACCGGAAGCAGTGGACCGACGCCGCCGACCTCAAGCCCGGCGACGAACTGCGCGACCCGGCCGGACAGGCCCGGCCGATCGAGAACGTCCGGCACTGGAACACCCTCCAGCCCGCCTACAACCTCACCGTCGACGACCTCCACACGTACTACGTGCTGGCCGGCGACCTGCCGGTCCTGGTCCACAACACGGACCCGGCATGTGCGACTCACCTTGCCCTCGGCCTCGAATCCATCCGCGGACAGGAAGTCGGGACGCTCGACCGGTTCGCGCAGGGCCTTGGAGCCGTGACCTACAAGAACGGGCCCTTCGGTGACCTGATTCCCCGGGGCGTGGCAACTCCTGAGAATCTCAGCAAGATGATCGATCGGGTCGTCTCCGGCGGTGGAAAGATCAGTTTCAACATGAAGGGCGTTCAGGACGTCGAGGGCATCCTCAAGGGGATGGACTACGGCAACGGTTACACCTCGCACGAGTTGAGGTACATCTGCGGAAACCCGGCGGTTCGTAGGATCACCACGTTCATCAACGGCGACGCTCCCTGCTAGCGACTAGGGTGACGCCATGAACCTGGAGATCTCCTTCGACAGCGGGACGCGGAACACTCGGCCCGTGATGGTGGCTCTACCCGATGGTGGAGGGCAGGTGCTCGGCGAGTTGACCGCTCGGGAGCAGCGGCCCGGAGGGTTCGAATGGCTTCAGGTCGTCATGAAGGTCTGGTACCGCCACGTTCTTCCGGTTGCGCCGTTCACCGAGTCGATCGAGGCGGGCTCCGTCGAGACATGGGTTCCCGTCGACTCCGTGACCTTCCTCGACGGCTACGACTACTCGGGAGTCAGGAACATGAGCCCGGGTGAAGGCCGGCCGGAGGGTGCTCCGCGGTTTCCGATGCCGTGGGAGGTATGAGCATGTGACGGGTCGTACGGTGCGGTGAAGCGTCTTCCCCGCATCACGCGCCCGTCGGACGCTCGACGCCGAGAGGTCCTCGCCGACACATGTCGGCGAGGACCTCTCGGCGTTACTGCGGCTGTGGTCGGGGACGACCCCTACAGGCGGGTGCGAGCGGGTGATCCGGGTGTTCGCGGCCCCGTTCGGCCGCTACAGGGCGGTGAGGCGCAGCGCCAGGTCGCGGGCGTGGGTGGCGGCGGTGGGGCCGCGGGTGGCGTCGGGGGCTTCGGAGAGGAAGACCAGGGCGAGCATCAGGGCGGCGTCCAGGCGGCAGGCGAGGAGGCAGGGGTCGTCCTCGTCGGGGACGGGGGCGACGGTGGCGTAGCCGGCGCGCAGGGCGGCCGGGTCGAGGTCGTTCTCCGGGTAGCGGGCGTACTCGGCGAGGCGGCCGAACTCCAGGGCGGGGGTGCCGAGCAGGGCGTTCGACCAGTCGAGGAGGGCGGTGGTGCGGCCCCGGCTGCGGCGGATGTTGGAGCTGCGGACGTCGAGGTGGAGCAGGCTGGTCCCGGTGAGGGAGGAGAGGTGGCGGGCCAGGAGGTCGGCGGCCGGGGGCTCGGGCAGGTCGTCGACGCGGCGGGCGAGTTCGGCCCAGCGGCGGCCTATCCGGGTGGTGAGGACGTCGGTCGTGCTGCCGCCCTCGGCGGCGACGGGACGCAGCCGCGGCGGGGGCACCTGGTGGAGCCGGGCGAGGAGTTGTCCGAGGGCGTGGGAGTCGAGCGGGGAGCCGTCGTCGTCGACGTAGTCGGAGAGCAGCACGTCCGGGGAGTTCGGGTCGTCGGCGAGGACCAGGTCCCGGGCCCGGGCGACGGGCAGGCCGTGCTCGGCGAGGTGCCGGGCGATGGCGTGCTCCTGGACGAGCAGGGCGCGGGTGTCCACGTACGGGTCGTTGGCGTTGGAGTCGAACCGCCGGTGCGCGAGCCGTACGGCGACCGGTGCGCCGTCCCGGCCCCGGGCCCGGAAGACGGTGAACTCCAGTCCCTTGCCGACGAGTTCGAGGCCGCTCAGGCCCCACTGTTCGGCCAGTCGGTCCAGTACGGCGAAACGCTCGCTCATTGCGCATCCTCGGGAGTCTTGCGACGGTCGGTCACCCTGCTGTCCTTCAGCAGGGCGTAGGCGATCGGCAGGCAGGTCAGCAGGGTGACCACGCCGCCGAGGGCGAAGGCGGCGCGCGGCCCGGCGGAGGCGCTCACCCGGCCGAAGACCAGCGCGCCGAGGGGCATCGTGCCCCAGGCGAAGAGCCGGTAGACGCCGGTGGCCCGGCCGAGCATCCGGTCCGGGATGATCGTCTGGCGCAGCGAGACGGCGACGACGTTCCAGACCATCAGGGCGAAGCCGGTGGCGCAGTAGGCGGCGGACACCACCCACACCCGGTCGGTCGCGCCCACCGCCAGGCCGGCGACGCCCATCGTGGCCAGGCCGCCGACCAGTGCGGGGACCCGGCCGATCGCCGTGGTCAGCCGGCTCGCGACCGTGCTGCCGATCACGCCGCCGACGGCCCCGGCGGCGAGCAGCGCCCCGTACGCGGAGTCCGGAAGCCCCAGCACGTCGTGCACCAGGATGACGAAGACGGCGATCTGGCCCAGGTAGACGGCGTTGATGACACCGGCGGAGACGGTCAGGGCGCGCAGCAGCGGATCGCGCAGGACGAAGGCGACGCCCTCGCGGATGTCCGCCAGCAGGCGGGGGCGGGGCTTCTCCGCAAGCGATCCGGGTTCGGATTCGGGGTCCGGGGCGGGGCCGCGGATGCCGCGCAGCAGCACCGCGGAGACCAGGAAGGAGACCGCGTCGATCAGCAGCGGAACGGTCCGGCCCACGGTGAACAGCACGCCGCCGACGACCTGCCCGAGCAGGTCGCGGCCGATCGTCTGGACGGCGAAGAGCCGGCCGTTCGCCGACTCCAGGCGTTCCTCGGGGACGACGCTCGGCAGCAGGGCGAAGGACGCGCAGTCGAACAGCACTTCGCCGACGCCCAGCAGGAAGGCGGCGGTGAGCAGGGGCCAGAAGGTCAGCCGGTCGGCGGCGAGCAGCACGACGGTGAGGACCAGCACCGCCGCGCGCAGCAGGTCGGCGAGGACCATCAGCAGGCGGCGTTCGAAGCGGTCGGCGTAGGCCCCGGCGGGCAGGGCGAACAGCAGCCAGGGCAGCGTGGTCGCGGCGGTGACGGCGGACACCTGGAAGGCGTCGTGCAGCACCGCGGTGGACAGCAGCGGCAGCGCGGCGAAGCGCATGCCGTCGCCGATCGCGGAGGAGGCCGCGGCGCCGATGACCCGGTGGTAGCCGGAGGCGGGACGGACGGCGGTGTCGGTGCTCACCCGCGCGGCTCCGGGAGGGATTCCGGCCCGGCGGGCGCGCTGTCCCAGGCGCCGGCGCCGTCCCCCGCCGAGAAGACGGCGCAGCGCAGTTCGCTGGTGTACCGGTGGCCGTCCACCTCCAGCCAGCGCTGGTCGGGGGCGGGCAGCATCTCGGAGATCTCCAGGGTGCCTTCGGCCTTGGCGGCCAGCCGGCCCAACTGCCGTACCAGCAGGGGGGAATCCCAGTCGACGTAGACCGGCTTCGGTTCGCCGGGGACCTTGACGAAGACGTGCCGGGGCAGCCGGAGTTCGGCGCGCAGCCGGCAGGCGGCGACGAACCGGGCGGCGTCGTCCCGGCCGGTCGGCCGGCCGAGGGCGGTGGTGTCGCGCAGCCGCTCGGCGGGGATGCGCCAGGTCTCGCGCTGCAGTACGACGCGGCCGCAGCGGATGCGCGGGATGTGCGCGAGGTGGGGGGCGTTCAGTCCGGCGCCGCCGAAGTGGCGGGGGAAGGCGAACGGGGAGAGCGGGTCCTGCCGGATGCTCGGGCCGCCGGCCGGGGGCGCCATCAGTCGCAGCCGGCCCTCGACGCCGCGGGCGCGCAGTTCCAGCCGGTCGCCGCGCAGCACCAGGTACAGCTGGGAGGGCTGCAGGACCCGGTCGCGGGTCTGTGCGGAGCGGCCGTAGACCTCCAGGTCGTGGCAGGGGTAGACGAGTTGGGTGGAGGACTTGTCGGGGTGGCCGCGGGACAGGTTGGCGAGGACCTCGTCGTCCGCGAGCAGGGACTGGTAGCCGCGGTACACCTCGGAGAGCAGTTCGGGGGTGTGCTCCTGGATCAGCGGGCCGAAGCTGGTGTGGGTGATGACCTCCCGCACCGCGTGGCAGTCGCCGATGACGGCGGTGAACCGGCCCTCGGCCAGGTCCTCCCGGCTCGCGGCGGCGAACAGGACGTCCGGGTCGCAGACGGCCGGCGGGCTGCTGGGCCGGCCGGCGAGGACGGCCGCCATCCGGTCCCGGTCCACCACGACCTCGGAGCGGTCCGGGTCGGTCGCGGCCCCGCCGAGCAGGGCGGCGCCGATCGCCCGGTCCAGTTCGGCGAGTTCGGCCTCGACGGCGAGGCACTCGCGGGCGATGGCGTCCCGGTCGCGGAAGAACTCGGCGTAGAGCACGTCCAGCGGGATCTCCACCCCGGGGCCGAAGCGCTCGGCCACCCACCGGGTGAGGATGACCAGTTCGCGCCGCATCCGCAGGCGCGGGCCGGCCAGCACGGTCTCGTACACGATGGACAGTTCGTCGGTGATGAAGCGGGCGAGGTCCGGGCCGACGGTCAGGTCGGCGGGCCGGCCGCGGGCCTCCTCGAACAGGATGCTGCGGTCGGCGTAGTGCAGGCCGCTGTTGCGGTTGGCGGGGCCGCCGGTCAGCTGCTCGAACCGGGCCTTGCCGGCGGCGAGCGCGGCCGCGCGGTCGGGCAGCGGCAGCCGGGCGAAGCGGGTCAGGTCCGCCTCGAAGCCGTCGATCGCGGCGAGCAGCGGGGCGGCCGGTTCGGCGGGGGCGGCGAGCAGCTGCTCGCGCAGGGCGGCCAGCGGCCGGTGGTCGCCGATCGGGATCTCGAACTCGACGACCACCCATTCGCGGTCGGCGAGTTCGGCGAGGGCCGTGTCGAAGGGGACCGGGCCGGGCAGCTCGTCCTGCCAGGCCTGCCGCAGTTCGCGCAGGGTGCGTTCGCCGTCGCAGTGCTGCCACAGCCAGGCCTCGTACGGTTCCACCGGCCGCCCGCCGAGGTGCTGGAAGTCCCAGTCGGTGTCCAGGCCGTCGCGGGTGGTGAAGGCGTACAGGTCGATCCGGCCGTCGCGCAGGAAGGACAGCGGGCGGCGCCGGGGCCGGGCGTGGTCGAGCAGGCCGGGGACGGCGGCGGCGCTCTGGGCGAGCTTCTCGGCGGCCCAGTGGCTGAACAGCGCGTGCCGTTCCAGCTCCCGCTCGCCGGTCCAGGTGATGCCGGGGGCGGTGCCGAGGCGGCCGGGGGTGAAGGGGCCGAAGTGCGAGTGGGTCTCGTTCTTGGTGGTGACCCGTTGGAGGTACATGGTGAGCAGGTCGGTCATCTTGCGGGTGCGCCGGCCGGTCGTGCCGTCGTGGCCGTCGAGCCAGGCGGCGAAGGTGGGGTAGGCGGAGTCGTTGGAGAGCAGCAGGACCTGCCGCAGGCGTTCGTCGCCGAAGGCCTCGACCACGGCGGCCCCGGCCCGGTCGAGGCGGTCCTGGTGCCGGGCCGCGAAGCGGGTCTGCTCCTCGGCGAAGTGCCGGGCGGCGTCCTGGTAGCCGCGCAGGGTGGCGGCCGCCTCGGCGGGTACGGCGGCGGCCGCGGCGGCGAGCGCGGGCTCGGGGACGGGCAGCAGGAAGCCGGCCGGGGAGGAGAGCCGGGCGGCGCCGGGCACCGGGTGCCGGCGCAGGGCGGCCTTGAACTCCTCGGCCAGCGCCTTCAACCGCTGCCCGTGGGCGACGAGTTCGCGGGCCTCCTCGGCGGCGGCCGGGTCCGCCAGGGGTGCGAGCAGCTCCATCGGGAAGCCGGCCTGGCGGAGCACGACGACCGGCGCGAGCTGCCAGGCGACGCGCGCACCGGGCTCGGCGGTGGTGGTCCGGGGGTCGTTGACGGTGGTCACAGCCTCACCTGGGAATCGAGTGGACGGGCGGACGCCGGTCGTGCAGGGCGTCCAGGACGGCGAGCGGGTCGGTGGGGAGCGCGGGCAGCAGGCCGGGGCCGGTCGCCCAGGGCTTGACCCGCACCCCGTGGTAGTCGGACCCGGCGGTGGCGACCAGGCCGAGCCGCCCGGCCGCCGCGGCGAGCCGGGCGCTGTCGGCCGGGGTGTGCCAGCTGGTCCACACCTCCAGCCCGGCCAGGCCGGCCGCGCGCAGCGGCTCCAGCAGCGCCGCGCACTGCGGGGCGTCCAGGTCGGCGGTGAGCGGGCCGGGGTGGGCGAGGACGGCGACCCCGCCCGCCTGTTCGATCCAGGACAGCACCTCCACCAGGTCGGGGTTGACCGGGTGTTCGACGTGCAGCGGCCGGCCGGGCCGGCACCAGTCGGCGACGAGGCGGGCGAAGCGGTCGTCGCCCTCGCGGTACGGCGCGAACCGGGGGTCGTCCTCGGCGGCCTCCAGCAGCAGGGCAAGGTAGTCGTTGACGTAGGCGACCCGGTCGCCGCCGAGGCGCCGTTCGACGTCGGCCCTGGCGAGCGGCACCCCGAGGGCCTGCACCCGGTCGGTCCAGGTGCGCCACCAGGCCAGTTCGGCGTCGTGGACGCGCCCGATCCGCTGCCGGAACGGTTCGTCGCCGGGGTCGACGAAGTAGGCCAGGCAGTGGGTCTCCTCGCCGTGCCAGCTGGTGGTGATCTCGCAGGCCGGTACCACGGTGAGGCGCCCGCCGGCGGCCCGGTCGAAGGCGGCGACGCCCGCGAGGGTGTTGTGGTCCGTCACGGCTGCCACCCGCAGGCCGGCCTCGACGCACCGCCGGGCCAGTTCGGCCGGCGCCTCGTCGCCGTCCGAGTGCCGGGTGTGCAGGTGCAGGTCGACCGGGGTGGCCAGGGTGGCGGGCGCGCCCCGCATCAGCAGGTCCCCCGCATCGGCTGGATCCGCATCAGCAGGCCCCCCGCATCAGCGGGCTCCGGGCAGGGTGCGCCGCCAGGAGGCGGCCAGCCAGCGCTCGTACTCGGGGCCGGACGGGTCGTCCACGACCAGGCAGAGCGGCTCGATGATCCGCCCCGCGCCGCCGGCCAGGCCGCCGTGCAGCATGGTCAGGTTGTGGCCGAGCAGCAGGTCGCAGTGCTCGCCCGGGGCGAGCACCTCCCAGCGGCGGCGGAACCGCGCCCAGGTCAGGCCGGTGGCCATGAGCACCTGGTGGCAGAAGAGCCGGGCCGCCTCGCCCCGGCACTCGCCGCACGGACAGCCGTGGGCCAGCGGCACGGCGGCGGGGAAGCGCCGGCGCTCCTCCTTGGTCAGCACGGCCTCGCCGTGGTGGAAGGACAGGCCGTGCCAGAGCGGCTCCTCCAGTCCGAGCATGGCGCCCACCGAGGGGTAGGCGCAGCCGTGCTCCGGCTGGCGCTCCAGGCCGCGGGCCAGGTTGTCGCCGAGCCAGCGCGCCGCGGTGGCCGCGGCGTCCGGCCCCCGGTCGATGCCGCGCCGCTCCAGCACGTCGTCGATCACGCCGAGCCAGTCGTAGTACGTGGTGACGCTCAGCCCCTCGCCGACCTCGGGCAGGAAGATGCCCTGGTACATCTTGTGCGCGGGGGTGGTGGTGTACCCGGAGTCGCCGTAGGTGCGCCGGGCCGGGTCCCAGTCGGGGACGTCCTGGAGGCTGGGCGTCAGGTACGAGCAGTGCTGGCCGTCGTGGTGGGGCAGCAGGGTCCGGGTGGCGCAGCCCTCGGGCACGTAGGTCTGCTGCGCCCGGTCGACCTCCAGCCGCATCCGGGCGGGGGCGCCGCGGGCGATCAGCGTGGTGCGGACGCGTTCGACGATGGAGGTGGACAGCCGGCGGCTGTCCTCGACCCCGAGCCGCAGCCGGCCGATCCGGAAGACCGCCCAGCCGGTCCGGTGGATGACGTCGACGGCCTCGGCGGCGAGGGCGTCCAGTGCCCGCTCGCGCTCGGCGGGGGCGTCGGAGAGCAGCGGGGTGCAGTCGAACCGCGCTTCGTGGGGGGTGAATCTCACCGGTGCTCCTGGGGTGCGGAGGGGGTGCCGGGGGCCCAGGGCGCGAGTTCGGCCGGGGCCACGTCGGTGCGGAACAGGAACTCGAAGAGCAGTCGGGCGGCGATCTGCGCGGTGCCGCCGGACGGGTCGTAGCGGGGCGCGATCTCGGCGATGTCGACGGCGCCGACGGGCAGCGCCCGCAGCTCCTCGTAGACGTCGAGGAGGTCGCCGATGCCGATGCCGCCCATGGTGACGTGTCCGGTGCCGGTCGCCGCGGCGCTGTCGAGCACGTCGATGTCGAGGGAGACGTAGACGGTGTCGCAGCGCGAGCCGAGCTCCTCGATCACCGGGCGCAGGGCGGCGGCGGCGCCGTCCCGGGTGATGGAGGAGCCGGGTACGACGTGGAAGCCGCTGTCGAGCAGGCCGCGGAACTGGTCGTACTTGGTGACGTCCCCGACGCCGACGAAGGCGATGTCCTCCGGGCGCATCCCCGGGATCTCGCTGATCCGGCGGGAGTTGGAGCCGTGGTACAGCGGACCGTGCAGGGTGCTCCAGTTGCCGAAGTCGAAGTGGTGGTCGATGTTGATGAACCCCACCCGGCCGGCGCCGCGGTCGAGCCGTCCGGCGCGGAAGCCGGCGAAGGTGGGGAAGGTGCAGGAGTGGTCGCCGTTGAGGAAGATCAGGCGCGGGGCGTTGCAGCTCAGGCGGCGGCTCTCGGCGGCGACGGCCTGGAAGGTCTTCACCGTGTCGGTCGGGTAGATGTGCAGGTCTCCGGCGTCCGCGACGCTGGGCGCGTGGTAGCGGAAGGTCTGCCCGGTGCGGGTGTCCAGCATCCGCCACTGGCCGAGGCTGGTGAGGTAGCTGGAGAAGACCAGGCTGGCCTGGCGGATCGCCCGCGGTCCCTCCGCGGCGCCCGGGCGGGAGCTGGCGGTGGCGTCGTAGGGCACGCCGGACACCACCCAGCCCGTCTCGCCCACGTCCACCTGGTCGGCGGTGGTGGTGGGGGCGCCGAACAGGGTGCCGACGCCGGCCCAGCCCGGCAGCGGGTCCTGCTCGAAGTCCTCGGGCTTGACGCTGTTCCGGAGCGCTTCGAAGTCGGGGAGCTCGGTCATGTCAGTCCTCCTGCACGGCGGACGCGGCGGGCACGCCGGGCGCCGTGGGTGCGGTGGGCGCGGCGGGCGGGGTGGGCGCGGCGACGGGCAGCGGGGCCCGGATGACGTCGTGCGCGGCGGCGATCTTCTCCTGGAACAGGTCCCAGCTGGCCTCGGGTGACAGGTGCCGGGGCTGGTAGACGACCGGGGCGTCCTCCCGCCAGTCGGCGAAGTCCCAGTTGAAGATGCGCTCGCGCAGCCTGGGGAAGTCCGGGGTGAGCGGGTACGGCACGAAGTTGTACAGGTTGAAGAGCCACAGCGCCGATTCGTTCTCCCGCATCCAGGCGACGGTCTGGCCGTGCGCGGCCTCCGTCTCCTCGTCGAGGCCGCCCATCATGTTGAGGACGATCTTCAGCCCGGCGTCGCTGAGTTGACGGATCTTCGAAGTGTAGTCGTCCAGGCCGCGGGAGAGCTTGTTGAGCCGCTTCAGCATCTGCGAGTCGGCCGACTCGAAGCCGAGCTCCACGGCGACGACGCCGAGTTCGAGCATGGCCTCGACGATCCACTCCTTCACCTGCATCACGTGGGTCTGCACGATGAAGCGGTAGCCGGGGCGGTCGCGGAAGACGTCCAGCAGGTTGCCGACGGCCTCGCGGGACTGGCCGAAGGTCTTGTCGCCGATGTAGAAGAGCCGGGTGTCGGGGAACCGGGTGGTCAGCTCGTCCACTTCCTGGGCGAGCGCGTCCTTGGCGACCAGGGTGAGCTGCTTGCTCCAGGCGTCGCCGCAGAACGAGCACTGGTACAGGCAGCCGTGGCTGGCGTTGAGCCGCAGCAGCGGCACCCGGCCGTGGTAGCCGCCGAGGTGGCGGTAGTCCGGGGCCCAGGTGATCCGGTCGGAGACCAGGCCGGGCAGCAGGGGCTTCTCCAGGCTGCCGCCGGAGCCGGAGGCGAGTTCGACGAGGCGGCGCACGAAGCCGGCGTCGAGCTGGCCGCGGTGCACGGCGTGCACGGCGCCGTCCGGGGCGAGCGGGGCCATGTTCCCGCCGAGGACGACGCGCCGGCCGGCGTGCTCCAGCCGCTTGGCCACCTCCAGGGCGAGGCGGAGGTTCTGGGCGAGCGGGGACATCAGGACCAGGTCACCGGGGGCGGTCGCGTCCAGCAGCGGTTCGGCGCAGTCCTCCGGCTCCGCCGGGGTCCTGGACAGGTCGCGGAAGACGGAGTCGAGCCCCGCGGTGTTCAGCAGGGCGGTCAGGTGGGCGACCCACAGCGGCATCTCCCACAGGCCGTCGGTCGGGATGAAGTACTCGGGCAGCAGGGCCCGGAAGCGCCGGTCGTAGTCGTCGTAGTAGCGCGACAGGTTCGGGTCGGGGTCGTGGCTGGAGGGGAAGGGCAACTGGACGATGCAGCTCTTGGTCATGAGCGGTGCCTTCGGTCGGTGAGGGCGTGGGTCCTCGACGTGGAGCACTCAGTGGGACCGGCGCGAGAAGACCGCACAACGCAGCTCGCTGGTGTGACGTTCTCCGTCGATGTCGAGCCAGAGGTGCTCCGGGGCGGGGAGCATTTCGCTGAACTCCAGGGGGGCGGCCGTCCTCCGGGCGAGCCGGAGGACCTGCCGGACGATGAGGGGGGACTCCCAGTCGACGTAGACCGGTTTCGGCTCGCCGGGGATCTTCAGGAAGCCGTGGCGCGGCAGGCCGAGGTCGCGGCAGAGCCTGCGGGCGGCGGCGAACTCGGGGGCGTCGCCCTTGGACCGGTGGACGCCGGGGCTCCAGCCGCGCAGCGCCTCGGCGGGGATGCGCCAGCGCTCCCGGTGCAGCACGATCCGGCCGCAGCGGATGCGGGGCACGTGGTCGCGGTCCCGGTCGCGGATGCCGACCCCGCCGAAGTGCCGGGGGAAGGCGAACGGGGAGAGCGGGTCCTGGCGGATGCTGGGGCCGCCGGCCAGCGGGGCGAGCAGCTTCAGCCGGCCCGCGAGGCCGTGGGCGCGCAGCTCCATCCGGTCGGCGGTGGCCACCAGGTACAGCCGGTCGGGCCGCAGGACGTCGCCGCGGGCCTTCGGGGAGAGCCCGTACACCTCCAGGTCCGGGCAGGGGTAGGTGAGTTGGGCGCCGGTCTTGTCGGGGTGCGAGCGGGAGAGGTCGACCAGCACCTCGTCCTCGTCGAGCAGTTCCCGGTACCGGGTGTGGATCTCGTCCAGCAGCTCCGGCGCCTCGGCCTGGAGCATCGGGGCGAAGCTGGAGTGGGTGAGCGCCTCGCGCACGGCGTGGCAGTCGCCGACGACGGCGAGGAAGTCGCCGCGCGCGATCGCGGCGGCGTCCGGTGCGGCGAGCATCACGTCCGGGTTGCACAGCGCGGGCGGGGTGTCCGGGTGGCGGGCGAGGAGCTCCTCCAGCCGGGCCCGGTCGACGACGCTCTCGGGCCGGCCGTCCTCGGCGCCGTCCAGCAGCAGGGCGACGACCTCGCGGTCGAGCGCCTCGATCTCCCGGTCCACCTCCTCGCACCGCGCGGCGAGGCGCGGCTTGTCGGCGAAGAAGGCGGCGTAGAAGTCCGGCAGCGGTACGGGCGTGCCGAGGCCGAAGCGCCGTGCCGTCCAGTGCCGCAGGACCTCCAGTTCGCGGCGGATCCGCAGCCGGGGGACGAGCAGGGTCAGGTCGTAGACCGCGGACAGCTCGCGGCCGATCAGCCCGGTGACGTCCGGGCCGAGGACGACGTCCTCGACCGGGCTGTACGCCTCCTCGTAGAGGATGCTCCGGTCGGCGTAGTGCCGGCCCTCGGAGCGGTTGGCCGCCGACCCGGTGACCTCCTCGAAGGCCTCCTTGAGCTCGCCGAGCAGGGCCGCGCGCCGCGCCGTCGGGCCCTCGGCGAAGCGGCGCAGCCCGTCCTCGAAGCGGCGCACCACGGCGAGGTCGGGGGAGTCCTCGGCGAGGTGCCCGGCGAGCGAGCGCAGCACGTCGGTGGACCCGATCGGGATCTCCCAGCGTCCGATCAGCCAGTCCTGGTCGACGAGTTCGGCGAGCACGTGGTCGAAGTCGAGGTCGGCCGGGCGGTCCGGGCGTTCGGCCCAGGCGGCGCGCAGCCGCGCCACCGTGCGCTCCCCGTCGCAGTGCTCCCAGAGCCAGGAGCGGTGGGTGTCGAAGGTGTCGGACTTCACCGCGACGAAGCGCCAGCCGTCCGGCATGCCGGTGGTGGACTCGAACGCGTACAGCCGGACCAGGGGGCCGTCGGCGAAGGCGAGCGGGCGCCGGCGGGGGCGCACCGTCTCGAAGGCCTCCGGCCGGGCGCTGAAGACCTCGGCCATCGCCTCGCCCGCCCAGTGGCTGAGCAGGGCGATCCGGCGCAGCGGGCCGGTGGACCAGGTGATGCCGGTGGCGGCGGTGCCCTCGGGGGCCGCCCGGGCGACGGCGAGGGGGCCGAAGTGCGAGTGGGTCTCGTTCTTGGTGGTGACCCGCTGGAGGTACATGGCGAGCAGGTCGGTCATCCGCTTGACGTGTCCGTCCGACCCGGTGCCGCCGGCGGCGATCCAGGCGGTGAACTCCTCGAAGCGGGCGTCGTTGGACAGCAGCAGGACCTGTTGGAGGGAGGGCTCGCGGAACAGGTCCACGACGGTCCGGCGGGCCCGGGCGAGGGCGGTGCCGTGCTCCTGTTCGAAGGCCTTCCAGTGGCCGTCCAGGGCCTGCACCGCATCCTGGTAGCGCTTGGCCGAGTCCAGGGCGGCGGGGCCGAGTTCGGCTTCGAGCCGGGCGAGGTCGGCGGGCGGGAAGGGGCGGAGCATGCCGACGCCGGAGGCGAGGTCGCCCCGGGTGCCGGCCTGCTCCGCGCGCAGGGCGGCCTTCAACTCCCGCCCCAGTCCTACGGCTTCGTCCCGCAGGGCGAGGACGGTGTCGGCGGCCCGGGCGGTCGGACGGTCGACGACGCGGTCCAGTAGCGAGAGCGGGTAGCCCGCGTGGCGCAGCATCGCGACCGGGGCGAGCGACCACCCCCGGCCGCCGCCCTGCGCGGGTTGCACGGTGTCGGGGCGCTGCCTCGGTTCGTCCATGATCGTCCCCTCATGGCTGACTTGATCACGACAGTTCGTGACCATACCCAGACGTCGAGAGGTCTTTCAATAACGATGTGGTCAACCCGTCGGGTTCCGGCCGGAACTGGCCGGTCGACAGCCGAAACTCCGAGGTCGTGCAGCGGGGCTGGGCCATTGGGATGGCTTCAGTGAGGCTCATTCGTCCGGAAATTGACGACGGACCAGGTGTCGGGCCGGTCGTGGCACGAGCCGTCGGGGCCGGACGCGCCGGAGGGGCGCCCCGGGCGGGGCGCCCCTCCGGGTGGGTCAGGACTGCGCGGCGAGCAGCGCGGCCAGCCCGTCCAGCCCCCGGTCGAGCGTGGCCGGGTCGACCTGGCTGACGGAGAGCCGCAGCTGGTGCTCCCCGCCCGCGCCCGGATAGAAGTGCGACATCGGGGTCCAGATCACCCCGTACTCCGAGGCCGAGCGTTCCAGCAGCGCGTCGTCCACCACGCACGGCACCGTGAGCACCAGGAAGAACCCGCCGCGCGGCTCGTTCCAGGTCACCCCGCTGCCGGGCGGGAAGCGCTCGGCCAGGCCCTCCAGCACCAGCGAGAGGTTGCGCCGGTAGAGCGCGGCCACCTCGGTGTTGGCGGCCCGCAGGCTGTGGCCGTGCTCCAGCAGCGCGCCGCCGATCACGGCCTGGGCGATCGGCGAGGTGTTCACCGTGGTCATGCTCTTGATCATGCCGAGCAGGTCGGCGAACAGCTCGGTGCCTCCCCGCCCGTCCGCCACCAGCTGGTCCGCCACCACGTAGCCGACCCGGGCGCCGGGCAGGGCCGTCTTGGCGAAGGAGCCGAGGTGGACCACCCGCCGCTCGGTGTCCAGCGCCTTGAGCGAGGGCAGCCGCTCGTCACCGGCGAAGACGCAGTACGGGTTGTCCTCCAGCAGCAGGAAGTCCTCCTCGGCGGCCAGCGCCAGCAGCTCCCGGCGCAGCTCCAGCGGCAGGCTGGCCCCGCTCGGGTTGGCCACGTCCGGCACCAGGTACAGCGCCCGCGGACGCAGGCCCTCGGCGCGGGCGGCGGCCAGCCGGCGGCGCAGGTCGGCGAGGTCCACGCCGTCCGGGCCGTCGGCCACCGCCCGCACCGGCAGGTCGGCGAGCAGCGCCGCGCCGGTCAGGCCCACGTAGGTGGGGGAGACGGCCAGCACCACGTCCTCGGGGCCGCGGCGCAGCGCCCGCAGCACCAGGAACATCGCCTCCTGGCAGCCCACCGTCACCACGATCGACTCGGCGGGCACCTCGATGCCCTCGTCCGTCGCGAGGTGGGTGGCGATCAGGTCGTGGATGATCCCCTTGGTCCGCCCGTACTGGAGCACCTGGCGGCGGGCCGCCTCCTCGCTCAGCCCGCGCTCGGTGCGCAGGTGGTCGAGGTAGCGGTCCAGGTGGCGGTGGACGGCGTCCAGCTCGAAGAACTGCTCGGCCGGGCGCCCGGCCGCGAAGGAGACCGCCTCCGGGTAGCGGATGGAGATCTCGTTGAGCAGGTTCATCGAGGTCATCGCCGGGTCGGCGAGGGAGGAGTGCAGGCCCGCGAGCAGCAGGTCGTGCGGTGCGGCGATGGTGGTCACGGGGTGCTCCAGGTGGTGCCGGGCAGGGTGGTGGTGCGCAGTTCGGCGGCGGCCCGCAGGTCGGCGCAGCCCGCGAGGCCGAGCGCGTGCCGCAGCTCGGCGGCGAGCAGGTCGAGGACCTCGGTGCAGCCCGCCTCGCCGCCGGCCGCCAGGCCCCAGATCAGCGGGCGCCCGAGCAGGACCCCGGAGGCGCCGAGGGCCAGCGCGGTGAGCACGTCCGAGCCGCCGCGCACCCCGCTGTCCATCAGCACCTGGCAGTCCTCGCCGGCCAGCGCCTCGGCGACGGCCGGCAGGACCGTCACCGCGGGCACGGCCCGGTCGAGCTGGCGGCCGCCGTGGTTGGAGACCACCACGGCCGCGGCGCCGATCCCGGCGGCCCGCCGGGCGTCGGCCGGGTCGAGCACGCCCTTGACCACCAGCGGCAGTTCGGTCTCCCCGCGCAGCCATTCGAGGTCGGCCCAGGTGACGCCGGGGGAGAGCAGTTCGGCGGTGTGCGCGGCCACCGCCGAGACGGCGGTGGTGGACTCGTGCGCCCGCCCGGCCGCGCCGCCCTCCAGCAGCGCCGCGCGGACGTCGGCGGGCAGCGCGAAGGCGTTCCTGGCGTCGCGCAGCCGGCGGCCCATGTACGGGACGTCGGCGGTGACCACCAGTGCCTCGCTGCCGGCCTCCTCGGCGGCCCTGACCAGGTCGAGCAGCCGGCCGCGGTCGCGCAGCCAGTACAGCTGGAACCAGAGCGTGGCGCCGGTCCCCGCCAGCTCCTCGAAGCCGACGCTGCTGAGCGTGCCGACGGTGAACGGCACGCCCGCGGCCGCGCAGGCGCGGGCCGAGGCCAGCTCGCCCTCCGGGTGGAACAGCCGGTGGTAGGCGACGGGCGCCACCGCCACCGGCAGGGCCGCCCGGCTGCGCACCAGGGTGGCGGCGGTGTCCCGGGTGCTGACGTCGGTCAGCACCCGGGACACCAGGCCCACCCGGTCGAAGGCGGCCCGGTTGGCGGCGAGGGTCAGTTCGCGTTCCGCGCCGCCCTCCAGCCACTCCCAGACCTCGGGCGCGAGCGCGGCCCGGGCCCGGTCGGCGTACTCCGCGACGGACAGCACCGGGCGCCCGGCGGCCGGGCCGGCCGGTGGAACGCTTCGGACGGACGCGCTCATCCGGCCACTTCGCCGGCGTTGCGCTGCAGCTCCACGGCCTCGTAGAGGGCGCGGATGTTGTTGCTGCCGAAGTTGCGGGCCCGGATGCGCTCGATCACCTCGAAGAAGTAGGTGTTCCGCGGGTGCTGGGAGCGGGTGAAGATCTGGAACAGCTGGCCGTCGTGGTCCTGGTCGACCAGCAGGTTCAGCTCGCGCAGCTGCTCGAAGGAGTGCCGCAGCGGCGTCAGGCGGTCGGGCAGCGCGTCGTAGTAGGTCTGCGGGGTGCGCAGGAACGGCACGCCGCGCTCGGCCATGGTGGCGACGGAGTGCACCGCGTCCTCGGCGGCGAAGGCGACGTGCTGGACCCCGGCGCCGCCGTGGCCGGCCAGGAAGGAGGCGATCTGGCCGCCCGCGTCCGCGGTGAGCGGCTCGATCAGGGTGAGGGTGACGCTGCGGTCGGCGCTCTGCACGACGGCCGAGTCCATGCCGAGCGTGCCGACCTCGACCCGCTCCTCGAAGATCGTCCGGAAGCCGAAGACCTCGCGGTAGCGGTGCTCGGTCTTGCGCAGCTCGCCGAACGGGATCAGGACCGCGAAGTGGTCGACGGAGCGCAGGCCGACCTCGCCCTCGCCGGTGAGCGCGGCCGGGTCCGGCAGGCCGGGGATGCGGCCGGCGGGGACCTCGGGGCCGCGCTCGACCAGGGTGTGCACCACGTCGCCGAAGGCGTCGACCACCGCGGTGACGCAGCCGTCCGCGGCCTGCGGCTCGCGCAGGGCGACGGCGCCGCGGGCGGTCAGCGTGCGGAACGCGTCGGTGGCGTCCGGCACCCGCAGGCCGAGGGCGCCCACGCCGTCGCCGTGGCGCTCCAGGTAGCCGGTGGCGGGGTGGCCGGCGGCCAGCGGCTGGGTGATCAGCAGCCGGATGCCGGACTGGCCGACCAGCGCGGACAGGCAGCGCTCGGCGCCGTCGCCGCGCTCGGTCGGCGGGACGAGCAGCTCGAAACCGTACTCCGTGGTCAGCTTGGCGGTCTCGGCGCCCAGGTCGGCCACGTAGAACTCGACGTGGTCCAGCTCGACGGGGATCGGGGTGACGGCGGGCGAGGAACGGTCGGTCATCTGAGGAGCTCTCTCGTGAGGAGGAACGGGAGGGTGCTGAGGGGCGATCGGGCGGGCGGACGTGCTCGGCGGTGCGGGTGTTCGGGTGGTGCGGACGTTCACGTGGTGCGGAGTCCGGGCGGGCGGGCCGGTGGGCCGGCCGGGGCCGGTCAGGTGGGCTGGAGGTCCTTGGCGTCCTCCGGCTCGGCCGGGCCGTCGCCCTCGGACGCGTCCTCGGGCTCCGGCGGCTCCGTCGGGGCCTCCGGCTTGCCGATCAGGTGGGCGGCCGCGAGCAGCGCGCCGACCACCATCACGCCCAGCACCACCCGGAAGTCCAGGGCGGCCACCAGACCGGAGCCGACGCCCACGGCCAGCGCCTGCGGCGCGGTGAGCGAGAGGTTGACGGCCGCCTGGGCGCGCCCCATCAGCTGCGGCGGGGTGGACGCCTGGGCGGCGGTGGCGAGCCCGACCAGGGCGGCCGGGATGCCCGCGCCCGCGATCACCAGGCCGGCCGACACCACGTACAGCGACGGGGCCAGCAGCAGGACGATGCCGAGGCCGAACACCGCCGATCCCGCCATGACCGTCCGGCGCGGTCCGAGCCGGCCGATCAGCAGGCCGCCGACCACCGAGCCGACCAGCGCGCCGACCGCCTCGGTGGTCTCCAGGACGCCGAGGAACTGCGGCGAGCGGTGCAGCCCGTGCTGGGTCAGCGCGAACAGCACCGGCTGGAGCAGGCTCAGCACGAAGCCGGCGCCGGCGGTGGCCACCACCAGCGGCCGCAGTCCGACCGAGCCGCGCAGGTGGACGAAGCCCGCCAGCACCTCGGTGCGCCAACGCAGGCCCGAGGGCTCCGGCTTGACCTCCGCCACCCGCAGGGTGAGGAAGCTCAGTGCCGCCAGCAGCAGCACGACGAGGTCGGCCACGGCCACCACGTGCCCGCCGAACCAGCCGTAGAGCCCGGAGCCGAGCAGCGGCGCCACCAGCGTGGTGCCGGCCCGGGCGCTCTGGGTCAGTCCGGCCGCCGCCCCGAAGTCCTGGCGCTCCGTCAGGATGCTGCGCAGCAGCGCGCTCTGCGCCGGGGCCAGGACGGCCCCGGCCAGACCGCAGACCGTGGCGGTGCAGTAGATGATCCAGACCGTGTCCCGGCCGTCGACCAGCAGCAGCGGCAGCAGTGACACCGCCACCGCCAGGTTGACCCCGACCAGCAGCGGCTTGCGCCGGACCCGGTCGGCGAGCAGGCCGCCGAGCGGCAGCAGCAGCAGGGGCGCGGAGAAGCAGAACAGCACCAGACCGGCGGCGGAGTTGCTGCCGGTCAGCACCTTGGCCCAGATGCCGAGGGCGATGGAGAGGGCGCTGTCACCGAGGACGGACAGGGTCTGCCCGGCGAGGTAGCGCCGGAACTCCGGGCGGGCCAACAGCGGGTGCATGGCGGTTCCTTCGCTGCGCCGACGGCGCTTCGGGGTGTGCGGGGGTGCGCGGGGGTGTGCGGTGGAACGGGGTGGTGCGGGGGCTGTGCGGTGGTGCGGTGGAACAGGGCCGTGCGGTGGAACAGGGCCGTGCGGTGGTGCGCCGGTGCCGGGGCGCCCGCCGGCGCCCCGGGTGCCCGGGGTGCGCCCTGACGCACGCGGGGTGCTCAGGGCGCCGGGTGGTTCAGGGTGCGACGGGGTGGGCCGGGGCGAGCGGTGCGACGGCGGCGAAACCCTCGATCACCGCGTCGTTGGCGTCCTTCTCGCCGATGGCGACCCGGATGCCCCGGCCGGGGTAGTACCGGACGGCGACGCCCAGGCGCTCCAGCTCCGCGCGCAGCGGGAGCTGGTCGCCGGGGGCGTCGACCCACAGGAAGTTGGTGACGCTGGGCGCCACCGTCCAGCCGAGCCGCAGCAGTTCGGCCTCGGTGCGCTCCCGCTCCGCGGCGATCTCGGCGATCCGGCGCGCCATCTCGTCCTCGGCGGCGACGGCCGCGAGCAGGCCCGCCTCCTGGAGCCGGTTCACCGCGTACGGCACCTGGTGGTCCCGCACCCGCCGGGCCACCGACTCCTCCGCCAGCGCGTAGCCGATCCGCAGCGCGGCGATGCCGTGGGACTTGGACAGGGTGCGCAGCACCACCAGGTTCGGCCACTCGGCGATCCGGGCCGGCACCTCCGGGGCCTGCCAGTCCCGGGCGAAGTCGACGTAGGCCTCGTCGAGCAGGATCAGCGCGGTGGACGGCACCCGGCGGAAGAACTCCGTCAGCTCGGCCCAGGAGTAGACCGTGCCGGTCGGGTTGTGCGGGTTGCACAGCACGACGATCCGGGTGCGCTCGTCCATCCGCTCGGCCATCGCCGCCAGGTCGTGCCGGGCGTCGGGGCCGAGCGGGACCGGCCGGGCCTCGGCCCGGGCGATCTCGCAGAACAGCGGGTACGCGTCGAAGCAGGGATCCGAGTGCACCACGTTGTCGCCGGGCTCGACCACCGTGTGGAAGAGGTCCAGCGCCACGCCCGCCGAGCCGTGGCCGACCACGACCTGGCCGGCCGGGACGCCCTGCCAGTCGGCGACGATCCCGGCGATCCGCTCCGGCCGGAAGTCCGGGTAGCGGTGCAGGTCGGCACTGGCCTCGGCCAGCGCGGCCAGCACCGACGGCAGCGGCGGGTACGGGTGCTCGTTCTGTGCCAGCAGGTGTCTGGCGGTCGACGGGGCGGCCATCAGTCGGCCTGGAGGACGTAGAGCCAGGAGTGCGGGGTGGCCAGCGCCTCGACGCGGTCGATCCGCAGGCCGGCGTCGGTGAAGAGGGTCTCGTAGGTGGCCTTGGTGTGCAGCGGGACGCCCATCATCGCGTGCGCCAGCTCGAAGCCGACCGAGAAGACCGGCTGGGCGCCGTCGGAGGTGCCCGGGTCGCGCAGCATGGTGTCGCCGAGGACGAAGGTGCGGGCCTTCGGGAAGGCCTCCCGCATCCGGGTGAAGATCGAGGAGCGGGTGGCCGGGTCGGCCAGCAGGTCGTGCAGCAGGAAGAAGCTGATCACGGTGTCGACCTCGGCCACCTCGGCGGCCTCGGCGTCGTTGTCGATCTGGGTGCCGAGCAGGCCCAGGACGTCCGCGCGGACGGCGGTGACCCGGTCCTGCATGCCGGCCTCGATGATGTCGCGGCGGGCGATGTCGGTGGCCGGGCGGCTGATGTCGATGCCCAGGCCCCGGGTGCCCTCGCGCTGCGAGACCACGCGGCGCACCCGGGCGGAGGTGCCGGAGCCCAGGTCGGCGATGGTGCGGAAGTCGATCCCGCTGAGCACGTCGGTCAGCTGCGCGGCGAACAGCGACTGGTCGCACTGGGCGGAGCCGAGGGCGACCATCGCCTCGTCGCGGAAGACGTCCTGGTCGTAGCGGTGGGTGCCGGCGCTCAGGTGGCCGGCGCGGCCGAACACGTCGTGGTAGCCGCCGACGGCCCAGGTGAAGTAGCCGCGCGCGGCGGCGATCTCCAGGCCCGCCTCGGTGGGCAGGTAGGCGTCGCCGTCGGCCTTGAGGTAGCCGTAGTCGGCGGCGGCGCGCAGCACGGCCTCGGTGCGGGCGGTGTCGCCGGCCCGGGCGGTGGCCTCGGCGGCCGAGAGCGGCTCGCCGCGCCCGATCGTCTCCAGCAGGCCGATCCGGTCCAGCGCGAAGATCACGTTGGCGGCGATGAAGCCGTTGTAGGCGTCGGTCGAGGTGATCGGCGACGGGGTGATGCCACGCCAGGTGTCGGGGATGGCCGCAGTGGTCATGGTGGTGTCCGTTTCTCCGTGGGCGGGCCGGGTGCGGCCCGCGTGGTGTGCGCAGGTCGGTCGCCTGCGGTCGGTAGGGGTGTCGAGTCGGTGGTGCGGGCGGGTCAGGGAGTCAGGTGGGCGGCGAGCACCGGGCCGATGACGGCGAGCGCTTCGGAGCCCGTCATCGCGCCGTGGGTGCTCGGCACCTCGTGGACGTCGAGCCGACCGCCCAGGTGCGGGCGCCAGCTCTCCGGGTCGGGGGCGTCGGCCGGCCGGTCCTTGGCGGCGGTGAAGAACACCGCGTCGCCGTCGTAGCCGGGCAGCGGGAGTTCGTGGGACAGCTCGGCGTTGGACTGGAAGACCGAGACCACCCGGGCCACCCCGGCGCCGCTGAGGCCGGCGAGCGGGCCCTCGTCGCCCCGGACGAGCGCGGCGTAGCCGTCCTCGTCCGCGGGCCAGGCGGTGATCTCCCCGGCCGGGTGGCCGAGCGAGTCGAGGATCACCGCGAGCTGCGCCGGGTCGTCCCGCCACTGCTCGGGCCCCGGCTCGCCGGTGCCCGGGTAGGCGTCCAGCAGGGCCAGCAGCCGGACCTCCTCGCCCTGTTCGCGCAGCAGCGCGGCGATCGCGTGGGCGACGGCCCCGCCGAAGGACCAGCCGAGCAGGGCGTACGGGCCCTCGGGGCGCACGGAGCGGATCTGCGCCAGGTAGGTGCGGGCCAGCTCCTCGACCGAGGCCGGGTGCGCGGTCGGGTCGGCCAGGCCGGGGGCCTGGAGTCCGTAGATCGGCTGCTCGGCGTCGAGGTGGCGCAGCAGGCCGGTGTAGACCCAGCTGATGCCGGCGGCCGGGTGGACGCAGAACAGCGGCGGGCGCGAGCCGCGGGTGCGGATCGGCAGCAGGACGGGGAAGCTCTCGGCGGCCGGGCCCTGGGCGAGCCGCTCGGCCAGCCGGGCGACGGTCGGTGCCTCGAACAGTGTGCGGACGCCGATCTCCTCGCCCTCGCCGACCAGTTCGCGCAGGCCCGCGACCAGCCGGCTGGCCAGCAGCGAGTGCCCGCCCAGCTCGAAGAAGTTGTCGTCCACGCCGACCTTCTCCAGCCCGAGCAGATCGGCGAACAGGCCGCAGAGCAGTTCCTCCCGGGGCGTCGCGGGCGCCCGCCCGGAGCCGAGCCAGGCGGTGTCGGGGGCCGGCAGGGCCTTGCGGTCGACCTTGCCGTTGGCGGTCAGCGGCAGGGCGTCCAGGGCGACGATCGCCGAGGGCACCATGTAGTCCGGCAGGGTCGCGCCGACGTGGGCCCGCAGGGCGGCCTGGTCGACCGCGTGCCCGGGGCGGGCGACGGCGTAGCCGACCAGCCGGCGGTCGCCCGGGCGGTCCTCCCGGACCAGCACGAACGCCTGGGCGAGGGAGGGGTGCCGGGCGAGCACGGCCTCGATCTCGCCGGGCTCGATCCGGAAGCCGCGGATCTTGACCTGGTGGTCGGTGCGGCCCAGGTACTCCAGGGTGCCGTCGGCCTGGCGGCGGACCAGGTCGCCCGAGCGGTACATCCGGCTGCCGGGGGTGCCGTACGGGTCGGCGACGAAGCGCTCGGCGCTCTGGCCCGGCCGGTTGAGGTAGCCGCGGGCCAGGCCGGCGCCCGCGATGTACAGCTCGCCCTCGACCCCGGCCGGGACGGGCTGGAGCGCCGCGTCCAGGACGTAGAGCCGGGTGTCCGGCACGGGCCGGCCCATCGGCGGGGCGGTCCGGCCGCTGAGCGGGCTGCTCATGCTGGCGCAGACGGTCGACTCGGTCGGGCCGTAGGCGTTGACCATCCGCAGCCGGGCCGACCAGTGCTCGACCAGGTCGGGCGGGCAGGCCTCGCCGGCGACCACCAGGGTTCCGCCCCGCGGCAGCGCGTCCGGGGCCAGCACGGCGAGCGCGGTCGGCGGCAGGGTCAGGTGGGTGACGCCCTGTTCGGCGATCAGGTCGGTCAGCGAGGGGCCGGGCAGCAGTTGGTCGGCGTCGCCGAGGACGGCCCGGGCGCCGGTGAGCAGGGCCATGCCCAGCTCCCAGACGGCCGCGTCGAAGGACGGCGAGGCGAACAGCAGCACCCGGCTGTCGGGGGTGACGGCCAGGCCCCGGCGCTGGCCCTCCACCATGGCGGCGAGGCCGGTGTGGGTGACCACCACGCCCTTGGGGCGGCCGGTGGAGCCCGAGGTGTAGATGACGTACGCGGCCGAGTGCGGGGTGATCGCGGTGCCGGTGAGGTCGTGCGCCGGGTGGCCGGAGGCGTCCAGGTCCTCGATCAGCAGCCGCGGGACGGTGCTGTCGGCGAGCAGACCGTCGGCCAGCGCCTTGCTGGTGAGGACCAGCGCGGGCCGGGCGTCGTCCAGCATGTAGGCGATCCGGTCGGCCGGGTAGCGCGGGTCCAGCGGCTGGAAGACCGCGCCGGCCTTGAGCACGGCGAGCTGGGCGACGATCAGCTCGATCGAGCGTTCCAGGGCGATCGCGACGAACCGCTCGGGGCCCGCGCCGTGCTCGATCAGCAGCCGGGCGAAGCGGTTGGCGCGCTCGTTGAGTTCGCCGTACGTGACCTGCTCGGTGCCGAAGGAGAGCGCGACGGCGTCCGGGCGGGCGGCGGCCCGCGCCTCGAAGAGCGCCGGGAAGGTGCCGGGCGGGAGGTCCTCCCGGGTGTCGTTCCAGCCGGTGAGCAGCTGCTCGCGCTCCTCGGGCGCCAGCACCTCGACCCGGCTCACGGACTGCTCCGGGTCGGCCAGCACCGCGCGCAGGACGCGCTCGAAGCGGGCGGCCGTCGCCTCGGCGGTGGACCGGTCGAACAGGTCGACGGCGTACTCCAGCGTCAGGCCCAGCCCGGCGGGCGCGCCGTCCGCGTCGAAGCTCTCGCTGAAGGCGAAGGTCAGGTCGAACTTGGCGAGGTCGGAGTCCAGTTGCTCGACCCGGCCGGGCAGGCCGCCGAGGCTGATCCCCCCGGCCTCGCCGCCGGAGGTCAGCATCACCTGGCACAGCGGGTGGCGGGCGGTCGAGCGCACCGGGTTGAGCAGCTCGACCAGCCGCTCGAAGGGCACGTCCTGGTGCTCGAAGGCGTCCAGGGTGGCGACCCGGACGCGCTCCACCAGTTCCCGGAAGCTCGGGTCGCCGGAGGTGTCGGTGCGCAGCACCAGGGTGTTGACGAAGAACCCGACCAGGTCCTCCAGCGCCTCGTCGGTGCGCCCGGCCACCACGGTGCCGATCGGCAGGTCGGTGCCCGCGCCGATCCGGCTGAGGGTGGTGGCCAGCGCGGCCTGCATCACCATGAACACGCTGGCCCGGCTCCGCTGCGCCAACTCGGCCAGGGAGGCGTGCAGTGCGGCGTCCGTCCGGAGTTCCACCGCGGCGCCCCGGCGGCTGGGGGCAACGGGGCGGTGGCGGTCGAAGGGGAGCGTCAACTCCTCCGGGAGGTCGGCCAACGTGCTCTGCCAGTAGGCGAGTTGCTCGGTCAGCAGGGCGCTGGGCCGCTCGTCGGTGCCGAGCAGCTCGTGCTGCCACAGGGTGTAGTCGGCGTACTGGACCGCGAGCGGCCGCCAGTCGGGGGCGGTGCCGGCGAGGCGGGCCCCGTACGCCTCGGCGAGGTCGCGCAGCAGCGGGACCACGGACCAGCCGTCGGTGGCGATGTGGTGCATCAGCACCAGCAGGACGTGCTCCTCGCCGGGCAGCGAGAGCAGGGTGGCGCGCACCGGCAGGTCGCGGGCGAGGTCGAAGACCTGCGACCCGGCCTCGGCCAGCGCCCGCGCGAGCTCCTCCTCGCCGTCCACCGGCACGGTGTGCAGCGGGAGTTCGGGGGCGTCCAGGAGCAGCTGGTGCGGCTGCCCGTCGGTGGTCGGGTAGACGGTGCGCAGCACCTCGTGGCGGTCGAGCACGTCCGCCAGGGCCGTGCGGAGCGCGTCGGCGTCGACCGGGCCGGTCAGCCGGACCGCGCACGGGGTGTTGTAGAGCGCGCTCGGGCCCTCGAACTGGTCGATGAACCAGAGGCGTCGCTGCGCCGGGGAGAGCGGGACGCGCTCGGGCCGCTCGACCGGTCGCAGGGCCGGACGGGCGGCGCCCGGGGCGGGCAGGACGGCGGCCAGCGCGGCCACGCTGGGGGCGTCGAACAGGGCCCGGACGGGCAGTTCGGCGCCGAGCGCGGTACGGACGCGGCTGACCAGCTTGGTGGCGAGCAGCGAGTGGCCGCCCAGGTCGAAGAAGCTGTCGTCGATCCCGATCCGGTCCAACCCGAGGACGTCGGTGAACAGTTCGCACAGCGCCCGCTCGGTGTCGGTGCGCGGGGCGCGGCCCTCGCCGGTCCCGGTCCAGTCGGGGGCGGGCAGCGCGCGGCGGTCGACCTTGCCGTTGGCGGTCACCGGGAGGGCGTCGAGGACGACCACGGCGGCCGGGAGCATGTAGCTGGGCAGGCTGTCGGCGACGGCGGCGCGCAGCTCGGCGGGATCGCCCTCGCCGGTGGCGTACACCACCAGGCGCTTGTCGCCCGGCTGGTCCTCGCGGACCACGGCGAAGGCCTGGCCGACGGCCGGGAGGGCGGTGAACGCGCCCTCCACCTCGCCGAGTTCGATCCGGAAGCCGCGGATCTTCACCTGGTCGTCGGCCCGGCCGAGGAACTCCAGGACGCCGTCGGCGGTCCAGCGGACCAGGTCGCCGGTGCGGTACATCCGGCTGCCGGGCTCGCCGAACGGGCAGGCCGTGAAGCGCTCGGAGGTCAGGCCGGGGCGGCCGACGTAGCCGCGGGCCAGGCCGGCCCCGGCGAGGTACAGCTCGCCGGCCACGCCGGCCGGCACCGGCCGCAGCGCGGTGTCCAGCACGTACGGCCGGGTGTTGTTCAGCGGGCGACCGATCGGGACCACGGCGGGGACGGGCCCGCCCGGGCTCATGGTGAAGGTGGTCTTGATGGCGGTGGTCTCGGTGGGCGCGTACACCGCGACCACGTCGGTGTCCGGGCAGGCCCGGTGGAGCCGGCGCACGGACTCCGGCGGGACGACGTCGCCGCCGGTCCACACCTGCCGGACGTTGCGGAAGGCGGCCGGGTTCTCGTCGGCCATCAGCCGCAGCAGGCCGGACGGGGCCTGGACCAGGGTCACCTCGTGGGTGGTGATGGTCTCGGCGAGGCGGCGGATGTCCAGCTCGCCGGGGTCGGCGAGGACGATCGCCCCGCCGGTGACCAGCGGCGCCCAGATCTCGGTGGTGGAGGCGTCGAAGGCGGTGGGCGAGTGCAGCAGCACGCGCTCGTGGTGCCCGGCCCGGAAGTGCGGGTTGCCCAGCAGGTCGACCACGTTGCGGTGGGTGACGGCGACGCCCTTGGGCACCCCGGTCGAGCCCGAGGTGTACATCACGTAGACCAGCTGGCCGGGCAGGACCGGCACGGTCGGGTTGCCCGCCGCGGGGGCCTCGGCGAGCAGCGCCGCGGTGACCTCGACGGTGGCGAAGCCCTCGGTGGCGAGCACCGGGTGGCCCTGGTGGGCGGGGTCGACGAGGAGCAGGCCGGTACGGGTGTCGGCGAGGATGTGCTGGAGGCGGTCCAGCGGGTAGCGGTCGTCCAGCGGGACGTAGGTGCCGCCGGCCTTGGCGATGGCGAGGACGGCGGTGAGCAGTCCGGCGGAGCGCTCCATCAGGACCGCGACCGGCTGTTCGGTGGTCAGGCCGCGCTCCAGCAGCAGGGCGGCGAGCCGGTTGGCGCGGTCGTTCAGCTCGGTGTAGTCGAGCCGCTCGGTGTCGGAGACCAGGGCGAGGGCGTCGGGGGTGGCGGCGGCCCGGGCCTCGAACAGCCGGGGCAGGCTCCGCTCGTCGACCGGCGCGGCCGGCCCGTTCCAGCCGGTGAGCAGCTGCTCGCGCTCGGCCGGGTCGAGGATCTCGATGCCGCCGATCGGCGCGTCCGGGGCGGCCGCGGCGGCGCGCAGCACGCGCACCAGCCGTTCGGCGAGGGAGACGGCGGTGGCGTGGTCGAAGAGGTCGGCGGCGTAGTCGACGGCGCCGCGCACGCCCAGGCAGGTGCCGTCGGGGGCGAGCCGCTCGACGAAGTTGAAGTTGAGGTCGAACTGGGCCTGCGCCTCGCCGACCTCGACCGGGGTGCCCGTCGCGGCGCCGAAGGCGAGGTCGTCGGCCCGCTCCGCGTTCAGGGTGACGACGGTCTGGAAGAGCGGGTGGCGGGCGGGGGTGCGGGTGGGGTTGAGGTGTTCGACCAGGCGCTCGAAGGGGATGTCCTGGTGGTCGTAGGCGTCGAGGTTGGCGCGCCGGACCCGGTCCAGCAGCTCGTGGAAGCTCGGGTCTCCGGAGGTGTCGGTGCGCAGCAGCAGGGTGTTGACGAAGAAGCCGACCAGGTCGTCGAGGGCCTCGTCGGTGCGGCCGGCGACGGGGGTGCCGAGCGGCAGGTCGGTGCCGGCGCCGAGGCGGGTGTAGAGGGTGGCGACCGCGGCCTGCAGTGCCATGAACAGGCTGGCGTGCCGGCCCGAGGCCAACTCGGTGAGCTCGCCGTGCAGTTCGGCGTCGAGCTCGAAGTCGGCGGCGCCGCCGCGGCGGCTCGGCCGGCCCGGGCGCGGACGGTCGTACGGGAGTGCCAGCTCTTCCGGCAGGCCAGACAACTCCTGCTGCCAGTGGGCGAGTTGCAGGGAGACGACGCTCTCCGGATCGTCCTCCTCGCCGAGCAGCTCGCGCTGCCAGAGGGTGTAGTCGGCGTACTGCACCGGCAGCGGCTCCCACTGCGGCCCGGTGCCGGCCAGGCGGGCCCGGTACGCCTCGGCGAGGTCGCGGAAGAGCGGGCCGACCGACCAGCCGTCGCTGGCGATGTGGTGCGTCAGCAGCAGCAGGACGTGCTCGTCCGGCGCGGGCAGGGCGTACAGCCAGGCCCGGACCGGCAGGTCGGCCGCGAGGTCGAAGACCTGCCCGGCGGCCTCGTGCATCAGCGCGTGCAGCTCGGCCTCGTCGGCGACCGGCACCCGGTGCAGCGGCGGGCGCCCCTCGGCGAGGATGTGCTGGTGGGGCTGGCCGTCGGTGGTGGGGAAGACGGTGCGCAGCACCTCGTGCCGGTCCACCACGTCGCCGAGCGCCCCTTCGAGGGCGGCGGCGTCGAGCCCGCCGGTCAGCCGGAGGGCGAACGGAGTGTTGTAGAGGGCGCTCGGTCCCTCGAACTGTTCGATGAACCAGAGCCGCTGCTGGGCGAACGACAACGGGATCAAGGTCTGCCTCCGACTGGCGACGTACGGCTGTTGTGGCTGGTGGGGCTGCTCCGTCCGGTGGGGCGGAGCGGTCGTGCGGCCGGGGCGGGCCGCGCCAGTGGCGCGGCCCGCGTCCCGCCGCCGGTCAGGCCTGGCTTCCGGGGCGCCGCATCGGCCGCAGGGCCGGGCGGGCCTTCTTCGGTGCCGGCGCCGCTTCGCCGCCGGGCAGGACGGCGGCGAGGGCGGCCACCGTGGGTGCGTCGAACAGCGTGCGGATCGGCAGCTCCGCGCCGAGGGTGGCGCGGATGCGGCTGACCAGCCGGGTGGCGAGCAGGGAGTGGCCGCCGAGGTCGAAGAACCGGTCGTCGATGCTGACCGTCGGCACTCCCAGCACCTCGGCGAACAGCGCGCAGAGCTCCCGCTCGCGCTCGGTGCGCGGGGCGCGGCCCTCGGCCGCCCCGGCGTACTCGGGCGCGGGCAGGGCCCGGCGGTCGACCTTGCCGTTGGCCGTCACCGGCAGGCTGTCCAGGACGACCACGGCGGCCGGGAGCATGTAGCCGGCGAGGCGGTCCGCGACGAAGGCGCGCAGTTCGCCGTCGGTGGCCTTGCCGGTGGCGTACACCACCAGGCGCTTGTCGCCCGGCTGGTCCTCGCGGACCACCGCGAGCGCCTGGCCGACGCCCTCGTGGGCGGTGAACGCGGCCTCCACCTCGCCGAGTTCGATCCGGAAGCCGCGGATCTTGACCTGGTCGTCGGCCCGGCCGAGGAACTCCAGGACGCCTTCCGCGGTCCACCGGGCGAGGTCGCCGGTGCGGTACATGCGGCTGCCCGGCCCGTCGAAGGGACAGGCGACGAAACGCTCGGCGCTGAGCGCCGGGCGGCCGACGTAGCCGCGGGCCAGGCCGGCCCCGGCGATGTACAGCTCGCCCGCCACGCCGGCCGGCACCGGCTGCAGACCGGCGTCCAGCACGTACAGCCGGGTGTTGGCCAGCGGACGCCCGATCGGCACCGTGCTCGGCACCGCGGCGGCGTCGGGCATCGGGTACTGGGTGGCGCACAGGGTGGTCTCGGTCGGTCCGTACAGGGCCCGCACCGCGATGCCCGGGACGGCCTCCAGCACCCGGCGCACGGCCGGGGCGGAGACCACGTCCCCGCCGGTCAGCACCTCGCGCACGCCGGCGAAGATGTCCGGGTCCTCCTCCGCGATGACCCGGAAGAGACCGGCGGTGACGTGCACGTGGGTGAGCGCGTGGACCCGGACCAGCTCCCGGATGGCGGCCGCGTCCAGGTCGCCCTGCGGCGCGACGACCACCTGGCCGCCGGAGAGCAGCGGCACCCAGATCTCGTAGGTCGAGGCGTCGAAGGCGTGCGGCGCGTGGAACAGCACCCGCAGGCCCTCGTCGTGCCGCCAGCACGGGTCGGTGGCGAGCTGCACCACGTCCCGGTGGCTGATCGCGATGCCCTTGGGCTCCCCGGTGGAGCCCGAGGTGAACATCACGTACGCGAGCTGCTCCGGGTGGGGCGCGGCCCGGTGGGCGCGCCGCTCGCGCGGACCGTCGAACCAGCCCGCGGTGAGCGGCAGGACGGGGCAGGGGGCGTCGGCGGCCAGCGGGTGGTCGCGGTGGGCCGGGTCGACCAGGACGAGGGCCGCGGCCGTCTCGGCGGTGATCCCGCGCAGCCGCTCGGCCGGGTGGCGGTCGTCCAGCGGGACGTAGGTGCCGCCCGCCTTGGCCACCGCGAGGATCGCCGTCAGCAGGTCGGCGGAGCGGTCCATCAGCAGGACCACCGGCGTCTCGGCGCCGACCCCGGCGTCGGCCAGGTGGGCCGCCAGGTGCTCGGCCCGGGAGTCCAGCTCGGCGTAGCTGAGGGTGCCGTCCTGCGAGACCACGGCCGGCGCGTCGGGGGTGGCGGCGGCCCGGGCCTCGAACAGTTCCGGCAGGGTCGCGTCCGGGACGGGCGCGGCGGTGTCGTTCCAGCCGGTGAGCAGCTGCTCGCGCTCGGCCGGGTCGAGGATCTCGATGCCGCCGATCGGCGCGTCCGGGGCGGCCACGGCGGCGCGCAGGACGCGCAGCAGCCGCTCGCCGAGGGCGGCCACGGTGGCGTGGTCGAAGAGGTCGACGGCGTACTCGACCGCCACCGTCAGGCCCGCCTGCGGGCCCTGCTCGGTGAAGCGGAAGGACAGGTCGAACTTGGCCACGTCCAGCTCGAAGGGGTGCTCCGCGCAGCCCAGGTCGCCGAAGGCGTCCGGCACCGTGACCCGGCCCTCCAGCGCCACCAGGGTCTGGAAGAGCGGGTGGCGGGCGGGGGTGCGGGTGGGGTTGAGCTGTTCGACCAGCCGCTCGAAGGGGATGTCCTGGTGGTCGTAGGCGTCCAGGTCGGTGCGGCGGACCCGGTCCAGCAGCTCCCGGAAGCTCGGGTCGCCGGAGGTGTCGGTGCGCAGCAGCAGGGTGTTGACGAAGAACCCGACCAGGTCGTCGAGCGCCTCGTCGGTGCGCCCGGCCACCACGGTGCCGATCGGCAGGTCGGTGCCCGCGCCGAGACGGGTGTAGAGGACGGCGACCACGGCCTGCAGCGCCATGAACAGGCTGGCGTGCTGCGCTGCCGCCAACTCGCCGAGCGCGCTGTGCAGTTCGGCGTCGACGGTGACCTCCACCAGGCCGCCGCGGTGCCCCGGCACGGCCGGGCGCGGACGGTCGTAGGGGAGCGCCAGCTCCTCCGGGGCGTCGGCCAGGGCCCGCTGCCAGTAGGAGAGTTGCTCGGTCAGCAGGGCGCTGGGCCGCTCGTCGGTGCCGAGCAGCTCGCGCTGCCAGAGGGTGTAGTCGGCGTACTGCACCGGCAGCGGCTCCCACTGCGGCTCGGTGCCGGCCGTCCGGGCCCGGTACGCCTCGGCGAGGTCGCGGAAGAGCGGGCCGACCGACCAGCCGTCGCTGGCGATGTGGTGCATCAGCACCAGCAGGACGTGCTCGTCGTGCGGCAGCGACAGCAGGGTGGCGCGCACCGGCAGGTCGCGGGCGAGGTCGAAGACCTCCTCGCCGGCCGCGGACAGCGCGGCCCGCAGCTCCGCCTCGTCGGCCACCGTGGCGTGCCGCAGGGCGAGTTCGGCGGCCTCGGTGACGAGCTGGTGGGGCTGGCCGTCGACGGTCGGGAGGACGGTGCGCATGACCTCGTGCCGCCGCACCACGTCCCGGACCGCCCGCTCCAGGGCGGGCAGGTCGACGGCGCCGGTGAGCCGGACCGCGACGGGGGTGTTGTAGAGCGCGCTCGGTCCCTCGAACTGCTCGATGAACCACAGGCGTTGCTGGGCGGAGGAGAGCGGCACGCGCTCGGGGCGCTCGGCCGGCCGCAGGGCCGGACGGGCCGTCGCGGAGTCGGGCAGCGCGGCGGCCAGCAGGGCCACCGTCGGGTTGTCGAAGAGCGTGCGGATCGGCAGTTCGGCGCCGAGGCCGGCGCGGATGCGGCTGACCAGCTTGGTGGCGAGCAGCGAGTGGCCGCCGCGGTCGAAGAAGTTGTCGTCGATGCTGATCCGGGCCAGCCCGAGGACCTCGGCGAACAGCCCGCACAGGGCCTGCTCGGTGGCGTTGCGCGGCTCGCGCCCGCCGTCGGCGCCGTTGTAGTCGGGCGCGGGCAGGGCCTTGCGGTCCACCTTGCCGTTGGGGTTCACCGGCAGCTCGTCGAGGACGACGATCGCGGCGGGCAGCATGTAGCCGGGCAGCCGCTCGGTGACGAAGTCGCGCAGCTCGTCGGCCCGCACCTCGCCGGTGACGTAGGCGACCAGGCGCTTGTCGCCCGGCTGGTCCTGGCGGACCGCCACGCAGACCTGGCCGACGGCCGGGTGGGCGGTGAACGCGGCCTCCACCTCGCCGAGTTCGATCCGGAAGCCGCGCAGTTTGACCTGGTCGTCCGCTCGACCGACGAACTCCAGTTCGCCGGCGGGCGTCCAGCGCACCACGTCGCCGGTGCGGTACATCCGGCTGCCGGGCTCGCCGAACGGGCAGGCCGTGAAGCGCTCGGAGGTCAGGCCGGGGCGCCCGACGTAGCCGCGGGCCATGCCGGTGCCGCCGATGTACAGCTCGCCGGCCACGCCGACCGGCACCGGGCGCAGCCCGGCGTCCAGCACGTACAGCCGGTTGTTGGGCAGCGGCCGGCCGATCGGCACGACGGCGGGCACCTCGGCGGCCGAGGTCATCGGGAAGTGCGTCGCGAAGGTGGTCGTCTCGGTCGGCCCGTAGACGTTGACCAGCCGCAGCCCGGGGCAGGTGTCCAGGACCCGCCGCATGGCGACCGGCGAGGCGATGTCCCCGCCCGTCCACACCTCGTGCAGCCCGGCGAAGGTCTCCGGGGCCTCGGCGGCCAGCACGTTGAACAGGCCGACGCTGATCCAGGCGGAGGTGGTCCGCTCGTGGCCGATCACCGCCGCCAGCTCGGCGATGCCGAGCCGGCCGGCCGGGGCGATCACCAGCTGGCCGCCGGAGAGCAGCGGGGTCCAGATCTCGTAGGTGGAGGCGTCGAAGGCGGAGGGGGCGTGCACCGGCAGCCGCTCGTGGCCGCCGCCGGTGAACTGCCCGCCGAGCGCGAGGTCCACCACCGCGCGGTGGGTGATGGCGATGCCCTTGGGCACGCCGGTCGAGCCGGAGGTGTGCATCACGTACACCAACTGGTCGGCGTACTGCGGCAGTCCGAGGTTCTCGGGGTGCTCCCCGGCGTGCGGGTCGAGCACCGTCAGGCCGGCCAGCGCGGGGTGCTCGCGGTGCGCGGCGTCGGCCAGCACCAGCCCGGCCCCGGCGTCCGCGAGGACGGTCCGCAGCCGGTCCGTCGGCTGGGCGTCGTCCAGCGGCACGTAGAGGCCGCCGGCCTTGAGCACCGCCAGGATCGCCACCACCTGGGCGGCCGAGCGGTCGATCATCAGCGCGACCGGCGTCTCCCGGACGACCCCGGCCTCGACCAGCCGCAGCGCCAGGCTGTTGGCCCGGGCGTTGAGCTGGGCGTAGGTCAGCTCGGCGTCCTCGGCGGTGAGCGCGATCGCGTCCGGGGTCGCGGCGACCCGCGCCTCGAACAGCTCGGGCAGCGAGCCCTCCGGCAGCGGGGTGCTGGTGCCGCTCCATCCGGTGATCAGCTCGGCGCGCTCGGCCGAGGTCAACACCTCGACGGTGCCGACGAGTTCGGCCGGGTCGGCGACGATCCGGTCGAGCAGGGCGAGGAAGCGGTCCAGCAGGGCGCGGGCCTCGTCGGAGGTGAAGGCGTCCGGCTGGTGGTCCAGCCGCAGCTGCAGGCCGTCGCCGGGGGTGAGGGCGAGCGCCAGCGGGTAGTGGGCGCTGTCGACGTCCTCGACCAGGTGGACGCGGGTGGCGCCGCTCGGGTCGGCGTCGTCCAGGGCGGACGGGTCCGGGTAGTTGCCGTACACCGTGACGGTGTCGAACAGGCTGCCCATGCCCGCGAGTTGCTGGATCTCGGTGAGGCTGAGGTGCTGGTGGTCCAGCAGGGCGGACTGCTCGTGCTGGAGGCGCAGCAGCAGCTGGCCCCAGCTCTCGGACTGCTTCAGGCGCACCCGCACCGGCACGGTGTTGATGAGCAGGCCCATCATCCGCTCCACGCCCGGCAGGTCGTGCGGCCGGCCGGAGACGGTGGTGCCGAACAGCACGTCCTCGCGCCCGGTGAGCCGGGCCAGCAGCACGCCCCAGGCCGCCTGGACCAGGGTGTTGAGGGTGACGCCGTAACGGCGGGCGGTGCGGGCGAGGGCCTCGGTGGTCTCCGGGGTGAGCCCGGTGTGCAGGCGCAGCGGCAGCTGCGGGGTGGCGGCGGAGCGGCCGGGGGCGAGCAGGGTGGGCTCGTCGGCGCCGGCCAGGGCCTGCGCCCACGCGGCGCGGGCGGCCTCGCCGTCGCGCAGGGTGATCCAGCGCAGGTACTCGCGGTACGGGGCGGCCGGGGCGAGCGGCTGCTCGAAGTACAGGGCCCACAGCTCCTCGGCGAACAGCGGGGTGGACCAGCCGTCCAGCAGGATGTGGTGGGCGGAGGCGATCAGCTGGTGGCGCCCGGGCGCGAGCCGGATCAGGGTGTAGCGCAGCAGCGGGGGGCGGTCGAGGTCGAAGCGGCGGCCGTACTCGGCGGCGGCGATCCGGGCGGCCTCCGCCGCCGGGTCGGCGTGGGCGCTCAGGTCGACGACGGTGAAGGGCAGCTCGACGCCGTCCGGGACGACCTGCACGGGCGGGCCGTCGTGCCGCTGGTGGAACGCGGCCTTGAGGTTCGGCTGGCGGGTCAGCAGCGCCTCGGCGGCGGTGCGCAGGCGGTCGGCGTCCACCGGGCCGGTGAGGTCGAAGGTCACGACCGAGGTGTAGACGTCCGCGCCGTCGGCGTCGTACGCCGAGTGGAAGGCCATGCCCTGCTGGAGCGGCGAGGTGGGCCAGACGTCGACCAGGCGGGCGGGGGCGTGGTGGGCGGCGAGCTCGTCCACCTCGCTCTGGGTGACGGCGACCAGCGGGAAGTCGGAGGGGGTGTGCCCGCCCGCGTCCGGCCGATCGGCGTGCCCGGCGAGCGCGCCCAGCGCGGCGAACCAGGCCTCGGCGAAGGCGCGCACCCGCTCCTCGGAGAGCAGCCCGGTGGCGTAGGACCACTGGGCGACCAGCAGCGGGCCCTGCGGGGTGTCCACGGTGGTGGCGTCCAGGCCGAGCACCCGGCCGAGCGCGAGGCCGGTCGCGGCGCCCTCGGACATCGCCTCGGTGCCGGCGAGCACGTCCTCGGCGGTGACGCCCTCGGGCGCGAAGCGGCCCAGGTAGTTGAACTCGATCTGCGGGTCGGCGCAGCCGGCCAGGACGGCGGCGGTGTCCGGGTTGAGGTGGCGCAGCAGGCCGAAGCCGATGCCGTTGTCCGGCACGGCGCGCAGCTGCTCCTTCACCCGGCCGAGGGCCCGGCCGAGCCCGGGGCCGGCCGCGGTGACCTCGGACCAGTCCAGCGCCCCGGGGGCGAGCCGGACGGGGTAGACGGAGGTGAACCAGCCGGCGGTGCGGTGCAGGTCGACGCCGTCGACGATCTCCTCGCGGCCGTGGCCCTCCACGGTGACCAGCACGGCGCCGTCGGGTCCGGTGGTCTCCCGGCCGCGCCAGTGGCCGAGGGCCAGCGCCAGGCCGGTCAGCAGCACGTCGTTGACCTGGGCGTGGTAGGCGGCGGTGACCTTGGTGAGCAGCGCCCGGGTGGTCTCGGCGGGCAGCACGAGCCGCAGCAGGCCCTCGGTGGCGTAGGTGTCCGTGGCCGGGTCCAGCGGGCGGTCGCCGAGCAGCGGGTCCGGGGTGGCCAACGCGGCCTGCCAGAGCGGGAGTTCGGCGGCCCGGCGGTCGGTGTTCGCCTCGGCGGTGAGCCGCTGGGCCCAGCGGCGGAAGGAGGTGGGCACCGGCGCGAGCTCGACGGCGCGGCCCTCGCGGAGCGCGGCGAGCGCGCCGAGCAGGTCCTCCTCGACGATGCGCCAGGTGACGCCGTCCACCACCAGGTGGTGGATCACCAGCAGCAGCTGCGAGGGCGCCTGCGGACCGGCGTCGAAGCGCACGGCCTGGACCATCCGCCCGTCCTCGGGGGACAGGCGCTCGCGGGCGGCCCCGGTCTCGGCGCGCAGCGCCTCGGCGGTGGCCGGGCCCTCGACCCGGCGCAGCACGGCGTCGGCGGGGACGGCGCCGGCCTCGGGGACGTGCAGCGTCCAGGGGCGCTCGGCGAGCGGGGAGGTGCGGGCGCGGAACAGGTCGTGGTGGTCGAGCAGGGCCTGGACGGCGGCGGTCAGGTGCTCCTGCGGGGTGCCGGCGGGCAGGGTGAGCACGGTGGACTGGTAGAAGCTCTCGACCGCGCCGTGCTGGGCGGCCAGCCAGTGCACGATGGGCGTCGGCGGCACCTCGCCGAGGCCGGCGCCGGCGGGCTCGACGACGACCGGGCCCTCCAGCGGACGGGCGATCCGCGCCAGCGCCTCGACGGTCGGGGCGAGGAACACCTCGCGCGGGGTGAGCTGGAGGCCCGCGTGCCGGGCCCGGGAAACCAGCTGGATGGCCACGATGGAGTCGCCGCCGAGCTCGAAGAAGGAGTCGGTGACGCCCACCCGGGGCAGCCCCAGCACCTCGCCGAACAGCCGGACCAGGATGTGCTCCAGCTCCCCGGCGGGGGCGCGGCCCTCCTCCTCGCCGGCGCCGAACACCGGCGCGGGCAGGGCGCGCTTGTCGACCTTGCCGTTGGGCGTGAGCGGCAGCCGGTCGAGCACCACGACGGTGGGCACCATGTGGTCGGGCAGCCGCTCGGCGCAGTACGCGCGCAGCTCGGCCGGGTCGGCGGCGCCGACGGTGTAGCCGACCAGGCGGCGCTCGCCCGGGCGGTCCTCGCGGACCAGCACGACGGCCTGGCGGACCTCGGGGTGGGCGGAGAGGGTCTGCTCGATCTCGCCGAGCTCCACCCGGAAGCCGCGGATCTTCACCTGGTCGTCGGCCCGGCCGAGGAAGTCCAGCTGGCCGTCCGGGCGGTAGCTGCCGAGGTCGCCGGTGCGGTACATCCGCTCGCCGGGCCCGCCGTACGGGTCGGCCACGAAGCGCTCGGCGGTCAGGCCGGGGCGGTTCAGGTAGCCGCGGGCCAGGTGCGGGCCGGCGAGGTACAGCTCGCCCACGGTGCCCGGCTCGACCCGGCGCAGCCGCTCGTCCAGCACGTGGATGCGCACGTCCTGGCAGGGCCGGCCGATCGGGGGCAGCTCGTCGCCGGTCAGCGGCTCGCTCATGCTGACGATGACGGTGGCCTCGGTCGGTCCGTAGCTGTTGAGCATCAGCCGGCCGCGGCCGCAGCGGGCGGCCAGCTCGCGGGAGACCGCCTCGCCGCCGCCGATCAGGGTGCGCAGCGAGGGCATCGGGAGGTCGGGCAGGGTGGAGATCATCGCGGTGGCGATGTCGGCGTGGGTGACGCCGTACTGGTCGATCAGGGCGGCCAGCGGCTCGCCTACCAGCTGGCTCTGCTCCCGCGGCAGCACCAGGGCGGCGCCGGTGGTGAGCGCCACGGACAGGTCGGAGACCGAGACGTCGAAGCTGAGCGAGGACGCCTGGAGCACCCGGCTGCCGGGGCCGACCCCGGTGGCGGCGACCTGGGTGCCGATCATGCTGGGCAGCCCGGTGTGGGTGACGGCCACGCCCTTGGGCACGCCGGTGGAGCCGGAGGTGTAGATGACGTACGCGGTGTTCAGGGCGCTCACCGGCCGGACCCGCTCGGCGGCGGTGAACGGCGTGCCGGGCCGGGCGTCGAGGTCGGCCCGGTGCTCGGCGGAGTCGAGCAGCAGCCGGGGGGCGTCGGTCGCGGGCAGCTGCCCGGCGGCCCCGGCGGTGGTGAGCACCAGGGCGGCGCGGGAGTCGGTCAGCATGTGGCGCAGCCGCTCGGCCGGGTAGGCCGGGTCGGCGGGCAGCCAGGCGGCGCCGGTCTTGGCGACGGCGAGGATCGCGGCGACCGCCTCGGGGGACTTCGGCAGCGCCAGCGCGACGACGTCCTCGGTGCCCAGGCCGCGGGCGGCCAGCACCCGGGCCAGCCGGTTGGCGCGGGCGTCCAGTTCGGCGTAGGTGAGGGTGGTGCCCTCGGCGTACAGGGCGGGGGCGTCCGGGGTGCGGGCGACCTGGGCGTCGACCAGCTCGGTGAGGGTCGGTCGGGCGGGTGCCCCTTCGGCCAGCCGGGCGGCCAGCGCGGTGGGGGTGGGGGCGTCCGCCAGGACGGGCAGCGCCAGGCGGACGCCGAACTCGGCGTGCACCCGGGCCAGCAGCCGCTCGGCGGCGGGCCGGTCGCCGCCCAGGTCGTAGAAGCCCGCCGCGGGGTCGACCGACTCCCGGCCGAGCACCTCCGCGAACAGTCGGCACAGGACCTCGGCCGCTTCCGGCCGCTGCTCGGATCTGTGCGTCTGCTGGACCCCGGACATGTGACTCTCTCCCTTGTGCGGCTGGCCCCCGCGGTGGCGGGAGCGGCGAGCTGGGTTGACCCCGGGGCGGTCGGCCCGGGGGTCGGCGGAGCGATGTTGCGGTCGTCTCGCGGTGCTGCGGTGTGCTTGGTGCGACGGCCGTGCGGCGCGGCGGTGCGGAGGGTGGGAGTGTGCCGGGGCCGTTTCGGTGCACGCGCGTAGACGTCGGACACGGGACCGCGCCGGCGGCGTGAGGGTGCGCCGCGCGGCGGTGGAGTGCTGCGGTGGTGGGGCGGGGCGGTGTCGGCGGGTTCCGGCGGGGCGGTGGGCCGACGGCCGGGGGAGCGGCCGGACGGGCGGCGGCTCGGGCGCGGTACCGCGCCGGGTGAGCGGGTGGTGCGCGCTGTGCTCAGTGCTCTGTGCTCTGCGCTCGTCGCCGGGGCGGTGCGGCCGGGGGAGCGGCTGCTCGGCGTGGGATCCCCGTGCGGAGGCCGTGTGGTCGTTCAGCCGTCCGACGGTCGGTGCGCGGAGGCCGCGATCAGTTCTCGGACAGGTGCGCGATCAGGCTCTTCGGCCGCAGATCCTGCCAGTTCTGCTCGACGTAGTCGAGGCAGTCCTGCCGTCCGGCGGCACCGAACGCCTGCTGCCAGCCGGCGGGCACCGGGCTGAAGGCCGGCCACAGCGAGTGCTGGCCCTCGTCGTTCACCAGGACGAGGTAGCTGGCCTCGGCATCCTCGAACGGGTTCGCCATCGTCGGTTCCTCTCTGTTCGGAGCTGTCTGGAGCTGTTCGGAACTGTGCGGAACGGTGCGGAGCTGTGCGGGGCGGTGCGGAGCGGGGCGGTCGAACGGAGCCGCGGCTCACGCACCCCAGCCGGAGTCCTCGCTGGGGCCGGCGACGGCGGCGATGGAGACGGCGGGCAGGTGCGGCTGGGCGTGGAGCTGGAGGCCCACCACGGCGGCCAGCAGAACGGCGAGTGTCCCGAGCATCTTGTGGACGCGGACGGCAAGGCTTGGCATCGCGAATTCCTCTTCCTGAGGAGGGCGGTCTGCCCTCTTCGCTCTGAAACGCATCCTGCCGAAGGCCCAAACGTGCGTGGAAGCTCTGACTGTGATCGTGAACACGCAATGCGGGAACCGGAAGCCCGGGCAGATCGTGTCAAAAACAGACAGACATGATCCAAATCACACCCGGCACTGTCAGATCAGTGGTGGGAACTCCGATGGCGCGGGGGACATCGCAGCGCGGAGGCGGGCACCCCGGCGCGCCTCAGTGAGCCCCGGCGCAGTTCCTCCCGGACGGCCGGCCAGTCCTCGACCCACGGCCGGCCCGTCCCGGCCGGCGACTCCAGGGCGAGCGTCGCCAGGTACGCGCGCTTGAGCGCGGCCCGTTCGTCCTGCACCCGGCCCGCGGACTGCTCGATCCGGCGCAGCCGCGCGTGCAACCGCTCCAGCGCGCCCCCGCCCGTCAGCAGCCGCCGCGCCTCGGGCCCGAAACGGAAGCCGGGCGCCAGCAGCGGCCAGGCCGCCCGCCACGCCCGGAACACCTCGCGGTGGCTCGGCCCCCACTCCCGCTCGGCCAGGGACAGCCGCTCCAGCGCGGCCGCCTCGGTCGGCGCCGTACAGGTCTCGCGCAGCGCCCGGGAGAGCGCACTCCAGTCCTCGCCGGGCGCGTGCCGCAGCGCCCCGTGCAGCAGATGGGCCACCGAACCGTGCACCACGGTACGGGGCCACTGCTCGGCCGCCGCCTCGGCCAGCACCGCGCCGGTGCCGCCGACCAGCACCCAGACCTCCCGCACCCCGCGCCCGGCCAGCCCGGCCAGCACCTGGGGCCACTGCTCCCCGTCCGCGGCCGGCCACAGGCCCAGCACCTCGCGCCGGCCCTCGACCGAGATCCCGAGCGCCAGGTGCACCAGCGGACCGCCCGAGCGGCCGCTGCGCACCGAGTCCACGAAGACCACCGGGTAGACCGGGTCGAGCCGCCGCCCGCGCCGCTCGGCGAGCTCGTCGAGCACCTGGTCGGTGATGGCCGAGACGGTCTCCCGGCTGAGCTCCACGCCGTACACCTCGGCCAGGTGCGCCACCAGTTCGCCCGAACTGAGGCCGCGCGCGGTCAGCGAGATCACCAGCCGGTCGAGCCCGGGCAGCCGCCGGGCCCGGGGGAGGACGGACTTCGGGGCGAAACTGCCCTCGCGGTCCCGGGGCACCCGCACCTCGACCGGACCGATCTCGGTGAGCAGCCGTCTGGCCCGGGCGCCGTTGCGGCCGTTGGTGCCCGTGCCGGTGCCGGAACCGCGCAGATGCTCCTGGAGTTCGAGCTCCAGGGCGCCCTCGATCAACTGCTTGGCGAAGGCCTGGAGGATCCCGCCGTCGCCCAGCAACCGGACGGCGCCGGAGCCGACCTGTGCGGCGGCGGCCTCCGCCAACTGTCGCACCAGGCGCTGGTCCACCAGGCCGGCGAGGGCGGCGGGCGGTGTCGCCGGATCGGAGTCAGCTCGCAACTGGGGGTGCCTTCCGTCTGTAGGCCGTTCCATTCACCGACCGCCCCGCTCCGGACGCCCCGACGGGACGTCAGGTGCGATGGGCCGGCAATCCCCCGGTCACCGCTGCCGGGTGCGGTCGTACTCGTGCCCGGCGGCTCCCCCGCTTGCGTGCACGCCCGACTACCGTCAGCCGATGATTTCCGCGCCCTTTGGGCGTACACTCACGGCTGTCGGAGCCCGGGGGGCGGCTTCCGAACGGCAGTCACTTCTCATCTTGCCGGTTCTGATGCCTGGTGGAAGCCGGTTCGGGCATTCGTGAAACCGCAATGCCGAAGCCGGAAGGATGCCCAGATGTGCCCAACCCAGGACAAGAGCATGGAAAGGGGAACACCCCAGCTCTGCGACCGGGGCATCGAGTTCTACCGCACGGCACTGGTCGAGGGGGAGGCCACCGGCGAGGCCCCCGAGTGCCTGCTCGCGATGGGTCTGCTGCGCCCGCTGCCCGGCTCCGGCCAGCGGCTGGCCCCCGTCCCGCCCGACATCGCCGTCACCGGATTGACCCGGCCGCTCGAACTCGCCGTACTGGCCCACCAGGAACGGCTCGCCGAGCTGCACACCTCCTTCCACGCCGCCGAGCACGCCTACAAGGACGTCATGCGGCGGGCCAAGTTGCCGATCCGGCTGCTGGCGGGCGACGAGATCAGCCCCGCGCTGGAGAAGGCCGTCGCCGGCTGCTCCGAGGAACTGCTCACCGCCCAGCCGGGCGGCGGCCGCGCCACCGAGCAACTGGCCGACGCGCTCCCGCGCGACCTCGCCCTGGCCGGCCGCGGCGTGCGCCAGCGCACCCTCTACCAGCACACCGTGCGCTCGCACGGCCCGACGCTGGCCTACATCGAGCAGGTCACCGCCCAGGGCGCCCAAGTGCGCACCCTGAACGAGGTCTTCGACCGGGTGATCATCTGCGACCGCTCCACCGCCTTCATCCCGGCCGGCGCCGACCGCGCCGCCGCGGCGATGCTCATCCAGCTCCCGCCGCTGGTCGAGTACCTGCTCAAGATCTTCGAGCTGATGTGGGAGCGCGCCGAACCCGTCACCTACCAGCAGGGCCACCACCGCCCCCGGCTGCTGACCGCCCGCACCCGGCAGAACGTCCTGCGCCTGATGGTCAACGGCTACACCGACGAGGCCATCGCCTCCCGCCTCGGCATGAGCACCCGGACGGTCTCCAGCCACATCCAGAAGGCCAGCGAACTCCTCGGCAGCCGCAGCCGCGGCCACCTCGGCTACATCATCGCCCGCCAGGGCGTCCTCGACGAGCCGCTCGACGAACTCTGAGGGCATCGAGGAGAACTGACGAGGAAACGAGAGAGCGGGCCCGGCGGAATCTCCGCCGGGCCCGCTCGGCGATTGCCGGGGGAGGACCCTTGGTCGGGTGGCCGCAGGACGGTGGCCCGTCCGCCCGGTCGAGGACCTCGGTGCTGCCTCACTTGCTCGTGGTGAGGAGGCCGCGGTTGCGCAGGACGCGGCGTTCGACGGGGGTGAAGACGAGGAGTTCGATGGCGATGCCGACGAAG
>NZ_JBICVH010000025.1:78805-162288 GCF_043198905.1 Kitasatospora sp. NPDC048715 | reverse complement strand
CTCCGGGCTTCGTTCTTTCGTGTTTCCAGCTTATCAGATGTTTTCCGCTCCGTTTCCGGGGCTTCGTTCATCCAACTCGCCGGTGTCTTCCGGGGTTTGACGCCCCGTCCGACGTTTCAAACTCTAGCCGATCCCCGCTCCGAAAAGCGAATCCGACCGCAACCCAATAAAACGAGCACGCCTAATACGCACCAGGCCACGACGCACACAGGCGAAGCGACCCGGCCCGAACCGGGAAGTGGTGTTTCAGAGGATTGGCCACCCCGGGACCGTCCGCGCGGCTGCGTGTCCGGTGCTCCCTGTCAGGCGACTAGGAGACAGTACTCCTACTCCGGGCCCAAGCCAAACGCCCCTGCCCGGCTCCTCCCCGCCCCACACCCCCGGACGCCGATCAACGTCGGCGTTCATCGTTTGTCTACCGCTCTCCCCCAAGCTCGTGCCACACCGCGCCCCGAGGACCTGGCGGCGCGATCGCACGAGAGAACCACGAGGTACACGGGGACATGAAGACGATGAAGGCCCTCCGGCAGATCGCCCTGGCCACCGCCACCACCGCGCTCGCACTGGCCGGGGCCGTGGCCTCCACCGGCACCGCGGAGGCGGCGATCGACCGGGCCGTCGACCACGTCTCGATCTGGGACGACGAGCCGCTGTACCAGGGCTGGTACATCGAGTCCGGCTCCACCAGGATGATCATGCAGCCCGACGGCAACTTCGTCGTCTACCAGTACGGCAGCGACGTCAAGATGGCCAGCAACACCGTCGGCTGCGGCTACAAGGCCGTCATGCAGGTCGACGGCAACTTCGTCGTCTACGCCGCCAACGGCTACGCCTGCTGGTCGTCCGGCACCGCCGGCCACCCGCACGCCAAGCTGACCGTCACCGCCGGCGGCACCTCCGGCGTCTACTGGGGCGGCGGCATCATCCCCCGGCTCGCCCACTCCTCCGAGCGCGGCCCCTTCTCCGGCCCGGGCTCGGTCTTCTTCTCCTCCGACCTCTACTGAGTCCTCCCCGGCCCGTCCCCCCGGAGCGCGAGCCAGCTGACCAGGTCGGCCACCGTCCACCGGGGCCGGGCGGCCAGCCGCTCCGCCGCGGTCCGCAGCAGGACCGGCAGGTGGCCGCAGAGCGCGGCCACCTCGGCCACCGCCTCCGGCTCCCGCCGGACCCGCTCCGCGCCGACGATCCGGGCCAGCAGCTCGTAGGCGTCGTGCGGCTCCAGCGGTCCCACCGCCAGCCGCACGGCGTCCTCGGGCAGCGCGCCCGGCTCCGCGCCCGCCACCACCGCGGCGCAGCCGGGCGCCGCCGGCAGCAGCGGCCCCGGCTCTGCCACCCCGTCGAGCAGCACCAGCACCCGGCGCCCGGCGAGCGCCGCGCGGTAGCGCGCGGCCAGCTCGTCGAGGCCGGCCGAGGAGTCCGCCCGATCCCCCAACGCCCTCAGGAAGCCGGCCAGCACCGCGCCCGGGCCGCCGCCGCCCGCGTACAGCTGCCCGTCCGGGAAGGCGTCCTGGACGGCGTGGGCGACATGCACCGCCAGCGCCGACGCGCCGCAGCCCGCAGGGCCCGACAGCCCCAGCACCGGCGTGCCGCCCGCCCGCAGCGCCCGCTCCGCCTCCCGCACCTGCGCCGCCCGCCCGACCAGGTCCGGAATGTCCGGCGGCAGCTGACACGGCCTCGGCAGCCGCCGCAGCAGCACCGGGGTCTCGCCGCGCCGGATCTGCTCCGCCAGCTCGACCAGCGCCGGGGCGGGTTCGAGCCCGAGCTCCCCGTCCAACCGCTCCCGCAGCGCCTCGTACCCCGCCAGCGCCTCCGCCGTACGGCCGCAGCGGGCCAGCGCCAGCAGGTGCAGCCGGTGCACCTCCTCGTCCTGCGGGTACGACGCCACCAGCCCGGCCAGCGGATCCAGCGCCTCGGCGTGCCGGCCGAGCGCCAGGTCCAGGCCGAGCAGTGCCTTCACCGCCGCGAACCGCCCCGCCGCGAGCCGCTCCCGGACCCGCTCGGCGAACGCCCCGGGCACCCCGTCCAGGGCGCGCTGCCCCTCCCAGGAACCCAGTGCCCGCGCCAGCGACTCGCGTGCCCGCAGCGGATCCTGGTGACGCAGCGCAATGGCCTCGGCCACCGCGCCCTCGTAGCGGAAGAGGTCCACCGCCGTGCGCGGCGCCTCCAGCCGGTAGCCGCCCGCGGTCCCGACCAGCAGTCCGGGCGTGCCCAGGGCACGCCGCAGGCGGTGGATGTGCGTGCCGATCTGCCCGACCGGATCCTTCGGCCAGCGGGTGTCGTCCGCCCCCCACAGGTCCTCGACCAGCCGATCCGTGGACACCAGCTGTCCCGGCGGGATCAGCAGCGTTGCGAGCACGGCCCGCTGCTGCGGTCGGCCGAGGTCGAGCTCACGGCCGTCGCACCGGGCCCGCAGCGGACCCAGCAGGCTGAAATCGAGCCCCACCGCCCACCCCTCGAAGACGTCGATCCGGTACACAATCTGTGACAGAGAATAGGCCGCCGGGGTATGGGGGCCCCGCCGTCCGGCCGGAACTGGCGGGATCCCGGCACAGAACGACTTTCGGGGACGGGACATGGGTGACATCGGGGGGTCCGGACTGCGGTTCGGACTGCTGGGACCGCTGCGGGCCTGGTACGGGGAGCAGGAGCTGGAACTGGGCAGGCCGCAGCAGCGGGCCGTGCTCGCCGTGCTGCTGGGCGCGGCCGGGCGGACGGTGGCCGTCCCGGTGCTGGTCGAGGGGGTGTGGGGCGGCGCCGCACCGGCCGACCCGCGCAAGGCCGTCCAGCTCGCCGTGTCCCGGCTGCGCGCCGCGTTCCGGCCGTACGCCGGGGACGACCCGGAGCGGATGCCGCTGGTCCGGGTCGGCGACGGCTACGCGTTCAAGGCGGCCGGGGCCGAGCTGGACTCGGCCGTGTGGGACGCCCTGCTGGCCGAGGCCCGACGGCTGCGCGACGCGGACGCGCCGCCGCAGGAGGTCCGGGAGGTGCTGCGCCGCGCCCACCGGATGTGGGTCGGCGAGGCACTGGCCGGACTGCCCGGGCCGCACGCCGAGGCCGTCCGCGCCCGCCTGACCGAACAGCGGGTCTCGGCCAAGGAGACGGAACTGGGGCTGGACGCCGACCTCGGCGACCGCACCGACCTCACCGCCGCGGCGGCCGCCCTCGCCCTGGAGCACCCCGGCCGCCCCCGGCTCACCGCCGTCCTGATGCGCGCCCTCTACCAGGCCGGGCGCAAGGCCGAGGCGCTCGCCGTGTACGAGGACGCCCGCGCCTGGCTCCCGCCGGACGAGGACGGACCGGCCGGGCTCCAGCTGCGCATCCTGCGCGAGGACGCCTCCCTGCTGCCCGCGAACGCCACCGCCGGCCCGACCGAACCGGCCGCCACCGAGACCGACAGCTGGCAGGCACCCGACCAGCTCCCGTCCGGCCTGCCCGACTTCACCGGCCGCACCGAGGAGGCCGAGACCCTCGCCGACCGCCTCGCCGGCGCCGGCGGCCGGGCCGTCGTGGTCTCCGCCCTGGACGGCATGGGCGGCGTCGGCAAGACCACCCTCGCCGTGCACGTGGCCCGCCGGGTCCGCGACCGCTTCCCCGACGGACAGCTCTTCGCCGACCTGCGCGGCGCCGACCGCACCCCGCCCGACCCCGGCACGGTGCTCGCCGGCTTCCTGCGGGACCTCGGCGTCGACCCGGGCGAGATCCCTCCGGACACCGGCGAACGCAGCGCGCTCTACCGCTCGGCCCTGTCCGGGCGGCGCGTCCTGGTCGTCCTCGACAACGCCGCCACCACCGGCCACGTCGAACCGCTGCTGCCCGGCTCACCCGGGTGCGCGGTCCTCGTCACCAGCCGCCACCGGCTGACCGGCCTCGCCGGGGCCCACCAGCTGCGCCTGGACACCCTGCCGCCCGAGCAGGCGCTGGAGCTGTTCACCCTGATCGTCGGCGCCGAACGCGTCGCCGCCGAGCCCGGGGCCGCCGAGCAGGTCGTCCGGGCGTGCGGGCTGCTGCCGCTCGCCGTCCGCATCGTCGCGTCCCGGCTCGCCGCCGACCCCTCGCTGACCCTGGCCGCGCTCACCGAAGGGCTCCGCCGCGAGCACCGGCTGGTCGAACTCAGCGACGGCGAACGGACCGTCGAAGCCAGCTTCGCGCTCTCCTACCGCCGCCTCGACGCCGAACTCGCCCGCGCCTTCCGGCTGCTCTCCCTGCCCGACGCCCCCGACGTCCCGCTGCCCTGCGCCGCCGCCCTGCTCGACCGCACCGAGGCCGAGACCGGGGAGCTGCTCGAAACCCTCGTCGACCTCAACCTCCTGCACTCCCCGCGCTTCGGCCGCTACGGGTTCCACGACCTCGTCCGTGCGTACGCCCGCGGTCGGCTCGCCGAGGAGGACGGTGCCGCCGAGAGCACCGCCGCCACCGACCGGCTGCTCGACTTCTGCCTCGCCAGCGCCCGCAGCGCCGACCTCGCCGCCCGCAGGCCCGACCCGGTCGAGCTCAGCCTGCTCGACGCGGCCGTGTCCCACCCCGGCCGACCGGTCGCCGACGGCGCGCAAGCCGTGCGCTGGATGCGCGAGCAGGCCGAGGTGCACGCCGCCGTCATCGCCCTGAGCTGCGCCGACCCGGCCGTGCCGCTCGACCGCGCCGCCGAACTCGCCGACCGGATGAGCTCGGTGCTCGCCGAACGCACCCAGACCACCGTCATCGCCGACCTCGCCGAACGCCTCGCCGGTGAAGCCGAGGCCCGCGGCGACCACGGCCCGCACGCCCTCGCCCGGTACGTGCGCGGCTCCATGCTCTGGCACGTCAACCGCTACGCCGAGTCCGCGGAGGAGATCCGCCGGGTCGTCGACATCTGCACCGCCACCGGCACCGAGCGGGTCCTCGCCAAGGCCCTGCTCACCCTCGGCGGCAACGCCCGCGTCCACGGCCGCTACGCCGAGGCCGCCGAGCACGCCGGCCGCGCCGCGGGGCTGTTCCGCCGCCTGGACGCCGGACGCTCCGAGGGCAGCGCGCTCGGCGAGTTCGCCTTCAGCGCGGCCCAGACCGGACGCCTCGACGAGGCCCGGGACGCCGCCGAGCGCTGCGCCCGCCTGATGAGCGACTCCGGCCCGGTCTCCGCCGCGACCGGCCGCTACTACCTCGCCCGGGTACTGCGGCTGTGCGGCGACCCGGAGGCGGCGCTCGCCCACGCCGTCGGCGCCCGCGAGGAGTTCGCCGCCCTCCAGGTCACCGTCTTCGCCGCCGCGTCCGGGGACCTCGCGGCCCGCATCCACGCCGAGGCCGGCCGCTGGCTGCTCGCCGTCGACGCCGCCGAGGCCGTCCTCCCGCTCGCCCGCCGCACCAGCGCCGCCCTGGAGGCCGCCCTGCTGCGCACCCTCGGCACCGCGCTCACCGGCCTCGGCCGCCCGCGCCAGGCCCGGGCCTGTCTGACGGACGCCCTGGAGGTGTACGAGCGGCTGGGGCTCAAGGAGGAATCCGAGCAGGTCAGGGGGCTGCTGGAGCGGTAGACACGGCATCAACGCGAAGGTGCACTACGCGCGTTGACCGACCGTCTACCGCGGTGCCGGAACGTCTCTCTCGTCAGGCCCCGGGCCGCAGCGGTCGCGGCCCGGGGCGACACCACAGACGAGAGGCGCAACCATGCCCACGCTCCCCCAGCACGGTCAGAACTGGACGCTCAAGTCCGCCAACGGAACCGTCGCCGACCTCCGCTCCAGCCAGACCACCGCCGGCACCGCCATCCAGTCCTGGGGCCCCAACGGCACCACCGCCCAGGGCTGGACCTTCTGGGCCAAGGAGAACGGCAGCTTCCTCCTGGAGACCCTGCTGACCACCGGGCGGCACGCAGGCGGCCAGGCCATGGTCATGGACTTCAACTACTCCATCGGCCAGACCTGGCTCTACAACGAGCACAACCAGCCCAACCAGCACTGGTGCTTCGAGCCCCTCGACAACGACTGGGTGCGCATCCGCACCACCCGCACCAACGACGGCATGCTCTTCCTCACCGCCGCCGCCCCCGGCTCGCCGCTCACCCTGGCCAAGCAGGACGACGGCAACCCGGCGCAGCGCTGGCAGCTCGTTCCGGCCGGGGGCGCCGGCAGCGGCGGCCAGCAGCAGCCCCAGCCGCAGCCCCAGCCCCAGCCGCAGCCCGGCGGCGGCGGTGACTTCCGCACCGAGATGCTGAACTCCGTCAACGCCGAGCGCGGCCGGGTCGGCGCCCCGCCGGTGCGCCTGGACGACCGCCTCAGCGCGGCCGCCCAGCGCCACGCCAACGACATGGCCTCGCACGACCTCACCCAGCACAACGGCACCGACGGCAGCACCCCCTGGGACCGCATCGCGGCCGCCGGCTTCTCCTCGCGGGCCTCCGCCGAGAACGTCACCCCGAGCAACAGCGTGCCGGAGGCGATGCAGATGTGGATGAACAGCCCGGGCCACCGGGTGAACATCCTCAACCCCGACTACAACTTCATCGGCATCGGCTACGCGCCCCGCCAGCGCGGCAACTGGGGCCGCTACGTGCAGACCTTCGGCAAGGCCTGAGACCCCGACCGGCACCCTTCCAGCAACAAGGAGTCCATACCCATGTCCTCGAACGCGGCGGACCTGATCCGCATCGCCCGAGACGAGGTCGGCTACCACGAGGGCCGCAGCGGCGGGCACTGGAACAACATCCAGAAGTTCTCCCCCGCCGTCGCCGGCCTGGAGTGGTCCCAGGGCGAGGCCTGGTGCGCCACCTTCGTCGCCTGGTGCGCCGAGCAGTCCGGCAACGGCGGGCTCTTCCCGGTGAGCGCCTCCTGCGCGGAGGGCGTCGCCTGGTTCAAGGAGCGCGACCGCTTCACCGAGTACCCGGTCATCGGCGGCCAGGTCTTCTTCGGGCCCGGCGGCGGCAGCCACACCGGCATCTGCGTCGCCTACACCAGCTCCACCATCACCACCGTCGAGGGCAACACCAACGACGGGGGAAGCTCCGAGGGCGACGGCGTCTACCTCAAGACCCGTGAGCGCCACTCGGACTGGGTCCACGGCTACGGCATCCCGGACTTCGCCGAGGGCGTCGTCCTCGCCGATCCGCAGTGGAAGGACCGCTCCGGGGCGCTCTACTTCGGGCAGGAGGCGTCCGCCGACGACAGCCCCGCCGGCGGCGCCCCGTCCGGCACCGCCCCGGCGGCCGGCGGCGACAGCGGCGGCGACGGCTACGAGCCCTTCCCCGGCGCCGACTTCTTCCACGACGGCCAGAGCAGCGACGTCATCACCCGGATGGGAGAGCGCCTCGTCGCCGAGGGCTGCTCCGCCTACGCCGAGGGCCCCGGGCCCGAGTGGTCCGGCGCCGACCGCGAGTCCTTCCGCAACTGGCAGCACAAGCTCGGCGACTCGGGCGCGGACGCCGACGGCGTCCCCGGCCCCAAGCAGTGGGCCGCGCTCGCGGTCCCGCGCGGCTGACGCCGGGCATACGGCACACCCACCTCACCAGAAGGAGAAACCCGATGAGCACCATCACCCGTACCCGCAGGCTCCTCGCCTCGGTCGGGACCGTCGCGGCCGTCGCGGGGGCGGTCGTGGCGGGCGCGCCCGCCGCACAGGCGGCGCAGGCCGGCGCCTGCGACCTGTCGCCGTCCGTGGGAGGCATGACGGCCGTGAACAACGGCTCCGGGGCCGGCGCGCTCGACCTGTACCACAACGTCGAGGCCAACGGTCAGCCGATCATCATCTATCCGGCCAACCAGTCGCCCGCGCAGACCTGGTCGTTCTGGAAGTACTGCGACGGCACCACGGCGATCTCGCACGGGCAGGGCAAGGTCATCGACCTCGACACCGGCTCGGGCGCGGTCCGCCTCTGGGACACCCCCGGCGGGCTGGACGGCCTCAACCGGCCGACCGGCGACTGGATGCCGGCCAACCAGAAGTGGCTGCTGACGGACAACGACCGCGGCTGGTACATGATCATCAGCGCGGCCACCGGGCAGTGCCTCACCGCCAACGGCGGCGGCCAGGCCACCGGGGTGACCTCCTGCAACACCGGCGACCCGGCCCAGCGCTGGCTGCTGGGCTGACGAACCACCGGGCCCGGTCCGCTCCTCGACGTCGAGCGGACCGGGCCTATCCTCGTCCGCGTGCCCCTCATCAGCCTGCACGACCGCGCCGCGCTCGCCGCCCGCTTCCACACCGATCCGGCGCTGCACCTCTTCGAGCTCGGCGACCTGGACGACACCCTCTGGCCCAACACCACCTGGTACACCGCCGCCCCCGACGCCGGGCACGGACCGGTCGCACTGCTCTACAGCGGCGGCGACACCCCCGTCCTGCTCGCCTTCGCCCGGCCCGCCGGCCTCCCCCCGCTGGAGGCGCTGCTGCGCGACCTCCGCCCCTTCCTCCCCCGCCGGTTCACGGCCGGGCTGCCGGACGGCGCCGAGCGGGCGCTCGCACCCGACTACGCGGTCGAGCGCCGGACGCCGCTGCTGCGGATGCTCCTCACGGCGGAGCTCCCGGCCGAGGACACGCACGAGACCCGGCCGTTGGGCCCCGCCGACGTCGACGGCGTCCGAGCCCTGCTCGCCGAGTCCTACCCCGACTCCTGGTTCGACCCCCGGATGCTGGCCGGCGGCGGCTACGTCGGCGTCCGCGAGAACGGCCGGCTGCTGGCCGTCGCCGGAGTGCACGTCCACTCGCCCGCCCAGCGGGTCGCCGTGCTCGGCAACGTCACCACCCACCCCGACGCCCGCGGCCGCGGGCTCGCCCGGGCCTGCGTCACCGCGCTCTGCCGCCGGCTGGCCGCGAGCACCGACCACCTGGGCCTGAACGTCCGCACCGACAACGCCCCGGCGATCCGGCTGTACGAGCGGCTCGGCTTCACCACCGTCGCCACGTACAACGAGCTGGTGCTCGGCGCCACCTCCTAGGCGCCACCTCTTAGGCGCCACCTCCTAGGCGCCGCGTCCCGGGCACCGCGGCCCGGGCGGCGGATCACGAGTCGATATCCCTTGTCACGGCCGCGCGAGGGACTCGTCACGAACGTGTCAAAGCGGCGCCGAACCCATGGTCCCGATCGTTCGCGCTGCGCTATGAACGTCCCTCAGGAGGACCGCCGGCACCGGGGGTCCGCAACCACGGGGGATCCACACGTGAAGCCCATCCGCAGCAGTCGCCACGCCCTGGCCCTGGCCTCGCTGGCCGCTGTCGGCGCGCTCACCCTGACCGCCTGCAACGACGACGCCTCGTCGTCCGACACCGCGACGACCCCGCCGGCGACCGGCGCGCCCGCCGGCCAGGCCGCCTCGCCGAGCGCCGCGGCCACCACCCCGGCCGCCTCGCCGAGCGCCGCGGCGACCACCCGGGCCGCCTCCGGTTCGGCCTCCATCCCGGCGGGCGGCACCGCCCCGGCGGCCGGGACCACCCTGAAGCTCGGCGACGCCGCCACCATCCCGTTCAGCTCGGGCAGCACCAAGGGCACCATCGCGCTCGCGGTCACCTCGATCGAGAAGGGCGACCCGGCCGACCTCACCTCGCTCAACCTGGGCGACAAGGCCAAGGGGCTGGTGCCGTACTACATCCACTACAAGGTCACCAACGCCGGCGACACCGACCTGTCCTACACCAGCGTCAACCACATGAAGGGCCTGCTGGCGGACGGCACCGAGGCGCAGGAGCTGATGGTCATCGGCTCCTTCCCCAAGTGCAAGAGCGAGTCGCTGCCCAAGGGCTTCACCAACGGCCAGTCCGCCACGTCCTGTGCGGTGGCGATGTCCCCGGAGGCCTCCAAGGTCGCGGGCGCCGAGTACTGGGGCGAGCCGTACACCCTCGGCAAGGGCCTCAACTGGAAGTGATGCCCGGACCTGCCCAGCCCCGTGCCGTCAGCCCCGTGCCGTCAGCCCCGTGCCGTCGGCGACGACGCCGCCGGCGACGCGCCGTGGATCCGCAGGAAGGCGTCCACACCGGCCGCCGCGATCCGCTCGACCTCCTCGTCCGCCACCGGGAGGGCGCCCCAGAAGGAGCGCTCGGCGATGCCGTGGAAGGTCAGCAGCGTGAACTGCTCGGCGGCCAGTGCGGCGTCCCCGACCGTGAGGAGCCCGCGCTCGGCGAGCGCGGCGAAGTGCTGCGCGAGGTCGCGCTGGGAGGCGATCGGTCCGGCCTCCAGCCAGGCCTCCAGGACGTCCGCCGGGATGTTGGCCACTTCGGCCCGGATCGCCCGGCCGAGCGCCCCGTGTTCCCCGGCGGACAGGACCGCGCGGGCCCGCTGGACGGCGAAGTCGATCAGGTCCTGGCGCAGCTCCACCACCCGGTCGAGGTACTTCGCCATCAACTCCCGGATGCGTTCGGTCAGTTCCGCCGAGTTCTGCAGGGCCACCGACAGGAAGAGGGTCTCCTTGTCGGCGAAGTGGTTGTAGACCGTCCGCTTGGACACCCCGGCCTCGGCCGCGATCGCGTCCATGCTGGCCCGGACGTACCCCTCGCGCCCGAACACCGCCGTCGCGGCCTGCGTGATCGCCTTGCGCTTCTCCGGCCGCCCCGCTCCGCCCGTCGTCGCCACGGCCCTCTCCTCTTCCGCCGGCGCATCGGCCGGCCACTCAGAAACTACCCGGTGTAGTTTATCCGGGTCACGGCGAACCCGGACTTGCCGCCGAACACGTGTGCTCTATGCTGCGTACGACTTCTACACCCGTGTAGAGGTGATACGGAAGCGCCTCCCCCGATCACGGGCGGCCGGGCGGGAACCGGCCGGCCGGAAACCGGCGTCCGGAACTGGCAGCGCCACGAACAGAGTTCCGGAACGACGGACGACGGGCCCACGGCCCGGACGAGGACCGGCCCGGGACCGGACGGACCGGACGGACCGGACGGACCGGACGGTCGGCACGCGGCGCAGGCGCCACCGTGGCGCGCGGAGCACGGGAACACCGGGGTGAGGGCGTGGCGGGGCAACGAGGACGGTCGGCCGACAAGCGGGCGCGCCGACGGGCGGCGGACGGACCCGCCGGACACATACGCCCCCTGCCCGGCGGTCCCGCGCTGCCGGTGGCGCTCGCCGTCGGACTGCCGCTGGCCGGCGCCGCGGTCGACGAACTCTCCGGCCCCGGGATGGGCCTGGCCTTCGCGGTGGCCGCGGTGCTCGGCACCGGCCTGGCGGCGGCGCTGAGCGGCCGCAACGGCTGGTGGTGGGTGCTCGCCGCCTCGCCGCTGGTCGTCCTGGGGGTGACGGCCGCCGCCGAGCTGGCCGCCCACCGCGACCGGTACCAGGGCAAGGCCCTGGCCACCGGCGCCGCCAAGTGGGTGGTGCACGGCTTTCCCGTGATGGCCGAGGCCGCGGTCGCGGCCGTCGTCGTGATCGCGTTCCGGCTGGTCCGGGCGAGGAGGAGGCAGCATGGCTGACAACGCCGGAACCGACGGACGTGCCGCGGCCCGCCGCTCCTCCCCCGTGCTGATCGCGGGCCGGGCAGTGGCCTGCACCGTGGGGTTCGCGGTGTTCGCCGCCAGCGGGGTGGTCTGGTACGAGTACAAGCAGCTCACCGACGGGATGACCACCTCCGGCGTCATCGCCGAGACCAAGAAGGACGCGCCCAAGCACCTCGACAACTCGGTCAACCTGCTGCTGATCGGCCTGGACAGCCGCAAGAACATGGACGGCACGGACCTGCCGCCCGAGTTCGTCCAGGACGAACTGCACGCCGGCCACAGCTCCGACATCGGCGGCTACAACACCAACTCCCTGATCCTGCTGCACATCCCGGCGAACGGCGGCAAGGTGCAGGCCGTCTCGATACCCCGCGACGACTATGTGATGACCTACGGCGCCGACGGCTCCCAGCTGGGCATGGCCAAGATCAAGGAGGCCTACGGCGCGGCCAAGGACAAGGCCGACGCGGGCCTGCGCGCCAAGGGCCTCAAGGGCGCCGACCTGGAGAAGGCCGGCCGGGACATCGGCCGGGCGGCCACCATCCGCACCGTGCAGAAGTTCCTCGACCAGCCCATCGACCACATCGCCGAGGTCAACCTGATGGGCTTCTACGACATCGCCAAGGCCCTCCAGCCGATCGAGGTCTGCCTCACCCACGACACCAGGGACCCGGCCATGGAGGGCCAGGGCTCGGGTGCCGACTTCCACAAGGGCGTCAACAAGCTCAACGCCTCGCAGGCGCTCTCCTTCGTCCGCCAGCGCCACAACCTCGACGGCCCGGACGGCAACTCGGGCGACTTCGCCCGCACCCACCGCCAGCAGGCCTTCATCTCCTCGGTCGTGCACAACCTCAAGCAGAAGGGCGTCATCGGCGACCTCGGCAAGATGCAGGAGCTGATGGGCGTCATGCAGAAGGACCTGGTGATCGACAACGAGTGGAACGTGCTCGACTTCGCCCAGCAGGCCCCCAACCTCACCGGCGGCAACGTCGAGTTCAACACCCTGACCTTCGACGGGTTCGGCACCAGGAACGGCCAGGACGTCAACCTGGTGACCCCGGCGAAGGTCCAGAAGGTGGTCAAGCAGCTCTTCGGCTACGCCGACGCCGCCGCGGCACCGGCCCCGGCCGACCCGGCCCCGGGGGCGGCCCCCGCACCGGTCCAGCCGACCGCGGCACCGACGCCGACCCCGACCGCGACCTCCGCCAGGCCCGTCACGGTCGACGTCTTCAACGCCTCCTCCGCCGCCGGCGTGACCTCCGCCGCCGAGGCCAAGGCCCTGGCGGTCCTGGGCTTCAAGGAGGGCCGCACCGGGTCGGCCGGCACCCGGCCGAAGACCACCACGGTCGTCTACGGCAAGGGCGCCAAGGAGGCCGCCGAGCAGATCGCGGCCCGCTACGGCGTGACGGCCACCGAGTCCGCGAGCGCCGCCGCCGACCACGTCGTCGTCACCCTCGGCACCACCTTCACCGGCGTCGCCGCCGACGAACCCGCCTCCCCCGCGGGCGGCGCCCCGGCCGACCCGGCCGCCAATCTGCCCATGCAGGGCCCCGCCGTCGACGCCCAGGCCGACGGCGGCATCCCCTGCGTCTACTGACCCGCTCCGCATCGGCCGTCCGAGGGAGGCTCCCCGCCCGGGGAGCCTCCCTCGGCCGTTCCGGCCCGGAGGGGTCCTCGCGGAAACCCCTGGCGCAATTCTCCGTACTATGTATAGTGTACTGCGTACGGGATAACGCCCGAACGCCGACGAAAGGGTTCTCCGCCTTGCAGATCACCAGGACCGCCGTCTCCCTGACCGTCGAGGACGTCACCACTTCCGCCGCCTTCCTCCAGCGGCACTTCGGCTACACCGAGGAGATGTCGGCCGACGGCTTCGTCTCGCTCGGACACCCGGGCGGCGGGGTCAACGTCGTCTACCTGCGGCGCGGCCTCGAAGTCCTGCCGGAGGAGCAGCGCCACCGGATCGCGGACGGCGTGATCCTGGCGTTCGTCGTCCAGGACATCGCCGCCGAGGAACGGCGGCTGCGCGCCGAGGGCGTCACGATCACCCTCCCGCTGCGCGAGGAGCCCTGGGGCGAGAAGCTCTTCCAGGTCGCCGACCCGAACGGCGTGGTGGTCGAACTGGTCGAGTGGGCCGAGGAGTAGACAACGACGAGCGACAGGCCACGACGAACGACAGGAAATGACGAGCGACAGGAAATGACGACGGCGCCCCCTGTCCCGGCCGGGACAGGGGGCGCCGTTCGCTCGGACCGGACGGCGGGGCGGTCAGTCCACCGTCCAGGTGTCGTTGCCGGCGAGCAGCGCGGCCAGGTCGCCCTCGCCGCGCCGGGTGGCGGCGGTGGCCAGCTGGTCCGCCATCAGCTCGTCGTAGACCGGCCGTTCGACGCTGCGCAGCACGCCGATCGGGGTGTGGTGCAGGGTGTCCGCGTCGGCGATCCGGGAGAGCGCGAAGGCGGCGGCGGGGCCGGCCGCGTGCGCGTCGTGGACCAGGACGTCCGCCTCGTTCCCCGCCGTGACCGGGGCGGTGAACAGCTCGCCGTCCGGCCCCCGGAAGACGCCGTTCGCCAGGTCCGCGCCGAAGCGGACGGGCCGCCCGTGCTCCAGCCGGATCAGCGCCTCGTCCCGGCTGCCGGGGTCCTTCAGCACCTCGAAGGCGCCGTCGTTGAAGATGTTGCAGTTCTGGTAGATCTCCACCAGCGCCGTGCCCCGGTGCTCGGCGGCCGCCCGCAGCACCGACTGGAGGTGCTGGCGGTCCGAGTCGATGGTGCGCGCGACGAAGGTGGCCTCGGCGCCGATCGCCAGCGACAACGGGTTGAACGGCGCGTCCAGCGAGCCCATCGGGGTGGACTTGGTGATCTTGCCGACCTCGCTGGTCGGCGAGTACTGGCCCTTGGTGAGGCCGTAGATACGGTTGTTGAACAGCAGGATCTTCAGATTGACGTTCCGCCGCAGGGCGTGGATCAGGTGGTTGCCGCCGATCGACAGCGCGTCGCCGTCACCCGTCACCACCCAGACGCTCAGGTCCTGGCGCGCGGTGGCCAGCCCGGTCGCGATCGCCGGCGCCCGGCCGTGGATCGAGTGCACCCCGTAGGTGTTCATGTAGTACGGGAAGCGCGAGGAGCAGCCGATGCCCGAGACGAACACCGTGTTCTCGCGCTTGATGCCCAGCTCCGGCATGAAGGACTGCACCGCCGCCAGGATCGCGTAGTCCCCGCAGCCGGGGCACCAGCGCACCTCCTGGTCGGTCTTGAAGTCCCGGGCGCTCTGCGGCCCTTCGGCCTTGGGCACCAGCTTCAGGGACGGGAAGGCGTGCTCGCTCATCGGTGGTCCTCCTCGTCCAGGGTGCCGATCGCGGCCCACAGCACGTCCGCCAACTGGGCGGCCTTGAACGGCAGCCCGCGCACCTGGTTGTAGGACTCGGCGTCCACCAGGTACTTCGCCCGCAGCAGCAGGGCCAGCTGCCCCAGGTTCATCTCGGGCACGATGATCTTCTCGTAACTCCGCAGCACCGAGCCCAGGTTGGCCGGGAACGGGTTGAGGTTGCGCAGGTGCGTCTGGGCGACCTCGCCGCCGTCCGCGCGCACCCGGCGCACCGCGGCGGTGATCGGCCCGTAGGTCGAACCCCAGCCGATCACCAGCACCCGGGCGTCGCCGGTCGGGTCGTCCACCTCGACCGGCTTCACCGTGATGCCGTCGATCTTGGCCTGCCGGGTGCGGACCATGAAGTCGTGGTTGGCCGGGTCGTAGGAGATGTTGCCGGTGCCGTCCTGCTTCTCGATGCCGCCGATCCGGTGCTCCAGGCCGGGCGTGCCGGGCACCGCCCAGGGCCTGGCCAGCGTCCGCGGATCGCGCAGGTACGGCCAGAAGGCGCCGTCCTCGCGGTTCGGGCCGGTGGCGAACTGCGGGTCGATCTCCGGCAGTTCGTCGACGGCGGGGATCCGCCAGGGCTCCGAGCCGTTGGCCAGGTAGCCGTCCGAGAGCAGGAACACCGGGGTGCGGTAGGTGACCGCGATCCGGGCCGCCTCCAGCGCCGCGTCGAAGCACTCCGCGGGCGTGGCCGGGGCGACGATCGGCACCGGCGCCTCGCCGTTGCGGCCGAACATCGCCTGCAGCAGGTCCGCCTGCTCGGTCTTGGTCGGCAGGCCGGTGGACGGGCCGCCGCGCTGGATGTCCACGATCAGCAGCGGCAGTTCGAGCGAGACGGCCAGGCCGATCGCCTCCGACTTCAGCGCGACCCCCGGCCCGGAGGTGGTGGTCACCCCGAGCGCCCCGCCGAAGGCGGCCCCGAGCGCGGCGCCGACGCCGGCGATCTCGTCCTCCGCCTGGAAGGTGCGCACCCCGAAGTTCTTGTGCCGGCTCAGCTCGTGCAGCACGTCCGAGGCCGGGGTGATCGGGTACGAGCCCAGGTACAGCGGCAGGCCGGAGCGCTTCGCGGCGGCGATCAGCCCGTAGGACAGCGCGAGGTTGCCGGAGATGTTGCGGTAGCGCCCGGCCGGGAGCCTGGCCGGCGGCACCTCGTAGGAGACCGCGAAGGACTCCGTGGTCTCGCCGAAGTTCCAGCCCGCCCGGAAGGCGCTGATGTTCGCCTCGGCGATCTGCGGCTTCTTGGCGAACTTGGTGCGCAGGAACGACTCCGTCCCGTGCGTGGGCCGGTGGTACATCCAGGACAGCAGGCCCAGGGCGAACATGTTCTTCGCCCGCTCCGCGTCCTTGCGAGCCAGGCCGCTGTCCTTGAGCGCCTCCAGGGTCAGCGCGGTCAGCGGCACCTTGTGCAGGTGGAAGCCGTCCAGCGAACCGTCGGTCAGCGGGTCGGCCGGGTAACCGACCTTGGCCAGCGCGCGCTTGGTGAACTCGTCGGTGTTGACGATGATCTCGGCGCCGCGCGGCAGGTCCGGCAGGTTCGCCTTCAGCGCGGCCGGGTTCATCGCGACCAGCACGTTCGGGGCGTCGCCCGGGGTCAGGATGTCGTGGTCCGCGAAGTGCAGTTGGAAGGAGGAGACGCCCGGCAGGGTGCCGGCGGGCGCCCGGATCTCGGCCGGGAAGTTCGGCAGCGTGGACAGGTCGTTGCCGAAGGACGCCGTCTCCGAGGTGAACCGGTCACCGGTCAGCTGCATGCCGTCACCGGAGTCGCCGGCGAAGCGAATGATCACCCGATCGAGTCTGCGGATGGGCTTGCCCGGCTTCACCGGAGGGCCGCCCGGCGCGGGCGGTCCGGCGGGAGCGGCCGCACCCGAGCGCGCGTCGCCGTTCCCGGCGCGGGCCTCGTCGCCGTCCGGGCCGTCCACTGCCTCTGACTGATCGACCTGACTGGTCACTGCCGCGGACCTCCTCGTGGGCACACCACCGCGGGCGCGGCCCCGTGCCCCGTCCGCCTGGTGCACCTCTCGCATCCTATGCGGGCCGACACGACGGCGGCCGGAACCACGGCAGCAATTTCACCGGCCCGCGGCCATACCGCACGTGAGCAACAACGCCCGCCCGCCGGAGATCATTCCGGCTCGGGCGGGCGGACGCGAGCACCTCGGAGGCGCATGGCCGAGATGCGCTCCCCGGGGGCGCGCCCCCGGGGAGCCCGGGCTACGGAGCCGGGGCGTCAGGAGTTGAGGTAGGTGAGCACCGCCAGCACCCGGCGGTGGTCCTCCGAGCTCTGAGCCAGCCCCAGCTTGAGGAAGATGTTGCTGACGTGCTTCTCCACCGCGCCGTCGGAGACCACCAGCTGCCTGGCCACCGCCGCGTTGGTGCGGCCCTCCGCCATCAGCCCGAGCACCTCGCGCTCGCGCGGCGTGAGATTGGCCAGAACGTCGCCCTTGCGGCTGCGGCTGAGGAGCTGCTGCACCACCTCCGGGTCCAGCGCCGTGCCGCCGTCGGCGACCCGGACCACCGCGTCGGCGAACTCGCGCACCTCGGCGACCCGGTCCTTGAGCAGGTAGCCGACGCCCCGGGTGGAACCGGCCAGCAGCTCGGAGGCGTAGCGCTCCTCCACGAACTGCGACAGCACCAGCACACCCAGCTGCGGGTAACGGCCGCGCAGCTCCACGCAGGCCCGCAGCCCCTCGTCGGTGTGGCTCGGCGGCATCCGCACGTCGGAGACCACGACGTCCGGCAGGGCGTCGGCCGCGGCCAGCTCGTGGATGGTCTTCACCAGGGCCTCGCCGTCCCCGACCCCGGCGACGACCTCCATGCCGCGATCGGTGAGCAGCCGGGTCAGTCCCTCCCTCAGAAGTACGGAGTCCTCGGCTATGACGACGCGACGCATAACGACCTTCCCGGCAGGCGTGTGCTGACGGAAGTCAGTCTCCCCCATCCCGGAGTCGGTGCGGTGCGACCGGGCCCGGCCGCACCGCGGCCCGGCCCGGACGGGCCCGGGGGCTCACATGGTGCGGATCGCCACCGCGTCGCAGAGCCCCTCCAGGGCGGCCTTGGCCGCGCAGTCCGGCAGCGGGGCCAGCAGCGCCCTGGCCTCCTCGGCCCGGCGCAGGGTCTCGGCGCGGGCGCGCTCCAGCGCCGGGTGGGCGCGCAGCAGACGCAGCGCCTCGGCGTGCAGGTCGTCGTCGGAGAGGTCCTGGTCGAGCAGTTCGCGCAGCCGGGCGTCGGCCGGGTCGGCCGGGTCGACGGGCATCTGCTGCAGCAGCAGGGTCGGCAGGGTCGGCACGCCCTCGCGCAGATCGGTACCGGGGGTCTTGCCGGACTCGTGGCCGTCACTGGCGATGTCGAGCACGTCGTCGGCCAGCTGGAAGGCGATGCCGATCCGCTCGCCGAACTCGCCGAGGGTGTCCACCAGCTCGCGCTCGGCACCGGCCATCAGCGCTCCTATCCGGCAGGAGACGGCGATCAGCGAGCCGGTCTTGCCCTCCAGGACGTCCAGGTAGTGCAGCAGCGGGTCCATGTCCTGACCGGGACCGCGGGTCTCCAGGATCTGACCGGTCACCAGCCGCTCGAAGGCCTCGGCCTGCATCCGCACGGCCTCCGGGCCGAGGTCGGCGAGCACCTGGGAGGCGCGGGAGAACAGGAAGTCGCCGGTGAGGATCGCGACCGAGTTGTCCCAGCGGGAGTTGGCGCTCGGGGCGCCCCGGCGCACCGGCGCCTCGTCCATCACGTCGTCGTGGTACAGCGTGGCCAGGTGGGTCAGCTCGACCACCACGGCGGCGGGCACCACACCGGGCGCCCCCGGGTCGCCGAACTGGGCGGCCAGCAGCAGGAGCAGCGGACGGAAGCGCTTGCCGCCGGCTTCGAGGAGGTGACTGGCGGTGACGGTGATGAACGGGACGTCGCACTTGACGGCCTCGCCGAGCGCCGCCTCCACCGCGTCCAGTCCGGCCTGGACATCCCGGGTCAGGTCGCGGTCCTGCACGCTGAGCCCGAAGGGTTCCACGACGGTCACGAAGACCACTCCTCTGTCCCTGGTCGATCTAGCGGCCTGGTCCCTGAGTGCCGCCGCTGGCCATACAGGCAGGGTATCCGGTCGTGAGTGGATCACTGCACGGGCGTGCGGATCCTGTCATGATCGGGCCTGATGCCCTGGTCAGGGCGGCTGTGCGGGCCGGACGGCGGTGGGGGCGAATTCGGCTGGAAATAAAGGTGGGAGAGTCCTCGGTACTCCCCCGGCCCCGGCCCCCGACAAAGACCCGTCCGGGCCGCGCGGACTGGGCGCGGCCCGGACGGGGCCCTGGTCGGAGGCGGTGGACGCCAGGATCAGCGCACGAACAGCGAGGCCTTGGACGCCAGGTCGAGGAAGTACTGCGGGAGCAGCCCGAGACCCAGTGTGACCAGCACCCCCACCCCGATCGCGGTCGCCGTGAAGGCGCTCGGGATCGCCACCGTGGGGCCGCCCGGCTGCGGGTCCGAGAAGAACATCAGCACGATCACCCTGATGTAGAAGAACGCGGCCACCGCCGAGCTCAGCACACCGACGACCACCAGCGGGGTCGCCCCGCCGCTGGCCGCCGCCTGGAAGACCGCGAACTTCCCGGTGAAGCCGGAGGTCAGCGGAATCCCCGCGAAGGCCAGCAGGAACAGCGCGAACACCGCCGCCACCAGCGGCGAGCGCCGCCCGAGCCCGGCCCAGCTGGACAGGTGGGTCGCCTCGCCCTTGGAGTCGCGCACCAGGGTGACCACGGCGAACGCGCCGAGCGTCACGAAGGAGTACGACAACAGGTAGAACAGCACCGAGGAGATGCCCTGCTTGTTGACGGCGATCACGCCGGTCAGGATGAACCCGGCGTGCGCGATCGAGGAGTACGCCAGCAGGCGCTTGACGTCCTGCTGGGTCACCGCGAGCACCGCGCCCACCACCATGGTCAGGATCGCCACGCCCCACATCACCGGCCGCCAGTCCAGCCGCAGGCCCGGGAAGGCCACGTAGAACAGCCGCAGGAAGGCCCCGAACGCCGCGACCTTGGTGGCCGCCGCCATGAAGCCGGTCACCGGGGTCGGCGCGCCCTGGTAGACGTCCGGGGTCCAGGAGTGGAAGGGGACCGCGGCGACCTTGAACAGCAGGCCGACCGCGAGCATCGCCAGGCCGGTCAGCACCAGCGCGTCGCTCTGGGTGGTGCTCAGCTGCGCGGGGGTGGTCATCGCCTTGCCGGAGATGACGTCCCCGATGTCCCCGAGCTTCACGCTGCCCGCGTAGCCGTACAGCAGCGCGGTGCCGAAGAGGAAGAACGCCGAGGCGAAGGCGCCGAGCAGGAAGTACTTGACCGCCGCCTCCTGGGAGAGCAGCCGGCGGCGCCGGGCCAGCGCGCACAGCAGGTACAGCGGCAGCGAGAAGACCTCCAGCGCCACGAACATGGTCAGCAGGTCGTTGGCGGCGGGGAACAGCAGCATGCCGCCGACCGCGAACAGGGTGAGCGGGAAGACCTCGGTGGTGGCGAAGCCGGCCCGGACCGCGGCCCGCTCCTGCTTGCCGCCGGGGGTGGCGGCGGCCTGGGCGGCGAAGGCGTCGGCGGGCAGGCCGCCGGCCTTCGGCTCCAGCCTGCGCTCGGCGTAGGTGAGCACCGCGACCACGGAGGCCAGCAGGATCACGCCCTGGAGGAACAGCGCCGGGCCGTCCATCGCGACCGACTCCATGGCCAGCAGGTCGATCCGGGTGAAGCCGTGGCTCTGCACGGCCAGCACCACCACGGCGACGAAGGCGCCGACCAGCCCGGCCAGCGCGAGCGTCACCTGGGTCCAGTGCCGGTACCGGCGGGGCACGAAGGCCTCCACCAGGACGCCGGCCACGGCGGCGGCGAACACCACGAGCATCGGCGAGAGCTGGCCGTACTCGATGTGCGGCGCCGGAATGCTGGGGGTGTTGCCGCCCGCGGCGGCGAGCATCGCGGTGGCGCTCACTTCTGCTCACCTCCTGAGGTGGCGGCGACCGGGTGGGCCGGCGCCGGGTCGGTCTGGTGGATCTGCGAGAGCGTCGCGTTCACCGAGGGGTTGACCAGGTCGGTGAGCGGCTTGGGGTAGACGCCGAGCAGGATGGTCAGCGCCACCAGCGGGCCGACCACGGCGAGTTCCCGGGCCTTGAGGTCGGGCATCGTGCGCACCCCGTCCTTCACCGGGCCGGTCATGGTGCGCTGGTACAGCAGCAGGGCGTACAGCGCGGCCAGCACGATCCCGAAGGTGGCCACGACGCCGATCGCCGGGTAGCGGGTGAAGGTGCCCACGAGCACCAGGAACTCGCTGACGAAGGGGGCGAGCCCGGGCAGCGACAGGGTGGCCAGGCTGCCGATCAGGAACGTCCCGGCGAGCACCGGGGCGACCTTCTGCACACCGCCGTAGTCGGCGATCAGCCGCGAACCGCGACGGGAGATCAGGAAGCCGGCCACCAGCATCCACGCCGCCGTGGACAGCCCGTGGTTGACCATGTAGAGGGTGGCGCCGCTCTGGCCCTGGCTGGTCAGGGCGAAGATGCCCATGATGATGAAGCCGAAGTGCGAGATCGAGGCGTACGCCACCAGGCGCTTGATGTCCTTCTGCCCGACCGCCAGCAGCGCGCCGTAGACGATCCCGATCAGCGCGAGGACCAGGATCGCCGGGGCGAAGGTCTTCGAGGCGTCCGGGAACAGCCCGAGGCAGAAGCGCAGCATCGCGAAGGTGCCGACCTTGTCCACCACGGCGGTGATCAGCACCGCGGTGCCGGCGGTGGACTCGCCCATCGCGTTCGGCAGCCAGGTGTGCAGCGGCCACAGCGGGGCCTTCACCGCGAAGGCGAAGAAGAAGCCCAGGAACAGCGCCTTCTCGGCGGTGCCGGTCAGCTGGAGCCGGCCGTCGGCGATCGCCGAGGTCAGCGTCGGCAGGTCGAAGGTGCCGAAGCCCTGGTCCTGCGCGATCACGTACAGGCCGATCACGGCCGCCAGCATCACCAGGCCGCCGAGCAGGTTGTAGAGCAGGAACTTCACGGCCGCGTAGGAGCGCTGACGCGCCGACTCGGGGCCGCCCGCCCGGTCGCCGAAGCCGCCGATCAGGAAGTACATCGGGATCAGCATGGCTTCGAAGAACACGTAGAAGACGAAGACGTCGGTGGCGTAGAAGGAGACGACCACCATCGCCTCCACCGCCAGGATCAGGGCGAAGAACCCCTGGGTCCTCCTGCTGTTCTCGAAGGTGCCGTCGGGACCGGCCGGCCCCGGATCGGCGTCGTGCCAGGAGGCGAGGATCACCAACGGCACGAGGACGGCGGTGAGCAGGGCGAGCACCGCGCCGATGCCGTCCACGCCGAGCGAGAAGGTGATGCCGAAGGAGCGGATCCAGCTGTACGACTCGTTCAGCTGGAAGCGGGCGCCCTGGGGGTCGAACCGGGTCGCCACCACGGCGGCCAGCACCAGGGTGACGACCGAGACGCCCAGCGCGACGGCCTTGGTGTTCCGGCGCCGGCTCTCGGAGGACCCGGCGGGCAGCGCCGCGGTCAGCACCGCGCCGGCCGCCGGCACGGCGCAGGTGGCGGTCAGGAGGACGCTCATGCGCCCACCTCGCCGCGCCCGGCAGGGGCGTCCGTCCGCGCGCACCGCTTGACGGTTCGTTCGCTGCGCTCACTCATGGCCTGCCCTCCCAACGGATATCAGGACGAGTCATCACGTGGACCTCATCAGGAGAGTCGTGGCGACCAGCACCAGCGTGCCGCCGAACATGGAGAGCGCGTAGGAGCGGACGTAGCCGTTCTGGATCCGCCGCAGCCGGCCGGAGAGCCCGCCGATCGCGGCAGCCAGGCCGTTGACCACGCCGTCCAGGCCGCGGCTGTCGAAGAAGACCAGCGCCGCGGCGAGCGCCGAGCCCGGCCGCACCAGCACCGCGTGGTTGAAGTCGTCCTGCAGCAGGTCCCGGCGGGCGGCCCGGGTGAGCGGGGAGCCGACCGGCGGCACCACCGGGACCGGCGAGCGCCCGTACATCAGGTAGGCGAGGCCGACGCCGGCCAGCATGCAGGCCGTGGTCAGCAGGGTGACGGTCAGCGGGGCGAGCGGGGAGTTGCCCTCCTCGTGCCCGGTGACCGGCTCCAGCCACTTCAGGAAGGAGTCGTTGAAGGCGAACAGCCCGCCCGCGAACACCGAGCCGAAGGCCAGCAGGACCATCGGGATCGTCATGGTCCTGGGCGACTCGTGCGGGTGCGGCAGGCCGCCCTCCCCCGCGGCGGAGCCGCCGGCCGGCTGCCAGCGCTTCTCGCCGAAGAAGGTCAGCACCATCACCCGGGTCATGTAGAACGCGGTGATCGCCGCGCCGACCAGCGTGCACAGCCCGAGGATCCAGCCCTCGGTGCCGCCCTTGGCGAAGGCCGCCTCGATGATCTTGTCCTTGGAGAAGAAACCGGACAGGCCCGGGAAGCCGATGATCGCCAGGTAGCCGAGGCCGAAGGTGACGAAGGTGACCGGCATGTACTTGCGCAGGCCGCCGTAGTGACGCATGTTCACCTCGTCGTTCATGCCGTGCATGACCGACCCGGCGCCGAGGAACAGCCCGGCCTTGAAGAAGCCGTGGGTCACCAGGTGCATGATCGCGAAGACGTAGCCGATCGGACCGAGCCCGGCCGCCAGCACCATGTAGCCGATCTGCGACATGGTCGAGCCGGCCAGAGCCTTCTTGATGTCGTCCTTGGCGCAACCGACGATCGCACCGAACAGCAGCGTGACCGCGCCGACCACCACCACGGCGGTCTGCGCGTCCGGCGCCAGGTCGAAGATCGCCGAGGAACGGGTGATCAGGTAGACGCCGGCGGTCACCATGGTGGCCGCGTGGATCAGCGCCGACACCGGGGTCGGGCCCTCCATCGCGTCCCCCAGCCAGGACTGCAGCGGCACCTGGGCCGACTTGCCGCAGGCCGCCAGCAGCAGCATCAGGCCGATCGCCGTCAGCTTGCCCTCGCTCGCCTCGTGCGCACCGCCGAAGACGGGGCCGAAGGCGAAGGAGCCGAACTCCGCGAACATCAGCATGATCGCGACGGACAGGCCGATGTCGCCGACCCGGTTGACGATGAAGGCCTTCTTCGCCGCCGTCGCCGCGCTCGGCTTGTGCTGCCAGAAGCCGATCAGGAGGTACGAGGCCAGGCCCACGCCCTCCCAGCCGAAGTACAGCAGCAGGTAGTTGTCCGCGACCACCAGCAGCAGCATGGCGGCCAGGAACAGGTTCAGGTACGCGAAGAAGCGGCGCCGGCGCTCGTCGTGCGCCATGTAGCCCACCGAGTAGAGGTGGATCAGCGTGCCGACGCCGGTGATCAGCAGGACGAAGGTCATCGACAGCTGGTCGAGCAGGAAGGAGAAGTCGGCCTGGAAGCCGTTCACCGGGATCCAGCTGAACAGGTGCACGGTGAGCGCCCGGTGCTCGGCGTCACGGCCGAGCATGGACGAGAACAGGGCCAGGCCGAAGCCGAACGAGAGCGCCGCGAGCGCGGTGGCCAGCCAGTGGCCGTAGCGGTCCAGCACCCGGCCGCCGAGCAGCAGCAGGGCGGCACCGGCCAGTGGAGCCGCCACCAGCAGCGGAATGAGAGAGTTCACCGAAGGTCCTCCGCCTACAGCTTCATCAGGTTGCTGTCGTCGACCGAAGCGGAGTGCCTGGTCCGGAAGATGGAGACGATGATGGCGAGGCCGACCACGACCTCGGCCGCCGCCACCACCATCGTGAAGAACGCGATGATCTGGCCGTCCAGGGTCCCGTGCAGCCGGGAGAAGGTCACCAGGGCGAGGTTCGAGGCGTTCAGCATCAGCTCCACGCACATGAACAGCACGATCGCGTTGCGCCGGATCAGCACCCCGGCCGCGCCGATGGTGAACAACAGGGCCGACAGGTAGAGGTAGTTGACCGGGTTCACTCCGCGCCCTCCTCGCCGGCCGGGTGCTTCACGTTGTTCGCCGGCACCGGCTCGCCGTTCGCCGGCACCGGCTCCAGCGACTTGCGCGGAGCCGTCACCGCCGGCCGCTCCGAGGACGGACGGCCCAACCAGTCCGCCGTGCTGTTCTCCAGCTCCGCCATCCGCTGCAGCATCGCCTGGCTGACGTCCCGGACCTGGCCGCGCTCGCGCAGCGTCGCCATCACCGAGTCCTCGGCGATCGTGCCGTCCGGCAGCAGCGCCGGGACGTCCACCGCGTTGTGCCGCGCGTACACGCCCGGCGCCGGCAGCGGCGGCAGCTGGATGTTGTCCATGATCCGCTGCGCCGCCAGCTCGCGCTGCGTCTTCGGCGCCTTCACGTGCTCCCGGTGGGTCAGCACCATCGCGCCGATCGCCGCGGTGATCAGCAGCGCGCCGGTGACCTCGAAGGCCCACACGTACCGGGTGAAGATCAGCCGGGCCAGGCCCGGCACGTTGCCCTCGGCGTTCGCCTCGGACAACCCGGTGAAGTGGTCCAGCTTCGCGTTGGCGATCCCGGCGATCAGCAGCACGCCGAAGCCCAGCCCGCACAGCGCCGCGGCGAACCGCTGGCCCTTCAGCTGCTCCTTCAGCGAATCCTCGCTGGTGACACCGACCAGCATCACCACGAACAGGAACAGCATCATGATCGCGCCGGTGTAGACCACGATCTGCACCACGCCCAGGAACACGGCGCCCTGGGCCATGTAACAGACCGCCAGCGCCAGCATGGTGGCCGCCAGGCAGAGCGCGCTGTGCACGGCCTTGCGCATCAGCACCATGCCGAGCGCGCCGCCGACCGCGATCACCGCGAGCACCCAGAACTGGACGGCCTCACCCGTCGAGGTCGTCCCGGTCGCTTCCGCCAGCCGCGCGATCACTGCTGCACCTCCCGGTCCCGGTCGGTGCGCTCCTGCTGGACCGTACCCGGCGCCGCCGCGGTGATCTCGCCCCGGTAGTACGCGCCCTCGTCGGTGCCCGGGAAGATCGCGTGCGGGGTGTCGACCATGCCCTCGGACAGGCCCACCAGCAGCTGCTCCTTGGTGAAGATCAGGTCCCGCCGGGAGGAGTCGGCCAGCTCGTACTCGTTGGTCATGGTCAGCGCCCGGGTCGGGCAGGCCTCGATGCACAGCCCGCACAGGATGCAGCGGGCGTAGTTGATCTGGTACACCACGCCGTAGCGCTCACCCGGGGAGTAGCGCTCCTCGTCCCGGTTGTCCGCGCCCTCCACGTAGATCGCGTCGGCCGGGCAGGCCCACGCGCACAGCTCGCAGCCGACGCACTTCTCCAGGCCGTCCGGGTGCCGGTTCAGCTGGTGGCGGCCGTGGAAGCGCGGAGCGGTGGGCTTCTTCTGCTCCGGGTACTGCTCGGTGAGCCGCTTCTTGAACATGGCCTTGAAGGTCACGCCGAAGCCGGCGGCCGGGCCGAGGATCGACGGACGGTCGGCCCGTTCGGGGCGGCCCGTACGATCGGACTGGTCGGACATCTCGGTTCAGCTCCCTTCGGAATGGTCGGCCCCGTTGAGGGCGTCCTGGAGTTGCTTCGGGGCGCGGCTGCGCCGGCGCGGCACCGGCGGGAGCACCTGGCCGGGCAGCGGCGGGACCGGATAGCCGCCGGCCATCGGGTCGAAATCGGCCTTGGGCGGGGTGACCTCGGGTTCGGGCTGCTTCCTCAGGAAGTCCCGCAGCAGCGCCAGCAGCAGGATCACGCCGACCGGCGCGCCCACGTACAGCACCACCTCGCCGAAGTCGTAGCCCTCGTTGCGCAGCGCCCGCACGCTCGCGATCAGCACCAGCCACACCAGCGAGACCGGGATCAGCACCTTCCAGCCCAGCTTCATGAACTGGTCGTAGCGGAACCGGGGCAGCGTGCCGCGCAGCCAGATGAAGAAGAACAGCAGCAACTGGATCTTCAGCGTGATCCACAGCATCGGCCACCAGCCGTGGTTGGCGCCCTCCCAGAACGTCGACACCGGCCACGGGGCCCGCCAGCCGCCCAGGAAGAGGGTCGAGGCCACCGCCGAGACCGTCACCATGTTCACGTACTCGGCCAGCATGAACATCGCGAACTTCAGCGAGGAGTACTCGGTGTTGAAGCCGCCGACCAGCTCGCCCTCGGCCTCCGGGAGGTCGAACGGCGCCCGGTTGGTCTCGCCGACCATCGCGATGATGTAGACGATGAACGACACCGGCAGCAGCGCCGCGAACCACGTCGGCTGCTGGTGCGCCACGATCTCCGAGGTCGACATCGAACCCGAGTAGATGAACACCGCCGCGAAGGACAGGCCCATCGCGATCTCGTAGCTGATCATCTGCGCGGACGAGCGCAGCCCGCCCAGCAGCGGGTACGTCGAACCCGAGGACCAGCCCGCCAGCACGATGCCGTAGATGCCCACCGCGGCCGTCGCCAGGACGTACAGCAACGCCACCGGGAAGTCCGTCAGCTGGAGCGGCGTGCGGGTGCCGAAGATCGACACCTCGTTGCCGGCCGGGCCGAACGGGATCACCGCGAAGGCCATGAACGCGGGGATGGCGCAGACGATCGGGGCCAGGATGTAGACCACCTTGTCCGAGCCCTTGACCACCAGGTCTTCCTTCAGCGCCAGCTTCACGCCGTCCGCCAGCGACTGCAGCATGCCCCACGGGCCGTGCCGGTTGGGCCCGATGCGCAGCTGCATCCAGGCCACCACCTTGCGCTCCCAGACGATCGCGATCAGCACCGTCAGGACCAGGAAGGCGAAGCAGAACACCGCCTTCAGCAGCACCAGCCACCACGGGTCCTGCCCGAAGAAGTGGAGCGTCTCGTACGGCTGCGGTGTCATCGGTCCTCCCCTTCTCCCGCGGTCCCGTCCACGGTCGAACCGGCCTGGGCCCGCGCCTTGGCCTGCGCCTGGGCCTGGGCCGACTCGTCCCGTTCCTGCTCGTCCTGCGCCGACCGGTCGGGTGTCGCCCGGTCCTGTGGCGCCCCGTCCTGTGCCGCCCCGTCCTGTGGCGTCGGGCCGGGATCGGCCTCGGCCTCGACCGCGGGCTCGGGCTCCGCCTCGGCCGCGGCGATCGTGACCAGGTGGCCGACGGTGGTGCCGAGCGCGCGCGGGGCACCGCCCGGAGTGGAGCCGAGCGGGACCCAGACCGTGCGGTCCGGGATCGAGTCGGTGACCTCCAGCGGCAGGGTCAGCGATCCGGCCGGGCCGGTCAGCCGCAGGGCCCCGGCCGCCACCGCGCCGATCTCCTTGGCCGTCTCCGCCGAGATCCGGGCCACCGCCCGGTGCCGGGTCCCCGCCAGGTGCGGATCCCCCTGCTGCAGCGCGCCGTTGTCCAGCAGCAGGCGCCAACCCGCCAGCACCGCCTGGCCGGCGGCCGGCCGGGGCAGCGGGCCGGGGTGGGCCGCCGGGTCGGCCGTGCGGTCGCCCTCCCAGGGGGCGAAGCGGTCCAGCTCCAGCCGGGCCGCCCGGACGTCCGGCAGCCCCAGCCGCCCGCCCAACGCGTCCGCCAGCATGCTCAGCACCCGCAGGTCCGGCTGGAGGTGACGGCCCATCTGCTGGTCCGGCTTGAGCGCGGCCTCGAACATCCGCACCCGGCCCTCCCAGTCCAGGAAGGTGCCGGCCTTCTCCGCCGCCGCGGCCACCGGCAGCACCACGTCGGCGCGCGCCGTCACCGCCGAGGGCCGCAGCTCCAGCGACACCAGGAACGGCACCGCCGCCAGCGCCTCGTCGGCCAGCGCGGGGTCCGGCAGGTCGTCCGGGTCCACGCCGCCGACCAGCAGCGCGTCCAGCTCTCCGGCCACGACCGCCGCCAGGATCCCGTCGGTGTCCCGGCCCGGCCGGGACGGCAGCTCGGCCCCGCCCCACAGCTCGGCCGCCTCCGCCCGGGCCGCCGCGACGGCCACCGGACGGCCGCCGGGCAGCAGGCCCGGCAGCGCACCCGCCTCCACGGCCCCGCGCTCACCGGCCCGGCGCGGCACCCAGGCGAGCCTGGCGCCGGTCGCGTGCGCCAGGCGCAGCACCGCCGTCGGCCCGCCCGGGACGGCGGCCAGCCGCTCGCCCACCAGGATCACCGCACCCGGGGCGCGCAGCAGTTCCGCCGCCCGGCCCGCGTCGTCGTTCAGCGGCTCGTCCGCCGCCAGCGCCGCGAACCACTCCGGCTCGGTGCCGGGGGCGGCCGGCAGCAGCGCGCCGCGCAGCTTCGCCAGGCCCCGGGAACCGAACGCGGCCACCGAGAACACCTTCAGGCCCGTCGCCCTGGTCGCCTTGCGCAACCGCAGGAAGACGATCGGCGACTCCTCCTCCGGCTCGAAGCCCGCCAGCAGCACCGCCGGCGCCCGGTCGAGGTCCTCGTACGCCACGCCGGCGCCGTTCACGTCGACGCCCCGCCCGGCCACCGCCGCGGCCAGGAAGTCCGCCTCCTCACCGCTGAGCGGGCGGGCCCGGAAGTCCACGTCGTTGGTGCCGAGCACCACCCGCGCGAACTTCCCGTACGCGTAGGCGTCCTCGACCGTCACCCGGCCGCCGGCCAGCACCCCGGTCCGGGCCCCGCGCAGCCCCTCGGCCGCCCGGGCCAGCGCCTCCGGCCAGGAGGCCGGCACCAGCTCGCCGTCCACCCGCACCAGCGGGGTGGTCAGCCGGTCCCGCTGCTGGGCGTAGCGGAAGGCGAAGCGGCCCTTGTCGCAGTTCCACTCCTCGTTCACCGCCGGGTCCTCGCCCGCCAGCCGGCGCAGCACCTTGCCGCGCCGGTGGTCGGTGCGCTGCGCGCAGCCCGAGGCGCAGTGCTCGCACACGCTCGGCGAGGAGACCAGGTCGAAGGGGCGCGAGCGGAACCGGTACGCCGCCGAGGTCAGCGCGCCGACCGGGCAGATCTGGATGGTGTTCCCGGAGAAGTACGACTCGAAGTCGTCGCCCTCGCCGGTGCCGACCTGCTGAAGTGCCCCGCGCTCCACCAGGTCGATGAACGGGTCCCCGGCGATCTGCTGCGAGAAGCGGGTGCAGCGCGCGCACAGCACGCAGCGCTCGCGGTCCAGCAGCACCTGGCTGCTGATCGGCACCGGCTTCTCGTAGGTGCGCTTCATCCCCTCGAAGCGGGAGTCGGCGGCGCCGCTGGTCATCGCCTGGTTCTGCAGCGGGCACTCGCCGCCCTTGTCGCAGACCGGGCAGTCCAGCGGGTGGTTGATCAGCAGCAGCTCCATCACGCCGCGCTGGGCCTTCTCGGCCACCGGCGAGCTGAGCTGGGTGCGCACCACCATGCCCTCGGCCACCGGAACGGTGCAGGAGGCGACCGGCTTGCGCTGGCCCTCGATCTCGACGATGCACTGGCGGCAGGCGCCGGCCGGATCGAGCAGCGGGTGGTCGCAGAAGCGCGGGATCTGGGTGCCGATGGTCTCGGCGGCCCTGATCACCAACGTTCCCTTGGGGACCCGCACTTCGACGCCGTCGATGGTGAGCGTGACCAGTTCGACCGCGGTCTCGGAGGCGGTTGGCTCTGTGATCGTCACGCGTGCACCTCCCTTTCGGTGGCGGACTGGTGGCCGGGGCGGGGGCCGTCGGCCCAGACGGTGGAGGCGGCCGGGTCGAACGGGCAGCGGCGCTCGGCCAGGTGCTGCTCGTACTCGGCCCGGAAGTGCTGGAGCGAGGAGACGATCGGGCTGGCCGCGCCGTCGCCCAGGGCGCAGAAGGACTTGCCGTTGATGTTGTCGGCGATGTCGAGGAGCTTCTCCAGGTCCCCGTCGACGCCCTCGCCCGCCTCGATCCGCTGGAGCAGCTGGACCAGCCAGTAGGTGCCCTCGCGGCAGGGGGTGCACTTGCCGCAGGACTCGTGGGCGTAGAACTCCGTCCAGCGGGTGACGGCCCGCACCACGCAGGTGGTCTCGTCGAAGACCTGGAGCGCCTTGGTTCCGAGCATCGAGCCGGCCGCGCCGACGCCCTCGTAGTCCAGCGGGACGTCGAGGTGCTCGTCGGTGAACATCGGGGTGGAGGAGCCGCCCGGGGTCCAGAACTTCAGACGGTGCCCGGGGCGGATGCCGCCGCTGAGGTCGAGCAGCTGGCGCAGCGTGATGCCGAGCGGGGCCTCGTACTGGCCGGGGTTGGTGACGTGGCCGGAGAGCGAGTAGAGCGTGAAGCCGGGGGACTTCTCGGTGCCCAGGGCCTTGAACCACTCCTTGCCGCGGGACAGGATCGGCGGCACCGAGGCGATCGACTCGACGTTGTTGACCACCGTCGGGCAGGCGTACAGGCCGGCGATCGCCGGGAACGGGGGCCGCAGCCTCGGCTGGCCGCGGCGGCCCTCCAGCGAGTCCAGCAGCGCCGTCTCCTCGCCGCAGATGTAGGCGCCGGCCCCGGCGTGCACGGTGATGTCGAGGTCGATCCCCGAGCCGAGGATGTTCCGGCCCAGCAGCCCGGCCCCGTACGCCTCGGCGACGGCCGCGTGCAGCCGGCGCAGCACCGGGACGACCTCGCCGCGCAGGTAGATGAAGGCGTGGTCGCAGCGGATCGCGTAGGAGGCGATGATCATGCCCTCGATCAGCGAGTGCGGGTTGGCGAACAGCAGCGGGATGTCCTTGCAGGTGCCCGGCTCGGACTCGTCCGCGTTGACCACCAGGTAGTGCGGCTTGCCGTCGTTCTGCGGGATGAACTGCCACTTCATGCCGGTCGGGAAGCCAGCGCCGCCGCGGCCGCGCAGGCCGGCCTCCTTGACCAGGGCGATCACGTCGTCCGGCGGCATGGCGAGGGCCGCCTTGAGGCCCTCGTAGCCGTGGTGGCGGCGGTAGGTGTCGAGCGTCCACGGGCGGCTGTCGTCCCAGGAGTCGGACAGGACCGGGGTGAGCAGCTTCTCGGCCGGCTCGGCGGAGGTCATCACGCTTCGCTCCCTTCCTGGCCCTTGCCCGCCTGGCCGTTGTTCGTCTGGGGGTTGCTCGCCTGGGGGTTGCTCGGCTGGCTGTTGCTCGCCTGGGGATTGCTCGCCGGGCCGTTGCCTGCCTGGCCGTTGTTCGCCGGACCGCTGCCCTCGTGGCGGGGGGACGCGGGGCGGGGGGAGACCACCTTGGTGCCGGCGGTGCCGGGCAGCGCCTCGCCGCGGGCCAGCCGCAGACCGGCCAGGGACGGCGCGCCGCCGGCACCGGACTCGTCGTTGGCGCCCGGGCGCTCGTCCGGGAAGCCGGCCAGGATCCGGGCGGTCTCCTTGAAGCCGCACAGCCGGGCACCGCGGGTGGGCCGGACCTCACGGCCGGCGCGCAGGTCGTCGACCAGCTGCCGGGCGCTCTCCGGGGTCTGGTTGTCGAAGAACTCCCAGTTGACCATCACCACGGGCGCGTAGTCGCAGGCCGCGTTGCACTCGATGTGCTCGATCGAGACCTCGCCGTCCTCGGTGGTCTCGTTGTTGCGGACACCCAGGTGCTCCTGGAGCTCGGCGAAGATCTGGTCGCCGCCGAGCACCGCGCACAGCGTGTTGGTGCAGACCCCGACGTGGTACTTCCCGGCCGGGCGGCGCCGGTACATGGTGTAGAAGGTCGCGACCGCGGTGACCTCGGCGCTGGTGAGGTCCAACTGTTCGGCGCAGAAGCGGATCCCGGTCGGGCTGACGAAACCCTCCTCGGCCTGCACCAGGTGCAGCAGCGGCAGCAGCGCCGAGCGGGGCTGCGGGTAGCGGGCGATCAGCTCGGCGGCATCGGCGGCCAGCCTGGCGTGCACCTCCTCGGGGTACGGTGCGGCCGGCAGTGCCGGCAGTCCGAGTTCGACGTTGGTCACCGGTCCACGCCTCCCATCACCGGGTCGATCCCGGCCACCGCGACGATCACGTCGGCCACCTGGCCGCCCTCGCACATCGCCGCCATCGTCTGCAGATTGGTGAACGACGGATCCCGGAAATGGACCCGGTACGGGCGCGTCCCGCCGTCGCTGACCACGTGCACGCCCAGCTCGCCCTTGGGCGACTCGACCGCCACGTACGCCTGGCCGACCGGGACCCGGAAGCCCTCGGTGACCAGCTTGAAGTGGTGGATCAGGGCCTCCATCGAGGTGCCCATGATCTTGCGGATGTGGTCGAGGGAGTTGCCCAGCCCGTCCGGGCCGACGGCCAGTTGGGCGGGCCAGGCGATCTTCTTGTCGGCCACCATGACCGGGCCCGGACGCAGCCGGTCCAGGCACTGCTCGACGATCCGCAGCGACTGCTTCATCTCCTCCAGGCGGATCAGGAAGCGGCCGTAGGAGTCGGCGCTGTCGGCGATCGCGACCTCGAAGTCGTAGTCCTGGTAGCCGCAGTACGGGTCGGTCTTGCGCAGGTCGTGCGGCAGGCCGGTGGCACGCAGGATCGGGCCGGTGGCGCCGAGGGCCAGACAGCCGGGCAGGTCCAGGAAGCCGACGTCGACCAGGCGGGCCTTGAACACCGGGTTGCCGGTGGCGAGTTTGTCGTACTCGTGCATCCGGGAGCGGAAGACCTTGACCGCCTCGCGGATCTGGTCGACGGCGCCGGGCGGCAGGTCCTGGGCGAGGCCGCCGGGGCGCACGTACGCGTGGTTCATGCGCAGACCGGTGACCAGCTCGAAGACGTCCAGGATCAGCTCGCGGTCCCGGAAGCCGTAGATCATCAGGGTGGTGGAGCCGATCTCCATGCCGCCGGTGGCCAGGCAGACCAGGTGCGAGGCGATCCGGTTGAGCTCCATCATCATCACGCGGATGACGTTGGCGCGGTCCGGAACGTCGTCGGTGATGCCGAGCAGCTTCTCGACCGCCAGGCAGTAGGCGGTCTCGTTGAACAGCGGGGTCAGGTAGTCCATGCGGGTCACGAAGGTGGTGCCCTGGACCCAGCTGCGGAACTCCATGTTCTTCTCGATGCCGGTGTGGAGGTAGCCGATGCCGCAGCGGGCCTCCTTCACCGTCTCGCCGTCGATCTCCAGGATCAGCCGCAGCACGCCGTGGGTGGACGGGTGCTGGGGGCCCATGTTGACGATGATGCGCTCGTCGTCGGCCCGGCCGACCGCCTCGACCACCTCGCCCCAGTCACCGCCGGTGACGGTGAAGACCCGGCCCTCGGTGGTATCGCGGGCGTCCGCTTCCTCGGTCTCTCCAAAGTGCTGGGTGTTCATCAGCTGTACGACCTCCGCTGGTCGGGAGCCGGGATCTGGGCGCCCTTGTACTCGACGGGGATGCCGCCGAGCGGGTAGTCCTTGCGCTGCGGGTGGCCCAGCCAGTCGTCCGGCATCATGATCCGGGTGAGCGCGGGGTGGCCCTCGAAGACCAGGCCGAAGAAGTCGTAGGCCTCGCGCTCGTGCCAGTCGTTGGTCGGGTAGACGCTCACCACGGAGGGGATGCGCGGGTCGGCGTCGGGTGCGGTGACCTCCAGCCGGATCAGCCGGCCGTGGGTGATCGAGCGCAGGTGGTAGACCGCGTGCAGCTCGCGGCCCTTGTCGCCGGGGTAGTGCACGCCGCTCACGCCCAGGCACAGTTCGAAGCGCAGCGCCGGGTCGTCGCGGAGGATGCGGGCGGTCCCCAGCAGGTGGTCGCGGTCGATGTGGAAGGTGAGCTCGCCGCGGTCGACCACGGTCCTCTCGATCACCTCGACCGGGTCCAGGCCCTGCTCCTCCAGGGCGCCCTCCAGCTCGTCGGCGACCTCGTCGAACCAGCCGCCGTACGGGCGTTCGCTCGGACCGGGCAGCACGATCGGGGCGGCCAGACCGCCGAAGCCGGAGGTGTCGCCGCTGCCCGTGGCACCGAACATGCCCTGGCGGCGGCCGACCACCTCGACCGGGATCTCGCGGACCGGCTGCTCGCGGCGGGTCTCGGGTACCTGGTCGTTCATCGCAGCTGCCCCCGCATCTCGCTGATCGGGGTGGCCTTCAGGGCGAGCGCCTCACCGAGCTCCTCGGCCCGGCGCCTGTTCACGCCCAGCGGCTCGTGCTGGATCTTGTCGTGCAGCTTCAGGATGGCGTCCATCAGCATCTCCGGACGGGGCGGACAGCCGGGCAGGTAGATGTCCACCGGCACGATGTGGTCGACGCCCTGGACGATCGCGTAGTTGTTGAACATCCCGCCGGACGAGGCGCAGACACCCATCGAGATGACCCACTTGGGGTTGGGCATCTGGTCGTACACCTGGCGCAGCACCGGGGCCATCTTCTGACTCACCCGCCCCGCCACGATCATCAGATCGGCCTGCCGGGGGGAGCCCCGGAAGACCTCCATGCCGAACCGGGCCAGGTCGTAGCGGCCCGCCCCGGTGGTCATCATCTCGATCGCGCAGCAGGCCAGACCGAAGGTGGCCGGGAAGAGTGACGCCTTGCGCACCCAGCCGGCGGCCGTCTCCACCGTCGTGAGCAGAAAGCCGCTCGGCAGCTTCTCCTCGATTCCCATCAGATCCCTCTCAATGCCCTCGAGTCCGCTGATACGTGGGCCGGTTCTGGCTTGTCCGCTCGTTCACAAGCGGGCGCGCAGCCGGCGGACGGGTGGGGTCACCACCCCGCGCTCGGACCACCCCGCGCTCAGTCCCACTCCAGGCCGCCGCGCCGCCACACGTAGGCGTACGCGACGAAGACGGTGGCGATGAACAGGAGCATCTCGACCAGCCCGAAGATCCCCAGGGCGTCGAAGGTCACCGCCCAGGGGTAGAGGAAGACGATCTCGATGTCGAAGACGATGAAGAGCATCGCCGTCAGGTAGTACTTGATCGGGAACCGACCGCCGCCCACGGGCTGCGGTGTCGGCTCGATGCCGCACTCGTACGCCTCCAACTTGGCCCGGTTGTAGCGCTTGGGGCCGGTGAGTGAGGCCATCACGACGGAGCCGACCGCGAACGCCGCCGCGATGGCACCGAGTACGAGGATCGGCGCGTAGGCATTCATAGCCCCCGCTCCCTCCGTCCAGTCGTCCTTGACTGCAGATCGGAACCGGCGGGTCACACAGAGGTGAACCCGCGTTCCAGTTCCCGAGATCCACCTCATGTGAGGCAGTTCACAAAGCCTGGAACGAGCGCATCCTATGCCCGTCGGCTTGTGATCTGCGACACGCAGTTCACGGTCACCTTTGTGATCTACGACACCCTTCGAATGGGGTCGAATAGGAACATGCCCAGATTTGTCGACGCAAAGCAGTCAAATGATCACAAGCAGTCGCATTTACTTGTGAAGCGGCAGGTCAGGGGCGTGTTCCTATATCAACTATGCGTCGGTCTGAGCAAATTTCCAGGCGTCATGTTGACGTGTTATAGAGGCTCACTCGCAGGGGTGGCGGGGGTCCGAACGCTCGCTTGACCCTTCGTTCACAAGCACGCGAGCTTGTCGTTGAACGGGGTTCCCCTGCCGCTCCCCCAGCCGCCCGATTCCTCCACCGGGCACCTCCACGTGCCGCCTCCGTGCCGCCTCGGTGCTGCCTCGGTGCTGCCTCGGTGCCGCCTCGGACAGGCCCGCCTCGGCCCGGCATTTCGAACGGGCCGGGGCGCGCAGGCGGGGGTGCCCGGTGGAGGCGCGCAAGGGAAGGCGCCCAGGGGGAGGCCCGCAGGGCGGGGTGGGGCGCGCAGGGCAGGGTGGGGCGGGCAGGGTGGGGGCAGGCGGGGTGCGGACGGCCCCGGACCCTCGCCTCCGGGCCCTCGCCCCGGGCTGGGGCCGGCTACTGGCGGCCGGCCGCCTGCTCCCAGATCCAGGCCGCGATGCCCACCCGGTTACGGGCTCCGATCTTGCGCTGGATGTTGGCGAGGTGGTTCTTCACCGTCCCCGGCGAGATGAACAGCCCCGCGCCGATCTCGGCGTTGGTCGCGCCGTCTGCCACCAGCTCGGCGATCTCCCTTTCCCTCGTGGTCAGTTCCTCCGTCGGGCCGGCTGTCGACTGTGGAGCCGCCGAAGCCGCCTTGGCGCCGCCCCGCCCGGGCACCGGCTCCGCACCCGGGAGTGCCATGTGCCGCAGGAGCCGGACGGTGATCTGCGGGCTGATCAACGCGTCCCCCGCCATCGCCGCCCGGACCGCCTCGATCAGCAGCACCGGCCCCGACCGCTTCAGCAGGAATCCGGCCGCCCCGTGCCGCAGTGCCGTGTGCACGTACTCGTCCAGGTCGAAGGTGGTCACCACGATCACCTTGCACTGGTCGGCCAACTGCCGTGTGACCTCCAGACCGTCGAGCTTCGGCATCCGGATGTCCGCGAGCACCACGTCCGGCCGCAGCCTCCTGGCCTCCTGCACCGCAGCGGCACCGTCTGCCGCCTCCGCCACCACCACCATGTCCGGCTGAACGTCCAGGATCATCCGGAACGCACTGCGCACATCCGCCTGGTCGTCCGCGATCAGGATCCGAATCGGCCCTGTGCCGCTGCCCATCTCCGTACCTCCCCGCTCCCCGTCCCGCCTCGGCTCCTACGCACCCGTCGGCCCCGCACCGGCCGCCTCCAGTGGCAGCACCGCCGTCACCCGCCAGGCCTCCCGCTCGTGCGGGCCGGCTTCCAGCGAACCTCCGAGGGCCTCGACCCGGGCCGCCAAGCCCGGCAGGCCGCTGCCGCCGCCCCGGCGCGGCCGCCCTGCCGGACCCGGCGCCCGACCGTCGTTGGTCACCGTCAGTTCCAGCCCTCCGCCGCTGCGGCGGGCCCGGATCTCGATCTCCCGCGCGGCCGGAGCATGCCGCCTGACATTGGTCAGGGACTCGACCACGATCCGGTGGACGGTGCCCTCCACCTCGCGCGGCACCGGCTCCTCCGGCAGCTCCAGACGGACCTCGGCTCCACCCGTCGCGGTGAACCGCTCGGCCACCTCGGCGAGTTCGGCGAGTCCGGGCTGCGGACCACGACCTCCGCCCTCCTCGCTGCGCAGCAGCTGTACCGTCCGGTCCAGCGAGGCCAGCGCCCGCTGCCCGGCCTGCTCTATTCGCTGGAACATCTCCGCCGCCCGGGCCGGATCGATCCCGGCCAGGTAGGCCCCCGCCTGGGCCTGGGCGACCATGCCGCTGACATCGTGCGCCACGAAGTCGTGCAGGTCGTGGGCCAGCTCCAGCCGCTGCGCCCGCCTGGCCTCGGCCACCGCCTTGTTGCGCACCTCGTCCAGGCCCCGCAGGTAGAGCCCGATCAGCACGGCCGGCAGGGAGAGCATCGATCCGAACCCGAAGAGCGTGAGCGTGTCCGCGGGCCCCTCGATGAACACGAACCGGGACGGCCAGAGGGCGACCGCTCCGCAGGCCGTCCAGGCGGCCGCCGCACACCACGGGCCGTCCTCGGCGCGCAGGCCGACGACCACCGACAGCAGCAGAACGGACAGCTCCACCAGGCCCAGCAGCCCGGCCCAGCGCTGCCCCTCCACCCAGCGGCCGAGGAACCAGACGGCGACCGTGACCGCGACCGATGCCGCCCCGAGCGCCATGGTCACGGCCGCCGCCCCGTACCGCCGCCGCACCGGCCAGGCGATCGGCGCCAGGACCAGGACGACCCCGGAAAGGATCTGAGTCATCGTCACCACCTCCCTCGACTCCTCGACTGCCGTCACATTACGACGCCGCCCATACGTCGCGCCTGTGCCGATCGGCATATTTCAAAGGCGGGTTGAGCAGGAGGAACAGCCCGATCGGCATCTGCCGCCAACCCCTGGCGAGGCTCCAGTCTTGAGTCGTCGCACCGGCCACGGAGGCCGGAGCCGAAGGGAGTCCACCACCATGTCGAAGCTCGTGATCAACGCCCGCGGCACCACCCACCGGGCCGCGGCGGCCGCCCCGGACGTCCCGCCCGCACCGCGCTGGGCCCGGCTCGCCGCCAAGGCCGCCGTCCTGACCACCGTCCCCTCGGGGCTGTGGCGGATCGCCTTCGGCTTCGGCGTCCCGGTCGGCTTCAGCGGCGCGACGCTCGCCGCGTACGCCGAGCACCAACCGGGCTGGGGCACGCTCTACTGCGTGGCGCTGAGCGCCCTGGCCGAGTCGCTGGCCTTCCTGACCCTGGGCCTGGTCCGGCCCTGGGGGCTGGTGGCGCCCCGGTGGATACCGCTGCTGGGCGGCCGTCGGGTCCGGCCACTCGCCGCGATCGTCCCGGCGTTGCTGGGCTCGGTGATCCTCACCTCCCTCGGTACGACCGCGCTCCTCGGCGGTTGGGCCCGCAACCTGGCCGAACCGGATTCTCCGCGCGGTCTCGCCGGCGTGGTGATGACGCTCGCCTACCTGCCCCTGGTCGCCTGGGGCCCGCTGCTCGGTGCGGTCACCCTCGACTACGCCCGCCGGACTCTGTGGCGGCACCGGTGACGAGGGCGGCCGGTCACACCTGGGCCGGCTCCGCGCTCGGCCCTGCCGCATCCCTCCCGCTCGCGCCCTCGCCCTCGTCCTCGTTCCGGATCGGGGCCGGCGCGGGGGCCGTGCGCCGACCCCACTCCGTCGCGACCAGCACCAGGGCTCCGCCGAGCAGGGCGAGCGGGCCCATCCGGTTCCCGGCCAAGGTGATCCCGAAGACGGCGGCCCACAACGGCTCGGTGCCGAGCAACAGGCTCACCCGCGAGGGCGACGTGGCCCGCACGGCCCACATCTGGACGAAGAAGGCGAACAGAGTGCAGAACAAGGACAGATGCAGCAGCCAGGCCCACTGGCCGGCTCCGTACGAACGGGCGACCGTCCACGGCGCAGGACCGACCGACAGCGCGACGACGGAGAACACGCCGGTGGCCACGGCGAGTTGGACCCAGGTGACGGCGAGCATGTCGGTGTCGCGGACGGCTCGGGTGCGGGCCATCGCGAGGACGTACGCCGAGCGGACGAGGGCGGCGCCCAGCACCAGCAGATCTCCGAGCGTCGGAGGGCGCAGCCCGCCGTCGCCGGTGAGCAGGGCGACACCGAGGACGGCCAGCCCGGCGGCCGCGAGGAAGGCCTTCGGTGGTGCGGTCCGGCCGAGGGCGCTCTCGCCGAGCGGGGTGAGCACCATGGCGAGGCTGATGATCAGTCCGGCGTTGGTCGCGGAGGTGTGCACGGCTCCGTAGGTCTCCAGCAGGAAGATCCCGCTGAGCACCAGCCCCAGTGCGGCACCGCCGAGCCACTCGGCACGGCTCAGCCTCCGCAGGGCGCGCCAGGCGACCATCCCGAGCAGCGGCAGCACCAGCCCGAACCGCAGCACGAGCATCGCCACGACCGTCCCGGGCTCGGCCACGCGCTGGACAGCGAGGAAGCTCGATCCCCACACCACGGCCACGAGCAGGACCGGAAGATCACGAAGGACCGACGAGGACGAACCCTCGGGCAGGTCGGACAAGGAGGCTGACATGCGAAAGATCCCTCCGAACGGACGGAACCGGCGGGCGCGAGTACCGTACGGCGTCGGACGGACCCAAAAGCCGGGCGGAGAGCCCGGCGGTGGACGAGGTGGAGCGTGGAGCAAAGGTGCGCCATCCTCGCGCACCGGGCCGCCGATGATCAATGCCCCGCGCGGGCACCGATGGGTCGGGCGACGAGCAGGTGGCCGCGGCGGGCGGGCAGGCTCTGCTCGTAATGCAACTTGAGTCGCATTACGATGAGCACGGCGCGACCGTCACGCCACAGCAATCCCTGACGCGACCGGAGTCGACTTTGACTGAGGCCACCCACCCCGCGCCGGAACCCCGCGCCCCCACCCCGCGCCCGGGCGGCCGCAGCGCCCGGGTCCGGGCGGAGGTGGTCGCCGCGACGCTCGCCGAAGTCACCGAGAAGGGGTACGACGGCCTCACCGTCGAGGCGGTCGCCACCCGCTCCGGCGCCCACAAGGCGACCCTCTACCGACGCTGGGGCGGAGTGGACGGCCTGGTCGCCGACACCCTGACCGCCTCCGCCGACCAGCCCTGGCCCCTGCCCGACACCGGAGACCTCCAGCAGGACCTCCGCCGGATCACCCAGGAGGTGTTCAGTGTCTTCACCGACCCGGAGCTCGGCCCCACACCGATAGCGCTGATCTCCGCCGCCCAGCGCTCGGACGCCGGCGCGGCCGCCCTCCGCGCCTTCTTCGCGGCCCGGCACCGCCAGACCGCCGAGGTGGCCGAACGGGCCGTCGCCCGGGGCGAGCTCCCCACGGGGACGGACGGCGCCGAGGTGGTCCGGGCCGCCACCGCACCGCTCTACTACCGCCTGTTCGTCTCCGGCGAGCCCCTGGACGCCCGCACCGCCGAGCGGGCCGCCGACGCCGCGGCCCTGGCCGCGCGCGCAGGGCTCTTCACCACCACCGCGACCACCACGACCACCACGGAACGGAACTGACAAACCATCACACCACTGCCGCCCGAGGAGCCACGGCCGCCCCAACCCCTACCGCATCCCCATCCGGCCGTGGATGATGCACCCATGACAACCCCGCCGTCCACCACTCCCCGGAAGGTCCGTCACGTGAAGCGCACGCACTGGGCGCTGGTCGCCGCCGCCACCGTCCTCCCGCTCGTGGCGAGCACCGGCACCGCCGTCGCGGACGCCCCCGCGGCCGGCACCCCCACCGCCGGCTGCACCTACACACCGGCCGTCCCGGCCGACAACTTCAAGGGCATCCCGGTGTTCGACGCCAAGAAGGCGGCGAAGCCCTACCGCGCGACACTGCGGACCAGCCAGGGCCAGATCACCTTCGAGGCGCTGACCGACAAGGCGCCCTGCACCACCTTCTCGTTCCGGTTCCTCGCCGAGCACGACTACTTCGACCGCAGCCACTGCCACCGCCTCACCACCCAGCGGATCTACGTCCTCCAGTGCGGCGACCCGACCGGCACGGGCAGCGGCGGTCCGGGCTACTCCTTCCCGGACGAGAACCTGACCGGCGCCACCTACCCGGCCGGAACCGTGGCCATGGCCAACGCCGGCCCGAACACCAACGGCAGCCAGTTCTTCTTCGTCTGGAAGGACACCAAGCTCTCCCCCGCCTACACGCCCTTCGGCCGGATCACCGCCGGACTGGACGTGCTCCAGAAGATCGCCGCCGGCGGCGAGGACGACCAGAACAACCCGGGCGACGGCTTCCCCACGCTCCCGGTGAACATCCGCAACGTGAAGATCAGCGCCCGCTGACCGGGCGGGCCGGACAGCCCCGGCCCGCCACCCGCCGTCCCCCGCTCCCCGCTCCCGTACGGTGGCAGCACCAACGACACCGCAACGGGAGCAGGAGCAGCACCGCATGGACAGCCGGATCTGGGAGAGCGTCGACCACCTGGTCGCATGGCTTGACGAGCAGAGCACGCAGTCGCCCCAGGAGGAACGACTGCTGCGGATCCTCAAGCTCTCCGAGGAGATCGGCGAGGTCGGTGCGGCAGTGGTCGGTGCCACCGGCCAGAACCCGCGCAAGGGAGTCACCCACACCTGGGAGGACGTCCAGCACGAGCTCTGCGACGTCGTCTTCTCCGCCCTCGTCGCCCTGAGGACCCTCACCCCCGACGCGGCCCGGGTCTTCGCCGAGCGCCTCTCCTACGTCGAACAGCGCTCCACCGCCTCCCGGCGGGCGCCGGAGGAACCCCCGGCGGTCGACGAGGCATAGGCGACGCCCCCGTCAGAGGCGCGCCGTCCCCTCGGGCCAGGCCTCCTCCTGGCCCGGACGGGCCAGACACCCGACCGGACCGGGCGCCGAACGGGACCAGGCGCCCGGCCGAACCCGGCACCGGACACGACCAGGCGTCCGGCCGGGTCGGGCACCCGATCCGGGTCAGGCGTTCGGCGCGACCCTGGCGAGGCCGTTGATCACGCGGTCCATCGCGTCGCCGCCCTGCGGGTCGGTGAGGTTGGCGAGCAGCTTGAGGGTGAAGCGCATCAGCATCGGGTGGGTGAGGCCGCGCTGGGTGGCGATCTGCATCACCTTGGGGTTGCCGATGAGCTTCACGAAGGCGCGGCCCAGCGTGTAGTAGCCGCCGTACACGTCCTTGAGGATGCGCGGGTAGGCCTGGAGGGCGCGCTCGCGGCCGCCGTCGGTGACCCGGGCGAGGGCCTGCACGATGACCCCGGCGGCGATCTGGCCGGATTCCATCGCGTAGGCGATGCCCTCGCCGTTGAAGGGGTTGACCATGCCGCCCGCGTCGCCGACCAGCAGCAGACCGCGGGTGTAGTGCGGCTGCCGGTTGAAGGCCATCGGCAGTGCGGCGCCGCGGATCGGCTCGGTCATGTTCTCGGGGGTGTAGCCCCACTCCTCCGGCATGCCGGCGCACCAGGCCTTGAGCACCTCGCGCCAGTCCAGCTCGCCGAAGGCCGGCGAGGAGTTGAGGATGCCGAGGCCGACGTTGGAGGTGCCGTCGCCCATGCCGAAGACCCAGCCGTACCCGGGCAGCAGCTTGCGCTCGCTGCCGCGGGTGTCCCACAGCTCCAGCCAGGACTCCAGGTAGTCGTCGTCGTGGCGCGGCGAGGTGAAGTAGGTGCGGTAGGCGACGCCCATCGGGCGGTCCTCGCGCCGGTGCAGACCCATGGCGAGGGAGAGGCGGGTGGAGTTGCCGTCGGCGGCGACCACCAGCGGGGCCCGGAAGGTGACCGGCCGCTTCTCGTCGCCGAGCTTGGCGGTGACGCCGACGATCCGGCCGGTGCGCTCGTCCAGGACCGGCCCGCTGACGTTGCAGCGCTCGTAGAGCCGCGCGCCGGCCTTCTCGGCCTGACGGGCGAGCAGCTCGTCGAAGTCGGCGCGCTTGCGCACCAGGCCGTAGTCGGGGAAGGAGGACAGCTCGGGCCAGTCCAGCTCCAGCCGGACACCGCCGCCGATGATGCGCAGGCCCTTGTTGTGCAGCCAGCCGTTCTCGGTGGAGACGTCGATGCCCATGTCCACCAGCTGCTTGGTGGCACGCGGGGTCAGGCCGTCGCCGCACACCTTCTCGCGCGGGAAGGCGGTCTTCTCCAGCAGCAGCACGTCCAGCCCGGCCTGGGCCAGGTAGTACGCGGTGGTGGAGCCGGCCGGGCCCGCGCCGACCACGATGACGTCGGCCGTGCTCTCCACGGGGCTGTCCGGCTTCGTCAGATCGGCTGCGGTCTCGGACACGTGGACACACTCCTGGAACTGCGGCTGGGGGACGGCGGCTCTGTCTCCGGCAGTCTAGTTCCGCTCACGTCACCGGATGCGCCCCCGCCCCCGACCGCCGGACCCGAGCCGCGGTCCCGAGCCGCACCGATCGAGCCGCACCGATCGAGCCGCGGCACCCGGAGCCGTGACACCCGGGCCCGGGGCCCGCGCCCGGATCGGTCGGGGCCGGATCAGCCGAGCCCGGCTACGCGATCTTGTAGGCCCGGTGCAGCGCGACGATCCCGCCGGTCAGGTTCCGCCAGGCGACCTTCGACCAGCCGTTGTCCTGGAGCCTGGTGGCCAGCCCGGGCTGGTCCGGCCAGGCCCGGATGGACTCGGCGAGGTAGACGTACGCGTCCGGGTTGCTGCTGACGGCGGTGGCCACCGGCGGCAGCGCGCGCATCAGGTACTCGGTGTAGACCGTCCGGAACGGCGTCCAGGTCGGGGTGGAGAACTCGCAGATCACCAGCTTGCCGCCGGGCTTGGTGACCCGCAGCATCTCGCGCAGCCCCGCGTCGGTGTCCTGGACGTTGCGCAGCGCGAAGGAGATCGTCACCGAGTCGAAGGTGTCGTCCGCGAACGGCAGCCGGGTGGCGTCGCCGGCGGTGAGCGCCAGCTCGGGGTGGCGGCGCTTGCCCTCGGCGAGCATGCCGACCGAGAAGTCGCACGGGACGACCTCGGCCCCGGCCTCGGCGAAGGGCAGCGAGGAGGTGCCGGTGCCGGCCCCGAGGTCGAGCACGAGGTCCCCCGGCCCGGCGGCCACCGTCTCGGCCACCGCCCGGCGCCAGGCACGGGCCTGGCCGAGGGAGAGCACGTCGTTGGTGCGGTCGTACTTGGCCGCGACGTCGTCGAACATGGCGGCGACTTCGTGCGGCTGCTTGTCCAGAGAGGCTCGGGTCACGCCCCCATTGTTCACCCTCGCACGGACGCCCCGACCAACGGGGCACACCGACCCGGAGCCGAACCCGGCCGAACCCCGGCCCGCGCCCGCGGGCCCGGGGCCGAACGCCGGGCCCAAGGTCGGACCCGGCCCGCGCCCGACGTCGAGCAGCCGCCCACCCGTACCGGGCGCGTCCCACCCGTACCGGGCACGGCCGGTCAGTGCTGAGCGCGCCGCCCGCCCGCGCGGCGCCGCCGACGCGACCGCTTGCCGTGCGTTATCGCGGGCATCCCGTCCGCCAGCGCCCCCGTCGCCAGTGCGAGGTTGGCGGCCAGCTTCCCCTGCCCGCCGCGGAGCGCGAGGGCCTTGTGATGCCGTCGGATGCGCAGCACGCAGATGACGAAGAGCACGACGGCCACCGGCACGCTGAACCGGGCCAGGCCCACGCCGACGGGCTGCGGGTAGGTGTCGCCGCAGATCCGCACCGCGCCCGGGTCGTCGGCGGCGTGCTCCAGGCAGATCCTGTCGCCGAGCTTGGCGCTGTCCGAGAGCGGCAGCGCGGCCGCGGTGTGCGGCTCCCCGCCGGCCCGGTAGCTGACGGCGCTGTAGGTGCCGCCGCCGGTCGGGAGCTGGGTGACGACCCCCTCGACTCTCACCGGGTGCGCCTCGATCCGGTCGGCCTGGTCGGCCTGGCGCCAACCGAGCAGGCACATGCCGACGGCCAGCACGGCGCTGAGCACGGCGGCGAGGTACCAACCACGGCCCATCCGCGGGGTGCGCGGCGGGGGAACGGTCGCGGTTTGCATGGTTCCTGTCCTGGCTTGCCTTCGGGGCCGGGGACACGGCCCCGCCGCCCGCGGGCGCGGGCAGTGGTGTGGTGAGGGTACGGAGTGAGCTGTCCGGGATCGTATCCGCTGGCGGGCCCTCAGGTCACGATGAAGGGACAATCACTCTCCGGCACCGGCACCGGAGTTCGGGTGCACACGAAGGAAGTCCCGTTCGCCACAAGGAAATCCGGCTACTGACGAGTACGTCACACCCGCCGTGACGACCGTCTCACCGTCGGCGGTACACCAACCGCCCGCCCAGCACCGTGGCCAGGCACCCACCCGCCGCCGGCTCCGCGCCCGCCGCCGCGCCCGCACCCGTACCAGCGCCCACGTCCGCGCCCGACACGGCTTTCGCGCCCCCGCCCCCGATCCCGCCCCCTGCGACCGCGAACACCGCGAAGTCCGCCCGCCGCCCGGCCGCCACCCGCCCGTACACGGCCTCCGCGAGCGGCAGGACGGCCAGCGGGTCCAGCGGCCCCGCGCCCTCGCCGCCCGGCCCTCCTGACGAACCGGCAGGACCGGCCGGACAGGCAGGACCAGTAGGACCGGCAGAAACAGCAGAACCGGCGGAAGCGGACGACCCGGGCAGTCCCACGACCCCCGACCGCGCCACCGCCGTCCGCACCGAGGCCCGCTCGAAGGGCCCGGCCACCGCCGTCACCCCGTACCCGAGCATCCGCTGGAGCCCCCGCCGTGCGCTGGCCCCGCACCGCGCCTCGTCCGTGGACCCGGCCAGCCCGTCCGCCACCGGCTCGACGCCGACCTCCTCCCGGGGATCGGGGTGGTACGCCCGTTCCAGCAGCCGGTGTCCGTACGGATTGCGCAGCCCGGGGGTGAGCACGGCCGCGCCCCAGTCCCGCACCCGCGCGCCCGGGTGGGCGGCCGCCAGCTCCCCGTACGGCCCGACCGCCTCCACCAGCTCGCCACGCACCACCACCGCCCCGTCGGCGATGGACGGGGCGGTGGGGTCGGCCGGGTCGGGCAGCACGAACGCCGCCCGGTGCAGAGTCAGCACAACAGCGCCTTCGACTTCGACAGCAACGCCGGCGGCAACGCCAACGCCAGCGGAAACGGCAACGGCAACGGCAACGGCACCAGGGACACCGACATCAACGACACCGGCACGGGAAGGGCCAGGAGGAGGGGCCAGGAGGAGGGGAGAAGAAGGGGACTCAGTTGTCCAGGATCTTCAGCTCGGGGTGCGCGGTGCCACCCTCGATCGCCGTGGAGGCGATGTGCGAGGCGACGCGCGGGTCGACCGGGTCGTTGGCCGGGTCGTCCAGCACCCGCAGGTGCTCGTAGGTGGTCGAGCGCTGCGCCGGGACGCGGTCGGCGGCCCGGATGAGGTGGATCAGCTCGGTGAGGTTGGAGCGGTGCTTGGCACCCGCCGCCGAGACGACGTTCTCCTCCAGCATGACGGACCCGAGGTCGTCCGCACCGTAGTGCAGCGACAGCTGGCCGGCCTCCTTGCCGGTGGTGAGCCAGGAGCCCTGGATGTGGGCGACGTTGTCGAGGAACAGGCGGGCGATCGCGATCATCCGCAGGTACTCGAAGACGGTGGCCTGGGTCGAGCCCTTCAGGTGGTTGTTCTGCGGCTGGTAGGTGTACGGGATGAAGGCCCGGAAGCCGCCGGTGCGGTCCTGCACGTCGCGGATCATCCGCAGGTGCTCGATCCGCTCGGCGTTGGTCTCGCCGGTGCCCATCAGCATGGTGGAGGTGGACTCCACGCCGAGGCCGTGGGCGATCTCCATGATCTCCAGCCAGCGCTCGCCGGACTCCTTCAGCGGGGCGATCGCCTTGCGCGGCCGCTCCGGCAGCAGCTCGGCGCCGGCGCCGGCGAAGGAGTCCAGGCCGGCCTTGTGGATCCGGGTGATGGCCTCCTCGACGGAGACGCCCGAGATCCGCGCCATGTGCTCGACCTCGGAGGCGCCGAGCGAGTGGATCACCAGCTGCGGGAAGTCGGCCTTGATCGCCGAGAACGCCCGCTCGTAGTACTCCACGCCGTAGTCCGGGTGGTGGCCGCCCTGGAACATGATCTGGGTGCCGCCGAGCTCGACCGTCTCGGCGCAGCGGCGCAGGATCTCGTCGAGCTCGCGGGACCAGCCCTTGTCGCTCTTCGGCGGCACGTAGAAGGCGCAGAACTTGCACGCCGTCACGCAGACGTTGGTGTAGTTGATGTTGCGCTCGATGATGTACGTCGCGATGTGCTCGGTACCCGCGTAGCGACGGCGGCGCACCGCGTCGGCGGCGGAGCCGAGCGCGTGCAGCGGCGCCGAGCGGTAGAGCTCCAGCGCCTCCTCCGGGGTGATCCGGTCACCGGCGGTGGCGCGGTCGAGCACGGCCTTCAGGTCGGTGCTGGACGCATCGAGGGTGGTCGCTGCGAGCTCGGTCACCTGGCGGCCTTCTCTCTCTCAAGTGCTACTCGGGTACGGCCGAACCAGCCTACGCCAGCACATTCCGCCGCCCGCGTCAGCCCGCTGAACTGCGCTCGGGCCGCCCCGGGCCGCGCACGGGCGACCCCTGTACCGCGACCGGACCACGCCCGGAACACGCCGGGACCATGCCCGGACCACGCCCCGGCCGGTCCCCGCCGCATCCCTCAGCCGTCGGCCCCGCCGGCCACGCCAGCCCCGTCGGCCCTGCGCATCGTGCCGGCCGGGTTCCCGGCCGGCGGGTCGGCGGAGGCGAAACGGATCGTCCCGTCGGACTGCAGGGTGAGCGTCTCCGCGTTGGAGCCGCCGGTGCAGGCGCCGGGGATCGAGGAGCGGACCAGTCGGGACTGGAACACCAGCTTGGTGGCGGAGGCCGACTTGAGGGTCCAGGCGCCCTCGCAGCTGATCGAGAGCAGCCCGGAGACGGCGTTGCGGCTGGTGGTGCTCTCCTGGCCGATCGCCGCCGGACGGACGGTGAGCGTGGTGGTCCCGCCGGGCAGCCCCTTGTCGGTGACCATGTCCCCGCTCCAGGTGCCCAGGAAGGCGGCTGGCACCACGCTCGGCCCGCCCGTCCCGGGCGGCACCGCACCCGGGGCGGACGCCGTCCCGCTCCCCGGAGCGCCGGAGGCCGAGGTGGACCCGGAGGTGCCGGCGCCGCCCGGCGGGACGGCCCGGCCCGGGTCGGCGGACGCCTCCGGCAGCGGCGCCGCCGTGGGGCCCGACACCGCCGGTTCGGCCCGGTGCAGCCACCCGTACAGCCCGTACCCGCCGCCCCCGAGCAGCACGAGCACCGCCGCGACCGCCGCCGCGTTCCGGGCCCGCCGCGGCCGCGCCCCCTGCGCGGTCCCGTCCCGGACGGGACCGCTCAACGGCGGGTGCTCCCCCGTACCCTGCGGCCCGCCCGCGGACACGAAGGTCGGTGTCCGCACCGCCTCGGCCGAGGCCCCGGAGGCACCGGAGGCACCCGCGTCCGCGCCCACCCCGCCCGGAACCGCTTCCCCCGCTTTCCCCGCTTCCCCCGGCTCCCCGTCCAGGTCCAGGTCCAGCAGTTCCACCGCGCTGCGTCCCACCCCCGCCGCCAGTTCCCCCGGCAGCCAGCCGCCCTGGGCCAGCCGGGCGGCGGCCGTGCCGTCCGGGTCCAGCCGGGCGCGCAGCTGCCGCGGGGTGGGCCGGGCGGCCGGGTCCTTGGCCAGGCAGCCGAGGACGATCCCGCGCAGCGGCTCGGGCAGCCCGGCCACGTCCGGCTCCTCGTGCAGCACCCGGTAGAGCAGCACGGCCGCGCTGACCCCTTCGCCGAAGGGGTGGACGCCGGTGGCGGCGAAGGCGAGGACGGCGCCGAGCGAGAAGACGTCCCCGGCCGGCCCGACCGCCTGCCCGTTCGCCTGCTCGGGTGACATGAAGCCGGGCGACCCGACCACGTAACCGGAACGGGTGAGGCCGCCCGCGGCGTCGAGGGCCCGGGCGATCCCGAAGTCGATCAGCCGCGGTCCGTCCAGGGTGAGCAGCACGTTGGACGGTTTGACGTCCCGGTGCACCAGGCCGAGTCCGTGGACGTGGACCAGGGCCTCGGCGAGCCCGACGCCGAGCGAGCGCACGGCCGGCTCGGGCAGCGGCCCGTACGTCCGGACGGCGTCGCCGAGCGCGGGGCCCGCCACGTAGCCGGTGGCGACCCAGGGGCGTGCGCCCTCGGTGTCGGCGTCCAGCACGGGCGCGGTCCAGGCGCCGCCGACCCGCCGGGCGGCGGCGACCTCCTGCCGGAAGCGGGCGCGGAACTCGGCGTCGTCCGTGAGCTCCGACCGCACCACCTTGACGGCGACGGTGCGCCCGCCGGCCGTCCGGCCGAGGTAGACCCGGCCCATTCCGCCCGAGCCGAGCCGCCGCAGCAGCCGGTAGCCGCCCACCTGGCGCGGATCGTCCGACCCCAGTGCCCGCATCCCGCACGCTCCCCTCGCCCTCGCACGCGCGCTCCGCCGACCGCCCATCGGACGCGCCTCGGGTGCAGACCGTACCGGGCCGGGCGGTGCTCCGCCCGGCCCTCGGGCCTGTCTTCACCCTTCCGCCCGCGCGGCGGCGCCGGTCGTACGAAGACGGACGCGGGCCCGCGAACAGGTGCGGGAACCCGCAGCCGGACGGCGCCCCTACGTCCCCTACCTCCCCTACCTCTCCCTACATCCCCTGCTGCATCCCCAGCGGCAACGCCGCCGGCTCCAGCAGCCGCACCGCGACGTCGGAGGCGAACCCGCTGTCGTGCGCGACCCGCCGGGCGAACTCCGTGACGCCGGCCAGCTGCCGCTCGCCGAGCGAGAAGTCGAGCGCCTCGCTGAAGTACCGCTCCAGCACGTCCGCCCCGAAGGCCTCCCAGCGGGCGGCCTGTTCGGCGACCTTGCCGGCCTCCACCAGCGACAGGTCGCGGGACTCCAGGAAGGCCCGGTGCACCGCGGCGGTCAGTTCCGGGGCGCGCTCGGCGAACTCGCGCCGCACCGCCCAGACCGCGAAGACGAAGGGCAGGCCGGTCCACTCCTTCCACATCTCGCCGAGGTCGTGGACGGTCAGCCCGAGGTCGGCGGCCTGCCCCAGGTAGGCGCGCAGGGCCGGGTCGCCGATCAGGACGGCGGCGTCGGCCTCGGCGAGCATCGCGCTGAGGTCCGGCGGGCAGCTGAAGTAGTCCGGGCGCACGCCCTCGCGCTCCTCCAGGAGCAGCCGGGCGAGCCGTACGGAGGTGCGGCTGGTGGAGCCGAGGGCGACCCGGCGGCCGTCGAGGTCGGCGAGCGGCACCTTGCTCACGATCAGGCAGGACATCACCGGGCCGTCGCTGCCGACCGCGATGTCCGGCAGGACCAGCAGGTCGTCCGCGTTGCGCAGGTACTCCACGCAGGTGATCGGGCCGATGTCCAGGGTGCCGTCGACGAGCTGGTCGCTCAGCTTCTCCGGGGTGTCCTTGGTGAGGTCCAGATCGAGCAGGTTCCCGGTCCTGGCGAGTCCCCAGTAGAGGGGTACGCAGTTCAGGAACTGAATGTGGCCGACCCGGGGCCTGACCGGTGTGTTCTCCTGGGGCTCCCGCGTCCGCGCGTCCGGTGTCCGTGCCTCCGGTGCTGCCACTGCGCCGCTCCCTTGCTGTTCGTGCCTCCCCGCAGCGTATGCCTGCTGTTCGCGGCGGCTCGCACCGGCCGTCCGACACGCCCTCCCGCCCCGTCGACGCCCCGTCGACGCGGCGTCGACACGGCATCGACGCGCCTTTCCACGCCCGCTCCGGCCCTTACGACACGCGCCTTCCACGCCTCAAGTGACCTCTGGTCGTCACAGCGGCCGCATGCTAGCGTTGCCCTCAGTTGCAGTTTGATTCCCCTTGCAGTACTTGAAGCCTGCGGAGCATGTAACCGCAGGCTTTTTGTAGTTTTTCAGCAATATCGAAAAATTTCGGACACGTCCGGAGGCAGGGCGATCAGCGCAGCGGACCGGGTGTCACACGGTGTGGCCCCCGACACGCATCGCAAGGAGAACGGCATGGCTCAGGGAACCGTCAAGTGGTTCAACGCTGAGAAGGGCTTCGGCTTCATCGCCCAGGATGGCGGCGGCCCCGACGTCTTCGTTCACTACTCCGCCATCAACGCGAACGGCTTCCGTTCGCTGGAGGAGAACCAGACGGTCACCTTCGACGTCACCCAGGGCCCGAAGGGCCCGCAGGCGGAGAACGTCACCGCTGTCTGACCATCCTCTGATGTTCTGATCGCTCGGGACCCGTACGGGTCCGCCGGCGGCTCCCGACAGCCGCCACCATGAGCACAAGAGCAGTACCCAAGGGGGCCCGCCGGTCGGCGGGCCCCCTGCCTTTTCGAAAGCCCGTCCCGGGGCGGAAGTTCGGGCACGGAGCGAAGGAATGCGGAAAGGGCCCTCTCCCGTCACCGGGAGAGGGCCCTTTCCGTCATGGCGGTCGAACGTCCCCTCTGGCGTTCGACCGCACGTTCTGCCTCCGTGTCAGGCCGCGACCGGGGTCGCGCCGCCCTGGCCGGCGGCGACGGCCGGCTCCGGGGCCTCGTCGTACAGGTCCCCGGACGGGTTGTTGTACGCGGCGACGTCCAGGATCTTCTCCCGGGCGGCGACCACGATCGGCACGACGACCTGGCCGGCGACGTTGGTCGCGGTGCGCATCATGTCCAGGATCGGGTCGATGGCGAGCAGCAGGCCGACGCCCTCCAGCGGCAGGCCCAGCGTGGACAGGGTCAGCGTCAGCATGATGATCGCGCCGGTGAGGCCCGCGGTGGCGGCCGAGCCGACCACCGAGACGAAGGCGATCAGGATGTAGTCCTTGATGCCCAGCTCGATGTTGAAGACCTGGGCGACGAAGATCGCGGCGACGGCCGGGTAGATCGAGGCGCAGCCGTCCATCTTGGTGGTGGCGCCGAACGGCACGGAGAAGGACGCGTACTCGCTCGGGACGCCGAGGCGCTCGGTGACGCGGCGGGTGACCGGCAGGGTGCCGACCGAGGAGCGGGAGACGAAGGCCAGCTGGATCGCGGGCCAGGCGCCCTTGAAGAAGTGCAGCGGGTTGAGCCCGGCGGCGAAGCGCAGCACCAGCGAGTAGACGACGAACAGCACCAGCGCGCAGCCGAGGTAGATGTCCAGGGTCAGCGTGGCGAAGGGCTTCAGCAGGTCCCAGCCGTACTTGGCGACGGACTTGCCGATCAGGCCGAGGGTGCCGAGCGGGGAGAGCCGGATGACCCACCACAGCGCGGTCTGGGTCAGCTCCAGCACGGACTCGCTGAGCTTGAGGACCGGCTCGGCCTTGGCGCCGAGCTTGAGGATCGCCGCGCCGACCACGACCGCCAGGAAGACGATCTGGAGCACGTTCACCTTGGTGAAGGAGTCGACGATGTTGGTCGGGAAGATCCCGGTCAGGAAGTCGATCCAGGTGCCCTTGGAGTCGAGCGCCTTGAGGCCCTCGGTCTTCAGGTTGGTGCCCTCGCCCGGGTTGGTCAGCAGACCCAGGCCGATGCCGATGCCGACCGAGATCAGCGAGGTGATCATGAACCAGAGCAGCGTGCGGGTGGCCAGGCGGGCCGCGTTGGTGACGTTGCGCAGGTTGGCGACGCTCACCACGATCGCGGTGAACACCAGCGGCGGGACGGCCAGCTTGAGCAGCTGGACGAAGATCTTGCCGATGGTCTCCAGGGTGGTGGCCAGCCAGGAGATGTCGGCGGCGCGGGCCAGGTAGCCGAGGCCGACGCCGAGCACGAGGCCGGCGACGATCTGCACCCAGAAGGGCGTCTTGCGGATGCGGGCGAGCACGGACGGCGACGAGGTCGCCTCGGGCGCTGTGGACATGGGGGAGCGTCTCCGGGGAGGGCGTTGCTGACGGTGAGGTGGGGGCGGAGCGGGCGGCACGGCGCGGGGCCGGACGGGAGGGTCGGGCCCCCGGTCAGGGGCGTGCCGCCGCGGTACAGCTCAGGGCAGCACAGCGCATGGCGCGACACGGGCGCGGGCTGTCCACAGCACCGGTCAGAGCACACGGGCGGGCGGCGGCGGGCAGGGGGCCCGGGCCGTGCATCCGCAGTGCGTCTGAGGCTGTCATGGCCGATACGTTAGCAGTAAAGGTTTGAGATGTTCAAAGTACTTGTTTGAGGTTACGCAGCGCACACGCCCCCCGAGGCCCGCCACCAGCCCGAACTCCGGACACGAACGAAGCTGACGCCCCATCAGGCCTGCTCGGCGGCCCGATTGACCGCTGAGCAGTTATACGTATAACTTTGACGGCGTCCCTGCCCCTGCCTGCCCAACCGGAGAGGACGGCCGATGGGCTACCTCGCCCTGCTCCGTGCCCCGCACGTCACCCGCCTGCTGCTCGGCACCCTGCTCGGCCGCCTGCCCGCCGGCATGACCGCCCTCGTCATCGCCCTCGCCCTGCGCGACGCCGGGGTGACGTACGGCCGGGTCGGACTGGCCACCTCCGCCTACGCGATCGCCGCCGCCGTCGGCGGCCCGGTGCTCGGCCGGATCGTGGACCGCACCGGACAGCCGCGCGTCCTGCTCGCCTCCGCCGTGGTGGCCGGCGGCGGGTACGCGCTGCTCGCCCTCGCCCCCGGCTCCGCGCTCGGTGCGCCGATCGGGGCCGCGATCGCCGGCCTCGCCATGCCCCCGCTGGAACCCTGCCTGCGCTCGCTCTGGCCGGACGTGGTCGAGGAGAAGCAGCTCGACACCGCGTACGCCTTCGACTCGGCCGCCCAGCAGATCCTCTACGTGGCCGGTCCGCTGGCCGTCGCCACCATCTCCGGGCTGTTCAGCCCGGTCGCCGCACTCTGGGTGGCCGCCGGGCTCGGACTGGCCGGCGCGCTGATCGTCGCCACCGCCGGTCCCGCCCGGGCCTGGCGCGCTCCGGCGCAGGAACGGTCCGCCGGACTGCTCGGGCCGCTGCGCTCCCCCGGACTGGTGCTGCTACTGGTCGGACTGGCCGGGGCCGGCTGGGCGGTCGGCGCGCAGAACGTGCTGTTCATCGCCTACGCCGAACAGCACGTCGGCACGCTGCCCGGCGGCGGAGGCACCCTGCTGGCACTGGCCGCGCTCGGCGGCCTGCTCGGCGCGCTCGCCTACGGCGCGGTCACCTGGCGGCAGACCACGGCCACCCGCACCTGGGTGATGGCCCTCGCGATGGCCGCCTCCTACCTGCCGCTGGTCACCCTGCCCGGGCCGTACCCGATGGCCGCGCTGGCCTTCCTCTCCGGGGTCATGCTGGCCCCGCTGCTGGCGGCTGCCTTCGTCCTGGTCGCCGAACTGGCGCCGGCCGGCACCGTCACCGAGGCGTTCGCCTGGCTGGTGACGCTGTTCGCCACCGGCAACTCGCTCGGCTACGCCGTCTCCGGCAAGCTCGCCGAGGACTCGCTGCGCCCGGTGGCGCTGTGCGCGGTGGGCGGGATCGCACTCGGCGGACTGGTGCTCTTCGGCGCCCGGCGCTGGTTCCACCCGGTGCCGCTCGCCCCGGCCGCCCGGCCCGTCCCGGTGGGCTGACCCACCCCCACGAACGACTGCGCCCGCCGGTGGTCTGGCCGACGGGCGCAGTCCTGTCACCGGTGACGGACCGTCACCGCCCGGTCGGGGCCGTACCGGCCGGCGCCGTGGAGGAGCGCAGCACCAGCGAGGTGGCCAGCGGCGCGACCGGCGCCACCCGCTCCCCGCGCAGCAGGGCCGCCAGCGCGGCCGCGCCCGCCCGGCCCAGCTCCTCGCCCGGCAGGTCGACGGTGGTCAGCGGCGGGGCGAGCAGCGCGGCCACCGCGACGTTGTCCATGCCGACCACCGACAGGTCCTCCGGCACCCGCAGCCCCAGCTCGGCGGCGGCCTGGTAGACCCCGGAGGCGACCACGTCGTCGTCGCAGATCACCGCCCGCGGCCGGTCCGCCCGCTCCAGCAGCCGGCCCGCGACGGTCCGCGCGGCCCGGTGGCCGTCGTTCAGACTCACACCCAACTCCACGACGTCCAGGTCGAGTTCACGGACGGCCTGCTCGAAGGCGGCCTGCCGGACCCGGAAGGTGTAGGCGGAGTGGCTGGAGCGCAGCCGGCCGATCCGGCGGTGGCCGAGCGCGGCCAGGTGCTCGACCGCGGCACGCATCCCGCCGGCCACGTCGAGCTCGACGGTCGGCCGCGCCCGGTCGGTGCCGGGGTCGGCGTCCAGGAAGACGGCGGGGGTGTCGGCGGGCAGCTCACCGAGCTGGCTGTCGTCCGGGGAGCAGATCAGCAGGCCGTCGAAGCGGCCGGCGGTGGCGGCCTCGGCCAGGGTGGCGCTGCCCCAGCCGGAGCTGACCACGACGGCCAGGCCGTTGCGGCCGGCCTCCTCGTGGACGCCCTCCAGCACCCGGCCGAAGAACGGGCCCTGGAGGTTCGGCACGGCCAGCAGGATCATCCCGCTGCGGCCGAGCCGCAGCTGCCGCCCGGCCGCCTGCGGGCGGTAGCCGAGGCTGCGGGCGGCCTCCCGGACCCGTTCCCGGGTGGCCTCGGAGACCCGCCGGCCGGCCTCGGCGCCGGAGAAGACCAGGGAGACGGTGGCCTGGGAGACCCCGGCGAGCCGCGCCACGTCCCGCCCGGTGGGGCGGCGGACGGGGGCCGGCCAGGTGCCGAGCGCCCCCTCGGAGGACGGTTGCCCGGCGGACGCCGCCTCGACGGACGCCCCCTCGGAGGGCGGCTGCCCGGCGGGCGGCTCGGACGGCGCGGAGTCTCGGGTGGCGGGCACGGCGGTTGCGCTCCGGGGCCGGGCCCCGGTCAGTTCTGGCCGGCGGTGGCCGAGCGGGCGGCGTCGTCGGCGGCGTCCTCCTCGGCGTTCTGCGCGGCGATCCGGTCGGCGGTACGGCTGCGCATCCCGGAGACCTTGCCGCTGATCTGCGTGGACATCTCGTCGCGCTGCCTGCTCAGCAGCGCGTAGCTGAGCGGCGCGGAGGCAATCGCGGCCAGCAGGAACAGGAAGATCATGCCGGCCTCACCGCTGACCGGGATGACGCCGAAGTGCCCGAGCAGCAGGGCCACCAGCAGGCAGCCGAGGAAGATGCTGACCCGCAGCGAGGTGTAGCGGAGCGTGGCGTGCGACTTCTCCGGGCCGTTGCTGGTCACTCGACACGTCCTTCTTCGTTGCGCTGGGGCGGGTTCTCCAGTCAAGCATGCCTGACGGCCGGAGCGGGGCACGGGGCACCCGATCCGGCCCGCGGCCCGGCGGGCGGTCGTCAGCGCAGGTCGAGCCAGAGGGTGATGTCGTCCCGGTCGTCCCCGGGGGCGACCCGGATCGCGGCCGGCACCCGGCCGACCTCCCGGTAGCCGCTGCGGGCGTAGAACCGCTCCAGCCCGAGGCCGCCGCGCGCGGTGAGCCGCAGCGATTCCAGGCCCCACTCCCGGGCCGTCCGCTCGGCCTCGGCGAGCAGTCGGGCGCCGTGGCCGAGGCCCTGGAAGTCGGGGTGCACCATGACCCGCTTGAGCATCCGCCAGTGCTCCATGAGGTCGAAGCGCATCGACTCGAAGAACAGCACGCCGACCAGCCGGCCCGTCGCGCTCTCGTGCGCGACGAGCAACCGGTCCGGGCCGTCCGGTCCGACCCCGGCGAACTGGCGTTCGGCGGTGTCCCGGACCTCCTCCTCGGTGACCGGCGCCACGAAGCCGACCGCCCCGCCGGCGTTGGTGACGTCGGCCCACAGCCGGACGATCTCCGTCCGCAGATCGGGGTCGAGCTCGGGGTCCAGGGTGAAGGTGAGCGCCATGGAGCGGAGCCTAGACGTCCGGTACGACGGTCCCACCGGGAGGTCCGGCGCCGCCCCCGGGCGCGCGGACCGCCCGTCACGGGAGGGCCGGCACCGCCCGGTCGGCCCGCCCGCCGCGCAGCGCCAGGCAGAGCCCGACCGCGACCGCGCACAGCGCGCCGGCGCCGTACCAGGTGAGGTCGTAGTTGCCGAGGGCGTCACGGGCCAGCCCCGCCAGCCCGGCGACGACGGCCGCGCCGATCTGGTGGGCGGCGAGCACCCAGCCGAAGACGATCGGGGCGTCCTCGCCGAAGTGCCGGCGGCACAGCGCGACGGTCGGCGGCACGGTGGCCACCCAGTCCAGGCCGTAGAAGATCACGAAGGCGAGGATCGGCGGCTGGAGCGATCCGGCCAGCAGCTGCGGCAGCAGGAGCAGGGACAGGCCGCGCAGCCCGTAGTAGACCGTCAGCAGCACCCGGGAGTCGACCCGGTCGGTGAGCCAGCCGCTGAAGACGGTGCCGAGCACGTCGAACACGCCGATCAGCGCGAGCAGGCTCGCGGCGGTGGTGACCGGCATGCCGTGGTCGTGCGCGGCCGGGATGAAGTGGGTGCCGACCAGGCCGGCGGTGGTGGCGCCGCAGATCGCGAAGGAGCCGGCCAGCAGCCAGAACGCCCGGACGCGCGCGGCGTTCCGCAGCACCCGCAGCGAGCGGGCCAGGGCTCGGCCGTCGGTGACCGTCGCGGCCGGGGCCTCGGTCGCACCGTACGGGAGCAGGCCGACGTCGGCGGGGCGCTCGCGCATCAGCAGCAGCACCGGGACGGCGACGGCGCTGGCGGCGAGCGAGACCACGACCACGGCCGAACGCCAGCCGTGCTGCTCGACCAGCCAGGCGCCGATCGGCAGGAAGACCAGGTTCCCCGCCGCTCCGGCGGCCGTCAGCACTCCGGTGACCAGGCCCTGGCGGGCCCGGAACCAGCGCCCGGTGATGGTGGTGGCGAAGGCTCCGGCCATCGAGCCGCTGCCGAGGCCGACCAGCACGCCCCAGCAGAGCACCAGTTGCCAGGGCTCGCGCATCAGCATGGTCAGCCCGGAGCCGACCGAGATGGTCAGCAGCGCGCAGACCACCACCAGGCGCACCCCGAACCGGTCCATCAGGGCGGCGGCGAAGGGGGCGGTGAGGCCGTAGAGCGTCAGGTTGACGGAGGTGGCGCTGGAGATCGTCCCGAGCGACCAGCCGAACTCGTTGTGCAGGGCGTCCATCATCAGGCTCGGCGTGGAGCGGAAGCCGGCCGAGCCGAGCAGGACGAGCAGGGAGACGCCGGCCACCACCCAGGCGTAGTGCACCCGGGGGCGCTTGGCCGGGTCGGGCGGCTCGGAGCGGGATGCGGGGGCGAGGACGCTGCGTTCGGTCACGCGAACGAGTGTTCCGGGCCGCCCGGGACCGGACGAGTGGCCTGAATGACAGCTTTCGCAAGATTCGGGCCATGGCCCGCAGTACCCTGGCCCGGACCCACCGACGCCCGAGGGGACGGCATGGCACACCTGGTCGCGGTACTCGCCCTGGAGGGCGTGATCGCCTTCGAACTCGGCATCCCCGCCCGCATCTTCGGCGGCGCCAAGGATCCGGCCGGACGGCCGCTGTACGAGGTGGCCACCTGCACCCTGGACGGAGGGCCGGTCACCACCAGCGCCGACTTCCGGGTCATGGTCGACCACGGGCCCGAACTGCTGGAACGGGCGGACACCGTACTGATCCCGGCCTCCGCCGACTCCGCTCCGGCCGTCGCCGACGCCTGCTTCACCCCGCCCCTGGCCGCCGCGCTGGCCCGGATCCGGCCCGGCACCCGGCTGATGTCGATCTGCACCGGCTCCTTCATCCTGGCCGCCGCCGGCCTGCTGGACGGCCGCCCGGCCACCACCCACTGGCGCTACACCGAGCGCTTCGCCCGGCTGTTCCCCAAGGTGCGGCTGGACCCCGACGTGCTCTACACCGACGACGGCGACATCCTCACCTCCGGCGGGGTGGCCGCCGGGGTGGACCTGTGCCTGCACGTGGTGCGCCGCGACCACGGCAGCGCGGTGGCCAACGCGGTGGCCCGCAACTGCCTGGTGCCGCCGTGGCGCGAGGGCGGGCAGAAGCAGTACGTGGAGGCCCCGAGCCCGGTGGACTCCGGCGGCAGCGGCACCGCCGCGGTGCGCGCCTGGGCGCTGGAGCACCTGGACCGGCCACTGGCGCTGCGGCAGCTCGCCGACCGGGCGGGGATGAGCGTACGGACCTTCACCCGGCGCTTCCGCGAGGAGACCGGCGCCAGCCCCGGCCAGTGGATCACCACCCAGCGCACCGAGCGGGCCCGCCAGTTGCTGGAACGGACCGATCTGACGATCGACCAGGTCGCCCGGGAGTCCGGCTTCGGCACCGCCGCCTCGCTGCGACTTCAGCTGCGCGGCCGGCTCGACGTCGCACCGAGCGCCTACCGGCGCACCTTCCGCTCCCTCCCGGAAGGCCGCGCTTCCTGAGCGCGGCCCGGCGACCGCCCGACCGGTGGCCGGATCCCGTCGCGCGCCGGCGGCGGATCGGATGGCGGCAGGCCGCGCCCACCCCGAGCACGGTACGGCAGGCCGCCATCCAACCCCGGCGCGCGAGCCCTGATCCCGCGCCACACCCTCCGCACTCGCCGAGGAGCGGCCCGTGACCGGCCGTCCGCGGTCCGCCCTGCCGGCACGAATCCCCTGGACAGCGGCACCGCGGCGGTGGACGGACGTCCCCTCGGCGTCCCCTCGCGACGGAGCGCCGCACCCAAGCGTGATCAGTCGGATACGTCACGTCAATGGGTAGTCCGAAATTCGGAATGGTTGCGTCACCTTTCGGCCGGTGATCAGCACCGTGATCGGCACGGTCCGACGGCCGCCGCGAAAGCCGCTATTGCGCCAAAGCCGCCCAGTCCACGTCGGCCAGCGGATCCGCGGGACGGGCGTCACTGCCGATCTCGCACCAGACCCGCTTGCCCGAGTCCTCCGGGTACCAGCCCCAGCGCTCGCAGAGCAGTTCGACCAGCTCCAGGCCGCGCCCGTTGGTCGCGTCCTCGTCCGCGCCCGCGTGCCGCGGCGTCGGCGCGGCCCGGCTCGCGTCGGCGACCTCCACCCGCAGCGGGGCGGCCGGTCCGCCCTCCTGCGGGCCGTCGGCCACCGGCAGACAGAGCCTCAGCACGGCCGGACAGCCGGTGTGCACCACGGCGTTGGTCACCAGCTCCGAGACCACCAGCACCACCGTCTCGGCCATCGGCGCGTCCGGGTCCACCCCGTGGTTCAGCAGCCGCGAGCGCACCCACCGGCGGGCCCGGCCGACCTCGGCGGGGTCAGCCTGCACCGCCAGCTGTACCTGAAGAACCTGCACCGCTCCACCACCCGCACTCGCAGTTCGGCCATAGTCCCGATCGGGCCGGATCGGCCGGCGGGCCCTCGCACGTCGCCCGGCGCCACCCGAGCCGTGCCCGGGCGCCCGCCCGGTCTGTCCGTCCGCGCCCACTCGCCCGCGCCGTCTCGCCGGTCGGGCACCCCGCCGCGACACGAATACGCCTCAGGATGGGCGGGGGGACGGACCGCAGCAAGCGCTTCGGGCATATTCCGGCGATCGGGCGACAGCGCGGTGCATACTGTCCCGCTCACTCTCGCGAGGCTCGTACCGGTGATCGTCCGTCCCGGGCCGACCCGCCGGTCCCGCAGTCGGGAACCTACCGCCGTGCGCCCCGCGCACCCCGCCCGCCACTCGCGAACCACCCGTGCGACATGTGTCCGACGGCCCTCGAACAGTGGCATCGGCGGACGGGTCCCACCGGCCGACCGTCGTACCGCCCGACGATCCGGCCGCGGGAGGACGACCCGGCCGGGCGAGGGACCCCGGCGAGGATCCCGGAGGGATCCGGGCGAGGGATCCGGGCCGGGAGGCACATCCATGAGGAGGGGTGATCCGCCGGGAACGGTTCCGTTCTTGCCGCAATCGCCCCCGGCGCCGCCCGGCCGCAAGATACCGTTGGGTAAGCCAGCGAACCCGGTCAGGAGGGTGGTTCCCGATGGCCACCCCGGAGCGGACCCCGCGCTGGGACGAGCAGTTGCAGCGCCGCCTCGCCCGCGGCGAGGAGACGGCGCTCGGCGAACTCTACGACCAGCTCGCACCGATGGTGCACGGCCTGGCCGGACGGATACTCGCCGACCAGGCCGCCGCCACCCAGCTCACCCGGGAGGTCTTCGCCCACGTCTGGGAGCACCCCGAGGACTTCGACCCCGACCGGGGCACCCTGCGCTCCTGGCTCGGCGCGCTGACCCACCACCGCGCGGTCGAACGGCTGCGGGCCCGGCGGGCCGCCGAACTCGCACCGGGCGCGGAGGCCGAGATCCGCGCCGTGGCCACCGCCGCGAGGATGCAGTACGTGGTCGACTCCCTGCCCCAACCCCTGCGTGAGACCATCGCGGTGACCTACTACGACGGCCGCACCTACCGCGAGACGGCCCGACTGCTCGGCATCAGCGAGCAGGCCGCCAAGCAGCGGATGCGGCTCGGTCTGGAGCTGCTGGCCACCGAACTGGCCGACGAACGCGCCCGCCAGGACGGCACCGGGGACGGGAACGGGGAGACGTGAGCGGCACTGAGGAGCGGCACGACGCCCTGCGCTCGATGCTCGGCGCGTGGGCCCTCGGCGCCTGCCCGGCCCGCGAGGCCGCCGAGTTGGAGCAGCACCTGCGCGACTGCCGGGAGTGCGCCGAGGAGGCGGCCCGGCTGCGCGAGGCGGCCGGCTGGCTCTCCCTGGACGAGCCGCTGGACCAGCCCGGCTCGCTGCGCCAGCAGGTGCTCGACTGGTGCCTGGCCCGCCGGCCGGCCCAACTGCCCGTCCCCGCCTGGGGCATGCCGTACACGGCGGAGACCGCCAAGCTCGACGCGCTGCTGCGCGACCTCGGCCCGGAGGAGTGGCAGGAGGTGGCGGAACTGCCGTGGCACGGCGGCACCGAGCGGCTGCGCCCGGCCGAGGTGCTGGGCCACCTGACCGCGGTGGACGGCTTCCTGGCGCTGGCACTCGGCCTGCCCGACCCGGTGCCGGCCGCTCCGGGCCCGCCCGCCGCACCGACCGGGCGGCGGGTGCCCCCGCAGGAGCCGGCCGCCGGACCGTCCGTGCCGCGCGTCCCGCCGCAGGGCGGCCGGTACGCCGGGGTCACCGCGCGCACCGCCCGGCTGATCACCGACCAGGCCGGCCTGGCGCCGCAGTCGGTGCGCTCCCGCTGGCGGCGGCAGGCCCACGACCTGGTGCGCAGCGCCGCGCTCGTGCCGCAGGGCAACACCCCGGTCGACTACGGCTTCGCGGTGCTGCCGCTGCGCGACGCCTTCGTGGACCGCGCCTTCGAGTGCTTCGTGCACGGCGAGGACGTGGCCCGGGCGGTCGCCTACCCGTACGACCCGCCGACGCCGCAGCACCTGCGGCAGATGGTGGAGCTGGTGGTCCGGCTGCTCCCCCGGGCGCTGGCCGGGCTGCGCGCGGCCCGGCCCGAGCACGCCTGGGCGCCGGGTGCGCCGGAGGGCGGGGCCCGGACGGCCCGGCGGGTGCGGCTGATGGTCGACGGCCCGGCGGGCGGCGAGTGGCTGATCGCCCTGGACGGCGACGGCGCCGCCGTCGGCAGCGGCGGGCCGCCCGGCGGGGAGCCGGTGGCGTCGATGGTGCTGGACGGCCTGGAGCTGTGCCAGCTGGCCGCCGCGCACCGCGACCCGGACCGGCTGCCGGTCGGCGAGCACGGCGACCGGGCCGCGGTCCGCGAGGTGCTGCACGCGCTCCCGCTGCTCTCCCGGCCGTAGCGGCCCGCCGTCCGCGCGAACGCCTACGCGAAGCGACCCGCGCGGAGCGGTTACGCGGAACGACCCGCGCGGAGAGCGGTCACGCGAAGACGACCGTACGGGTCCCGTCCAGCAGCACCCGGTGCTCGCTGTGCCACTTCACCGCGCGGGCCAGCGCCTGGCACTCGACGTCCCGGCCGAGCGCGACCAGCTGGTCGGGGCTGACGTCGTGGGTGACCCGGGCCACCTCCTGCTCGATGATCGGGCCCTCGTCCAGGTCGGCGGTGACGTAGTGCGCGGTGGCGCCGATCAGCTTCACGCCGCGCGCGTGCGCCTGGTGGTACGGCTTGGCGCCCTTGAAGCTCGGCAGGAAGGAGTGGTGGATGTTGATCACCCGGCCGGACAGCTCGGTGCACAGCCGGTCGGAGAGCACCTGCATGTAGCGGGCCAGCACGACCAGTTCGACGTTCTCCTCGGCGACCAGGTCGAGCAGCCGCTGCTCGGCCTCGGCCTTGGTGTCCTTGGTGACCGGGATGTGGTGGAACGGGATGCCGTAGCTCTCGGTCAGGTCCCGCAGGTCGGTGTGGTTGGAGACGACCGCGGCGATCTCCACCGGCAGGGCGCCGATCCGGGTGCGGTAGAGCAGGTCGTTCAGGCAGTGCCCGAACTTGCTGACCATGAGCACGATCCGCATCCGCTGCTCGGTCGGGTGGATCTGCCAGTCCATCCCGAAGGAGGCGCCGATCGCGGCGAAGCTGGCCCGCAGCTTGTCGGCGGTGACCGGCTCGGGGGCGGAGAAGTGCACCCGCATGAAGAAGAGCCCGCTGTCACCGTCCCCGAACTGCTGGCTGTCGATGATGTTGCAGCCGGTCATGAAGAGGTAGCTGGAGACAGCGTGGACGATGCCCTGCTTGTCGGGGCAGGACAGCGTGAGGACGTACTGGGCGCTGACCGGCTGCTGTTCCACTGGGAGTTTCCCGTTCTGAGGTCGTGACGTGCGTGGATGGTCCAGCGTGTCACATCCCGGACACCCGCCGCCCCGCTGCCCGTACTGCGGGACGGCGGCGGTCCGGCGGGTCAGAGCCGGGTGAGGATGCGCAGCACGTCCAGCGACTTGGGCGACGCGTCCGGGTCGTCCCCGTCGCCCGAGGCCAGCACGACGTGCGCCTCGCGGGCGGCCCGGACGGTCTCCGGCCAGCCGGGGTGGCCGAGGTAGGCGGAGGCCGGCGCGTCCGCACCGACCTCGTGCAGCATCTGCACGGCCCGCAGCACCGCGACGTCCACCAGCGCGGCCTCGGCGGAGTCTCGTAGGACCGTCCCGATGTACTTCTCGGCCGACCAGCGGTCCAGCCAGGTGTCCTCGACGAGGCGGTAGACGGCGTCGGTCACGTCGCCGTACCCCTCCCGGCCGGTCAGCCAGGTCTCCTGCTGGAAAGCGGGGTCGGACAGCATGTGCAGCGCCGAGCGCAGTCGGGCTCGCCAGCGCCACCAGGGCAGGTCGTTGAGCGGCATGCCGCCCATCGTGCTGGAGCGGTGACCCGGACGAGAAGGGTTTCGGGCGGACCGATACGAAGAATCTGTGCTGGCGGACATGGTGAACGATCGTACGTTCCCCCTCTGTTCGTGCTCCACTCGCGATCTACACGCGTACCACTCCGGATTTCGGCGGCCGTTCGCCATCCGTTCGCATTTCTGCCCTCTCGGCTTGTGACGCCGGGGCTTGGCTTGCTCCGGTGCGCCGGAGTGCGCCCCAGAGAGGGAAAAGCGATGACCAGCCGAAGGGACTCCTTCCAGGCCCGTCCCCCGATCGTGCGGCGCCGCCGCCGACGCCCGATCGCAGCCGCCGCCACCGCCGCGGCCCTGCTCCCCACCCTCTTCTCGGCCTCCGCGTGCGGCGGACCGGCCGATGCCTCGACCACCGGCGACGACCTGACCGTGATGACCTGGGCCCCGGCCGGCACGGGCTCCGCCGACCGCCCGGGCATGACGGCGCTCGCCTCCGCCATCGGCCAGGACGTCAACGCCAAGGGCGGCGTGAACGGCCACCGGCTGCGCGTGATCACCTGCAACGAGCACAACACCGCGGACGGTGCCCGCGCCTGTGCCCAGCAGGCGGTGGACGCCAAGGTGGTCGCCGTGATCGGCTCCTACAGCCAGTGGGGCGAGGCGTTCATGCCGGTGCTGGAGCGCGCCGGCATCCCGCTGATCGGCGGCTACGGGCTCTCCCAGCCGGAGTTCTCCAGCCCGCTGTCCTACCCGGTGGACGGCGGCATGCCGGCGCTGATCGCGGGCAACGGCCGCCAGCTGGTGGACGCAGGCTGCCGGACCGTCTCCCTGGTCCGCCCGGACACCCCGGCCGGCGACAACCTGCTCGGCTACCTGGGCACCGCCCTGCGGCCGGCCGGGATCAAGCTGACGGACGTCAAGGCGCCCGAGCAGTCCTCCGACTACACCCCGGTGATCCGCAAGGCGATCGGCAAGGACGAGCCGGGCAACTGCATCACCAGCGCCCTGGCCGCCGAGCCGACCGGCAACCTGCTGGACTCCTACCGGCGGCTGAACGCGAAGAACACCCGGATCGCCTCGGTGATCGGCAGCGTCCAGCAGTCGGTGGTGGACTCCACCGGCGGCGACGCCGGCCCGCTCGGCGGCGCCTACGTCACCAGCTGGTACCCGCCGGAGTCGGCGAAGATCTGGGACGGGCTGCGCGCGGTGGTGCGCACCGACACCACCGGCGGGCACCCCATCGACGTCTCCGACCCGGGCGTGCAGACCACCTGGGTCGCGTACGAGGTGTTCCGGACGGCGGTGCAGAAGCTGGCGGAGGGCGGCCGGACGGTCACCCCGAAGACGGTCTCCTCGCTGCTGGACAGCGGGGAGGGCATCGACGTCGGGATCACCCCGCCGCTCAACTGGGGCACCACCAACATGCTGCCCAGCGGCGGGTCGCCGCGGCTGGTGAACACCTGGGTCACCTACCAGGTGGTCAAGAACGGCCGGATGACCCTGCAGCAGCCGGGCTTCGTGGACATCCGCTGGGCGCTCACCGGGGGCCGTCCGCCGGCCTGACGCGGACCGCCCGGGGCGAGAGAGAGGGACGGGCCTTTGCGGCCCGTCCCCCTCGTCGTTCAGGAGCCGCTGTCCCTCGTCGACCGTCGTCGCTCAGAGGTCGCCGTCGCTCCGGTTGGGCAGTCCGGTCTGGGCGGCGATCGCGTTCCAGAGCGTGGCGGCCTGCTTCTTCGCGGTGGTCGCGGTGCCGCTCGCCTGGACGGCGTTCTTGTAGTGCTGGTTGTCCTGCTTCTTCGCGTCGCAGGAGCCCTGCGCGTCCTGCGCCCAGAGCGCGTACTCGTCGTCGGCCTGGGCCGAGGCCGTCCAGGCCGCGTTGAGCTGGTCGACCAGCTGCTGACCGCCGGGCAGCTTGTCGGCCTTCAGCTGGCCGAGCTTGCTCTGGAGCTCGCGCCGCTTGCCGGCCGCGGCCGTCAGCGCCTGCTGGGACTCGGGCAGCTTGTCGCACTTCTGCACCGAGGCGACCGCGGAGACCACCGAGCTGCGGCTGTCGCTCGCGGTGCCCAGCAGGTCCGACAGCGGCTGCGCCTGGGCCTTGACCTCCGGGTCGACGGCCGCGCCGGAGCCGCTCGCGCTCGGCGCCCCGGGGGTGGTGGTGGCGCCGGCGGTGGCGGCCGCCGGGGTGCTCTTCTTGTCGTCCGTGGTCTCGTCGCCGCCGCTCATCAGGACGGCGACCAGGATGCCGGCCGCCGCGCAGCCCGCCACCACGCCGCCGATGATCAGCTTGTTGGACGAACGTCCGCCGCGTCCCGAGCCGCCCGCCCGGGTCGCGTCGGGCCCCTGGTCGTACCCCTGGCCGTAGTCCTGCCCCTGCTCCGGGGCGTAGCCCTGGTGGTGGTCCTGGGCCGGGTAGGCCGGCTGCGGCTGGGCGGCCGGCGGATAGGCCTGGTACCCCGGCGCGGGCTGCGGCTGCGGCTGCGGGTAGCCGGGCTGGGCCTGCGCCGCCGGGTAGCCGGCCGCCTGCGGGTCGCCGGCGGGGTACGGCGGCAGGTACTGGGTCTCCGGAGCCGGATCGGGCTGCGGGGCACCGTACCCGGGCTGCGGCGCGCCCCACGGGGCCCCCTGCCCCGGCATCGGCCGGCCCGGCAGCGAGTGCCCGGGCATCGACTGGCCCGGCGCCGGCTGCGCGGGCATCGCCTGGGTCGGCAGCGCGTGCGCGCCCTCGCCGAGGTACTCCGGCTGCCCGGACGGCTGTCCCACCGGCGGCACGGCCGAGTGGGCCTGCGGCTGGCCCGGCTGGCCCGGCTGCCCCTGCGGCTGGCCAGGCTCGGGGCGGAACAGGTCGTCCAGGTTGAAGTCACCGGAGTTCGGGTACGAGCGGCGCTGACTCAACGCGATTCCTCACCTGTGCAGGACCGCGCACTGACGGCGGACCACATCTCGTCGGTTCTTGGGAGCATCACAGTTCCTTGGACGTCGCGCCCACGCTACCGGTTCGCCTCACCGGGTGACCACGTGGGCGGGACATCCGTCACGCTCCCTGCACAGACGATCCGCGACCGCCCAGGGCCCGGGCCGCCCCCGGGCCCGGGGCGCGGAGGCGGGCCCGCGCCCGGGGCACGGAAACCGGCCCGGCACGGCCTAGGCCGCCTCGGCGTCCGCGCGGGCGTGGAACTCCCGGACCACCCGCTGCTCCCGGTAGGGCTCCAGCCGGCGCCGGAACTCGTCCAGGTACTCCACGCCCCGGTTGGACCGCAGCCCGCTCAGCAGCCGGACCGCCTGGGCGCCCGTCTCGCAGGCGCGTTCCAGGTCCCGCTGCTGGAGCTGGGCGGTGGCCAGCAGGACGAGGTCCACCGCACGGCGCCGGACCCGGGTCGGCGGGTGCAGGTCGAGCGCCCGGCGGGCGTAGTGCTCGGCCTGGCCGGCCTGCTCCAGGTCCCGGTGGCAGTGGGCCAACTCGTCGGCGAGGTAGGCGTCGTCGAAGTGGGCGATCCAGTCCGGGTCGTCCTCCGGGCGGCGCCGCTCCATCATCTCCAGGGCCCTGGCCGACACCGTCTCGCAGGAGCGGGCGTCACCGAGCAGGGCGTGGCCGCGGGCCTCGGCGGCGTAGAACATCGCCATCGCCGTCGGGGTGGCCACCGAGCGGGCGCCCTCCTGGGCGGCGCGGGCGAGTTGGGCGATCTCCCGCGGGTTGCCGAGGGTCGCCGCCAGGTGGCTCATCGAGGCGGCCAGCACGTAGCCGCCGTAGCCGCGGTCGTCGGCCGCCTGGGCCAGCCGCAGTGCCTGGATGTAGTAGCGCTGGGCGAGGCCGGGCTGCCCGGTGTCCACCGCCATGTAGCCGGCCAGTTCGGTCAACCGGGCCACGGCGGCGAAGAGTTGGCGACCGGTCTCCTCCCGGTAGGCGCCGCCGAGCAGGCCGGAGACCACCGAGTTGAGGTAGTGCACCACCACCGGGCGCACATGGCCGCTGCCGAAGCGGTGGTCCAGGTCGACCAGCATCGTGGTGGTCGCCCTGATCGCGGCCACGTCGGTCGGGCCGACCCGGGGGCCGCCGGCCCGCGCCACCACCGGGTCCGGCGGGGTGATCAGCCAGTCCCGGCTGGGTTCCACCAGCGCGGAGGCGGCGACCGTCGCGCCGGTCAGGAAGTCCCGCCGGCCGACGTCGCTGCGCCAGAGTTCGCAGACCTGCTCCAGGGCGGCACCGATGGTCGGCGCGAACTGGAGCCCGATGCCGGAGCTCAGGTTCTTGCCGTCCGCCATGCCGATCTCCTCGACCGACACGCTGCGGCCGAGCTTGCGGCCCAGGGCCTCGGCGATCACGGCCGGCGCCTGCCCGCGCGGCTGCTGCCCGCGCAGCCAGCGGGCCACGGAGGTCTTGTCGTACCGAAGGTCCAGCCCGTGCTCGGCACCGCAGAGGTTGACCCTCCGGGCCAGGCCGGCGTTGGAGCAGCTGGCCTCCTGGATCAGTTGCTGCAGACGCTCGTTGGGCTGTCGTGCGACGAGTGGTCTCGCGGCCATTGGGCTTCGCCTCCCCACACCCTCCGGTCCCGGCCGGCGGGCGACGATTCTGCTGATCTGTTGCCGACTGTCCGACCGTCCAAGGAATCTGACACCAGGTTAGCGATCAGCAACGCCAGCGGGATACCCACGGTGACGAACCGCACCCCCCTTGCGCCCTGGGAAATGCTCCTGTGCGCCCCCACTGCGCCTGCCCTCGGCCCCACCAACTCGGTCGACTAACCGGAACGGGTGACATTGCCGGGATGCACCCAACCGGGCGCCATCGGGCCGTAACCAGCCTCACACACGGTAGTTGAGTACCCCGTGGAAGACATCCCCGACGCCTCGGACCGGAACGAGAAGGCCGCTCCACCCCCCTTGCTCGTCGAAGCCGTCGGCTACGCCGAGAACCGCCACTGGGAGGTGGCCCCGGGCGCCTGGCTGATCGACGACGGCGGCGGCGGTGTCCGCTGCTCCTGCGGGGACCGCCGCTGCACACTGCCGGGCGCCCACCCGCTGGACGCGGACTGGGCGCGGACGGCGAGCGCCGGTCCCGGCGCGGTGCGGAGCTGGTGGACCGACCGGCCCCGGGCGTCGATCCTGCTGCCCACCGGGCGCTCGTTCGACGTGCTGGACGTCCCGGAGACGGCCGGCTGCCTGGCGCTCGCCCGGATGGAGCGGATGGACCTCCAGCTCGGCCCGGTCGTGGTCCAGCCCGCCGCGCCCGGGCGGATCGGGCGGCGACTGCACTTCCTGGTCCTGCCCGGGGCCGCGGCCAGGCTCCCGGAGATGCTCCGCCGGCTCGGCCGGCCGCCGGGCCGGCTGGACCTGGTCGCCCGGGGCGAGGGGGACTGGACGGTCGCCCCGCCGTCCCGGATCGGCTCCCTCGGGTACGCCCAGTGGGCCCGCTCCCCCTCCGCGCTCAACCGCTGGCTGCCGGACGCCGCCGAGGTGATCGGCCCGCTCGCGTACGCCTGCGCCCGAGAGACGCCCCCGGTCCGCGCCGGCCGGGCCGCCCGGCCGGCGCCGGTGGGCTGAGTTCCGCCGTTCCGCCCGGCCCCTCCAACGGCCGCCCTCCGCCGATCGGGTGAGGGTGCGCACCGCGCGACACAACGCGCGCGAGTGACGGGCCTTGTCTCCCACCGGGGACGGGGCCCGTCATACGCATGTCCGGATAAGGCTTCCGTGTACCCGCTGGTCAACGGGAGAAGCCCCTCGTACGAGTGACGGCACTCAAGGATTGCCATGATCGGCCGAGGGGAGGAATTGCGGTGTGTGGGGACGCCGGCAGGGGCGCTCGGACGGGGAAGCCGGGCGGCGGCGACGGAGGGGAAGCGGGAGGGGAACAGGAGGGGACGGGAGGGAACGGGGAGGCGAGCGGGCCCGCTGCACGTGGAGCAGCGGGCCCGCTCGGCTGTTCGCGTCCGGTGCCTCAGGCCTGGGCGACGAAGACGTGCTGGGCGATGTCCTTGCCCAGCTCCGCCGCGTTGTCCCCGGTGCCGACCAGCACGCCGCCGACGCCGGCGCTCACCTTGACCGTGGAGCCCGGCCGGACACCGGCCCGGCGCAGGGTGCTCATCAGCGCGCTGTCCGTCTGGATCGGCTCGCCGATCCGGCGGACCACCACGTCGGCCCCGGCCTCGCCCGGCTTGACGGTGTCCAGCGGGACGAGCCCGGCGTCGAAGCCCTCGCCCTCCGCCTTGGTGTCGCCCAGCTCGTCCAGGCCCGGGATCGGGTTCCCGTACGGCGACTGGGTGGGGTGGCCGAGCATGGCGAGCACCTTGCGCTCGACCGTCTCGCTCATCACGTGCTCCCAGCGGCAGGCCTCCTCGTGCACCTGCTCCCACTCCAGGCCGATCACGTCGACGAGCAGGCACTCGGCGATGCGGTGCTTGCGCATGACGCGCACCGCGAGCCGACGGCCCTCCTCGGTCAGTTCGAGGTGGCGGTCCCCGGCGACCTGGAGCAGCCCGTCGCGCTCCATCCGGCCGACCGTCTGGCTGACCGTGGGGCCGCTCTGTTCCAGGCGCTCCGCGATCCGGGCACGCATCGGGACGATGCCCTCCTCCTCCAGCTCCAGGATGGTGCGAAGGTACATCTCAGTGGTGTCGATCAGCCCAGACATCGCCGCTGGCTCCGTTCTTCGGTGTCCTCACCGCCAATTCTGACGTACCGGACCGACAACCGGGCCCGCCCCGGGGCTCCGGAGGCCCGTTTTGTTCCTGTTGACAACGATGCCACCGGGGCGCGACCGTGCTCGCCGAAGCTTTCTCCACCGGCGGTCTGGACCACCCGGACCACCCCACCCGGCCGGAATCCCCCACCGGCAGAGAGCGAAGGCAGCAGATGAACGACCTGGTCGGCCGGTACTTCGACGCCGCGATCTCCCACCTCCAGCGGGTCCGCGAGGAGGAGGCCGACACCATCGAGGCCGCCGCCGCGCTGCTGGCGGAGGCGATGACCGAGGGTCGCCGGGTCTTCACCTTCGGTGCCGGGCACTCCGCGCTGCCGGCCCAGGACGTGGTCTACCGGGCCGGCGGACTGGTCCCGGTGAACCTGCTGAACGTGCCCGGGACCGCCGGGGTGACGGTGATGCCCGCGCCGCTGTCCAGCGCGCTGGAGCGGGTCTCCGGGCTGGCCACCGCCACCCTGGACCTGACCCCGGCGACCGCCGGGGACCTGCTGTTCGTGATCTCGCTCTCCGGCCGCCAGGTGATGCCGGTCGAGCTGGCCCGCTACGCCCGGGACCGCGGCCTCAAGGTGGTCGGCGTGACCTCGCTGGCCTACCCGCGGGAGGTGCCCTCGGCGCACCCGACCGGCACCTACCTGAAGGACCACTGCGACGTGGTGCTGGACAGCAAGATCGCGGTCGGCGACGGCGAGCTGAGCCACCCGGGCGCCGAGACCACCTTCGGCCCGGTCTCCACCATCGTGACCAGCGCGCTGATGCAGGCCGTGGTCGCCTCGGCGGTCGGCCGGCTGGCCGACCGGGCGGCCGCCGGGGAGTGCCCCGCGCCGCCGCTGTTCCGCTCCGGCAACGTGCCGGGCGGCACCGAGTGGAACGCCGAGCAGATGGCCGAGAACACCGAGCGGGTCTTCTACACCTACTGAGCGGCACCCGCCGGGCCGCACCCGCCGGCCGCGCGCACCGGCCGCGCGCACCGGCCCGCACTCCGCCCGGCCGCACCGGCAGGTCGCCCGCGCACATCCGCCGGCCGGTGCGCGCCCCCGCCACCTCCCGCACGCTGGGTACCGGCCCGAACACGGGGAGTACCGGACAACCACCGGGGCTTCCCGGCCACATCCGGCCGCCCCGGCCGTCACCAGGCGTACCGGCGAGTCCCCCGGGGCAGGAGAGCGGTGCGACCGGAGCGACTGGTGGGGGCCGAACATGGCGTCTGTTGCGGGACGGACCGGGTGGGTGCGTGAGCGGGACCTGCTGCCCGAGTTCTTCTGGGCCGCCGACTCGGCGTCGCTGCGCGGGCAGCGGCGCTCGGTGCTGCTCTCCGCCTGGGAACTGGTCCTGCTGGTGGCCGCCGCGGCGACCGGCTCGGCCGACGGCGAGCCCTGGGCCTGGCCGGCTGCGGCCGCCTACCTCGGCGCGATCGTGCTGGCGGTGGTGATCAGCCGGCAGAACCCGCAGGGCCTCTGGTACGAGGGGCGGGCGGCCGCCGAGTCGGTGAAGACGCTGGCCTGGAAGTACGCCGTCCGGGCCGACGCCTACCAGCCCCCGCCGCGCGCCCTGCCGGACGCCGAGGGCCTGTACCGCTTCCAGCTCTCCGGGGTGCTCGGCGCGTTCCGGGACAGCCCGGTGGCCGTCCCGGACGCCGGGGTGGAGATCACCCCGGCCATGCACGACCTGCGCGGCCAGCCGCTGGCGGTGCGCCGCGAGGTGTACCTGGCCGAGCGGATCCAGCTGCAGCACGACTGGTACCGCGCCAAGGCCCGCTACTGCGCCCGCGCCGGGCACTGGGCCGGGGTGCTGGGCGTGCTGCTGCCGGCGCTCGGCCTGGTGCTCGCCCTGCTGCGGGCGCTCGGCGCGTTCAGCTACGACGCGCTGGGCACGGTCTCGGCGGTGGCCGCCTCGGTCGCCGCCTGGGCGCAGCTGCGCCAGTACCGGCCGCTGGCCGCCGCGTACGCCCTGGCCGCCGAGGAGCTGGCACAGATCCAGCGCCAACTCGCCCAGCTGGACCTGGAGTCGATGGAGGCCGAGGAGATCTGGGCCCGCCTGGCCCGGGACGCCGAGGACGCGATCTCCCGCGAGCACACCACCTGGCAGGCCCGCCGGGAGGTACGCACCACCACCGACCGGGAGCACGCAACCGACCCGGAGCACTGAGGAGGCCGCAGGTGTCGTTACGGATGATCAAAACGGCGGACGACCGCGCGCTCGCCGTCGAGTCCCTCGGCGACCCGCGCGGCCGTCCGGTGTTCCTGCTGCACGGCATGCCCGGCAGCCGGGTCGGCCCGCACCCGCGCAGCACCGTGCTGTACCGGCTGGGCGTGCGGCTGATCTCGTACGACCGGCCGGGCTACGGCGACTCGACCCGGCTGTTCGGCCGCCGGGTGAGCGCGGCGGCCGCGGACGTGCGGACCATCGCGGACGAGTTCGGGCTGGACAGCTTCGCGGTGCTCGGCCGCTCCGGCGGCGGCCCGCACGCGCTGGCCTGCGCGGCGCTGCTGCCGGGGCGGGTCAGCCGGGCGGCGGTGCTGGTCGGCCTCGCGCCGCGCAACGCGGCCGGCCTGGACTGGTACGCGGGGATGACGCCGTCCAACGTCCGCGCCTACCAGGAGGCCGAGCGCGGGCACGGCCGGATCGCCGACGCGATGGAGTTCCGCTCCCGGCAGATCAAGGACGACCCGGTCCGGCTGCTGAACGGGCTGCGCACCGAACTCTCCGCCGCCGACCGCGAGGTGGTGGCCGACAGCGGACTGCGGCGGATGCTCCAGAGCAACTACCGGGAGGCGTTCCGGCACGGCGCAGACGGCTGGATCGACGACGTGCTGGCCTTCACCGCCGACTGGGGGTTCGAGGTCGGGTCGGTCCGGGTGCCGACCTGGCTCTGGCACGGCGCGGACGACCAGTTCTCGCCGGTCGACCACTCCCGCTGGCTGGCCGACCACATCCCGGACGCCGAACTGTTCCTGGAGCCCGGCGCCGCGCACTTCGGGGCGTTCCGGGTGATGACCACCGCGCTGGCCTGGGCCGCGGGCTGGGGCGGCCCGGGCTCAGACCTCCACCGGCGTCAGGGGCGCTGAGCCGCCGAGCACCGCCAGCACGTTGTCCACCGCCAGGCCGCCCATCGCCTGCCGGGTGCGGACGGTGGCGCTGCCCAGGTGCGGGGCGAGCACCGCGCGCTCCTGGGCGAGCAGCGCGGACGGGACGGCCGGCTCGTGCTCGAAGTTGTCCACGGCGGCGGCGAACAGCGCGCCGGACTCCAGTGCGGCGGCCAGCGCCTCCTCGTCGACCACGCCCGCGGTCATGCTGACCACCACCGCACCGCGCGGCAGCAGGGCGAGGCGGCGGGCGTCCAGCAGGTGCCGGGTCCCCTCGGTGAACGGGCAGGTGACGACCAGCACGGTGGAGGTGGCGAGCAGGTCCTCCAGCGGCTTCCAGTCGGCGCCCTCGGCCTGACCGGTCGGCAGTTCGCGGCGGTTGTGGTAGCTGACCGGCATGTCGAAGGCGCGGGCCCGGCGGGCCACCGCCCGGCCGATCCGGCCCATGCCGAGCACGCCCAGCGGGGTGCCGGCCAGCTCCAGGCCGAGCAGGAAGTTCGGCGCCCAGGTCCAGGACGCGCCGGAGCGCAGCAGCCGTTCGCCCTCGCCGAGCCGGCGGGTGGCGGCCAGCAGCAGCGCCCAGGCCATGTCGGCGGTGGCGGTGGTGAGCACGCCCGGGGTGTTGGTGACCAGGACGCCGCGTTCGGCGCAGGCGGCCACGTCCACGTTGTGGTAGCCGACGGCGTGGTTGGCGACGACGGCCAGCTGCGGGCCGGCCGCGTCGAGGAACCCGGCGTCCACCCGGTCGTCCAGGGTGGTGATCACGGCCCGCCGGCCGCGGACGGCGTCCAGCAGCGCGGCCCGGTCCATCGCCAGGTCGGAGTCGTGGCAGGTGGCGGCGTGGTGCGCGGTGAGCCGTTCGACGACGCCGGGGGCGAGGCGCCGGGTGACCAGGACCGGGGGCGGGGTGCTCATGGTCAGGGAGCGTACCCCCCGGTCCGGCGGCGCGCCCTCGTCCGGCTGCCACCCCTGCTTCGGGTGCGCAGCCCTCGCCGGCGGCGCACCCCGCCCCCCTTCCCGGTCAGACCGGCTGCGGCTCCAGGTCGCGGTTGATCCGCTTCCAGCCCCGCGCGGAGACCGTGTTGGGGTGCTCCTCGCCGACCTGCCGGATCAGCTCGGAGATCGCCCGCGCCCTCAGCTCGGCCGCCTGGGTGTGCCGTCCGCCGGACCGCAGGGTGATCGCCAGGTTGGCCTCGCAGGCCACCGCGTCCGGGTGCTGGGCGCTGTAGCGGTCGCACAGCCCCTGGTACGCGGCCCGGCCGAGCCGCTCGGCGCGGTCCAGCTGCCCGTCGTCGCCGTAGGCGTTGGCCAGGTTGATCATCGCGTTGAGGGTGTACGGGTGCTCCGGCCCGACCGAGCGGGTCAGCCCCTCGACGGTGAGCCGGCCGCGCTCGATGGCGCCCGGGACGTCGCCGCTGCCCCGCAGGTAGATGCCGAGGTTGTTGGCGCAGGCCAGGGTGAACGGGTGCTCGTCGCCGAACAGCCGCCGGTGGCCCTCGAAGACGGTGGAGCAGAGGTCGCGGGCGGCCTCCTTGTCGCCGGAGGCGCTGTGGTCGGCGGCCAGGTTGAGCGCGCAGGCGAGCGCGTCGGGGGCGTCGGCGCCGTAGCGCTCCAGGTAGCGCTCGTAGGTCTCCTTGGTGATCCGGCGGGCCTCGGCGAGCTGGCCGATCCGGCGCAGCGAGACGGCCAGCGACTTGGCGTTGCGCAGGTTCTCCGGCAGGTCCGGGTCGAGCACGTCGCCGAGGTCGGAGGTGACCTCCTGGAGCAGGTCCACCGAGCCGCGGTAGTCGCCGAGTTCGCGCAGGTCGCGGGCCAGGTTGGACTTGGTGGACAGGGTGTAGGGGTGCTTGGGGCCGAGGACGGCGGTGCGCCGGTCGAGGGTCTCCTGGTCGAGTTCGCGGGCCGCCTCGCTGTCGCCGACCAGCCGGTAGTCGATCGCCAGGTTGTTCGCCATGGAGAGCGTGCGCGGGTTGTCGTCGCCGAACAACTCGCGGAACTGGTCGAGGATTTCGCGATCGAGGTCGAGCGCGGCCTGGAACCGGCCGAGCGCCCGGCGGTCGGCGCCGAGCGAGCCGGCCGTCATCAGGGTGTACGGGTGGTGCTCGCCGAGCAGGCCCCGCTGGCGCTCCAGGGTGTCCTCGTCCAGGGCCAGCGCCTCACCGTAGTTGCCCTGGGAGCGCAGCACGTTGGCGAGTTGGAAGCGCAGCAGCAGGGTCTGCCGGTCGTTCTCGCCGAGCTTGCCGGTCCACTCCACGTCCAGGGCGTGGCCGAGGTCGCGGGCGCGGTCGAGCTCGCCGCGCTTCCACAGGTAGCGGACCCGGTCGATGAGCAGCTGGCGGGTGTCCGCCTCGTCGCAGTTGTGCGCCTTGGACGGCGACAGGTGCGGCCAGATCTCGTCGAAGGCGGGCCAGTTGGCCGGGTCGTCGGTGTCGCCGAGGACGGGCCGGGCGCCGGTGAGGATGCGGTGCACCTCGTGGACGGCGATCTCCTGCTCGTCGGCGGTCATCCCGGCCCGGATCACCGCCTGGACGAGCCGGTGCACCTGGAAGCTGTTGCTGCCGGCGTCGACCTTGGCCAGCGCGTACCGGCCGATCGCCTGGATCACCTTGCCCAGCATGAACTTGTCGCTGAGGTCGGCGTCGAACTTCACCAGCGCCCGGATCATCTGGTCGCTGTAGAAGAGGTTCATCGAGATCGGCTCGGGCGCGAAGAACGCGCACAGCTGGAGCAGCCGGACGGCCGCCGGGGACTGCTGGCGCAGCCGTCCGATCGACACGTTCCAGGTCGCGGCGACCGGCGTCGGGTAGTCGGCCGGGCGGCCGACGGCCAGCGCGCGGGCGGCCTCGGCGTGCAGCTGGGAGACGTAGGTCTCCACCGGGGTGCCGGTGGTGTCCAGCCAGGCGGCGGCCACCTCGACTGCCAGCGGCAGGTCCCCGACCGCCTCGGCGACCCGGTCGGCGTCCGGGCGGGAGAGGCTGCGGGCGCGCCGGCACAGGTGCTCGACGCTCTCGCCGCGGGTGAAGACGTCGACCTCCAGCGCCTCGGCGTGCCCGGTCCAGGCCTGGTTGCGGGAGGTGACCAGGATGTGGCCGGAGCCGCCGGGGAAGAACCGGCGGATCTCGGCGGGCTCGTCGGCGTTGTCGAAGATCAGCAGCCAGCGCGAGGTGGGCACGCCGCGCCGCAGCGCCTCCCTGGCCGCCTCGGCGGCCTCGGTCACCGAGTCGCCGACCCGCAGGCCCAGCCGCCGGGCGAGTTCGGCCAGCGCCGGCGCGACCAGCTCGGTCTGCTCGGCGTCGATCCACCAGACCAGGTCGTAGTCGGACATGAAGCGATGGGCGTACTCCAGCGCCACCTGGGTCTTGCCGACGCCGCCGAGCCCGTACAGGGTCTGCGGGGTGGGCAGCACGGCCGCCATGCCGCCGCGCAGCTGGTTGCGCAGCTGCTCCAGGACGGCGGAGCGGCCGGTGAAGGAGGGGTTGCGCGGCGGGACGTCCCACACCGAGGGCTTGCTGCCGGGGAAGCGCGGGCCGCCGCTGGGCGCGTCGTCGAGCGGGGTGTCGCCGCGGCCGAGCGCGCGCAGCAGGCTCTGGATCGACTGCGTCTCGTCGCGGCCGACCAGGTCGACCGGGTTGCGGTTGCTGAACGGCGCGGTGAGCCGCACGTCGCCGACCCGGACGGGCAGCAGCTGGCGGCGGGTGCCGGAGGGGTCGGAGCTGACCACCGACTCCCACAGCGCCCGCGCCTGCGGGGAGCGCTGGTAGGCGGGCGAGAGCACGGCGACCGTCCGGTACGCGGAGTCGATGCCGCGCTCGGTCTCCTCGCGCGGGTCGGTGCCGGCGCTGAGGTCGCGCGGCAGCACCCGGAAGCCGGCCCTGGTCAGGACGGACTCGATCCAGTCCGCCCACATCCGGTCCTCGGGGACGTAGGAGAGGTAGAGGTCGGCGGGCACGGACGGGCGGCGGCGGGTGAACGCGTCCACGAAGCGCAGCCGCACCTCCTCGTCCACCGGCGGCAGGCCGGCCGCCCGGCCCTCGGTGATCATGGAGGTGAGCCGCTCGCAGGCGGCCAGCATCGAGGTGGGCGTGCCGGTCTGGTCGCCGAAGGTGGCGAGGATCTCCTCGTAGGCGTAGAACGGCCGGTACGGGATCTCCACCGAGCCCCAGTACTGGGCGAGTTCCTCGCCGTCGAAGCCGGCCGGCAGCCCGTCGAAGCGGACCCGGGCGAGGGCGCGGCCGGCGTCGGCCTTCTCCTTCTCGCCCTCGTCGATGCGCATCGGGACGGGCAGGATGCGGATCCCGCGCTCGCGGTAGCGGTCGTGGATGTGCTGGGCGATCCGGGAGGCACCGTCGATGGACTGGTCGCTGAGGGTGAAGCAGACCACCAGGTCGTCGGGCATCTGGACGGTGCAGATCTCGGCGATGTCGGACAGGCCGGTGCGGGAGTCGATCAGCACGTAGTCGTAGCGCTTGGCCATGTCGGCCTTGAGGGCGTCGAAGAACTGCCCGCCGTCGAAGCGGTCGTAGAAGATGTCCCAGTCGAGGTGGGTGACGGCCTCGGAGTAGTCCCGGTTGAACTGGCCCGCGGAGAGGAAGTCCAGGCTGCCGCCGGCCGGGAAGTGCGGCCAGGTGAGCGAGAGCGCGTGCGGGTGCACCCGGGCGAAGTCCAGGTGCCAGCCCTCGGCGTGCTCGACCGGGCGCAGCGCCTCCTCGCGGTACTCGGCGATCAGGTCCATCATCCCGGTGGTCCCGGCCAGCGAGGCCGGGTCGAGGAACGGGTGGAAGAACTTGGCGAGGCCGGGCGCCTCCAGGTCCCAGTCCACGGTGAGCACGCGGAAGCCGTTGGCGGCCAGGATCCAGGCGGTGTTGGCCAGCGCCATGGTGCGGCCGGTGCCGCCCTTGTACGAGTAGAAGGTGATGATCCGGCCGTTGCGGTCCTGTTCCGCCGCCTGCCGCTCGGCCTCCCGCTGGGCGGCCAGGTCGGCGGAGGTGAGCCCGCCGAGACGGAGGTTCCTGGTGCGGTTGTCAGTCATCGCGGTCCTCGTCCTCCCAAGGGCGCCATCCCGTCATCGGGTTCATCGCCGTCGTCGCGGTACGGGTCGTGCTCGCGGTGCGGGTCCTGCTCGCGGTGCGGGTCACGCTCACGGTGCGGGTCACGCTCGCGGTGCGGGTCGTCGCCGTTGTCCCGACGTCGGTGGGTGGTACCGGTGGTGCGGCCGGTGCCGTCGCCGTCGGCGCGGTCGTCGCCCCGGTCGTCCTCGAAGGGGTCCGCCGGGGATCCGTCCGGTCCGTACCCGCCCGGGCCGCGCCGGAACGCGTCCCGCAGGCTCGGCCGGGGCGGCGGCGGTTCCTCCGGTTCGGCCCGGGTGCGGCCCTCGAACGCGTACTTGGCCTTCATCGCCGCCCGGGGCAGCGCGTCGTCGAAGTCCTCCAGGGAGTGCAGCCCGGTCGGTCCGGTCGCGCCGAGGAAGCTCGGCCGGCTCGCCCGCCGGGTGATGCGCAGCGTCTCGTCGGTCAGGTCGCCCAGCTCGTCGGCGCGGTCGGCGCACTCCGGGTCGTCGCCGTTGAACGGCTCCAGGATGCTCACCCAGGTGGCGTCCGAGCGGTCGAAGCGCCGGACCAGCTCGCGCCGGCGCGGGTCGCGCAGCGCCCAGCGGTCGAGCAGCAGCAGGCCGGGCGCCTCGGCGTTGCCCCCGATGATCGACTCGACCTCCTCGTCGAACTCGTGCACGGTCGGCTGGAACCCCAACTGCCGGGCGAGGCGCGCCGCGTGCTGGGCGATCGGCGAGCCGACCGGCCGGTACGGGTGCCAGTCGGTGCGCCGCTCGCCGTAGTAGTCGGGGCTGCGGTCGGCGGGCAACTCGTTCTGGTGGTAGGCGAGTACGGAGATCCGCAGCTGCTTGGTCGGGGCGGTGACGTTGAACGCGCTCGGCAGGCCGTTGAATCCCAGCCGCCGCCCGACCGGGATCACCGTCTCCTCCGCGACCTGCACGATCCGGGCCGCCAGCCGGTGCACCGCCAGCTCGTAGGAGGAGCGGAAGTAGCTGAGCTTCATCAGGGCGTACAGGCCCTCGGTGGCGTACTCGGGCCCGAAACTCGCGTGGTTGAACTGGAGTTCACTGGCCACGTTCGGCAGCCGGTAGCGGCTCATCGGCGCCCACAGCACCGGGACGATGCCGCTGGTGCGCTCGGAGTCGAGGTTCGCCGGGTAGACCGGCCGGCGGGTGAACGCGTGCCATTCCTGGCCGCACGGAACGCTGTTGAAGTACCTCGGGGAGTACAGGGGCACGAACACCCGGCAGGTCGCCAACTCGTCGGACAACCGTTCGGCCCACAGCTCGCCCTGGTGCATGGACTCGTCCATGAAGCCGACCGCGGCCCCGTCCGGGACCGTGGTGAGCTGGAGCACCGCCTCGCAGAGGTCCCGGTACAACTGCCTGACCCAGTGGTTCGGGTCGCTCGCGCCCCGCGCACCGGCCTTGGGGGTGTGCGCGTAGGAGAGGAAGAAGTACGGCCGGGCGTCGTCCTCGTCCCAGCCCCGGTCAGTCACACGCGCCTCCCCCGGGCCCGTCGGCAAACCTGCCTCCCGCAGCCCCCGTGCGGCGGGGCTTCAGTGTAGGAACGACTGACACCCCAATGGAATAGCACAACGTCTCGCACGAATTGACATGACCGAAACGATGCCGCCGTCCGTGCACAGGGACCAGTACCCTCGATACGGCCGCCACGCACCACCAGGAGGGCACTCGTGGACCACCTCGACTGGCAGAGGTCCAGCACCAGCAGCGACAAGGATGACTGGATCGAGATCGCCTCCGAGGGCGACCACGTCTACATCCGGCAGTCCGACGACCCCACCCTCGTCGTCACCACCACCCGCATCAAGTTCAACGCCTGGGTGCTCGGCGCCAAGGCCGGCGAGTTCGACCACTTCGTCGCCTGACCCGCCCGACCCCGCCCGACCGGCACCCCGCCGGTCGGGCGCTCGGCTGTCCGGGCCCGCGGATCACCCCCCGTAGCGGGCGGCCAGGGCCCGTACCGTCCTGGCGATGCGGTCACGGAGTTCGGCCGGTTCCAGCACCTCGACGTCGGCGCCCAGCCGCAGGAACTCCCCGTGCGCGTGGTCCGGCGACTCGATCGGCACCCGGGCCTCCGTCCAGCCCTCGTCCGCGGCGGCGACCCCGAGGCGCCGGGCGCCCTCCGGGGTGAGCCGGACCAGCGCCTCCCCCGTGTGCAGCCGGGCCCGGAAGTCCGCGAGGTAGCCCGTCCAGTACGCGCCCAGGCCGAAGCCGTCCGGCACCGCGAACTCCTCGTCCAGCACGCGCAGTCCGACGACCTGGTCGACCCGGTACGTACGCATCCCGCCCGGACCGGCGGCGACCAGGTACCAGCGCCCGGCCTTGAGCACCAGCCCGTACGGCTCCACCCGCCGCTCGATCTCCTCCGGCGCCCGCCAGCGCCGGTACCGCAGCACCACCGCCCGCCGCTCCCACACCGCGGCGGCGACGGCGGCCAGGTGCGGGGTCTCGTCCGCCGCGCCGTACCAGCCGGGCGCGTCGAGCAGGAAGCGCTCCTGGATCCGCCCGGCGTGCTCGCGCAGCTCCGCCGGCAGGGCCGCCCGCAGTTTGAGCTGGGCGGCGGTGAGCGCCTCGCCGAGGCCCAACTCGGCGGCGGCGCCCGGGAGTGCGGCGAGGAAGGCGGCCTGGGCCTCGTCGGCGGTCAGCCCGGTGAGGCGGGTCCGGTAGCCGTCGACCAGCCGGTACCCGCCGGCGTGCCCGGCGTCGCCGTACAGCGGGACTCCGGCGGCGGCGAGCGCCTGGACGTCCCGGTAGACCGTACGGACGGAGACCTCCAGCTCCCCCGCCAGCTGCTCGGCGGTCAGCCGGCCCCGGTTCTGGAGCAGCAGGAGCAGGGCGACCAGCCGACTCGCGCGCATGCCGCCCAGTATCCACTGACAGGTGGTGTCAGGAGAGCACTCCTACGCTGCGGCGCATGAACGACTTCACACGCACCGGGGCGGCCACGGCATGAACCTCATCGTCGAACTCCGCCAGTACACCCTGCACCCCGGCGCCCGGGAGACCCTGATCGAGCTGTTCGAGCGCGAGTTCGTGACGGGCCAGCAGGCGGTCGGCATCACCGTCGGCGGCCGCTTCCGCGACCTCGACGATCCGGACCGCTTCGTCTGGCTGCGCGCCTTCCCCGACATGGCCGACCGGCGGCGCGCCCTGGAGGCCTTCTACGGCGGCCCGGTCTGGCGGGAGCACCGCGACGCGGCCAACGCCACCATGGTCGACAGCGACGACGTCCTGCTGCTGCGCGGCCCCGGATTCACACCGCATGCGGGCCGCCGCGAGGTCCTCGCCACCGTCTGCCACCCGGCCGCCTCGGCGACCGTCCACGGCGGCGCCTTCGACTCCTTCGCCACCGAACACCTGCTCCCGGACCATGCGTTGCACCGCACCGAGCACGCCGAGAACGACTTCCCCCGACTGCCCGTCCGCACCGGCGAGGACGTCCGCGTCTGGTTCGGCCCCGCCGAGCCGGCCCCCTGGCCGTCCCGGCGGCTCCGGCTGGAACCGGTCGGGCCGTAGCCGCCGGGTGCACGCCGGCGTGCCCGGTGCGCCCGCTCCCTCAGGGGTCGATGACGTTCGCCCCCGTGCCCCGGCGTGGGCCGGGGCACGCGGGACGAGGTCGGCTCACGCGCCGGCGTGCGCGGGCAGGGCGAGCCAGTCCGACCAGGAGATCCCACGGCCGAGGAAGCGGGGCCGCTCGAACGGCCAGTCGGCGGCGATCCACTGCGGCACCAGCGCGTCCATGGCCCGCTCGACCTCGCTGCCCACCAGCTCGTCCACCACCCACCAGGCGATCTCGCCGTCCGCACCGGCCTTCGCGGGCGGGTCGATGTAGACGCAGCCGAGCAGGGCCGTCTCGGCCGCGTCGAGCAGCGCGTAGTTGAAGGACTGGTGTGCGGCGATCTCCTTCTCGTGCCGCAGCAGGTCGGCCTGGTTGGCCTCGAACGTCATGGTGGCCGCGGGCCAGCCCCAGGCCGGACCGAAGAGGGTCCACAGCCGTTCGCGCGAGCCCATCACGGCCGGGTAGTCGAGCGGGGCATCCGCCTCCCGGACCGGCCGCAGGTGATGGGCCCCGCCCGGCAGCGGCACCTGGACGGGATGGACGAAGTCATCGGGAAGCCAGCTCATGGCGCCCGACCGTAGCACCGCACGGACGCCCGCCCTCCCGGATTTTCCCCGCACCGCCCGGACGTCCCGCACCCGCCGGCCCCTCCGCCGAAACACCAACCCCCGAAGTCGCGGGGGGGGGGGGGGGCGGGCGGGGGGGGCCCCCCCCGCCGGCGGGCGCGGGGGCGGGGGCGGCGCGGGGGGCCGGGTGCGCGGGGGGGGGGGGCGCGGGGGGGGGGTGCACGG